>NZ_JBVJAH010000015.1:0-5428 GCF_055590785.1 Streptomyces sp. NPDC041796
CCCCCCCCCCCCCCCTCCCCCCCCCCCCCCCCCCCCCCCCCCCCCCCCCCCCCCCCCCCCCCCCCCCCCCCCCCCCCCCCCCCCCCCCCCCCCCCGGGCCGTGATCACGCGTGGTGGCGGCGCAGCACTCTGAAGGCGATGACCGTGGCGACGGCCGCGAGGGCGAGGACGATGCCGGTCTCGACGAGCTGGAGTGGCCAGAAGTGGTCGCTCGGGTGGTGGACGGCGTACCACTGTTTCGCCGAGCGCGCCTCCCGGCACCCCGGCGGCGCCAGGGAGCCCGGCTGGAGGCAGTCGTGGATGCGTTGACCGGAGGGCGTGATCAGGCCCATGTCGAGCTGCCAGGCGCCGCTGCCCAGCTCGCCGCGGGACTTCTTCCACACCTGCTCCACGGGGGTCCAGAAGCCGGACCGCCACCGTTCGCACAGGATCATCACCAGGCCGGTGACGGCGAGCGTGATGCCCCCGGCGGGCAGCGCTCGCCGCACCAGCAGGCCCGCGAGCGCGCCGACGGCCAGGGCGAGCAGGCCGTACGCGAGGACCGCGGGGCCCATCGCGACGAAGACGTCCGTGTAGTGCCACCGGTCGGACAGCCTTCGGGGGGCGGAGCCGCGGGCCCAGCGGTACAGCAGCGAGAGGATCGAGAATCCGGCGGTGATCACCACGGCGGGGAGCACGAGCTTGGTGGCGAACCAGCGGCCGGGCGTCACGGACTGGGTCCAGGCGAGGCGGGCCGTGCCGCGTTCCATCTCCCCGCCGAACAGCACGGCGCCGGCGTAGAGGGCGACGGCCAGCGGGAGCCAGGCGATGACGGTGGCGGCGAGACTCATGTCTCCGGCGAAGTCGGAAAGCGGCGCCCGGAAGAACGCGGCGTCGCAGAGCGGTACCCCGGGCTTGGCGGGTGTGGCGCACGACGTGGGTGACGCCGCGGCCTCCTGACCTTCCGTGCGCAGCCACACCAGGGCGACGGCGGCGAGCGCGAGGAAGGCGCCGGATATCAGCAGCGCCCTCCGGTGCACCCGTAGCACCGTCCAGGTCAGCCCCCGCGGGGCGAGGGCGCTCACGCCGCCACCTTCCCGTCCACGGCCGGGGAGGCGCTCGGGGTGAGGAGGGCCGGGGCCTCGGGGGAGCGGAGGTGGGCGAGCAACAGGTCCTCCAGGGACGGTTCGGTGGTCTGCCAGGACGTGGTGTCGACCGGGCCGTCGTGGCGGACGAGCGCGGTGAGCTGGCGGCCCGTGACGCGGGACTCCACGACCGTGTGCGGGGCGAGGTCGCCGACGGGGCCGGTGACCAGGGTGTGGGCGGCCAGGATGTCGTCGATGCCGCCGCCGAGGCGGACCCGGCCGCCGTTGACGAACAGCAGGTAGTCGCAGGCGCCCTCCAGCTCGCCGAGGATGTGCGACGACATCACGACGGTCGTGCCGCGCTCGGCCGCGTCCGCCATGAGGATGCCCATCAGCTGGTGGCGGGCGAGCGGGTCGAGGTCGGCCATCGGCTCGTCGAGCAGGAGCAGTTCGGGGCGCTTGCCGAGCGCGAGGGCGAGTGCGACGCGGGTGCGCTGGCCACCGGAGAGGGTACGGATGCGGGCCCCGCGGTCGAGCGGGGCGACGACGCGGTCGGCCGTGTCGGCGTCCCAGCGGCCGGGGTTGAGTTCGTGGCCCATGCGGAGGGTGTCGGCGATCGTGAGCTGCGGGTACAGCGGCTTGTCCTGGGCGACGTACGCCACGCGCTCGCGGGCGGACGCCGGGTCGGTGCCGAGGATCCGGACCGTGCCGGCGGTCGGCCGTGTCAGGCCGGCGGCCAGGGCGAGGAGCGTGGACTTGCCGGCGCCGTTGGGGCCGACGAGCGCGCAGATGCGGCCGGCGGGGAGCCGGAAGGCGCAGTCGTGCAGGGCGGGTTGCCGCCGTCCGTACCGTTTGGTGAGGCCGTGGGCCTCCAAGGCGCTGGTCATGAGTGGTCCCCCTCGTAGAGCTGTTCGAGTACGGAGGTGAAGAGCGCCGTCACGTCGTCCCGCTCCAGTCCGGCCGCGCGGGCGCGGGCGGCCCAGTCGGCGAGCTCGCCGCGCAGCGGGGAGTCGGCGGGGGCGCTGCCCAGGGTCCTCCGTACGAAGGTGCCGAGGCCTCTGCGCGCCTCGACGAGGCCCTCCCGTTCGAGCTCGCGGTAGGCCTTGAGCACGGTGTTCGGGTTGATGGCGGTGGCTTCGACGACCTCGCGTGCCGTGGGCAGTTTGTCGCCGGGTTCCAGCAGGCCCAGGCGGAGGGCCTGTTTGGTCTGCTGGACGATCTGGAGGTAGGTGGCGACGCCGCTGCGCCGGTCGATGCGGTACTCGACCACGTCCTTGCACCACCCTTTCACTAATCAAGTAGTGAAAGGGTGGTGCAAGAGAGGGCGAGGTGTCAACACCTCGCCCTGCTCTCAGGCCCCGCGCGTCACGTCTCCGAGCGGTACATCAGGTCCACCTCGTGCGTGGAGAAGCCCATCCCCTCGTACACCCGCACCGCCGCCGTGTTGTCCGCGTCCACGTACAGCATCGCCGTCGGGAGCCCCTCGGCCGCCAGGTGCCGCAGCCCGATCGCGGTCAACGCCTTGCCGAGACCGCCACCCTGCGCGTCGGGGCTCACGCCGACGACGTACACCTCGCCGAGCTGCTCCTCGGCGTGCACCTTCGTCCAGTGGAAGCCCACGACCTCGCCGTCCGGCTCCCGTACGGCGAGGAAGAAGCCCTTCGGGTCGAACCACGGCTCGGCCTTGCGGTCGTCCAGGTCCCGCTGCGTCAGCGCGCCCTGCTCGGGGTGGTGGGCGAACGCGGCGGCGTTGACGGCCAGCCAGGCCGCGTCGTCCTGGCCGGGCACGAAGGTGCGCACGACGATGCCGGGCGGCAGCACCGGCTCGGGGATGTCCGACAGGTCGGCGAGCGGCCGGCGCATCTGCCGCAGCTCCCGGAACAGGGTCAGCCCGAGCACCTGCGACAGGTGGCGGGCGGCCGACTTGCCGCCGTGCGCCCACACGCGCAGCCGCTTGCCCGAGGCGGCGAGCAACGCCGAACCCAGCGCCCTGCCGTGGCCCCGCCCCCGGTGCGAGGGGTGGACGACCAGCTCGGCGGCCGGGGCCTCGACGGGGTCGGTGTCCTCCAGTTGTGCGTAGCCGACCAGCTCGCCGCGGACGCTGAGCAGCAGGTGGGACACCCCTTCGCGCCGCCCGCCGCGCAGCTGGAGCCGCCCCTGTTCGGAGACGGCCTGCATGCCGTCGGTGCGGGCCGCGTCGGCGAGGAGGGCGAGGACGTCCTGGGCCTGCTCGTGGGTGAGCTCGTCGAAGGTGTCGATACGGCGGCCGGGCTCGAGGGCCGGTACCGGGGCGTCAGTCGTCATGCGTACGAGCCTACGGCGGCCGATGGCAACCGGCTTGTAACCCTCCACCCCCTGTTGCGCTACGCGCGTTGACCCTAGGCTGCGCTGGGCCGTACACGACTTGTTGACCACGAGGGGACAGATGTCAGCGACACCGAAGAAGAACCGTGCGGGGCGGCGGATACTCGCCACCGCCGCCGGACTGGCCACCGTCGGCGCGATGGTCGCCGCCCTGCCGGCCGGCGCCGACGACCGCGGCAAGCCCGCCGGCCACCACCCGGGCCGCACCGTCGACGTGCAGCTGCTCTCCTTCAACGACCTGCACGGCAACCTGGAGCCGCCGGCCGGTTCGTCCGGGGAGGTCACCCACCAGCACGCGGACGGCACGACGGAGAAGATCAAGGCGGGTGGCGTCGAGTACCTCGCCACGCACCTGCGCACCGCGCGCCAGGGCAACCCGTACTCCGTCACCGCCGCCGCCGGTGACATGATCGGCGCCTCCCCGCTGATGTCGGGCCTCTTCCACGACGAGCCGACCATCGAGGCGCTCAACAAGCTGAAGCTCGACGTCTCGTCCGTGGGCAACCACGAGTTCGACGAGGGGGCCAAGGAGCTGGCCCGGATGCAGAACGGCGGCTGCCACCCGACCGGCGGCTGTTACGAGGAGGGCAAGACCTTCCCCGGCGCCCAGTTCCCGTACCTCGCCGCCAATGTGACGAACGAGAAGACGGGCAAGCCGATCCTGGACCCGTACTTCATCTGGGAGCGCAAGGGCGTCAAGATCGGTTTCATCGGGGTGACCCTGGAGGGCACGCCGAACATCGTCACCGCCGAGGGCGTCAAGGGCCTGAAGTTCGGTGACGAGGTCGAGACGATCGACAAGTACACCAAGGTCCTGGAGCGCAAGGGCGTCAAGTCGATCGTCGCCCTGATCCACGAGGGCGGTGCGCCGGCCTCGTCCTCGTACAACTACAACTGCGACAGCCCGGGGGCCGGCGACGGCATCTCCGGCCCGGTCGTCGACATCGCGAAGAGGCTGAACCCGCAGGTCGACGCCCTGGTCACCGGCCACACCCACCAGGCGTACGTGTGCACCGTCCCGGACCCGTCCGGCAAGCCGCGCATGGTCACCTCGGCGTCCTCGTACGGCAAGCTCTACACGGACACGACGCTGACCTACGACCGCCGGACCAAGGACATCGTGCGTACGTCGGTGGAGTCGGCGAACCACGTCGTGTCGCGTGACGTGCCGAAGGCCGCCGACATGACGTCGCTGATCGAGCGCTGGAACACGCTGGCCGCGCCGATCGCCAACAGGCCGCAGGGCTACATCTCCGCCGACATCAACGGCCGCGGCTCCACGGACTACGAGAAGCCGCTCGGCGACCTGATCACCGACGCGCAGCTCGCCGGGCTCGCCCCCGCCGACAAGGGCGGTGCGCAGATCGCGCTGATGAACCCGGGAGGCATCCGCTCGGACCTGGTGTACAAGGCGTCCGGCGCCGAGGGCGACGGGGTGGTGACGTACGGCGAGGCGTTCACCGTGCAGCCGTTCACCAACATGATGAACGTGGTCGACCTGACCGGTGCTCAGCTCATCGCGGGTCTCCAGCAGCAGGTCAGCGGCTCGAACGAGGCCTCCCCCAAGATCCTCCAGGTCTCGAAGGGCTTCACCTACACGCTCGACATGACCAAGACGGGCGCGGCGCGTGTGGTGGCCGACTCGGTGAAGCTGAACGGTGAGCCGATCGACCCGGCCAAGACCTACCGCGTCGCGATGAACGAGTTCCTCGCGGGCGGCGGCGACGGCTTCCCGGCCCTCGCCCAGGGCAAGAACAAGCTGGTCGGCGCGTCCGACCTGGACGTCTTCAACGCCTACCTGGCGGCCAACTCGTCGGCGAGCGCGCCGATCGCGCCGCCGAAGGCCGACCGGATCACGGTCGTCAAGTAGGACGCGGTACGAGCGCGGGGGGGGGGGGGGGGGGGGGGGGGGGGGGCACAAAGCAAGTGCTTGGCGG
Organism: Streptomyces sp. NPDC041796; assembly: GCF_055590785.1. Lineage (NCBI taxonomy): Bacteria > Bacillati > Actinomycetota > Actinomycetes > Kitasatosporales > Streptomycetaceae > Streptomyces > Streptomyces sp. NPDC041796. Next base: position 5,366 of record NZ_JBVJAH010000015.1, read on the forward strand.
GAAGGGTGTGTGGGGGTTGGCGCCCCCAGGGTGGGACGGGGGAAAGGCAGGAGCGGCCTTCTT
>NZ_JBVJAH010000015.1:5437-48419 GCF_055590785.1 Streptomyces sp. NPDC041796
CAAGGGGGGGGGGGCGGGGGACCCCCCCCCCCCCCCCCGGCGGCCCCCCCCCCCCCCCCCCCCCCCCCCCCCCCCCCCCCCCCCCACGTCTCTGGCGGCAATGTCGTGTACGCGTCATACTCCCGCGCATGGACCTGGACCTGAGCCGACGCAGCTTCCTCGCGGCCACCGCCGCCCTGTCCGCCACAGCCCTCCTGGGCACCCCCGCCCGCGCCCGCACCCGGGTGCTCGGCACACAGGACTGGATGGCCCGCTTCCCCGGCGACACCCCGCTGCGGACGCTGACCATCCCCGGCACGCACAACTCCGGCGCCCCCGCCGGCGGGCTGTGGGTCGCCTGCCAGAACACCGGCGTCGCCCAGCAGTTGAACAGCGGCATCCGCTTTCTGGACATCCGGTGCCGGGTCACCGGCGACTCCTTCGCCATCCACCACGGGGCCTTCTACCAGAACCAGATGTTCGGTGACGTCCTCATCGCCTGCCGCGACTTCCTCGCCGCGCACCCTTCCGAGACCGTGCTGATGCGCGTCAAGCAGGAGTACTCCGAGGACTCCGACGCCTCCTTCCGCCGCATCTTCGACCTCTACCTCGACGCCAAGGGCTGGCGCCCCCTCTTCCGCATCGGCGACGGCCTGCCGACCCTCGGCGAGGCACGCGGCAAGGTCGTCCTCCTCGCCGACAACGGCGGCCTGCCCGGCGTGCGGTACGGGGACGGCGCGCTGTTCGACATCCAGGACGACTACATGGCCGAACCCTTCGCCAAGTACCCCAAGATCGAGGCCCATTTCCGTAAGGCCGTCACCCAGCCCGGCAAGCTGTACGTCAACTACGTCTCCACCGCCGCGCTGCTCCCGCCCCGCTGGAACGCCGACCGGCTCAACCCGCGTGTCCACGGCTTCCTCGACGGGGCGGAGGCGAGCGGCTGGAAGGGCCTCGGCATCGTGGGGATGGACTTCCCCAACACCCGGGCCGGGCTCGTGGAGTCCCTGATCCGCCACAACGCATGAGTTTTCCCGGCCCGGGGTTCCCCCGGCAGGCGGTGAAAAACGTCATGGCGTACATCGGCCACTTCGGTTTGCGCCACCCGATCGTGGCCGGATAGCTATGTATGTGCACGTCCGGCCGGGGCCGAGGGGGAACCGGCCCCGGCCGGACGTCTCATGCCGTGTCCGGTGCCGACGGTGACGGTGACGAGGGTGCCGACGGAGACGGTGACGGTGGCGGCGGCGTCGGCGCCCCCGGCAGCCGGATCACCGCCCGCGTACCGCCGCCCCGCGCCGCCGTGAGCGCGACCTCGCCGCCCGCCTGCCGTACCGTCCGCGCCACGATCGACAGACCGAGCCCCGACCCGGGCAGACTTCGCGCCGACGGTGACCGCCAGAACCGTTCGAAGACGTGCGGCAGCTCCTCGGGCGCGATGCCCGGGCCGTGGTCCCGCACGGACAGCTCGCCGTCCACCAGCGCCACCTCCACCGTCCCGCCCGGCGGGGAGAACTTCACCGCGTTGTCCAGGACGTTCACCAGCGCGCGCTCGAGCCCCGCCGGCTCCGCCCGCACGTACCAGGGCCGCACGTCGTCCGCCACGATCACAAGCTCAGGGCCCCGCAGCCGCGCCCGGTCCAGCGCCGTGCCGAGGATGTCGTGGAGCCCGACCACCTCCAGCCGCCCGGGACCCGCCGCGTCGGGCCGGGACAGCTCCTGCAAGTCACCGATCAGCGCCGCCAGTTCCGTCATCTGTGCCTTCACCGACGCCATCAGGGCCCGCCGGTCCTCCGGCGGGATCGCCCGCCCCGTCTCCTCACTGCGCGCCAGCAGCTCGACGTTCGTCCGCAGGGAGGTCAGCGGCGTACGCAGCTCGTGCCCCGCGTCGGCGATCAACTGCGCCTGCCGGTCCCGCGAGGAGGCGAGCGCGGCCGTCATGGCGTTGAACGACCGTGACAGGCGGGCGATCTCGTCCTCCCCCTCGACGGGGATCCGCACGGTCAGGTCCTCCGTCCGCGCCACGTGCTCCACCGCCCCGGTCAGCCGGTCCACCGGCTTCAGCCCCGTCCGCGCCACCCACAACCCGGCGGCGCCCGCCCCGACGACACCGATGCCGGCCAGCACGGTCAGCACCAGCGCCAGGCGGCTGAGCGTCGCGTCGATCTCGGCGAGCGGCCGGGACACCGAGGCGGTGACCGGCACCCCGCCGACGGTGGTCCGGTAGCTGTGCACCCGCACCGGGGCCCCGCCGTCCGTCGTGCTGTCGTGCACCGAGTCCTCCAGCGCGCCGGCCAGCACGTTCAGGTCCTGCGGCTGCACCCGGACCGGCGGGTAGTACGGCGCGACACAGCGCCGGCCGCCGGGCAGCACCAGCTGGACGTAGGCGAAGTTCGCGCTCTTGGCCGACGGCTGCGGCGGCCGGACGGCGCACGCCCCGAACGCCTCCCGCAGCACCTCGTCGGGGGCGCTGGTGTTCCGCAGCGAGGTGTCCAGCTCGTCCCGCATCTGGGCGCGGGTGAAGAACCAGCACGCCACCGACACCGCCGCCACCGCCACCGCCACCGCCGTCGCGGTGAGCAGCGCGAGGCGCGAGCGGAGCGGGAGCGCGCGGAAGCGGCCGAACGGTCCGGTCACTCGACGGCCCCGCTGCGCAGCACGTACCCCACGCCCCGCACGGTGTGCACCAGCCGGGGCTCGCCCGCCGCTTCCGTCTTGCGCCGCAGATACATCACGTACACGTCCAGGGAGTTGGAGCTCGGTTCGAAGTCGAAGCCCCACACCGACTTGAGGATCTGCTCCCGCGTCAGCACCTGCCGCGGATGCGACAGGAACATCTCCAGGAGCGTGAATTCCGTGCGGGTCAGCTCCACGAGCCGCCCGCCCCGCGTCACCTCGCGCGTCGCCAGGTCCATGCGCAGGTCCGCGAACGTCAGCACGTCTCCCTCGGGCTCCGCGCCGCCCGAGGCCGCCGCGTACGAGCTGCGGCGCAGCAGTGCCCGGATGCGCGCGAACAGTTCGTCCAGCTCGAACGGCTTCACCAGGTAGTCGTCCGCGCCCGCGTCCAGGCCCGTCACACGGTCGCCGACCGTGTCGCGAGCGGTGAGCATCAGGATCGGGACGGTCGAGCCGGCGGCGCGGATGCGGCGGGCGGCGGTCAGGCCGTCCATGCGGGGCATCTGGACGTCGAGGACGACGAGGTCCGGGGCGTGCGCGTCCATCTTCGCGAGCGCGTCGGCGCCGTCGACGGCGACGTCCGTCCCGTACCCCTCGAAGGCGAGGCTGCGCCGGAGCGCCTCGCGCACGGCGGGCTCGTCGTCGACGATCAGGATGCGGTCGGCGTCAGTGTTCATGGGGTCAGCGTCGCACGCGTCAGGATCCCGACCGGAGGTTGTCCAGGTCGGCCTTGAGGGTGTTGACCGGGATGGCGAAACCGAGCCCGACGCTGCCGGCCGTGGAGCCGGTGGCGGCGCTCGGCGAGTACATGGCGCTGTTGATGCCGATGATCTCGCCGTTCATGTTGATCAGCGCGCCACCGGAGTTGCCGGGGTTGAGCGAGGCGTCGGTCTGGATGGCCTTGTACGTGGTCCTCGAGTCACCCGTGTCGCCGTTGAACTCCTGCCCGCCGAACTCGAAGGGCCAGCCCTGACGCGGGTCGGGCCGCTGCCCGCCGCCCTCCTTGGCCACCGTCACGTCGCGGTCGAGCGCCGAGACGATCCCGCTGGTGACGGTGCCGGTCAGGCCCTCGGGCGACCCGATGGCGACGACCTCGTCACCGACCCGGACCTTTCCGGAGTCGCCGAGCGTGGCGGCCTTCAGCCCGGAGGCGCCCCGGAGCTCGATCAGCGCCAGGTCCTTGCCCGGGTCGGTGCCGACGACCTCGGCGGGGTAGGACCTGCCGTCGCTGAGCCGGACCGTGATCTCGGAGGCGCCCGCGACGACGTGGTTGTTGGTGACGGTCTCCCCGTCCGCGGTGATGATCACCCCGGATCCGGTGGACTTGCCGGAGCCCGTCGTCGCGCTGATCTCGACGATGCTCGGCGACACCGCCCGGGCGACCCCGGCGACGCTGCCCTTGTCGGACCGGGACACGTTGGTGCCGGTCACCCCGCCGGTGCCGGCCGGTGCCGTGTCCGGGCGGGCCAGCTCCTGGACCAGCGCCGAGGCGCCCCCGCCGATCAGGGCGGCGGCGACGGCGACGGCGACCAGCAGTCCGGCGGGGCGCCCGGCACGATGCCGCACTGTCGGCGGGTACGCCGGGGGCGGCGGGTAGGCGAACGTCTGCTGCGGGTCACCGGGGGTGTAGTCCGTCATGGATACGACTCTGGGAGCCGTACATGAGAGCCGTCTGAGGACGCCCTGAGAGTCCGGGAAAAGTCTTGTACGCCCTCGATGAGGACGCGGGGGGCTACTGACCGTCGCAGCCGCAGGACCGGCGCACTATCAGCGCCGACGGGAACTGCTTGACGCGCTCCCGGCGCGACCCGGCCACCCGAAGTCCGTCGTCCAGGACCAGGTCCACCGCGGCGCGGGCCATCGCCGGACGGTCGGAGGAGACCGTCGTCAGCGGCGGGTCCGTCAGCGCGGCCTCCTTGACGTCGTCGAAGCCCGCCACGGCCAGGTCGCCCGGCACGTCCAGGCGCAGCTCGCGGGCCGCGCGCAGGACGCCGATCGCCTGGTCGTCCGTGGAGCAGAAGATCGCCGGCGGCCGGTCGGGGCCCGACAGGATCTTCAGGGCCACCTGGTAGGCGTCGTAACGGTTGTACGGGGCCTGGAACAGCCGGCCCTCCACCGAGCGGCCTGACTCCAGCATCGCGCGGCGCCAGCCCTCCTCGTGGTCGGCGACCGGGTCACCGACGGCGGGGGTGTTCTCGACGCCGCCGAGGCAGGCGACGTACTCGTGACCGTGCTCCAGGAGGTGGCGGGTGGCGAGCTGCGCGCCGCCGATGTCGTCCGTGACGACCGCGACGTCGTCGAGGGCCTCGGGCCGTTCGTGGAGCAGCACCACGCGCGCGTCCCACGCCTCGATCTCCTGGGCGGCCCGCTCGCTCATGCCCTGGCTGACGAGGATCAGACCGGCGACCCGCATGCCCAGGAAGGCCCGCAGGTAGTGGATCTCCCGCTCGTCGCGGTAGTCGGAGTTGCCGACGAGGACCATCTTCCCGCGGTCGGCGGCGGCCCTCTCGACCGCGTGCGCCATCTCGGCGAAGAACGGCTGCCGGGCGTCGGGGACGATCATGCCTATGAGGTCGGTGCGCCGCGAGGCCATGGCCTGCGCGACGCGGTCGGGCCGGTAGCCCAGCTGTTTGATCGCTGCGAGTACCCGCTCGCGCGTGGCCGGGGCGACCGGCCGGGGTCCGTTGTTGATGACGTAGCTCACGACCGCGGTCGAAGTACCCGCAAGTCGTGCCACGTCGTCCCGCGTCACCTTGGCCACGCGCGGCAGTCTACGCGGGGTGACCTACCTCTGGGCAGGTCGTACGGCGGCTTCCTCCACCTCTTCGGTGTCCTCCGTACGGGTGACGGCTGTCGCCTTGGCCGCCTTCGTCTCCTTCGTCCGGGCCTCCTCGGCCGCGCGCTCCACCTTCTCGGGCGTCACGAAGCGGTAGCCGACGTTGCGGACGGTGCCGATGAGCGACTCGTGCTCGGGGCCCAGCTTGGCGCGCAGCCGCCGTACGTGGACGTCGACCGTGCGCGTACCGCCGAAGTAGTCGTACCCCCACACCTCCTGGAGGAGCTGGGCGCGGGTGAAGACCCGGCCCGGGTGCTGGGCCAGGTACTTGAGCAGCTCGAACTCCTTGAAGGTCAGGTCCAGGACCCGGCCCTTGAGCTTGGCACTGTAGGTTGCCTCGTCGACCGACAGGTCGCCGTTGCGGATCTCCATGGGGGAGTCGTCGGCGGTGATCTGCTGGCGGCCCATCGCCAGCCGCAGCCGCGCCTCGACCTCGGCCGGACCGGCCGTGTCCAGCAGGACGTCGTCGATGCCCCAGTCGGCGGTGACGGCCGCGAGGCCACCTTCCGTGACGACCAGGATCAGCGGGCAGCCCGGCCCGGTGGAGCGCAGGAGCTGGCACAGCGACCGCACCTGCGGCAGGTCGCGGCGGCCGTCGACGAGGATCACGTCCGCGCCGGGGGTGTCGACGAGGGCCGGGCCCTCGGCGGGGGCCACGCGCACGTTGTGCAGCAGCAGTCCGAGGGCGGGGAGCACCTCCGTCGACGGCTGGAGGGCATTGGTCAGGAGCAGCAGAGAGCTCATCGCGCCCCCCGTACCCGGGTCGTCGTCCTATGGTCGTGCACGGTTCGCTGGCCCATAACGTCGGTTCCTCCTCGGTCCCTGCGAGGACGTTGCGGCACTGCTTCGTACGAGGCTCCCCGCGCCCTGAGAGCCTTTGTTCACCTGCCTGTAACAACGGGTGGAAAACACAAAAGGATCCGGGGGCTGCGTTGCCCGGATCCTCTGCGAAGCACAATAGCCCACATGAGATCCGAGGAAGAGGGCGCATTTCACATCGTGGATGTTCCCTCGCTCACGCCCCGCCCTCTGCGCGCAACGTTGCGTACATCCGACGGGGTCCGGATCGAAGCGGTCCATTCGCCGCTCGCGGCACCGCCTACGGACAGTGTCTCGGACACGGCGATCGTTGTCGCCCATGGCTTCACGGGCTCGGTCGACCGGCCGGCCGTGCGGCGCGCGGCGGCCGTGTTCGCCCGCCGGGCCGGGGTCGTGACGTTCTCCTTCCGCGGGCACGGCGGGTCGGGAGGCCGGTCCACGGTGGGGGACCGTGAGGTGCTGGACCTGGCGGCGGCCGTCACCTGGGCGCGGGAGCTGGGGTACGCGCGCGTGGCGACCGTCGGGTTCTCGATGGGCGGCTCGGTGGTCCTGCGGCACGCGGCCCTGTACAAGGACGCGGGCCGGGCGCGGACGGACGCCGTGGCGGCCGTGAGCGCTCCCGCACGCTGGTACTACCGGGGTACGGCTCCGATGCGGCGCCTCCACTGGGTGATCACCCGGCCCGCGGGGCGGCTGGTGGGCCGCTACGGGCTGCGCACCCGCATCCACGACCGTGACTGGGACCCGGTGCCGATGCCGCCGGTCGAGGCGGTGCCGCTGATCGCCCCGGTGCCGCTGCTGATCGTGCACGGCGACAGCGACCCCTACTTCCCGGTCGACCACCCGAGGATGCTGGCGGCGGCCGGGCCGGCCGAGCTGTGGCTCGAGGAGGGCATGGGGCACGCCGAGAACGCCGCGGACGACGCCCTGCTCGCCCGTATCGCGGACTGGCTGTCGGCGCCATAGCTCATGATGGATGCCGACGAGGCCGACGAAAGGAGTGCCGCTATGGCAGCGGGGACCATCCGCTACTGGGCCGCGGCCAAGGCCGCCGCCGGGATCGCCGAGGAGCCGTACGCCGCGGAGAACCTGGCCGAGGCGCTGGACGCCGTGCGCGAGCGGCACCCCGGCGAGCTGGTCCGGGTGCTCCAGCGGTGTTCGTTCCTGGTCGACGGTGACCCCGTCGGGACCCGGAGCCATGAGACCGTACGGCTTGCCGAGGGCGGCACGGTCGAGGTGCTCCCGCCGTTCGCAGGAGGGTGAACCCCACAGCATGAGCAGCGATCAGCAGTATCCGTACGGAAACGGGTACCAGGACCCGGACGTCGCGCAGACGTGGGAGGGCCAGACCTGGGACACGCAGTACCAGCCGGCCGTCCACCCCATGGCGTACCAGCAGCAGCCCGCCCAGCCGCCGGCCGCCGCCGACACCGCCCACCTCCCGGTGCAGGGGGCCGCGGGCCCCGGCGCGTACCCGCTGCCCCCCGAGGCTCCGTACGACACCCCCACCACGTCCCTGCGCCCGGTCGGCCAGGAGCCCGTCCCGGCCGCCGCTCCCGGCAGCGCGGCCCCCGGGAGCGCCGCGCCGCAGTACAGCGCGCCCACCACCGCGGGGCACGTGCGGCTGACCGACGCCCAGCGGGCCCGCGCCGAGGGCCGCTCGCCGATCATCGACCCGGGCATGCAGCCGGCCGTGCTGACCGCCGCTCTCGGCGGCCTCCTCGCCGCGGGCGCCGCCCTCGGGCCGTACGGTCTGCTGGTCCCGCTGATCCTGCTCCAGGCCGTCACCGCCGCCGGCTGGTTCCGGCTCAACGGCATGTGGCCCGCCCGCCAGGGCATCGCGCTCGCCTTCGCGGGCGGCCTCACCGCGGACGTGGCCCTGCTCGCCGCCGGCGAGGAGCACGCTCCGGCCGCGATCCTCGGCACGCTCGGCGTGTGGGTCCTCCTCGTGCTGGTGCTCCAGCTCCGCAGCCACGCGGGCTCCGACGAGCGGCAGTACGGCCTGATGGCCACCGTCGCCTCCTCCGCGCTCGCCGTCATGGCGGCCGGGCACCTGGCCGCCGCGTCCGACGCGGTCGTCGTGGGCGGTCTCGCGGTCGCCGTCACGGTCGTGGCCCGCGCCCTTCCGCTGCCCGGCGCCGCGTCGCTCGTGGTGGCACTGCTCGCGGCCGCGGGCGCCGGTGTCGCCGCCGGCGGGATGACCGGCCTGGGGACGCAGGGTGCGCTGCTGGGGCTGGGTGCCGGGGTGTGCGCCCTGGTCGGGCACCGGGTGGCCGCTTACGACTACCCCTCGCGTTTCGTCCACATGACGGCCGGGGTGGCGCTGCCGCTCGCGCTCGCCGCGCCCGCTGTGTATCTGCTGGGGCGTGCGCTGGCCTGAGTGACGCATGTGGGGGAAGGGGAACCAACGGGTAGCTTCGCGCGTCGATCATGACGTGACGGGGGCCGGTCGCCGACAGTGTGGGGGAACACCGAGCAATGCGAGCACTGCGAATACTGCTGATCACCGCTGTGATCCTCGGTGGTCTCTTCACCATCGCGGACCGCTTGGCGGTGAACTACGCCGAGGGTGAGGCCGCCGAGCGCATACGGGCCAACCAGGGCCTGACCGCCACACCGGACGTCTCGATCAAGGGCTTCCCCTTCCTGACCCAGGTCATGGGCAAGGAACTGGACCAGGTCGACGTCACCCTCACCGGCGTCGAGGCCTCGGCCGGCGGGCGCAAGGTCCGCGTCACCGAGATGAAGGCCGCCCTGAAGCAGGTGCGGCTGGAGAACAACTTCTCCACCGCCGTCGCCGCCTCCGCGTCGGGCACCGCCCGCATCTCCTACGCCGACCTGGGCAAGGCGTCCAGCGAGGACGTCACCGTCGGATACGGCGGCAAGGGCAAGGTCAAGGTCACCGGCTCGGTCGAGATCCCGGTGCTGGGCAAGGTCACCCGCAGTGTCCTGTCCTCGGTCAGCCTCGTCGGCGGCGACACCATCCGGGTGCGCGCCGACAAGGTACCCGGTGAGGGCCTCCCGGGGGTGGAGGAGCGGATCCGTGAGCGCACGGACTTCGACCGGCAGGTCGGCGGGCTGCCGGCGGGGCTGAAGCTGACGAAGGTCGAGGCGACGCCGGACGGCGTGGTGGTCACCGTCACGGGTGAGAACGTCGTGCTGGCGGGCTGAAGCGACCGCTGTGCCACCCTCGTAGGAGCTCCGTACGACCGCGGGTGCGACCCCTCGTAGGAACTCCGTACGGCCGTGGGTGACCCTCGTGGGAACCCCGTACGGCCCGTACGGCCGCGGGTGCAGTCCTCGTAGACCCCGTACAGCCGCTGGTGCGACCCGCGTAACACCCCCGTACCGCGACTGGTGCGACCCTCCCCACGGCCCGTACGGATTGATTCGGCCACATCGTGAGACGAGGGCGTCCGCTCCGCAGATGGCGAGCCCCGACGGTCCCCGCGCCGGGCGGCCGTCACCCTCTCGGGCGACTTCGCGTCCCACATCCCGGACGATCGTGTCTCACGATACGACACGCCGGTGACACGGCCGCCCGTCCGTCCCTACGATCGGCGTCATGAAGCGACAGGCGGACCTCACGAAGCGGCGGGCAGTAGACCTGTGCCGCGTCGCCGCCATGCTCTGTCGCTCCGTCTGAGCGGGAGCCCGACCTCCCGTATCCCAGGGCCCGTCGTCCATCGAGGCCCACCCCTGTGCCGCATCCCCGTAGACCCGTACCCCCGTACGCGACGACGCGAAGAGCAGCCGGCACCACCCCGCAACACCCCGCCGCACACTGCCCCGGAGGAGAAACAGCATGAGCCGCAGCGACGTCCTGGTAGACGCCGACTGGGTCGAGGCCCACATCGACGACCCGAAGGTCGTCATCGTCGAGGTCGACGAGGACACCTCGGCCTACGACAAGAACCACATCAAGAACGCCGTCCGGATCGACTGGAAGCAGGACCTCCAGGACCCGGTCCGCCGCGACTTCGTCGACCAGGAGGGCTTCGAGAAGCTCCTCTCCGCGAAGGGCATCGCCAACGACGACACCGTCGTCCTCTACGGCGGCAACAACAACTGGTTCGCGTCGTACGCCTACTGGTACTTCAAGCTGTACGGCCACGAGAGCGTCAAGCTCCTCGACGGCGGCCGCAAGAAGTGGGAGCTCGACTCCCGCGACCTGGTCGACGGCTCCGAGGTCCCCAACCGCCCGGCCACCGAGTACAAGGCCAAGGCCCAGGACACCTCCATCCGCGCCTTCCGCGACGACGTCGTGGCCGCCATCGGCAACCTGAACCTGGTCGACGTGCGCTCCCCCGACGAGTTCAGCGGCAAGCTGCTCGCCCCGGCGCACCTCCCGCAGGAGCAGTCGCAGCGCCCCGGCCACGTGCCGAGCGCCCGCAACATCCCGTGGTCGAAGAACGCCAACGACGACGGCACCTTCAAGTCCGACGAGGAGCTCAAGGCGCTCTACGCCGACGAGCAGGTCGACCTGTCGAAGGACACCATCGCCTACTGCCGCATCGGTGAGCGTTCCGCCCTGACCTGGTTCGTCCTGCACGAGCTGCTCGGCCAGGAGAACGTCAAGAACTACGACGGCTCGTGGACCGAGTACGGCTCCCTCGTCGGCGTGCCGATCGAGCTCGGCGCCAACAAGTAGTCCCGGACCTCCCGTCCTCCCCCTCCCCCGAAGACCCCTCAGGAGTACCCATGTGTGGAGCACAGGCCGGCGGCCCGGACGCTTCGACGATCAAGCCCGGTGAGACCACGATCCAGGGCCAGGTGACCAAGGACGGCGAGCCCGTCGTCGGTTACGTGCGCCTGCTGGACTCGACCGGTGAGTTCACCGCCGAGGTCCCGACCTCGGCGACCGGCCAGTTCCGCTTCTACGCGGCCGAGGGCACGTGGACCGTCCGCGCCCTCGTCCCGGGCGGCACGGCCGACCGCACGGTCGTCGCCCAGCAGGGTGGCCTGGCCGAGGTCGCCATCGCCGTCTGACGGCAACGGCACGCATACCGGCCGAAGGGCCGCACCTCCTGGGGGTTGGACGCTTACCGGGACCGAGGTGCGGCCCTTCGGTCGTTCCCGTCCTACGCTGGACGTATGTACGCCCGGCGTCGGCACGTCTACTTCGTGATGATGACGGTCTGCCTGGTGCTCTTCGTGGGCGCCTGGGCCGTCGTACGGCTGTGGTCGACGCCCGCCGCCATCGCGATGTGCTTCGTCGCCATGGTCATCCCCCCGGTCGCCGCGATGATCGCCAACCGGCGCGGGCCGGAGGACCGCTGGTGGGACGATCCGTCCGGCGACCCGACGTCCGACGAGTGGTGGGACGAACTCGACGGCAAGAAGCGCAGCGACTAGTACACGAGCGCCTGCGTACCGTCCGCCAGCGCCTCGCTGACGAAGACCTGAGCGCCCGCGATCCGCACGCCCTCCAGCACGTCCTTCTCGGTGATCTCGCGCCGCGCCGCGCACTGGGTGCACAGCGTGATGCGCCCGGCCGCCAGGATCGAGTCGATCAGGTCCGGCAGCGGTGCCGCGTGCGGCAGCTCGAACTCCGCCGCCCGCCCCGGCAGCGCGAACCACGAGGACTCACCGGTCAGCCACAGCGAGACCTCCACCCCGCTGGCCACGGCGACCGCGGCCACCGTGAAGGCCTGCGAGCAGCGTTCGGGGGCGTCGGCCCCCGCGGTCACCTTGATCACGAGCTTGTTCGCCATACGCCGCACTGTAATGCGCGGCGGGGAACCTCACACGGAGGGCCGCGCCCCCACCCATTACGCTGGGACTCGGCCCTTTCTTCGCCCACACCGCTCACCGAGGAGCACCCTGTGCTTGAGGCTTTCTTCTCCGCCCTGCTGATCCTGGTCTGCGTCGGCGTGCTCGGCTTCGCCGTCCTGACCGTGAAGAAGCTGTACCAGGGCCAGCGCTGACCACTCCTACAGATCGACTGAGCTGCTCATGATCGAGATCCCGTCCGACCTCAACCCGGACCTCGTCCCCCTCGCGTTCCTCCTGGGCACGTGGGAGGGCGCGGGCGTCTCCGACTTCCCCGGCGCCGAGAAGTGCAACTTCGGCCAGTCCGTGACCTTCAGTCACGACGGCCGGGACTTCATCGAGTACACCTCCCGCACCTGGGTCCTGGACGCCGAGGGCAACAAGGTCAAGCCCCTGGAGTCCGAGAGCGGCTACTGGCGCATCGACAAGGAGCGCAAGGTCGAGATCGTGATGGTGCGCGACCAGGGCATCGTCGAGGTCTGGTACGGCGAGCTCGCCGACCAGAAGCCGCAGATCGACCTGGTCACGGACGCCGTCGCGCGCACCGCCGCCTCAGGGCCCTACAGCGGTGGCAAGCGGCTGTACGGCTATGTGAAGGGCGACCTGATGTGGGTCGGCGAGAAGTCGACTCCCGAGGTCCCGCTGCGCCCCTACATGTCGGCCCACCTGAAGAAGGTCGTCACCCCCGAGCAGGTCGAGGCCTGGGCCAAGGACCTCGGTGATCTGCCGGACGACGGCATCGCGTTCTTCAAGTAGCCCTCGGGTTCCCCGGTCGGTGCTCCTACACTGGAGCGCGTGGTGAGCACCGACTGGAAGAGCGACCTACGGCAGCGCGGCTACCGGCTGACTCCCCAGCGCCAGCTTGTCCTGGAGGCGGTGGACGTGCTGGGGCACGCGACGCCCGACGACATCCTCGTCGAGGTCCGCAAGACCGCCTCCGGTGTGAACATCTCCACCGTCTACCGGACCCTGGAGCTCCTGGAGGAGCTGGGTCTGGTCAGCCACGCCCATCTGGGGCACGGCGCGCCCACCTACCACCTCGCCGACCGGCACCACCACCTCCACCTGGTGTGCCGGGACTGCACGAACGTCATCGAGGCGGACGTCGAGGTGGCCGCCGAGTTCACCGCCAAGCTCCGCCGCACCTTCGGTTTCGACACCGACATGAAGCACTTCGCGATCTTCGGGCGCTGCGAGGAGTGCACCGCGAAGGCGGAGGAGGCCCCGGCGGCCCCGGAGGGGGAGGCTTCGTCCGGCGGCGAGTCGTAGGCTGATCACATGCTGCGACAATCACCGACCAGCCCTCTGTTGTCCCTGCCCGGCGCCGTGCCCGCCGAGGGGCGGGACGAAGGTGTCGCCGCGCACTACGGCGACCTGTTCCGCGAGCAGCGCGCGCTCGCCGCCGGCCGGGGCCTGGTCGACCTGAGCCACCGAGGTGTCGTCACCGTCAGCGGCGCCGACCGGCTCGGCTGGCTGCACCTGCTGCTCACCCAGCACGTCAGCGAACTCCCCGCCGGCCAGGCCACCGAGGCGCTGGTCCTCTCCGCCAACGGCCACATCGAGCACGCCCTGTACCTGGTCGACGACGGCGAGACGGTCTGGGCGCACGTCGAGCCCGGTACGCAGGAGGCGCTGATCGGCTACCTGGAGTCGATGAAGTTCTTCTACCGGGTAGAGGTCGCCGACCGGACCGACGACATCGCCGTGGTCCACCTCCCGGCGGGTTCCATCGCCGACGTGCCGGAAGGCGTCGCCGTACGGGAGACCCCGCACGGCCGGGACGTGTTCCTGCCCCGCGGCGACCTGGAGACGTACGCCGAGGACCACGGGCCGCTCGCCGGGATCTGGGCCTACGAGGCGCTGCGCGTCGAGGCGCACCGCCCCCGGCTCGGTTTCGAGACCGACCACCGCACCATCCCGCACGAGATCGGCCTCATCGGCAGCGCCGTCCACCTCCAGAAGGGCTGCTACCGGGGCCAGGAGACCGTTGCGCGCGTCCACAACCTGGGGAAGCCGCCGCGCCGGATGGTCTTCCTGCACCTCGACGGCAGCGAGGTGCACCTGCCGCCGCACGGCACGCCGATCCGGCTGAAGGCGGACGGCGAGGAGGGGCGGCAGCTCGGGTTCGTCACCACGTCCGTACGCCACCACGAGCTGGGTCCGATCGCGCTCGCGCTGGTCAAGCGCAATGTGCCGGTGGACGCCGAGCTGATGGCGGGAAGCACCGCCGCCGCCCAGGAGACCGTCGTCGAGCCGTGACGTCGTCGAGCCGTGAGCCCCGGGGGACCGTGAGCCCCATGGGGCCCGTGGGGGTCCGACGGCGTGCGCCTCAGACCGTGCGCCTCAGACGTCGACGACGATCGTGAACGGGCCGTGGTTGGTGAGCGACACCCGCATGTCCGCCCCGAACCGGCCCGTCTCCACCGTCGCCCCCAGCTCCCTGAGCCGCGCCACCACCTCGTCCACCAGCGGCTCGGCGACCTCGCCGGGCGCCGCCGCGTTCCAGGTCGGACGGCGGCCCTTGCGGGCGTCCCCGTAGAGGGTGAACTGCGAAATCACCAGCAAGGGCGCATTCACGTCCGAGCAGGACTTCTCGCCCTCCAGGATCCGCACCGACCACAGCTTCCGGGCAAGCTGCGCCGCCTTGTCCGGTGTGTCGTCATGGGTGACGCCCACCAGGACGCACAACCCCTCGCCGACGATTTCGCCGACCGTCTCTCCCGCGACGACGACCTTCGCCCCGTCGACCCTCTGTACCACTGCACGCATACAGACCAACCTATCCGCGTCCGAACGGGTGCAGGCGCCTGCATTGACACTGGCACAACTGGCACCATGCCTCTCAGGCGGTGCTTCCCCTCGGCCCTTCGGGCCCGGGGAGACCTCAAGCACCGGTCGAGGGGACGGATTCCTATGAGCACATCTGGCGCCGGGCAGACGCCACATCCCGTATCGATGACCTGCGCCGGTGGCAGGGGGGCGATGCGGCCCCCGGTGCAGCGGAACGGAGACGCCGTCCTGCCGGAGACCCGGCAGCACGACCTCGCGACCATGCGGCTGCCGGAGCTGCGCGCGCTGCGCCGGGACTCCCACGGCGACGAGGCGGACCTGAGTTACGTACGGCGGCTCCTCCAGGGCCGGATCGACATCCTGCGCGCCGAGCTGGCGCGCCGGGGAGGCACGGAGGTCCCGGTCGTGGACCGGCTGTCGGAGATCCTCGCGGACACCCCGTCGCGCCACCGCTCCTCGGCCCGTCACGTGACGGTCACCACGCCCCGCGGCGAGGAGTACCGGCGGCTGGCCGCCGACATGCTGGCGGACGTCGAGCTGTCGGACCTGACCGCCCGAACGGACGAAGAGCTGCACGCCGCGATGGGGCGGCTCGCACGCTACGAACAGCAGGTCTCACGGCGCCGGCAGCAGCTCCAGCGGACCGCCGACGATTGCAGCGCCGAGATCGCCCGCAGGTACCGTGAAGGCGAAGCACAAGTAGACGACCTGCTCCGCTGAGTCCGTGGGGAGACAGGTCACCGTCCCGGAAGGCCGGCCGTCATGACCTCCTCCGCCACCGCCGTCATACCCCCGGTCCTCGCCGAGGTCGTCCGTTCCGGCTTCGTCGAGGGCCATCACCGGGGGTCGCTCGTCCTGCTGGCCCCGGACGGCACCGTCGAGATGTCGGCCGGCGACCCGACGGCGCCGGTCTTCCCGCGCTCGTCCAACAAGCCCATGCAGGCCGCGGCGCTGCTGCGGGCGGGCCTGGACCTGTCGGGGGAGCGGCTGGCGCTGGCCGCGGCGAGCCACTCGGGCGAGCCGTTCCACCTCGACCTCGCCCGCAAGATGCTCGCCGAGCACGGGTTCGCCGAGTCCGACCTGCGCACCCCGCCGGACCTGCCGCTGGACCCGGCGGAGGCCGAGGCGTACCTGGCCGCCGGCAACGCCCGCGAGCGGATCACCATGAACTGCTCCGGCAAGCACGCGGCGATGCTCGCCGCCTGCGCGCTGAACGGCTGGGACCCGGCCTCCTACCTGGACGCGCAGCACCCGCTCCAGCGGCTGATCCTCGACGAGGTCCAGGCCGCCTCCGGCGAGACCGTGCCGGCCGTGGGCGTCGACGGGTGCGGCGCGCCGCTGATGGCGATCAGCCTGGTGGGTCTCGCGCGGGCGTTCCGCTCGTACGTGCTCGCCGAGCCCGGGACGCCGCAGCGGCAGGTCGCCGACGCGATGCGCGCGCACCCGGAGTACGTGGCGGGGACGCGGCGCCCGGACACCTGGCTGATGCGGGAGGTGCCGGGGGCGCTGTCGAAGATGGGCGCCGAGGCGGTCCAGGCGGTCGCCCTGGCGGACGGCCGGGCGCTCGCGTTCAAGATCGATGACGGTTCGGGGCGGGCCATGGGCCCGGTCCTCGCCCGGGCGCTGGGGATCCTCGGCGTCGACGGGCCGGTGGTCGGCCGCATCGCCGACGCGCCGCTGCTGGGCGGCGGCGAGCGGGTGGGCGAGATCCGCGCGGCGTTCTGAGCGAGGGGCTCGCGGGCCGTCGGGCCGGGCGGGGGCCGGGCGGGGACGCGGGACCGGAGGGCGGGTCCCGAAATCCGGGTGCGCCCACCGGAGGGCGCCGCCTAGCGTGACGCCCATGAGCGTCGACGTCCGCACGGTCACCGAGTCCGAGTTCCCCGACTGGCTGCGCGCCCGCCGCGTCGGGTTCATGCAGCCGCCCGTGGTCCCTGACGAAGAGGTCGCGCAGAAGCGCCCGTACGTCGACTTCGCCCGTACCCAAGGGGCCTTCGACGACGGGCGCTGCGTCGCCACCTTCCGCTCGTTCGCGCAGGAGCTGACCGTTCCCGGAGGCGCCCGGGTCGCGGCGAGTGCCGTGTCGAACGTGACCGTCTCGCCGACCCACCGGCGGCGCGGGCTCCTCAGCCGCATGATGGCGACGGACCTCACGGCGGCCAGGGAACGCGGCGAGGCGCTCTCGACGCTGATCGCCGCCGAGTACCCGATCTACGGGCGGTACGGGTACGGTCCGGCCGCCTGGACCACCGAGTGGACCGTCGACGTACGGCTCGCCGGCCTCGACCCACGCTGGTCCGGGCCCGGCGACGGCGGCCGCGTCGACCTGGTCGACGCGGAGGAGATCCGCAAGCTCGGCCCCGGCCTCCACGACCGGCTCCGGGCCGTCCGGCACGGCATGGTCAGCCGGGACCAGCGCGTCTGGGACGTGGGCACGGGAGCCGCGCGCCTGCCCGGTCAGCCCTGGACGGAGCCCTTCTACGCGACGTACCGCGGGGCGGACGGGGAGGTGGAGGGGTACGTCTGCTACTCCACCGACGACACCTGGGAGGGCAAGCGGCCGCTGTGCTCCGCGACCGTGCGCGACCTGATCGCCGTGACCCCGGCCGCGGAGCGCGCGCTGTGGCACTTCGTCTGCTCCATCGACTGGATGACCACGGTCACCAGCGGTTTCCGCGCCCCCGACGACCTGTTGCCCCTGTTGTTGCCCGACCCCAGGGCGGCGCGCGTCACGACCCACGCCGACTTCCTCTGGGTGCGGATCGTCGATGTCGTACGGGCCCTGGAGGCGCGTGCGTACGCGGGGCCGGGCACCCTCGTGCTGGAGCTGCACGACCCGGGCGGCCCCGCGGGCGGCCGCTTCCGGCTGGACGCCTCGCCGGAGGGCGCGTCGTGCGCGCCGACCACCGCGTCGCCGGACCTCACCATGGACGTGGCCGAGCTGGGGACGCTGTACCTGGGCGACGAGTCGGCGGTACGGCTCGCGGCCCTCGGGCGGGTGGAGGAGTCGACGCCGGGTGCCGCGTCGACGGCGGACGTACTGCTGCGCACCTCGCGCCGGCCGTGGTGCCCGGACGTGTTCTAGGCGGGCACGGGGCCTGTGCGGACCACCGGTGATCTGACACCCTCGTCCTACCCCTGATCCCGACCCTCCGGGCGGCTGCTGTGCACGACGACCTCATCGACGCCATCGGCGGTACCGAGCACGTTCTCTTCGGCTTCGACGGACCCCTCTGCCGTCTCCGCGCCGCGGCGACGGCGTGGCCCACGCCGTATGCCGACCCACTGGTCCGCACCCTGCACGCGGTCGGCACCGGCCTCGCCGTCGTCGGTGACACCTCCCCGGCCGTGGTGCGGCGCTACCTCGCGGGCCGGGGTCTGGCCGGCTGCTTCGGCCGGCACGTCCACGACCGGGTCGACCAGGCCCTCGCCGCGCTCGGCGCGGCCCCCGGGGCGTCACTGATGATCGGTGCCACGCCCGCCGACGTGACGGCCGCCCGGGAGGCGGGCGTGCCGTTCCTGGGCTACGGCCGGGACGAGGGGCACGTGGAGGTGCTGCGCCGGCTCGGTGCCGAGCGGGTGGTGACGTCGCTGGAACCGGTGCTCACCGCCGTACGCGCCGCCGCACACCGTTCAGCGCGTACGTACACGGAACAGCGCCCCTGACAGGCCGGCCGCCACCGCGAGGAGCCCGGCGCACCAGGCGAGGGCGACGACGGGGGCGGTGCCGACCGGCTGGTCGAGGAGGAGGCCGCGGAGGGATTCGATCACCGGGGTGACCGGCTGGTGGTCGGCGAAGCCGTGGAGCCAGGCCGGCATCGTGTCGATGGGGACGAAGGCGCTGCTCGGGTAGGGCAGGAACATCATGAGGAAGGTGAAGCCGCTCGCCGCCTCCGGCGTACGGGCCAGCAGGCCCACCGCCGCGGAGAGCCAGGAGATGGCGAGCACGAAGGCGAGCAGGATGCCCAGTGCGGCGAGCCAGCCGGCGGCGGAGGCGGCGGGCCGGAAACCGATCAGGAACGCGACGCCGAGGACGAGCCCCGTCGACAGGAGGTTGCGGGCGGTGCTCGCGGCGACGTGCGAGGCGAGGATCGGGGTCGCGCCGACGTCCAGGGAGCGGAAGCGGTCGACGATGCCTTCCTTCATGTCCTCCGAGACGCGTACGGCGGTGGCCGAGGAGCCGAAGCCGGCGCAGAGCAGCAGGACGCCGGGGACGACGTACGTCACGTAGTCGGTGCCGGTGTTGATCGCGCCGCCGAAGAAGTAGACGAAGATCAGCATCAGCATCACCGGCAGGGCCAGCGCGGTGATGACGGCGTCGACGTTGCGGCGGCTGAGGCGGATGCCGCGGCCGGTCAGGGTCAGGGCGTGGGTGACGGTGTCAGACATGGGCCGGCTCCTTGGCCGTCAGGGCGAGGAAGACGTCGTCGAGGGTGGCGCTGTGCAGGCTGAATCGGGCGATGTCGGTGCGGTCCGGGTCGAGTTCGTCGAGCAGGGCGCGCACATGGGCGGCGGTGCCGTCCGTCGGGACGCCGAGGGTGAGGGTGTCGGGGGCGTGGTGGACGGCGTGCGGGGCGAGGCGCCGGTAGGCGGGCTCGTCGGTGAGGACGAGGTCGAGGCGGTGGCCCCGGACGCGGTTCTTGAGCTCCTCGGCGGTGCCTTCGGCGACCAGCCGTCCCGCGTTGATCACCCCGATGCGGTCGGCCAGCCGGTCGGCCTCCTCCAGGTACTGGGTGGTGAGCAGGACGGTCGCGCCGCGGGCCGCCACCTCGGCGACCACCTGCCACAGCTCCCGGCGGCTGCGCGGGTCGAGGCCGGTCGTCGGCTCGTCGAGGAAGACCACCCGGGGGTCGCCGACCAGCCCGGCCGCGAGGTCGAGACGCCGTCGCATGCCGCCGGAGTAGGTGCCCGCGAGGCGGCGCCGGGCGTCGGTCAGGCGGAAGCGTTCCAGCAGTTCGTCGGCGCGGCGGGCGGCCGCGGGGCGGGAGAGCCCGGCCAGCCGGGCCATCATGCGCAGGTTCTCCTCGCCGGTCTGCATGGCGTCGACGGCCGCGAACTGTCCGGTGAGGCTGATCGCGCGGCGTACGCGGGCGCGGTCGGCGGCGACGTCGTACCCGGCGACCCGGGCCCGGCCGGCGTCCGCCCGGGTGAGCGTGGCGAGGATGCGGACGGTGGTGGTCTTGCCGGCGCCGTTGGGGCCGAGCAGGGCGTGGACGGTGCCGCGCTCGACGCGCAGGTCGATGCCGTCCAGCACCGGGACGTCGTTGTAGGCCTTGCGCAGGCCCTGGGCCTCGATGGCCGGGTGCGGTGTCATGACGCTCCCCCTTCTGCGTATGCCATACGCGTTACTGCGTAAGGGTTACGCATTACTAGGATGGGCGTCAAGCAGAAGGAGGCCGGCGGATGAAGGACAGCGACGGCACGGGGCTGCCCGCGAGCCTCGAGGCCGCCTGGGGCCTGCGCGAACGTCCCGGCAAGGGCCCGAAACCCGGGCTGACCCTGGACCGGATCGTCGACGCGGCCGTCGGCCTCGCCGCCGCCGAGGGCCTCGGAGCCGTCTCCATGGGCCGCGTCGCCAAGGAGCTCGGCGCCTCGACGATGTCCCTGTACCGGTACGTCGGCGCCAAGGACGAGCTGTACGTGCTGATGGTGGACCGGGCCATCGGCGCGCCACCCCCGCCCCCCGCCCCCGGCACCCACTGGCGCGAGGCCCTCGCGACCTGGGCGTGGGAGCAGCGGGCGGCCCTCCAGCGGAACCTGTGGGCCCTGCGCGTCCCCATCTCCGGGCCGCCCGTGACACCGAACTCGGTGGCCTGGTGGGAATGGGGGCTGGTCGCACTCGCGGACACCGGGCTCGACGAGGGCACCAAGATCTCGGTGATCCTGCTGGTCAGCGGCTTCGTACGGAACGAGGCCGGACTCATGGCCGACCTCGACACCGCGATGCGCGCGACGGGGGAGAGCCCCCGGGAGGTCATGGCCCGCTACGGCCGCACCCTCCAGCGGCTGGCGGACCCCGCCCGCTACCCGGCCGTCGCGCGGATGCTCGCGTCCGGGGTGATGGACGAGCCGGACGAGCCGGACTTCGAGTTCCGCTTCGGGCTGGACCGGGTGCTGGACGGGGTCCAGGTCCTGGTGGACCGGGTCACACCGTGAGCACCACCTTGCCCAGCAGGCTCCGGTCCTCGATCGCCGTGTGCGCCTCGGCCGCCCGCTCCAGTGGGAACGTCCCGCCGATCACCGGCCGCAGCCGCCCGGCCGCCGCGTCCGCGAGCGCCCGCCCGGCCAGCCGGCCGTAGGCCTCCGGCGCCAGCTGCACGTCGCCGATGCCCAGCAGCCGCACCCCCCGCCGCTCCGCCTCGGCCGGGTCGACCTCCGCGAAGCCCCCCGTCGGCGCCCCGTGCGCGGAGAACCGTCCGCCGTCGGCCACGAGCCCGAAGGCCGCCAGGCCCACCTCGCCGCCCACGCCGTCCAGCACGACGTCCGCCCCCGCGGGGCCGAGGGCCTGCCGGGCGCGCCCGACCCAGCCGGGGGCGCGCGTGTCGATCACCACGTCGGCGCCCAGCTCCCGCACGAGGGCTGCCTTGCGCCCGCCGCGCGCGGTGCCCACGACCCGGGCGCCCGCCGCCCTCGCGAGCTGGACCAGCAGCGTGCCCATCCCGCCCGACGCCCCGACGATCAGCACCGTCTCGCCGGGCTTCGGCTCCGTCGCGTCCAGCAGGGCCGTGGCCGTCACTCCGTCGTGGACGAGGGCCGCCGCCTCGGTGAACGCCAGGCCGTCCGGTACGGGGATCACCGACTCGACGTCCACGACGGCCAGTTCGGCGTAGCCGCCGGTGAGGCCGAGCGAGGCGATCACGCGGCGCCCGAGCCACTCCGACCCGTCGACGCCCGCGCCGACGGCCCGTACCGTACCGGCGATGCCGCCGCCCGGGACGTACGGCGGTTCGACCGGGAACCACTGGGTGGCGGTCCCGGACCGCAGCTGCATCTCCAGGAAGATCGTGTCGACGGCGGCGACCTCCACGAGCACCTGCCCGGACCCCGCCACCGGTTCCGGCACGTCGGCCCGGACCAGGACCTCCGGACCGCCGAACCTCGTCGCGCGCACTACGCGCATCGCGCTCACACCCCTCCCGTCGGCGGACCTGGTCCGGAGTGTCCGGGGTCCGCGGGGACGAGTCTGGAACGTCAAGTGCGGTTGAGGTCAACAGGTGCGTAGGCTCGGCGGTATGAGCGGTGACATGGGGCTGCGCGAGCGCAAGAAGCAGCGGACGTACCGGACGATCTCCGACGCGGCGATCGGCCTCTTCCTGGAGAAGGGCTTCGACCGGGTCTCGGTCGCCGAGGTCGCCGCGGCCGCCGAGGTCTCCAAACCGACGCTCTTCCGGTACTTCCCGGCCAAGGAGGACCTGGTCCTGCACCGGTTCGCCGACCACCGCGAGGAGGCGGCACGCGTCGTCGCACAGCGGCCCGAGGGCGTCGGCCCGCTCCAGGCGCTGCACCGCCACTTCACCGACGGGCTCGCCCGCCGCGACCCGGTGACCGGCCTGAGCGACGACCCGGACGTGCTCGCCTTCCACCGGCTGCTGTACGGCACGCCCAGCCTGGTCGCACGGCTGTACGCCTACCAGGGAGCGGCCGAGCGGGCGTTGGCGGAGGCACTGGGGGGCGAGGGGGTCCGGGACCGTCTGGCGGCGGGTCAGATCGTCGCCGTACAGCGGATCCTGGCGGAGGAGAACTGGCGGCGGATCGAGGCCGGCGAGGCCGCGGACGCGGTGGAACCGGACGCGGTGGCCGCCGCCGACCTGGCCTTCCGGCAACTGGCGGCGGGGCTCTCCCGCTGAGCGGGCTCGCCGGCGGGGGCCCTTCCGCGTCCGGCCCGCCGGCGTGGGCTCGCCACCCGCGCCCCGGAACCGCCGCTCCCTCCTCCGGCAGCGGCGGCCCGGGCGCTCAGTGACCGGTCACCACATCACGGGCAGCCGCTCCGGGATCCGCTTCATGAACCCGGTGCGCCACACCAACTGCTCGACCGGAACGGCGAGCTGGAGGCCGGGCATCCGGTCGAGCACGGCCTCCAGGGCGATCTCCGCGTGCTTCTTGCCGAGCGCGGTCGCGGGGCAGTAGTGCCGGCCGCCGCCGAAGGAGAGGTGATCCGTGTTGTTCTCGCGGGTGAGGTCCACGGTGGTCGGGTCGCGGAACGCCTCCGGGTCGAAGTTGGCGCCCTCGACCAGCACGAGGACGAGCTCGCCCTTCTTCACCTCCACGTCTCCGAGCGTCACGTCCTCCGTGGCGAGACGCGGGAGGCCGTCGCCGATGGAGAGGTTGATCCTCAGCAGCTCGTCGACGGCCGCCGGGATCTTGCCGCGGTCGGCGAGGAGTTCGGCCTTCAGCTCCGGGTGCTGGATGAGCGAGACCAGAGCCATGGTCAGGAAGCCGGCGGTGGAGATGACCCCGGCGCCGAACATGGTCACCCCGACCGTCGCCAGCATCTCGTCGGTGAGGTGGTCGTAGTCCGGGTCCCCGCGCAGCGCGGCGAGCTCGGCCATCAGACCGGTCGTGGTGGGGTCGTCGAGCCGCTCGATCATGTAGGCGATGTCGCGGTCCCAGTTGAGCGCGGCGCCGGCGATCGGGCAGGCGGAGTTCATGAACGCGATGTCCAGGCTGCGCATCAGCCGGGGCGCGTCCTCCTGCGGGATGCCGAGGATGTGGCAGTGCATGGCGGCGGAGTACGGGTCGGCGAACTGCCCCCGCAGGTCCCCCGGCGCGCCCTCGGCGAGGATGCGGTCGACCAGGTCGGCGGCGGCCGACCGCATCCACTCCACCAGGCCGGGCGCCTTGGGGTTGAGCGCCTTGAGCACCGCCTTGCGCAGACCGGCACCGGTGATGTTGCCCATGTTGTTGACGACCTCGGGCGGGATCGTCAGTGCGTACTGGCGGGGCACACCCGGCGCCGAGGTCTCCTTGAGGCTGAAGCGCGGGTCTTCCAGGACCTGCTTGCACAGCGCGTGGGAGGACACCAGCCACGCCGCGTCACCGGCGATGGTCCGCACCCGCTTGACCGGGTGCTCCTTGCGCAGCAGCTCCACCTCGGCCGGGATCCGGTCGCCGCGCCAGGAGAAGGGGAAGTCGAGGAGCTCGTCGGGGAGGGTCTCAACGGACATCGGAGGGTTCTCCTTCAGCGGATTCCGAGGATGCTGCGGGGGTCACGATCGCGTGGCCCTGGTTGCGCGAGGCGCGCAGCCCGGAGCCGCGCGAGTAGAGCAGCTCGGCCATCGGCAGCAGCTGGTGGTAGCAATTGAGGGACGACGGCACGCCCAGGATGGCGGGGGTGTCCAGGAACAACGGCGCCTCGGCGCACACGTACTCGACGCACACCTCCCGCTGTCGCGCTGTCGGCGCCTTTCCGCCCAGGACCTTGGACGACAGGAAGGCGTCGATGAGCGCGTCGCAGGTCGCGCGGAAGTCCGGGTCCGTCGCCAGCCGGCTCCGCAAGTGCCGGTGGATCTCCCGGTACGCCGGGTTGTCCTGGAACGCCGACATGGGGTGGGCGCGCAGCCGCCGCCCGTTGGGGTCGACGGCCGCGACGGCATTGGTCACCTTGGCCCGTACGCCCCGCAGGTTCTTCACCGCCTTGCGGCGGGCGTCCTCGGCGGTGTAGCCGGACGCCTCGTACATCTCGGCCACATGGAGGTCGGTGTAGACGAAGTCCACCTGGTCGAAGTGGGCGGTGCCCCAGCGGGCCAGGTCGATGACGCGCTGGGCGGAGAAATAGCTGTTGCCGGGCGAGACGCCGATCACGGCATGGGCGCCCTCGGCGCAGATCACCTGGCAGTGGGCCGTGTACGGCTGGACGGTGAAGAGTCCGGAAACGGTGTCGGAAGGGGTGAAGGGCTGAATCTCGAAGACGGTCTCAGTCGTCAACTGGGAAGTCCTTCGCGTCGCTAGTCCCGATGGAGCCTCGTGCTCCAGGTGTGGCGACGACGCCGAGAAGTTAGCTTCCGACCACGGAGAGTGTCAACGCGGCGCCGTTCGTTACTCCTGTGTACACGCACATTTACGGTCAGTGTCATCAGGTATTCATGTTGAAACTCAATAAGAAATGTAACCCGGTTGCGTTATTCTGGTCGTATGACGTCACTCGACCAGGAACTGAGCAAGGAACGGACCCACCACGACACCTGCCGCGCCGCCCTGCACCGGATGGTCGACGGAGCCGCCGGCCATGTCGTCACCGGCGAGGACGTCTCCGCGTCGGGTGCCGACGCCGAAGCGCTCGGGTACCACCTCCGCAGCCGCGCCAAGGAACTGCGCGAGGAACCGCACGGCCCGCTTTTCTTCGGGCGCCTCGACCACCAGGACGGCCGGAGCCACCACATCGGCCGCCGCCGCATCACCGAGCACCCGGCCGCCCCGCCGCTCGTCATCGACTGGCGCGCCCCCGTCGCGCGGCCCTTCTACCAGGCGAGCGCCCGCGACCCCCAGGGCGTACGGGTCCGGCGGAGGTTCGGCTGGGCGTCCCTCGGCGACGGTGACTCGGCCGACCTGACCGGGCTGGAGGACGAGCACCTGACCACTGGGGAGTCCGGCGCGCCCAGCGCGATCCTGGCCGGGGAGATCGAACGTCCCCGCGTCGGGCCCATGCGGGACATCGCCGCCACCATCCAGCCCGAGCAGGACGACCTCGTACGCGCGGCGCTCACCGAATCCCTCTGCGTCCAGGGTGCCCCCGGCACCGGGAAGACCGCCGTCGGCCTGCACCGGGCGGCGTACCTGCTCTACACCCATCCGCAGCGCGTCCGGCGCGGTGGCCTGCTGATCCTCGGCCCGAACCGCACGTTCCTGTCGTACGTCTCCCAAGTCCTGCCCGCCCTCGGCGAGTCGGACGTCCGGCAGTCGACGATCGAGGACGAGATCGACCGGGGCCACGAGGTGCGCGCCCACGACTCGCCCGAGGCCGAGGTGGTCAAGCACGACGCCCGCATGGCCGACGTCCTGCACCGGGCTCTGTACGCGCGGGTCGGCCCGCCCGCCGAACCGCTGGCCGTGCCGGACGGCTCCTACCGGTGGCGGGTGCCGCTGGAGGAGCTGGCGGAGATCGTCGCCGGTGTCCGGGCGGAGGCGCCGCCCTACGCGGTGGGGCGCGAGCGGGTGCGCAGCCGGGTGGTGCGGGCGGTCCAGCTCCGGGCGGAGCGGCGGGCCGGGCCGAGGAGCGGGGCATGGGCGCGGCGGATCGAGCGGGCCCGCGAGGTGACGGCGTTCGTGGACACGTGCTGGCCGAAGGTCACGCCCGAGGAGGTCCTCGCCGAGGTGCTGGCCGACCCGCGCGACCCGGCGCTCACCGAGGCCGAGCGGGAGGCGATCCGGTGGCCGAGGCCCCCGCGCTCGTACCGGTCCGCCACGTTCAGCGCGGCCGACCTGGTCCTGCTCGACGAGCTCGCCGGTCTGATCGAACGCCCCGACGGCTACGGGCACATCGTGATCGACGAGGCCCAGGACCTGTCCCCGATGCAGTGCCGCGCGATCGCCCGCCGCGCGGACTTCGGGTCGCTGACCGTCCTCGGCGACCTGGCGCAGGGCACCACCCCGTGGGCGGCCCGCGACTGGGCGGAGCAACTGGCCCACCTGGGGCGGAAGTCGGTGCCCGTGGTCGCCCTGACGGCCGGGTTCCGTGTCCCCGCGGGTGTCGTCGCGCTCGCCAACCGGTTGCTGGGAGCCCTGGACGTGGACGTACCGCCCGGCCGGTCACTGCGTCGGGACGGCGAGGTGGCGGTCCGTGAGGTGCGGGACGTGCGGGAGGGCGTGGTGGGTGCCGTGCGTGCGGCGCTGACCCGCGAGGGCTCCGTCGGGGTGATCGCCACGGAGCGGGCGGCCGACGGGCTGCGCGCCGCGCTGGACGCGGCGGGCCTGGCCGCGCCGCGTGTGACGGTGCTGCCCGCCACGCTCGCCAAGGGCCTGGAGTACGACCACGTCGTCGTCGCCGAACCCGCCGACATCGCCGAGGCCGAACCGCGCGGGCTGAACCGGCTGTACGTGGTCCTCACCCGCGCGGTCTCCCGCCTCGACGTCCTGCACGCCCGGCCGCTGCCTACACCGTTGCGGCGGGCTTGAGCGCCTCGGCGCCGGCCTCGGGCAGGACGCGCGGCCGGCGCAGCACGGTGGACGCGACGGCGAGGGCGGCGACGAGGAGCCCCGTACCGACGGCGAAGGCCAGCCGGTAGCCGCCGGTCAGCGCCTCGGCCCGCCCGCTGCCGCTCGCCAGCAGGCTCTCCGTACGGGAGGCGGCAAGGGTGGACAGGACGGCGACGCCCAGCGCCATGCCGATCTGCTGGGTGGTGTTGAACAGTCCGGACGCCAGCCCGGCGTCCTCCTCGCCCGCGTCCGACATGCCGAGCGTGGTCAGGGCCGGGAGCGCGAGCCCGAAGCCGGCGGCGAGCAGCATCACGGGCAGCAGGTCGACGACGTAGTTCGCCTGGACGGGTACGCGGGTGAGCAGCCCGAGGACGCCGATCAGCAGCACCAGTCCGGCCAGCAGGACGTTGCGCTCACCGAAGCGGGCGTTGAGGCGGGCGGAGACGCCGAGCGACACCGCGCCGATCACGGCGGCGGCGGGGAGCATCGCGAGGCCGGTGGCGGCGGCCCCGTAACCGAGGACTCTCTGCAGGTAGAGCGCGACGAGGACCTGGAACGAGAACAGCGCGGCCACCATCAGGACCTGCACCAGGTTGGCCCCGGCGACGCTGCGCGAGCGGAGGATCCGCAGCGGCATGAGGGGGGTGGCGGCGGTGGCCTGGCGTACGACGAAGGCGGCGAGCAGGGCGACGGCGAGGCCGCCGAAGCCCAGCGTGTGCGCGGAGGTCCAGCCGTACGCCTCGACCTCGACGACCGTGTAGATCCCGAGCATCAGCCCGCCGGTGACCAGGGCGGCGCCGATGACGTCGGCTCCGGCGGCGAGGCCCCGGCCACGGTCGGCCGGGAGGGCGGGAACCGCGACGGCGAGGGCGGCGATGCCGATCGGCAGGTTGATGAAGAAGATCCAGTGCCAGTCGAGGGCGTCGGTGAGGACACCGCCGAGGACCTGTCCGAGCGAGGCGCCCGCGGCGCCGGTGAAGCTGAACACCGCGATGGCCCTGGCGCGTTCGCGGGGCTCGGTGAAGAGCGTGACGAGGATGCCGAGGCTGACGGCGGACGCCATCGCGCTGCCCGCGCCCTGGAGGAAGCGGGCGGCTATCAGTACGGCGGGCGATCCCGCCGTCCCGGCCAGCAGCGAGGCGGCGGTGAACACGCCCGTGCCGGCGAGGAACATCCTCTTGCGGCCGATCAGGTCGCCCAGCCGTCCGGCCAGCAGAAGCAGGCTGCCGAAGGCGATCAGGTAGGCGTTGACGACCCAGCTGAGGGCGGCGGGCGAGAAGCCCAGGTCGTTCTGGATGGCCGGCATGGCGACGGTGACGATGCTGCCGTCGAGGACGGTCATCAGCATGCCGGTGGCGATGACGCCGAGGGCGAGGGTGCGTGGAGCGAGGGACATGGCGGTCTCTCCTGTCATGGGACCCGACAGGAGAGACCGTAGCAGATAGTTTTGTTAGAGACGATCTATTGTGGAACTGTTTGCCGCTGCCTCGGGGGGGCTACTTCTCCCGCTGGCGTGCTCGCCGGGCGGGCCTCGGCCCCTCGACGGGGGTGGCCAGATACCCCTCGACCAGGTGGTTCAGTGCCCGCAGCAGGGCTGCGCGGTCGCCCTCGGGGAGGGCGGCCAGAGCGTCTGCGTGGACCTGGTCGACGATCTCCTGGCTGCGCCGCGCGACCCGTGCGCCCTCCTCGGTGACCGCGATGATCCGAGCGCGCCGGTCCGTGCTGGAGGGGCGGCGCTCGGCGAGACCGGCCTTCTCCAGGGCGTCCACCGTCACCACCATCGTGGTCTTGTCCATGTCGCCGATCTCGGCGAGCTGGATCTGGGTGCGCTCCTCCTCGAGGGCGTGGACGAGCACACAGTGCATGCGTGCCGTGAGCCCGATCTCCGCGAGGGCGGCCGACATCCGGGTGCGCAGGACGTGGCTGGTGTGGTCGAGGAGGAAGGAGAGGTCGGGTTCGGTGCGGGTGGGTGACATGGCGGTCATGACACCAGCGTAACCATTCGGTCCGTAACGGATTATCCGAAAGGAGACTGTGACGGCGCGGGGTGCCGCGACCGGGGGTGGACGTCCTGGCGCCCGGCCGCTTCAACGGCGCCCGGCCGCCTCAACGCCCGAGGCCGCTCAGCGGCGCCCGGCGGCGTCGGCGAGGATCGCACGGAGCCGAGCCCGGCACTCGGCGACGAAGGCGGGGAACGTCTCCCAGTAGTGGGAGATCCCGCTGACGCCCACCGCGACCGCCCAGGCGCGGGCCCGGGTCCAGGTCGCGTCGTCGAGGTGCAGGGCGTCCCAGTAGGCCTCCCGGGCCCGGGGCGGCAAGTCCCACACCGTGGAGTGCTCGGCGTCGGGAAAGCCGACCGAGAGTCCTCCGAAGTCGATGACCGCGTGAAGCCTGCCTTCCCGGACCAGGAGGTTGGTCGGCTTCAGGTCGCCGTGGAGCCACACATGAGGTGCGGAGGGCTCGGGCAGGGCGAGCGCGGCTCGCCACAGCCGTTCCAGAGTGTCGATGTCGAGCTCGGAGCCCACCGTGGCCCGGCAGTCGTCGAGGCACTTGGTGACCCACTGGTCGCACGGCTGCAAAGTGCCCCCCCGGTACCAACTGAGGCCGTCCGTGCGGGTCGCCCCCATGAGGTCGACGCGGTGGAGCTCCCTCACGACCACCGCCAGGTCCGCTCCGAAGGAGGCCCAGTCCCGGACGGTGTCCGGGCCGGCCTCCTCGCCGTCGATCCAGCGGTACACCGACCAGGCCAGCGGGAAGGCGTCGGTGGGCGTGCCGGCGTGGACGGGCTCGGGAATCGGACGGGTCAGGAGGGGCGCCAGCCGGGGAAGCCACTCCTGCTCCTTCCGTACGGCCCGTCCGTTGCCGGCGGTTCGCGGAAGTCGCACGAGCAGGTCCTGGCCCAGCCGGTACATGGTGTTGTCCGTGCCCGCGCCCACGAACGCCAACGGCAGGCCGGACCACTCCGGGCGCTGGGCCGTGAGCAGTGACCGGACCAGCGTCTCGTCGGCCGGGACCTCGTTCTCGTGAAGAGTCACCCAGGAAGTTTCCTCGCCGGACGGAACGGAAACCAGTGACTTTTTCCTCTCCGACCGGGTTCGCACGAGGTGAGAACGAGGCGTCCGCCCCCGGCGGGAACACTTTTGCAAGCGCCTGCTTGCAAAAGTTAGCAAGTGGGTGCACCATCGAGGCATGGCATCACTCAACGTCGGCAATCTCGGGGAGTACTTGCGCGAACAGCGGCGCACCGCGCAGCTGTCGCTGCGTCAGCTCGCCGAAGCCGCCGGGGTGTCCAATCCGTATCTGAGCCAGATCGAGCGCGGGCTGCGCAAGCCGAGCGCGGAGGTGCTCCAGCAGGTCGCCAAGGCGCTGCGGATCTCCGCCGAGACGCTGTACGTGCGGGCCGGGATCCTGGACGAGCGGGAGCGCGAGGAACTGGAGACGCGTGCCGTCATCCTCGCGGACCCGTCGATCAACGAGCGGCAGAAGCAGGTGCTGCTCCAGATCTACGACTCGTTCCGCAAGGAGAACGGACTCGATACGGAGACGAAGGGTGCCGATCACACCACCGAGGACGGCACCTCACCCGAACTCTGACTCTGCGATCCGGGAGGACCACAGTCGTGGCCATCATCGAAGAACTCCGCACGCCCCTCTACTTCGCCGCCGGTACGGCCGACCTCGCCGTACAGCAGGCCAGGAAGGTGCCCGGCCTGATCGAGCAGATCGCCGCGGAGGCGCCCGCCCGCATCGACGCGGTGCGCAACACCGACCCCAAGGCCGTGCAGGAGAAGGTGAGCGCCCAGGCCAAGGAGGCCCAGGCCAGCGTGCAGGCCAAGGTCACCGAGGTGCTCGGCTCCCTGGACACGGACCTGAAGAAGCTGGGCGAGACCGCCCAGCACCTGGCGCTGCGCAGCGTCGGCGTGGCGGCCGAGTACGCGGTCAGGGCCCGGGAGACGTACGAGAAGGTCGCCGAGCACGGTGAGCAGGCCGTGAAGCACTGGCGTGGCGAGGCCGCCGAGGAGATCAACGAGATCGCCATCGCCGTCGAGCCGGACCCGGAGCCCAAGCCCGCCGAGCCCAAGGCCGCCGAGCCGAAGCCCGCCGAGCCGAAGCCCGCCGAGGCCAAGGCGTCCGCCGCGAAGCGGACCGCCCCGGAGAAGAAGGCCCCGGCGCCGCGCAAGCCGGTGGCGAAGAAGACGACGGCGACGGACAACAAGTAACGCCGACCCGTCCCAAGGGGCCGGTCCCCTCTCCCCTCCCGTGAGCCCGTCGGCTCCGGGCCGGGCGGCGGGGCACCGGCCCCTCGGCGCGCCCCCCGCGGCACGTTTGCGCGGCACGCCTGCGCGGCACGCCTGCGCGGCGGCACGGCGGGCACATTCGGGGTGGCCGGGGCGTTGTACCGGTACCTTGGCCGCGAGGCGCTTCACTCACCGATTGGGCGGTGCTCAGCAATGTTGCTCGCAGGATTCAGCACGTTCCTCTTTCTGCTCAACCTCGCCATGCTCCTCATCGCCGTGGTCGCCCTGTTCATCGCGGCGACGGCACGTGAGGACGCGTACCGCGCCGCAGACAAGCAGACCAAGATGTTCTGGCTGATCATCCTGGGCGTCACGGTCGTGGTGAACCTCGTCGTACCGATGCTGTTCCTGCAGATCGCCGGGCTCGTCGCGTCGATCGTGTTCATGGTCGACGTACGGCCGGCCCTCCAGCAGGTGTCCGGCGGTGGCCGTGGCGGCCGACGCGGCGGCGGCTCCAGCAGCGACGGGCCGTACGGCCCCTACAACGGCGGCCGCTGAGCGCCTGAGCTCCCGGCCGGCTCCCGACCGTCAGCGGCGCCCCGGCGACCGGCGGCGCGCCGCACGGTCGGGGCGCGCCGCACGGTCGGCGGCCGTCCCCTCGCGGGCGAGCAGCAGCACGGCCACGTCGTCCGTCAGCTCCCCGCCGTTCAGCTCCCGCACCTGAGCCACCGCCGCCTCCAGCAGCTCCTCGCCGCCCAGGCCCTGCGACAGCTGGCGGTTGATCATCTCGACCATGCCGTCCTGGCCCAGCCGCGGCGATCCGGGACCCGCCGAGCGGCCCTCGATCAGGCCGTCCGTGTACATCATCAGGCTCCACGAGCCGCCCAGCTCCACCTGCCGCCGCGGCCAGCGGGCCCGCGGGAGCAGCCCCAGGGCGGGGCCGCCGTCCTCGTACGGGAGGAGCTGCGCGGCCCGGCCGTGGCGGGCGATCAGCGGCGAGGGATGGCCCGCCAGGCACAGTCCGGCGCGCCGCCCGTCCGGCGCGATGTCCACCGTGCACAGGGTCGCGAAGATCTCCTCGTTGTCCCGCTCGTGCTCCAGCACCTGCTGGAGCGTCGAGAGGAGCTCGTCACCGCACAGGCCCGCCAGCGTCAGCGCCCGCCACGCGATGCGCAGCTCGACGCCGAGCGCGGCCTCGTCCGGCCCGTGCCCGCACACGTCACCGATCATGGCGTGCACGGTCCCGTCCGGCGTGCGGACGGTGTCGTAGAAGTCGCCGCCCAGCAGCGCCCGCGAGCGCCCCGGCCGGTAGCGGGCCGCGAAGCGCAGGTCGGAGCCCTGGAGCAGCGGCGTGGGGAGCAGTCCCCGCTCCAGCCGGGCGTTCTCCTGCGCGCGCAGCCGCGACTCGGCCAGCTTCACCTGCACCGAGTCGGCCCGCTTGCGCTCCACCGCGTACCGGATGGCCCGGCTGAGCAGCGGCCCGTCGAGCTCCTCGCGGCACAGGTGGTCCTGCGCCCCTGCGCGTACCGCCGCGGCCGCCAGCTCGCCGTCGCCGGACGGGGTCAGCGCCAGGACGGCGTGGCGGGGCGCGAGGCGCAGCACGTGGTGCAGCGGTGCCAGCCGGTCGTCGTCCGGGCGGCAGGGGGCCAGGGCGAGGTCGACGAGTACGCAGTGCACGTCGTCGGTGAGGAGCCGCTCGGCCTCGGTGAGGTTGCGGGCGGTGCGGATACGGACCCGGCTGCCGGACGCGTCGACCAGCTCCGGAACGGTGAACGTGCCCGCCGGGTCGTCCTCGATCACCAGGAGGACGAGGTCCGTGCCGACGGCGGCGGTCTCGGCGACCGTGGCCGGGCTCGAGGCGCTCACCCTCTGTCGCGGTACGGGTACGGGCATCGGTGTCGTTTCCTTCCCTCCCCCCGAGGGCGCGGTGGCGCGTCGGTCGACGCACCACCCGACGGGGACCATAGCGGTCCTCGGCGGCCGAACGGAATGGTGATCGGCGAAGAGCCGATGGCATATGCCGCGCAGCGGGAGGTAGTTGGGCACCGCGTCATGACGAACGTCACGCGTCGTCTGTTGGCCCGGTCACATCCCGGGACGTATCCGGCAGGGGGCGGCGGAGTGCCGCACGTCTCACCTGTCCGGACGGACGACTCCGAGGATCGCCATCGAGCCGGCGCCCGCCACCGTCACGTTCCGTCCCGGCCGGGGCGCGTGGATGATCGCCCCGTCGCCGATGTAGAGGCCGACGTGACTGGCGTCCGCGTGGTAGATGATCAGGTCGCCGGGCCGCATGTCCGCGACGTCGATGCGGGGCAGCAGCCGCCACTGCTCCTGCGAGGTGCGCGGTATGCCCTTTCCGGCCGCCGCCCACGCCTGTGATGTCAGCCCCGAGCAGTCGTACGACCCCGGACCCTCCGCGCCCCACACGTACGGCTTGCCGAGCTGGGCCGTCGCGAACTCGATCGCCCGCTTCCCCTGCGGGCTCGCGCTGCCGCCGATCCCCTTGAGCACGCCGGAGCCGAGCCACGCCGTCTGGGCCCGCTCCTGCTCGTCCTGCTCCAGCCGCAGCAGCCGCGCGCGCTCGTCGGCCTCCAGCCGGGACTCCAGCTTCTCGGCTTCGGCGATCTTGGTCTCTATCTGCTTCTTCGTCCTCGCCTGCTGGATCCGGTTGGCCTCCAGCTTGGTCCAGTGCGCGCTGGCGTCCTTGGTGTACGCCTCCAAGTCGGCCTGCCGCTGCTTGAGTTCGGCGAGGAGGTCCTTGGTCGCCTTCTGGCCCTGCTGGAACCGGCCGACGCCGTTCAGGAACAGCTGGGGGTCGTCGGTGAGGACGAACTGCGCCTCGTCGGGTATGCCGCCGTTGCGGTACTGGGCGCGGGCGGCCGCTCCGGCCCGGTTCCTCAGGTCCTCGATCCGTGCCTGGCCGTCGACGATCGCCTGCGCCAGCTTCACGATCTCGGCCGACT
This sequence comes from Streptomyces sp. NPDC041796, assembly GCF_055590785.1. NCBI lineage: Bacteria > Bacillati > Actinomycetota > Actinomycetes > Kitasatosporales > Streptomycetaceae > Streptomyces > Streptomyces sp. NPDC041796. The sequence continues at coordinate 39,643 of NZ_JBVJAH010000015.1, forward strand.
GCTTCTTCGCCCGTTCCTCGGCGAGGTTGTACGCGTCGGTGGCGGAGGCGGCCTGCCGGTAGAGGGCGTCGATCTCCCGGCGGACCTCTTCCAGGCTCTTGCCCGAGGGGGGCGGGGGCGAGGCCGCCGGCGGGGGAGGGGTGGGTGCCGCGTATGCCGCCTGCACCGGTGACGCCAGCACGGTCAGAGCGCAGACCACGGTGATCGCGGCGGTGGCGCAGCGGCGTCGGTTCACGGACTCCCCCATCTCCCCATCTGATTTACCGTCAGTAACTTCGGGTGCCGATCGAGATGGTGCCATGAGGCCCGCGAAAACGACAGAGTCGCACCCACCAGGGAGGGACGAAAGATCACCCGCGGACGTTCCGCACGGGCCACGGGCGTTTTGTACGGGGCCGATTCAGTACGAGCCCGGCGCCAGCGCCGACCACCGCACCGTCACTTCGCCCTGGCGCCACCGCCGTCGGCCGTCCACCAGCGGCCAGTCGCCCGCCAGGTCCCGCGCCGTCCGGATCCACCGCTGCCGGGCGCCCAGCGAGGCGTACGGGGCCGCCGCCGCCCACGCCCGGTCGAAGTCCCGCAGGAACGCGTGCACCGGCTCGCCCGGCACGTTCCGGTGGATCAGCGCCTTCGGCAGGCGCTCCGCCAGGTCCGACGGCCGCTCCAGCGACCCGAGCCGCGTCGCGAACGTCACCGTCCGCGGCCCCTCCGGACCCAGCGCCACCCACACATGACGCCGCCCGATCTCGTCACACGTCCCCTCCACCAGCAGCCCCCCGGGCGCGAGCCGCGCGCACAGCCGCGCCCACACCGCCGCGACCTCGTCCTCGTCGTACTGGCGCAGCACGTTCGCCGCCCGGATCAGCGCCGGGGCGCCGTCCACCGGCACCTCGAAGCCACCGTGCACGAAGGTCAGGCCGTCGCGCGCGTACGGCTGGGCCGCCGCCACCCGGGCGGGCTCGATCTCGACGCCGACCACTCGGGTACGCGGGTCGGCGTCGCCGCGCAGCCGGTGCAGCAGCTCGACGGCGGTCCAGGGCGCGGCCCCGTAACCGAGGTCCACCGCCGTGGGCGGCAGCCCGCTGCGGCGCAGCGCCGCGCCGTGGACGGCGGCGATCCAGCGGTCCATGCGGCGCAGGCGGTTGGGGTTGGTGGTCCCGCGGGTCGGTGTGCCGACGGGGCGGGTCCCGGCGGGGCGGGTGGTGCGCGGGGCCATGGGGTCGAGGGTAAGGGCTCCGGAAACGTCCTCCCGGACGCGTAATGAATTGGCAAAGCGGAAATGCGGAGGGCCGGCCCGCTGTTGTCGCTGACAGGAGGGCCGTACGCACAGGCGCGCGCGTGTCCTCCGCTTGCCGTGCCCGCACACCGGAAGGACTGCCGACGTGAGCCAGTACGTGTCCCGGTTCGCCGGCAGTCTGGCGACGCCGCACCGGCTCGGCCCGCCGCACCGCCTCCGGCTGCCCGGCCGGTCGCGGGTACCGCGCCGGGTCGCCATGCTCAGCGTCCACACCTCCCCGCTGCACCAGCCGGGCACGGGCGACGCGGGCGGTATGAACGTCTACATCGTCGAGCTGGCCAAGCGCCTCGCCGCGATCAACATCGAAGTCGAGATCTTCACCCGGGCCACCGCCGGCGGCCTGCCCCCGGCCGTGGAGCTGGCGCCGGGCGTCCTGGTCCGGCACGTCGACGCGGGCCCGTACGAGGGGCTCGCCAAGGAAGAGCTGCCCGCCCAGCTCTGCGCCTTCACGCACGGCGTCATGCGGGCCTGGGCGGGACACCGGCCCGGCCACTACGACCTCGTCCACTCCCACTACTGGCTCTCCGGCCACGTCGGCTGGCTCGCCGCCGAGCGGTGGGGCGTCCCGCTCGTGCACGCGATGCACACCATGGCCAAGGTCAAGAACGCGGCGCTCGCGGAGGGCGACACACCCGAACCGGCGGCGCGGGTCATCGGCGAGACCCAGATCGTGCGGGCGGCCGACCGCCTGATCGCCAACACCGCCGGGGAGGCGGACGAGCTCGTCCGCTTCTACGAGGCCGAACCGTCGAAGGTCGCGGTCGTGCACCCGGGCGTGAACCTCGACCGGTTCCGCCCGGCGGACGGGCGGGCCGCCGCCCGCGCCCGGCTCGGACTGCCGGCCGACGCGTTCATCCCCGTCTTCGCGGGCCGCATCCAGCCCCTGAAGGCCCCCGACATCCTGTTGCGGGCGGCGGCCCTACTGCTCGACGAGGACCCCTCGCTGCGGTCCCGGATGCTCGTCCCGGTCGTCGGCGGGCCCAGCGGAAGCGGCCTCGCCAAGCCCGAGGGCCTGCAGAAGCTCGCCGCCCGGCTGGGCATCGCCGACGTCGTGCGCTTCCACCCGCCCGTCGGCCAGGAGCGGCTCGCCGACTGGTTCCGGGCGGCGTCCGTCCTCGTCATGCCCTCGTACAGCGAGTCCTTCGGGCTCGTCGCCATCGAGGCGCAGGCGGCCGGCACACCGGTCGTGGCCGCGTCGGTGGGCGGGCTCCCGGTGGCGGTCCGCGACGGCTCGACCGGCTTCCTGGTGCGGGGCCACAACCCCGCCGACTACGCGGCCGCACTGCGCCGCTTCGTCGTCGAGCCGTCGCTGACGGCCCGCCTGGGCGAGGCGGCGGCGCGGCACGCGGGGTCGTTCGGCTGGGACACGGCCGCCTCGGGGACGGCGGACGTGTACACCGCCGCCATGCACGAACACCGCCGTGGCGTACGCTCGCGTCATGGCTGACGCCCGGAAGATCATCGAGTCCGCGCTGACCGACGCCGAGTTGTCCTGGGAGTCCCCGGCACCCGGCTCGTACGTCGTCACCCTTCCCGGTACGCGCAAGCTGTCCACCACGCTCTCGCTGCGCCTGGGCCGCCACTCGCTGTCGCTGAACGCGTTCGTGATCCGGCACCCCGACGAGAACGAGGCGCGCGTCCACCGCTGGCTGCTGGAGCGGAACCTGCGGCTGTACGGGGTGGCGTACGCGGTCGACGGCCTCGGTGACATCTACCTGACCGGCAAGCTGCCGCTGTCCGCTGTCACCCCCGAGGAACTGGACCGGGTGCTCGGTTCGGTCCTGGAGGCGGCGGACGGGGCGTTCAACACGCTGCTGGAGCTGGGCTTCGCGACGGCGATCCGCAAGGAGTACGCGTGGCGGGTCTCGCGCGGCGAGTCCACGCGCAACCTGGACGCGTTCAGCCACCTGACCCGTCCGGCCACGTAACCCCGCGTCCGGCCGAGCCCCTCCCGAGCCGCCCGGCCCCCCTGCCCGCCCGGCTCCCCTGCCGCCCGGCCCTCAGGCCGCGGCGACCGTCTCCCCGGCGGGCGTCTTGGTGACCACGACCTCCGACACCGGGGCGTCCTCCTCCGGCAGGCGCCGCATCAGCAGCCAGTACCCGAGCGCGGACACCGTGCCCACCAGGGCGCACATGCCCCACAGCCACTCCGGGCCGAACCGGTCGATCATCCAGCCGGACATCAGAGGGGCGATCAGCCCGGCGACGGACCACGACATGGTGTAGACGCCCTGGTAGCGACCGCGTCCGTGCACCGGGGAGAGCCGTACGACCAGGCCCGTCTGCGTCGGGGCGTTGATCATCTCACCGAGCGTCCAGACGCAGACGGTCAGCGCGTAGACGCCGACCGATCCGGCGAAGGCGGTGGCGCCGAAGCCGTACCCGGCGAGCAGCGAGGAGACGATCAGCAGGGAACGCGGGTCACGGTGCTCGATGTACCGGGTGAGCGGGATCTGCAGGGCCACGATCAGCACACCGTTCACGGCGATGGCCGCGCCGAAGTCCGCGCTGGTGAAGCCGTCGGCGCCCATGGCGACCGGCAGGCCCACGTACCCCTGCTGGAAGATCAGCGAGATCAGGAAGGACAACCCGACCACACCCATGAACTTCCCGTCCCGCAGGACCGTCCCCAGGCCGACGTCCGGCTCCACGGCCTTGCCACCCTCCGTGGGGGCGGTCTGCTCCGGCCGCGACTCCGGGATCCTCACGAAGATCAGCACGGCGCAGACCAGCGTCATCGCGGCCTCACCGAGGAAACCGGCCAGGTAGCTGTACTCGGCGATGAAGCCCGCGCCGGCGGAGGAGATCGCGAAGCCCATGTTGATCGCCCAGTAGTTGAGCGAGAAGGCCCGCACCCGGTCCTCGGGCGGGACGATGTCGGCCATCATCGCCTGCACGGCGGGCCGTGAGGCGTTGGACGCGGCGCCGACGACGAAGGCGACGGCGGCGATGGCGAGCGGATGCTCCATGAACCCCAGGACGGCGACGGACACGGCCGTCGACAGCTGGGCGATCAGCATCGTGGGCCGCCGGCCCAGCCGGTCGGTCATCACACCGGCGCCCAGCGACGAGATCACGCCGCCGAGGCCGTGCAGGGCGGCCACGAGCCCCGCGTACGTCGCCGAGTAGCCGCGGTCCAGGGTCAGGTAGAGCGCCATGAACGTGGCGACGAACGCCCCCAGCCGGTTGACCAGGGTGCTCACCCACAGCCACCAGAACGCCCGGGGCAGGCCCGACACGCTCTCCCTCGCGGCACGTCCGACCGTCGCTATCGACATGAACCCATCCCCCGTAAGTGGCTGAACCAGCAGCGGCAACTTACGAGCCCCGGGCTGTCAGTGGCCAGTCAATTGACGCGAGCCGTCAACCGTCACGGCGTCCATTAATCTCGTACGCATGGCCGACGCACCGTACAAGCTGATCCTCCTCCGCCACGGCGAGAGCGAATGGAACGCGAAGAACCTGTTCACCGGCTGGGTGGACGTCAACCTCACCGAGAAGGGCGAGAAGGAGGCTGTCCGCGGCGGTGAGCTGCTCAAGGACGCCGGTCTGCTCCCCGACGTGCTGCACACCTCCCTCCAGAAGCGCGCCATCCGCACCGCGCAGCTCGCCCTGGAGGCCGCCGACCGCCACTGGATCCCGGTCCACCGCTCCTGGCGCCTGAACGAGCGGCACTACGGCGCGCTCCAGGGCAAGGACAAGGCGCAGACGCTCGCCGAGTTCGGCGAGGAGCAGTTCATGCTGTGGCGCCGCTCCTACGACACCCCGCCGCCGGTCCTCGCCGACGACGACGAGTTCTCGCAGGCGGGCGACGCGCGCTACGCCACGATCCCGCCGGAGCTGCGCCCCCGCACCGAGTGCCTCAAGGACGTCGTCGTCCGCATGCTGCCGTACTGGTACGACGGCATCGTCCCCGACCTCCTGGCCGGCCGCACCGTCCTCGTCGCCGCCCACGGCAACAGCCTCCGCGCCCTGGTCAAGCACCTGGACGGCATCTCCGACGCCGACATCGCGGGCCTGAACATCCCCACGGGCATCCCGCTGGTCTACGAACTGGACGCCGACTTCAAGCCGCTCAAGCCGGGCGGCACCTACCTCGACCCCGACGCCGCCAAGGCGGCCATCGAGGCGGTCAAGAACCAGGGCAAGAAGTAAGCACACCCCGCACGCCGAAGGGCCCCGTCCAGGACATGGACGGGGCCCTTGGTGAAACGCCCGACGGATCAGCCGCAGCAGCCGCCGCACTGGCACGGGGCGCCCGACTGGCAGCCGCAGCCGCAGCCGGAGCCACAGCCGCACGCACCCAGCACGGGCAGACGGAGCACTTCGACGGGTACTTCCAGCTCGCGGTCGGTCATGGGCGTATCTGCCATGGGTCCCTCCTCGAAGGCGCACGTTCCAAGGCGTACGTCGCCTCTTCCCATTGCATGCCCGCCCGGCAGGGCGCATCAACGGCGCACAGACGTGCGACGCCCTCTCCCGGCGTCCCGGGGCGGGCGCCCGACGCGCCGCCGCTACGCGCCCTCGACCGGCGCCTCCGCCTGCTGGAGCTCGTCCGCGTGCTCGCCCGTCACCAGGTAGACGACGCGCTTGGCGACCGAGACCGCGTGGTCGGCGAAGCGCTCGTAGTAGCGGCCCAGCAGGGTGACGTCGACCGCCGTCTCGATGCCGTGCTTCCAGCGGTCGTCCATCAGGTGCTGGAACAGCGTCCGGTGCAGACGGTCCATCTCGTCGTCGTCGTGCTCGAGCTGGAGCGCGAGGTCGACGTCCTTGGTGATGATGACCTCCGCCGCCTTCGCCATCAGGCGCTGCGCCAGCTGCCCCATCTCCAGGATCGTGGCGTGCAGGTCCCGCGGCACCGCCGGGTCCGGGAACCGCAGCCGCGCCAGCTTGGCGACGTGCTGGGCCAGGTCGCCGGAGCGCTCCAGGTCCGCGCTCATCCGCAGCGAGGTCACCACGATCCGCAGATCCGTCGCGACGGGCTGCTGGCGGGCCAGCAGGGCTATCGCCCGGGCCTCCAGTTCGTGCTGAAGGTCGTCGACCTTCTGGTCGGCCGCGATCACGGCCTCCGCCAGCTTCAGATCCGCGTCGAGCATCGCCGTCGTGGCGCGACCGACCGCCGACCCGACCAGCCGGGCCATTTCGACCAGGCCCTCGCCGATCGAGTCCAGTTCCTCGTGGTACGCGTCCCGCATGGATGTCCCTCTCTCAGTGCGACCATCAGGGGTCCGGGTGGGCTCGGACCCCCACGGTCCCACGGTCCGAGTCCAAAAAGTCCGGGGCCTCCCTCTCAAGTGAACCGTCACTTTCCCCTCGGTGAACTCTGGGCGACGACTGTTCGAGCGCGCCCCCCGATGGCTGGGAGAGTGTCCGCGGCCACGCATAACCTGGACGCATGGACGTGAACGCGGCGGTCGCCGCAGTGGCCGCGATCGCCGGAGCGTGCACCGGCGTGATCGCCATGCTGGCGTTCCGCTGGAGCGAGCGCGACCAGGCGAGACCCACCCGGACCTCCCTGCACACGGACGCGGTACTGCCGCCCGGTGTGGACACGGTCCTGTCCGTGCTGCGCTCCTCCGCCGTCGTGCTCGACGAGAGCGACTCCGTCGTCAAGGCCAGCTCCGCGGCGTACGCCCTCGGGCTCGTCCGCGGCGGCAAGCTCGCCGTCGAACCCATGCTCCACATGGCCCGCGACACCCGCCGCGACGGTGAGATACGACAGGTCGAGCTGGACCTGCCCCGGCGCGGCACCGGCCGCGGCGAGGCCCTCGCCGTCTCCGCCCGCGTCGCCCCCCTCGGCTCCCGCCTCGTCCTGCTCCTGGTCGAGGACCTCACCGAGGCCCGCCGCATCGAAGCCGTACGCCGCGACTTCGTCGCCAACGTCAGCCACGAGCTCAAGACCCCCGTCGGCGCCCTGTCCCTGCTCTCCGAGGCTGTCATGGACGCCTCCGACGACCCCGAGGCCGTCATGCGCTTCGCCGGCCGCATGCAGATAGAGGCCACCCGGCTCACCAACCTCGTCCAGGAGCTCATCGACCTCTCCCGGGTGCAGAACGACGACCCGCTGGAGGACGCCGAGCCCGTCCGGGTCGACGAACTGGTCGCCGAGGCCATCGACCGCTCCCGGCAGCCCGCCTCCACCAAGCAGATCACCATGGCCGCAGGCGGCACCGCGGACCTGCACGTCTGGGGACACCGCGGCCAGCTCGCCGCCGCCCTCGGCAACCTCGTCGAGAACGCCGTGAACTACTCCCCGGCCCACACCCGCGTCGGCATCGCCGCCCGCCGCGTCACCGCGCCCGGCGGCGACCTCATCGAGATAGCGGTCACCGACCAGGGCATAGGCATCCCCGACAAGGACAAGGAGCGCATCTTCGAGCGCTTCTACCGCGTCGACCCCGCCCGCTCCCGCGCCACGGGCGGCACGGGACTGGGCCTCGCCATCGTCAAGCACGTGGCCGCCTCCCACGGCGGGGAGGTCACCGTCTGGAGCACCGAAGGCCAGGGCTCCACCTTCACGCTCCGCCTCCCCGAGGCCGGCGCCGGACGGGACCGCGCTTCCCGGTCCCACCACGACCACCCCCAGCACCACCACTCCGAGACCACCACCGAACCGCTCACAGCCCCGGAGGTCCTTCCGTGACCCGAGTGCTCGTCGTCGAGGATGAGGAATCCTTCAGCGACGCCCTGTCCTACATGCTCCGCAAGGAAGGCTTCGAGGTCGCCGTCGCGACCACCGGGCCCGAGGGGCTGGATGAGTTCGAGCGCAACGGCGCCGACCTCGTCCTGCTCGACCTCATGCTGCCCGGCCTGCCCGGCACCGAGGTCTGCCGCCAGCTCCGCGGCCGGTCGAACGTCCCGGTCATCATGGTGACCGCCAAGGACAGCGAGATCGACAAGGTCGTGGGCCTGGAGATAGGAGCCGACGACTACGTCACGAAGCCCTTCTCGTCCCGCGAGCTGGTCGCCCGCATCCGCGCCGTGCTGCGCCGCCGCGGCGAGCCGGAGGAGGTCGCCCCGGCGGCCCTGGAGGCCGGGCCGGTCCGGATGGACGTGGACCGTCACGTCGTCACGGTCGCGGGCGGCAAGGTCGACCTGCCGCTGAAGGAGTTCGACCTGCTGGAGATGCTGCTGCGCAACGCGGGCCGGGTGCTGACCCGGATGCAGCTGATCGACCGGGTGTGGGGCGCGGACTACGTCGGCGACACCAAGACCCTCGACGTCCACGTCAAGCGCCTGCGCGCCAAGATCGAACCCGACCCGGGGGCCCCGCGCTACCTGGTCACCGTCCGGGGCCTGGGCTACAAGTTCGAACCGTAGGCCGCAGCCCGGACGCGGAGCCCGTGCCCGCCGGCTCGTGGGCGTACGTACGGGAAGGGGGGGCCCCCCGACCGGTGGGGGGGCCCCTCCCCCCCCTGGACCCTGTCCGAAGCATCCACGGGGAGGGGTCCATCTATGTACGGCGGCTTGGTACGCGGGA
>NZ_JBVJAH010000015.1:48429-177832 GCF_055590785.1 Streptomyces sp. NPDC041796
CCCCGTCCCCACATCGGACCAACCCCCCGAGCGGCACCTCATTCCCCCTCCTGCGGGGGGGAGCGTGCGGGGGGATGCCCCCCCCCCCCCCCGGGGGGCCCCCCCTTCCCGTACGTGGACCGTGTACGGACCGTACGTGGAGACGTGTACGTCAGTGGCCGGCGTCGTGCGACGCGGAGGCGGAGTCCGTCGGGGCCTCCGGCGCCTCGTCGCCCTCGTTCGGGGCGTCCGGCGCGGCCGGGGAGCCGCTGGGGCTGCCGGTCGGGGCGCCCGACGGCGGCGCGGGCGGGACGGACGTCGGGGGCTTCTGCTCCGCCGGCTTCTGCGGCACCACCTCGGGGCCGTAGCCCGCGAAGTAGCTGGTCGCCGGGACGACGAAGGCCCGGAGCTTGACGTCGCCCGTCTCGCTGAGCTTGAAGACGACGTCCTGGACGTCGCCGTTCTTCGCCGCCTCACGGCCCTGCTCGATGACCGCCGACGCGTTGCCCTTGCCGCCGATCAGGACCGAGCCGCCCGCGGGGACGGTGATGGGGCCGGAGCCGCCCGCGCCGGTGAGCTTGACCGGGAGCTTCGAGCCGGGCAGCTCGATCGCCTCCAGCGTCTCCGCCTTGGCGCCGTTGTTGAAGAGCATCGCCGAGACGACGGCGGGGCCCTCCGCGTCGATCTTCGGCTGCGTGATCACCACCGCGTTCTGGACCTTGACGGTGCCGACCGAGGTGGCGGCGTTGTCCGGCTTGACGCCGAGGGTCTGGGCGTCGTTGCCCGCACCGCAGGCGGAGAGCGAGGCGATCGAGAACACGATGGCGGTGGCGGCGAGGGCGCCGCGTCGAAGGCTGCGGCTCACGGCGGCGGCAACTCCTAGGACGTACGGACGGAGGGACGGGCACGGTCTGGTGGTACCGGGGTCCGGCCGATCCCGGGGCCCGTTCGTGAGAATGGACCAAAGGATCAGTCGGCGCGCTCAGGTTACCGACCCCTCCACCCCGCCCCGCACCCGACCCGCCCCAGTCCCGTCCCGGGGTCGGCGCCCGGGGGCCGGGCTTCCGCCGTCCCGGCAGTTCGATCCGCGTTCACATAACCGCTCTTGATCAATTCCGGGGCGGTCCTGCATTCCTTGCGAAAAGCCCGCGTGATCACGCCCGGCGGTCAACGCACGCCCCGCGGTCGTCAATTTCGACAAACGCCCGGGACCACCGTCCGTACGAGTGAGCGGCGGCCGAACGGAGTACGGGAAGTTCACCTCAGGGAACCCGACAAACCGGGACGATTCACCTCTCCGGACCACTCGTCGAGGGGTGTGACGTGCTCGTTTCAGTCCGCCCGCGCAGCCGCTCCGACCTGCGAATACCCCCTTCCGGAAGCCCTCCGCAGCACGTTCGTGTTGCTGTTGTCAAGCCCCGAGATATGCCCTGACCTGCGAAAACGCCATTCAGAAGAAGCCGTATCCGTGTTACCCTGGATAGCCACGGAAGGGGTACCTGTCACATGACGTTCAAGGTTGGCGACACCGTGGTCTATCCCCATCACGGGGCCGCGCTGATCGAGGCCATCGAAACTCGCCAGATCAAAGGCGTGGACAAGACCTACTTGGTGCTCAAGGTCGCCCAGGGCGACTTGACGGTTCGTGTGCCAGCGGACAATGCGGAGTTCGTCGGCGTGCGCGATGTGGTCGGTCAGGACGGACTGGACCGGGTCTTCGAGGTGCTCCGCGCACCATACGCCGAAGAGCCGACGAACTGGTCCCGTCGCTACAAGGCAAATCTCGAGAAGCTCGCCTCCGGCGATGTCATCAAGGTCGCCGAAGTGGTGCGTGACCTGTGGCGCCGTGAGCGTGAGCGCGGTCTCTCCGCCGGAGAGAAGCGCATGCTCGCCAAGGCGCGCCAGATCCTGGTCAGCGAGCTCGCCCTCGCTGAGAACACCAACGAAGACAAGGCCGAGGCCCTGCTCGACGAGGTCCTCGCGTCCTGACGCGTAACGCGTAGCTGATGTGAAGCGATGCCGCGGTGCCCGCTGACATGCTGTGACAGACAGCTTCGTCGCCGGGCGCTGCGGCATGTCCGGCTCCAGCCGGCTTCCCGCCGCGTGTACTCCCGCCCGGACCTGTCCGGTGAGAGACCTGAGGCGCAGCTCACTCGACCGGGGTCACGGAAGGGTCCGGTCAAGGCGTTGCGCCGCCCCGCAGAGGCCATACCCAGATGGGCCGAGTCAACAAACCTGCCGGAGTGCAACCGATGTCAGACGCAAGCCCCCCCGCCCGCACCGCCGCGGTGATCCCCGCCGCGGGTCGTGGTGTACGACTCGGCCCGGGCGCCCCCAAAGCGCTCCGCGCGCTGAACGGGACGCCCATGCTCATCCACGCGGTCCGCGCCATGGCCGCCTCGCGCGCGGTCTCGCTCGTCGTGGTCGTCGCACCGCCCGACGGCGCACCCGAGGTCAAGAACCTCCTCGACGCGCACGCGCTCCCCGAGAGGACCGACTACCTCGTCGTACCCGGCGGCGAGACCCGCCAGCAGTCCGTCCGCCTCGGCCTGGCCGCGCTGCCCGACGACATCACCACCGTCCTCGTCCACGACGCGGCCCGCCCCCTCGTGCCCGTCGACACCGTCGACGCGGTCATCGAGGCCGTCCGCGACGGCGCCGTGGCCGTCGTGCCCGCCGTGCCGCTCGCCGACACCGTCAAGCAGGTCGACCCGCGCGAGAAGGGCGAGCCCGAGCCGGTCCTCGCCACCCCCGACCGCGCCACCCTCCGCGCCGTCCAGACCCCGCAGGGCTTCGCCCGCGACACCCTGGTGCGCGCCCACACCACCGTCACCGACACCGTCACCGACGACGCCGGCATGGTGGAGCGGCTCGGCGAGCCGGTCGTCGTCGTGCCGGGCCACGAGGAGGCGTTCAAGGTGACCCGCCCGCTCGACCTCGTGCTCGCCGAGGCGGTACTCGCCCGGAGGAGGGCCAACGATGGCTTCTAGCCTGCCGAGCGTCGGCATCGGCACCGACGTCCACGCCTTCGAACACGGGCGGGAACTGTGGTGTGCCGGCCTCCTCTGGGAGGGCGAGGAGTACGGGCTCGCCGGGCACTCCGACGGCGACGTCGCCGCCCACGCCGCCTGCGACGCGCTGTTCTCCGCCGCCGGCATCGGCGACCTCGGCGCCCACTTCGGCACCTCCCGCCCCGAGTGGTCCGGCGCCTCCGGTGTGACGCTCCTCGCCGAAGCCGCCCGCATCGTCCGCGCCGAGGGCTTCGAGATCGGCAACATCGCCGTCCAGGTCATCGGCGTACGCCCGAAGATCGGCAAGCGGCGCGACGAGGCCCAGAAGGCGCTGAGCGCGGCCGCCGGCGCACCCGTGTCGGTGTCCGGCACGACCACGGACGGTCTCGGACTGACCGGCCGCGCGGAGGGCCTCGCCGCCATCGCGACCGCACTACTGGTCCGTAACGCCTGAGCCGTACGGGCACGGGGCACTGGCACCGGCCCACTACCCTGGAGTGGTGACTATTCGTCTGTACGACACCAGCGCCCGGCAGATCCGCGACTTCACCCCGCTCACGCCGGGCTGCGTCTCGATCTACCTGTGTGGTGCCACCGTGCAGGCCGCCCCGCACATCGGGCACATCCGGTCGGGACTGAACTTCGACATCATGCGCCGCTGGTTCGCCCACCGCGGCTATGACGTGACGTTCATCCGCAACGTCACGGACATCGACGACAAAATCATCGCCAAGTCCGCCGACCAGGGCCGCCCCTGGTGGTCGATCGGGTACGAGAACGAGCGCGCGTTCAACGACGGCTACGAGGCCCTCGGCTGCCTCCCGCCCACCTACGAACCGCGCGCCACCGGCCACGTCCCCGAGATGATCGAGATGATGCGCGGCCTCATCGAGCGCGGGCACGCCTACGTCGCCGACGGCAGCGTCTACTTCGACGTCCGTTCCTTCCCCGAGTACCTGTCGCTGTCCAACCAGGACATCGACGACCTGCGGCAGCCCGACGAGGGTGTCGCCGGCAAGCGCGACCCGCGCGACTTCGCCATGTGGAAGGCCACCAAGCCCGGCGAGCCCGACTGGGAGACGCCGTGGGGCCGCGGCCGCCCCGGCTGGCACCTGGAGTGCTCCGCCATGGCGCACAAGTACCTCGGCTCCGCCTTCGACATCCACGGCGGCGGCCTCGACCTGGTCTTCCCGCACCACGAGAACGAGATCGCCCAGGCCAAGGCGTTCGGCGACGAGTTCGCCCGCTACTGGGTGCACAACGCCTGGGTCACCATGAGCGGCGAGAAGATGTCCAAGTCGCTCGGCAACTCGGTGCTGGTCTCCGAGATGGTCAAGCAGTGGCGCCCCATCGTCCTGCGCTACTACCTGGGCACCCCGCACTACCGGTCGATGATCGAGTACAGCGAGGAGGCCCTGCGCGAGGCCGAGTCCGCCTTCGCCCGCATCGAGGGCTTCGTCCAGCGCGTCGTCGAGAAGGCCGGGCCCGTCGAGCCGGCCGCCGACGTCCCGCCTGCCTTCGCCGAGGCGATGGACGACGACCTGGGCGTCCCGCAGGCGCTCGCGATCGTCCACACCACCGTCCGGCAGGGCAACAGCGCGCTGGCCGCCGACGACAAGGAGGCCGCCGTCGCGCGCCTCGCCGAGGTCCGTGCCATGCTCGGCGTCCTCGGCCTGGACCCGCTCGACCCGCACTGGGCGGGCGAGACCGACCGCGGCGAGGACCTCCACGGCGTCGTCGACAGCCTCGTACGCATGGTCCTCGACCAGCGCGAGGCCGCCCGGGCGCGCAAGGACTGGGGCACGGCGGACGCGATCCGTGACCAGCTCGGCCAGTCCGGACTCGTCATCGAGGACAGCCCCGACGGGCCGCGCTGGACGCTCGGCGCGCGCTGAGCCCCGCGCTGGCACACTTCATATACACGTACGTACGCATCATCGACGAAGCAGGTAAGTCATGGCCGGGAACAGCCAGCGCAGGAACCGCCGCACGTCCAACAAGAAGGGCGCGACGGTCGGCAGCGGTGGCCAGCGGCGCCGGGGCCTCGAGGGCAAGGGCCCCACGCCGCCCGCGTCCGCCCGCAAGGGCCATGTGAAGAACCGCGTCGCCAACGCCAAGGCCAAGCAGGCGCACCGTCGCCAGGTCGCCCGGCGCGGCGGCAAGGGCCTGTCCGAGATGGTCGTCGGCCGCAACCCCGTCTTCGAGGCGCTGCGCGACGGCGTCCCCGCGACGACGCTGTACGTCCAGCAGTTCATCGACAACGACGAGCGGGTGCGCGACGCGCTCAAGCTCGCGGCCGACCGCGGCGGCATCAACCTCATGGAGGCCCCCCGCCCCGAGCTCGACCGGATGACCAACGGCCTCAACCACCAGGGCCTCGTCCTCCAGGTCCCGCCCTACGAGTACGCCCACCCCGAGGACCTGGCCGCGGTCGCCTTCGACAACGGCGAGGACCCGCTGATCGTCGCCCTCGACGGCGTCACCGACCCGCGCAACCTCGGCGCGGTCGTCCGTTCCGTCTCCGCGTTCGGCGGCCACGGCGTGGTCGTGCCGGAGCGCCGCGCGGCCGGAATGACCGCCGGTGCCTGGAAGACCGCCGCGGGCACCGCCGCCCGCACCCCCGTCGCCCGCGCCACCAACCTCACCCGCGCCCTGGAGGCCTACCAGAAGGCCGGCATCACCGTCGTGGGCCTGGCCGCCGACGGTGACATGGAGGTCGGCGAGCTGGAGGCCCTCGGCGGCCCGGTCGTCATCGTCGTCGGCAGCGAGGGCAAGGGCCTGTCCCGCCTCGTCGGCGAGACGTGCGACCACCTCGTCCGCATCCCCATGCCGGGCGGCGCCGAGTCCCTCAACGCGGGCGTCGCCGCCGGTGTGGTGCTGTACGAGGCGGCCCGCCGCCGCGCGTGACGCCCGGCCGCGCGTGACGCCCCGGAGGCCCGACGTGCCGAGGGGGCCGGCACTGCGCCCCTGAAACGCGTGATCCCGAGACCCGTCATGATCTTGACGGGTCTCGGACATTTCCCGGCCGTCAAGGCAGTGTCCTAAACCCACGTCACTCGGTTAGATGAGTGTGGACACCAGAACGCCCCGGCCCGGTTTCGACGATCAGCCTGCGCTGAGCATGGTCAAGGTGGATTGCGATCCCGCGCAGGTCATCGTGAACCACGCCAGTTTCCGTGTGCAGCTCGCCCCGGCGAACAAGTCCCGGCCGGCAGACCCCGCCCGCGTGCCCGCCATGAGCGGCGCCTCCGCCAGCGGCGGCGCGACGACCCGGCGCCGCGCGCCCGTCGTATGGAGCGGCAAGTCCTCGCCCGGTGACCCCGGCGCGACCGGGCTCCTCCAGGCCGTGCGGGAATCGACCGCCCTCGGCACGCTCGACGGCGGCGCCACCCAGGTCATCCCGCGCGTCGACCTCACCGACGACACCATGCCGACCCCGGTCGTCGGCGCCCAGCGCGGCCCCGACGCGCCGCCGCTCCTGCCGCCCATGCGCCGCGCGGTCGGCGCCTACGACGACCAGCCCGACACGTACGCCGACACCTACGCCGACACGTACGCCGGTCCCTACGGGAGCGACACCGACCGCGCCGAGCGCGCCGACGACCGCGCCGACGACCGTCCCGTGGACGGGGCGTACACCGGACCGGCCCACCGGCACGCGTACTACCCCGGCCGCCGGATGAACCTCGGCGTCGTCCTGCTCCCGCTGCGCGTGTTCCTCGGCTTCATCTCCATCTACGCCGGCATGGGCAAGCTCTGCGACCCCGTCTACTTCGACGGCGGCGAACGCGGCTCCATGGTGAAGTGGCTCACGTCCCTCCACCCGTGGGCCCTGGCGGAGCCGCTGCGCGACTTCGCCCTCGCCCACCCCGTCGGCGCCGGCCTCACCGTCGCCTTCGCCCAGGTCATCGTCGGCGTCCTGACCGTACTGGGCCTCTGGCAGCGGGTCGCCGCCGTGTTCGGGGTGATGCTCTCCGCCGCGCTGATCCTCACCGTCAGCTGGAAGACCGTCCCCGTCTACGACGCGCCCGACTTCATCTACCTCGCCGCCTGGTCACCACTGATCATCGCCGGCGCGCCCGTCTACTCCATCGACGGACGCCTCGCCGGTGAGGCCTGGCGCACTCTCGGCCCCCGCTCGGCGCTGTGGGACCTGCGCCGCCGGGTACTGCGGCGCGGCGTGCTCGTCGCCACCGTCGTGGTCGGCCTGACCCTGCTCATCGGCTCGGTGCTCGGCGGGGCCGTACGCTCCACGGAGATGGTCACCGTCCCCGGGCCGAACGACGACCCCACCAACCACCTGCCCGGCCGGCCGCTCCCCGAGGAGCCCGGCGAGCAGTCCCCGTCCGCCCGCGAGTCCTCCCGGCGCCCCGAGCCCTCCGCGTCCGCGACCGCCGGACCGACCGCCGAGGAGGAGGAGTCCTCCCCGGCCGAGACGGCCGGCGTCGGCGAGGAGGAGCGCATCGAGGAGGAGCGGCCCACCGCCTCGCAGGGCACCGGCCAGCAGCCTCCGGAGCAGTCCGAGCCCGTGCCCCCGCCGTCCTCCAGCGCCGGCCCGACCTCCACGGGCGGTAACGGCAGCGGTGGCGGCACCGGCGGTGACGGGGGTGACGACGGCGGTACGGGCGGCGGCTCCGGCGGCAGCGACGGCGGCTCGTCCACCGGCGGCAACCGCAACCCGATCGGCGGCCTGCTCGGCTGACGTACACACACAGGAGGGGCGGTCACCGCGCACGGTGACCGCCCCTCTCCCGTGCCCGGGTCAGGAGGCGGCGAGCTCCTTCGCCGCCTCCTGGAGGTCCTTGGCGGTGTCGATGGCCCGCCAGTACGCCCCCTGCGGCAGCGGAAAGCCCGCCAGACGCCGCTCACGGGCCAGCCGGGGAAACGTCGTTCGCTCGTGGTCCCCGCGGTCGGGCAGCGCGTCCGTGAAGGCGGGGGAGAAGACGTACACGCCCGCGTTGATGAGGTACGGGGACGGCGGCGACTCGATGAAGTCGGTGATGTGCCCGAAGGTGTCCGTCTCGACGGCCCCCCAGGGGATACGGGGACGGGCCAGGGCGAGTGTCGCGGTGGCATCGCGCTCGGCATGGAACGCGGCCATCTCACGCAGCGAGAAACGGGTCCAGATGTCACCGTTCGTGGCGTACCACGGCTCGTCGGGCTTCGGCAGGCGCGCGGCCGCGTACTTGAGGCCGCCGCCACGGCCCAGCGGCTCCGGCTCCACGACAGTGGTGACCCGCAAGGGCAGTTCGGCGGTCGCCAGCCACTGCTGGAGCACCTCGGCGAGGTGGCCGCAGGAGACGACGGCGTCGGTCACGCCCTCGGCGGCCAGCCAGGAAAGCTGATGGCCGATGATCGGGGTCCCGGTTCCCGGGATCTCGACCATCGGCTTGGGGCGGTCGTCGGTGTACGGGCGCAGTCGTGAACCCTGGCCGCCCGCCAGGACCACGGCCTGCGTCGGAGAGGTGTGCATACCGCGCACGATAGGCGCACCTCGGTGCCGGCGATACGCCTCAGCTCTCGTGGGCGACGCCGGTGGCGTAGGACGTGTCGCACACGGGGCGGGAATACGTCTGGGCGCGTACGGGACCGTAGTGCTGGACGGCGGCACGGCCGAGGGCGCGGGCGATCGACATGCAGTGCTTGGCGAGCGACGGGCGCTCCTCCACGGTGCGCTGGAGGTGCGTGAGGGCGACACCCGGGTCCTTCTCCTGAAGCTCTGCGAGGAGCTTGTCGCGGAGAATATCCTGAGGTGCGCGGGACTTGGCCCGTACCGAGACGTTCTCCGACGACGCGGTGAGCATCTGGGTCTGGGAGGTGCTGCCCGCCCACGGGACACTGGTGACCGCGAGAGTTCCGGAGAGCACCAGGACGACGGGCAGGACGAGGGCGAGAGAGCGGCCGATTCGGCGTGCGGTGTGGGTCACGGACGTGAGCGTAGCGGCCAGTGATGATTTGGAGACATTTAGTCACCCCCACGGGGGATGGTTCGATGCTCCTTTTCGAATTGCCCGTTGACGAACAGGGTCCGAATTGACCCGTCTGCCGGGGTATTTGTCGACATCCCGGAGGGGTACGCCAACGGCCCCACACCGAAGTACGGGGCCGTGCGGGCGTTTTGCGGTGTCAGCGGCTGAGGCGCTCACCGGTGGAGGTCGAGAACACGTGGATCTCGTCCGGGCGCGGCACGACGTGCAGCACGGAGCCCTTCTCCGGGATGGAACGGCCGCCGACGCGGACCACCAGGTCCTTGTCCTCGCCGCCGACGCGGGCGGAGCCGTACACGTACCCGTCGGCGCCGAGCTCCTCGACGACGTTGACCGACACGGCCAGGCCCTGGTCGCTCTCCGCGCCCGCCACGTCGAAGTGCTCGGGGCGGACACCGACCGTCACCGTCGTGTCGCCCTTGTCGGCCGCCGCGGACAGCGCCTCACGCGACACCGGCACGACGCTGTTGCCGAACTTCACGCCGCCGTCGGTGATCGGGACCTCGACCAGGTTCATGGCGGGGGAGCCGATGAAACCGGCGACGAAGAGGTTCGCCGGACGGTCGTACATGTTGCGCGGGGTGTCGACCTGCTGGAGCAGACCGTCCTTGAGCACCGCGACCCGGTCACCCATGGTGAGGGCCTCGACCTGGTCGTGCGTGACGTACACGGTCGTGATGCCGAGCCGGCGCTGGAGGCTCGCGATCTGCGTACGGGTGGACACACGGAGCTTGGCGTCGAGGTTCGACAGCGGCTCGTCCATGAGGAACACCTGCGGCTCACGCACGATGGCGCGGCCCATCGCCACACGCTGACGCTGACCGCCGGAGAGCGCCTTCGGCTTGCGGTCCAGGTACTCGGTGAGGTCGAGGATCTTCGCCGCCTCCTCGACCTTCTTGCGGATCTCCGCCTTGTTCACGCCGGCGATCTTGAGCGCGAAGCCCATGTTGTCGGCGACGGTCATGTGCGGGTACAGCGCGTAGTTCTGGAACACCATGGCGATGTCCCGGTCCTTCGGCGGCAGGTGCGTGACGTCGCGGTCACCGATGCGGATGGCACCGCCGTTGACGTCCTCCAGGCCGGCGAGCATGCGCAGCGAGGTGGACTTGCCGCAGCCGGAGGGGCCGACGAGGACGAGGAACTCGCCGTCGGCGATCTCGATCTCCAGCTGGTCGACGGCGGGCTTGGTACCACCCGGGTAGATCCGGGTCGCCTTGTCGAACGTGACAGAAGCCATGGTGATGCAGTCCCTTCACCGGCAGGAACGTGCCGGACGATCCGAGTAAAGGAATGGAAGTGGTCTGGTCCACGCGAGTGAACCCCGGGTGACGCTACCTGGCCGGGCGGCATCTGTCAGCAGTCGCCGGGCGGCGAAATTTTCGGCCGGAGGCGGCTGGGGTCCGGTTACACTCGTGCGCAGTGCCTCCTTAGCTCAGCTGGCCAGAGCACCGCTCTTGTAAAGCGGGGGTCGTCGGTTCGAACCCGACAGGGGGCTCCAGTACACGATGAGCAGGGCCCCGGACGACATGCGTCCGGGGCCTTTGTCGTGTGTCGCGGTGGGGTCAGTGGCGGCCGGAGACGCGGTCGGCGAGGGTGGCGATGCGGTCGGTGGCGGGGGTGTGGGTGGTGGCTTCGCGGCGGTCGGCGGCGCGGTAGGCGGTGTAAAGGGTGTGGACGCCGAGCCAGCGGAGGGGCTCGGGCTCCCAGGGGCGGACCTTGTGGTTGACCCAGGGGAGGGTGGTGAGGTCGGTGGGGCCGGACTGGCCGGAGTCCTGTTGGATCAGGTCGCGGAGGGTGCGGGCGGCGAGGTTGGCGGTGGCGACGCCGGAGCCGACGTAGCCGCCGGCCCAGCCGAGGCCGGTGGAGCGGTCGAGGGTGACGGTGGCGCACCAGTCGCGGGGGACGCCGAGGACGCCGGACCAGGCGTGGGCGATGCCGGTGCCGGCGAGCTGGGGGAAGAGGCGGATGAGGATCTCGCGGAGGGCGTCGACGGTGGCGGGCTGGGTGCGGCCGTCGTTGTCGGTGCGGGAGCCGAAGCGGTAGGGGACGCCTCGGCCGCCGAGGGCGATGCGGTCGTCGGCGGTGCGCTGGGCGTACATGTAGGCGTGTGCCATGTCGCCGAGGGTTTCGCGGCCGGTCCAGCCGATGGCGTCCCAGAGGTCCTGGGGGAGCGGCTCGGTGGCGATCATGGAGGAGTTCATGGGGAGCCAGGTGCGTTTGTGGCCCTTGATGCTCGCGGTGAACCCTTCGGTGCAGCGGAGGATGTAGGGGGCGCGGACCGTGCCGTACGGGGTGGTGGCGTGCTTGGGCTTGATCCCGGTGACCGGGGTCGACTCGTGGATGGTGACGCCGAGGGCTTCGACGGTGGCGGCGAGGCCCTTGAGGAGTTTGACCGGGTGGATGCGGGCGCCGTGGGGTGTCCAGGTGGAGCCGACGGCTCCGGTGACGCGGACGCGGTCGGCGGTCTCACGGGCGCCGAGCAGTTGGCGGCCGGTTTCGCCGAAGGCGACCTCGACGGAGTGGTACGCCTTGAGGCGGGCCAACTGGGCCGGGGTGTAGGCGATCTCGAGAACACCGCCCTGGTGGATGTCGGCGTCGATGTTCTCGGCGGACGCGGTGGTGACGACTTCGGCGACGGTGTCGTTCATGGCCTGCTGGAGGCGTACGGCGGCTTCGTGGCCGTGTGCCTTGGCGTAGCGGTCGCGGCCGGCGATGCCGTTGTAGAGCCAGCCACCGTTACGGCCGGAAGCGCCGTAGCCGCAGAACTTCCCTTCCAGGACGATGATGTTGAGGAAGGGAACGGCCTTCTTGAGGTAGTACGCGGTCCACAGGCCGGTGTAGCCGCCGCCGACGATGCAGACGTCGGCCGTGGTGTCGCCGGGGAGGGGTTCCCGCGGTGCGGGTGTGCCTTCCTGTGCGTACCAGAACGATATGCCGCCGTTGACGGTGCTCATGTGGTTCCTCGGGTCCATCGCCAGTGAGTGGGTGTGGACGTTATCGGATGGGGTGTGGAGTGATCGAGGTTCCTGCGGCGCTGGCGCGGGTGCAGAGCGAGATCAATGGCGAGGAGGGGCGGGCGTTCGTCGCGGCGCTGCCCGGGCGGGCGGAGCGGTTCCTGGAGGAGTGGGGGCTGCGGCGGACGGGGCCGGTGATGCACGGGTGGTCGGCGTTGGTGCTGCCGGTGGTGGCGGGTGACGGTACGCGTGCGGCGTTGAAGTTGCAGTTGCTGGACGAGGAGAGTGCGGGCGAGGCGTCGGCGCTGCGGACGTGGGACGGCAGTGGCGCGGTGCGGCTGCTGGCGGGGGACGCGGGGACGGGGACGCTGCTGCTGGAGCGGTTGGACGAGGGCAGGCACCTGTCGGCGGTGGGGGACATGCGGGAGGTGACGCGGGTCCTGGCGGAGCTGATGGCGCGGCTGGTGGCGGTGGAGGCGCCGGCCGGGATGCGGGGGCTGGGTGACATCGCGGCACGGATGCTGGAGGACGTGTCCGGCGCGGTGGGGGAGTTGGAGCGGGAGGAGGACCGGCGGCTGTTGCGGGACTGTGCGGCGGCGGTCCGGGAGGTGGCGGGTGAGCCGGGGGACCGGCTGCTGCACTGGGACCTGCACTTCGACAATGTGCTGGCCTCGGACCGGGAGCCGTGGCTGGCGATCGATCCGAAGCCGCTGGCGGGGGATCCGGGTTTCGAGCTGTTGCCGTCGCTGTTCGACCGGTTCGATCCGGACGAGGTGTTGTGGCGGTTCGACCTGTTGACGGAGGTGCTGGGGCTGGACCGGGAGCGGGCGAGGGCGTGGACGCTGGGCCGGGTGTTGCAGGACTCGCTGTGGCACGTGGAGGACGGTGGGACGGAGCTGGAGGGCGACCGGGCGGCGGTGGCGCGGCTGCTGCTGGGGCGGTAAGGGGTTCAGGGTGTGGACGGTACTGGCGCGGCGGGGGGTGTACGGGGCAGGCTGCGGTCATGATTCGTAGCGCTGTCGTGGACGACGTACCCGCCATCTATTCGATGGTTCGTGAGCTCGCCGAGTACGAGAAGGCACTGGACGAGGTGCGGGCCGGCGAGGAGCAGTTGAAGGAGGCGCTGTTCGGTGAGCGGCCGGCGGCGTTCGCGCACATCGCGGAGACGGAGGAGGGCGAGATCGCCGGCTTCGCCCTGTGGTTCCTGAACTTCTCGACGTGGCGCGGGGTGCACGGCATCTACCTCGAGGACCTGTATGTGCGCCCGGAGCTGCGGGGTGGTGGGTACGGGAAGGCGCTGCTGCGGGAGTTGGCGCGGATCTGTGTGGCGCGGGGGTACGAGCGGCTGGAGTGGTCCGTCCTGGACTGGAACACCCCGTCGATCAACTTCTACAAGTCGCTGGGCGCACGGCCGCAGGACGAGTGGACGGTGTACCGGTTGACCGACGGGGCGCTGGCGGAGTTGGGGCGCGCCGAGGGCGACGCGGCCTAGGGGCGGTCGCAGGTGACGGTGGGGCCGGTGAGCATTCCTCCGGTGTTCTCCTGGCCCCTGGGGGTCCAGTAGCCGACTCCGGACGACCGCGCCGGTTCCGTTACGCCGGTTCGCCCGGGCGGGGTCATGGGACCAGGACCACCTTGCCCATCGTGGCGCGGGTTTCCAGGGCGCGGTGGGCGGCGGCCGCGTCGGCGAGCGGGAAGCGCTGGACGGCGGGGCGGAGGCGGCCGGTCGCGGCCTCGGAGAGGGAGCGGAGCTCCAGGGTGCGTACGTCTCCGCCGGCCTTCTGGAGCATCACCGGTCCGAGGACGGACCGGGAGGTGATGCCACGCCGGTCGAGTTCCTCGTCGGTGAAGGTGAGCGGCTCGCCGTCGTGCGGTCCCTCGCCGGCCCATCCGTACACGAGGTGGTGCCCGCCCCTGCCCAGGAGGTCGACGGCGGCGCGGCCGGTGGTGCCGCCGACGCAGTCGAAGACGACGGTGGCCCGCCGGTCCCCGAGGTGTGCGCGGACCTGGTCCGGCCAGTCGGGGAGTGTGTAGTCGACGGCGAGGTCGGCGCCGTCGGCCCGGACGCGGGCGGTCTTCCGGGGGCCGCCGGCCAGGCCGATGACGGTGGCTCCGGCGTTCTTGGCGTACTGGACGAGGAGCGTGCCGATGCCGCCGGCCGCGGCGGTGACCAGGGCGACGCTGTCCGGGCCGAGTTCGGCGAACTGGAGGATGCCCATGGTGGTGCGGCCGGTGCCGATCATGGCGACGGCTTCGGCGTCGTCGAGGGCGGGCGGGATCTCGTGAAGCCGGGTGGCGTCGACGACGGCGAGCTCGGCGTAGCCCCCGGGGGCCATGCCGAGGTGGGCGACGACGCGCTTGCCGAGCCAGGCGGGGTCGGTGCCCTCGCCGAGGGCGTCCACCGTGCCCGCGACCTCGCGGCCGGGGACGGTGGGCAGTTCGGCGGGGGCGGGGTACGGGCCGGGCGCGCCCCGGCGCAGCGCGGTGTCGAGGAGGTGCACGCCGGACGCGGTGACGGCGATCCGGACCTGGCCGGGCCCGGGGGTGGGGTCGGGGATCTCCTCGTGGGTGAGGTTCTCGGCGGGGCCGAAGGCGTGGAGGCGGATGGCGCGCATGGTGGGCTCTCTTCTGCTGCGGGGTACGGAGACCTGCTGCGGGGTACGGAGGAGAGCCTTCAATCTCGAGTGCGCTTGAGGTCAAGCCCGCTCGGTCAAACCCGCTTGAGGCCGAGCCCGCTCGGTCAAGCCCGCTTGAGGTCGAGCCGTGGGTGGGCGGCCTTGAGGGCGAGGGACGCCGCGCCGATGGCGCTGGTGAACGACACCTCGGTCAGCACCCCGGGCGCCGCGACCTGGTCGCCCGCCAGGAGGATGCCGTCGCCCCGGTCGATGGCCGGGCGGTCGCGCCAGGTGGTGCCGGGGTGGTCGACCGCTCCCGTACGCCCGTTGGCGAGCGCCTCGCGACGCCACAGGGTGCGGTCCCGCCAGCCGGGGAACCCCTTGTCGAGCAACCGCTCGGCGTGGGCCACACCGTCCGCCTTGGACTCGTGCGGGGCGATCGGGAACTGGCCCTGGAGCAGGCTCTCACCCGCCGGGGCGAGGGACGGGTCCTGCGCGGTGAACCGCTCCAGCCAGCCCGGTGCGTCCAGGTCGGAGATCACGAACGGGTCCTTCCGGTGCGGGCGCAGGGCGAGGTCGAGCAGTACGGTGCGGCCGCTGGGCCAGGTCAGGCCCGGGTCCTTCAGGAGGCGGCGGGCGGCGTCGAGGGAGGTCGCGACGATGACGGGGCCCTCCCGGTCGGGCAGGGTGTCGACGCGCGCGGAGGTCTCGATGCGCACGCCGAGGTCCCAGGCGTGGGCGGCCATCCGGTCGATGACCTCACCCCAGCCGCCGCGCGGATAGTGCGCCTCGGGCGGCAGGGAGGTGGCCCGGCGGAGCCGCTCCTGAACGAAACGGGCGGACAGGGAGCCGGGGTCGTGGTGGAACAGCGCGACACCCGCGTAGTTCGCGGCGGCGCGGCCGGCGGGGTTCTGCGTCCAGGTGGCGAAGTCGACGTCCACCGGGGCGCGTTCGGGCGTGCGGCGCGCCAGGCGGAGCATGCCCAGTGGCGGGGTGCGGCGCAGTTCGCCGTTCAGGTGGAAGCGGAAGCGGGCGCCCTCGCGGGCCGGTACGGCGGCCATGGGGCCCAGCAGGCCGCGCTGCCCGAGCCAGGACCAGTGCGGGCCGCGGTGGTAGAGGGCGTGGGGGCCTTCGTTGGTGCGGTAGGGGCCTTCGGCGGTACGGGCCCGGCCGCCGAGGGTGCGGTGGGCCTCGTGGAGGGTGACCTTGGCGCCGGCTTCGGCGGCGGTGATGGCGGCGGTGAGGCCGGCGAAGCCGCCGCCGATGACGGTGATGCGGGTGGGCATGGTGTCTCTCCCCGGGAGGGTGCGTGGCTGCTCTCGGAGGGATGACGGGTGGCGGTGCGCGATCCGTGACATGGGCGGCCGAACGCGGCGGTACGGCGGCGCGGTAGGGGCCCGCCGGCCCCGAGGAGACGAGCCCGGAGGGCCTCGCCCCACCCACCGGCCGACACCGCTCCGCCCCCTCCTGTCGCCGCGTACCGCCCCGGTGAGGGAGCCGTGAGGGCACCGCCAACCCCTGCGGGTGCGACCCGTACGGCCCCGCCGGCGCCGATGCCGGGCGAGGGCCGCCCGGGCCGGTGTCAGGGCACGCGGGGGAAGCGGGACTGGACGGTCCAGATCGCCGGGTTGTCCGCCAGGCCCTCGTGCATGTCCGTGAGGTCGGCGATCAGGTCGTGGAGGAAGTCGCGTGCCTCCCGGCGCAGGACCGCGTGGCCGAAGGTGAGCGGGGGTTCCTCGGCCGGCATCCAGTCGGCCTCGATGTCCACCCAGCCGAACCGGCGCTCGAAGAGCATCCGGTCCGTGGACTCGGTGAAGTCCAGCTCGGCGTACTGCGGCCGGGCCGACCGGCTGCCGCGCGGGTCGCGGTCGAGCTGCTCGACGATGTCGCACAGCGCCCACGCGAAGTCGAGCACGGGCACCCACCCCCACGCCGTGGACACCTCGCGGTCGGCCTTGGTGTCCGCGACGTACACGTCACCGCAGAACAGGTCGTGCCGCAGCGCGTGGACGTCCGCGTGGCGGTAGTCCGTCTGCGGTGGGTCCGGGAAGCGGCGGGAGAGGGAGTAGCCGATGTCGAGCACGTAGTCGATGGTGTCACGCCACCTGCGGAAACCGTGCCGCCGGGCGTTGCTATGATCCGCGCACTTGTGCGGGTACAGGCGGATGACTGGGGGGTCGGGAGCCGTCCCGCTTTCCTGACGCTTTCTGGGGGGCCTCTCCTTGGCCGGACACCGCGTGCGCCGCAGCGCGCTCGCCACCACGCTCATCACCGCCTGCGTCGCAGCGGGCGCCCTGGTCCTGCCGCTCGGGGGCGGCACCGTCGCCGCCGCGGCGACGCCCACCCCCGAGGTGGTGCTGGACAACCCGAGCAGGACCACACCGCGCCCCACGCAGTTGCTCGCCGCCGGGACCACCGGGTTCCTGCACCGGCAGGGCGGACGTGACGCGGAGGGCCTGCTGTGGACCTCGTACGCCGGCAATTCCACCGTGTCCGTCAAGGACGAGCGCGGAGTGCCCTACAAGGTGGCCTACGGCACCGACTGCTACTACATCTACACGTCCTGCCGTGACGGTCTGGTCGGTCGCGGCGGTGACATCGCGGCCATGCCCGACACCTTCACCTCCCAGCAGACGACCCGTATGCGGGACATGGCCACGGGTTCCCTCCGCACCACACTCGGCGGTTTCGAGGGCTCCTACCAGGGCACCTTCGGGTCGGTCATCGTGTCCGGGTACGGTCCGGACGGGCTGTTCCTCACGGACGCCGTCGACGGCGAGCAGCGCAGTCGACAGGTGTCGGGCCTCCCGGCGGACGTCGACGGCTTCTCCGTGGTCACCGGTGACGCGACCGGCGTCGTGGTGCGCTACGCCTTCCCCGACGGCAGCAGCCGCCTCGGGTACGTCGACTTCGCCACCGCGACCGCTGTCGACGTCCTCGACGACGCGGGCGGCGGCACCGGCGACGCGCTCCTCGACGCCGGACGCGTCGGCTGGTACGACGCCACCACGGCGACCCTCCGCCTCAAGCCGCGTTCGGCACCGGCCGGTGCGGAGACGACGCACAAGCTGGCGGCGACCAGCGCGCACGGCACCGACGCCGCGCTCGTCGGCGACTGGCTCGTGCTGGCCGAGTCCCAGGTCGGGGCGGACTCGTCCCACCCCGTGGTGGCCGTGCCGCTCGACGGCGGCCCCGCCCGTACCCTGCTGCCCCGGTCCGGCCAGGGCGTCCAGCCCGCGCCCGACGGTTCGGCGCTGGTGACCGGTGGCACGAGCGCCACCGACTGGTGGGTGCAGCGGATCGCCCCGGGCACCGGCGGGGTGCCTGCGCTCACCAAGGTGCACAAGATCGCCCCGTACGAGAGCCGGAAGGGCGCCCTGGCCTTCGGCCGTGGCCACCTGCGCGTCGGGTACGAATCGGGCGGAAGCCTCAAGACCAACTCCTGGAACCTGGGCACCACCGGCACCCCCGTGCCCGCCGCCGCCCCCGTCACCGGGCAGGGCGTCGCCCCGGTGTGCCCCGTCACCACGCTCCCGTGCCGCGAGATCTGGCCCAACCACTTCACCGGCGGCGACGTCGTCCTGGCCCGCAAGTCCGGCGAAGGGGGCATGGAAACCGATTCGGCGGAGACGCTGAACGACGACGGATGGGTGACCGCCGGAGTGGAGTTCCCGGCCGGTTCCACCGGCGGCAGGATCGTCGACGCCGCCGACGGTTACGTCGTCCACAACTCCTCCGGCACCACCCCCAAGCAGTACGTCGGCCGGCTCGGGTACGGCATCGAGCTGACCGGCCCGGCCGGCGCCGCCGCACTCGCCGGCCCCGTGGTGTGGCGCCCCACGGCCACCAAGGGGCAGCTCACCTCGTACGACCTGCGTACCGCGAGGACCACGGCCACGGTGACGGTCCCCGGCGCCTCCTGCGTCCCGCAGGAACTCCAGGCCGCCGGCAAGTGGCTGTACTGGAGCTGCGGCACCGCCGGGCCCGCCGGGGTGTACGACACGGTGGGGAAGACGTCCGTACCGGTGGCCCCGGGCGACGTCCTGCTCGGCGACGGGTTCACCGTCCGGCACGACCACGCCGCCGGCACCCTGGTCACCACGGACGTCACGTCCGGTACGGCGGTGACCCGCACCCTGGCCACGCTTCCGGGGACGGCGCTCACCATGGACCGCCGCTACCGCTGGGCCGTCGACGAGTACACCGGGATGGTCGCGTACGTCAGCGGCCCGCTGGAGCAGGTGAGGGTCGTCGGGACCGGTATCCGGCCCACCACACCGCTGACCGTCATCGGCTCCGAGGTGACCCAGGACATCTGGGTGGGGACCACCTCCGGCACCTGGTACGGCGACTGGACGCTCTCGCGGCCCGCCACCTCCTGGACCCTCACCGTCAGGACCCTCACCGGCAAGGTGGTGCGCACCGTCACCGGCAAGGACACCCGGGCGAAGGTCTCGGTGGCCTGGAACGGCCGCACCGACGCGGGCGGTTACGCCCCGAACGGCACGTTCCGCTGGACCCTCACGGCCGTTCCCGCGAGCGGGGGAACCGCCACCGCGGTCGCCACCGGCACCGGCCGGGTCTGGGGCGGCGCGGCGGTCTTCCGCGACCACCTCGGCGACGGCAGCGAGCCCGACGGGCAGGGCGACCTGCTGGCCCTCACCGGCACCGGTGCCCTCACCTTCCGCAGCGGGGTGTGGAACTTCACCGAGGGCCCCTCGGGCACCGGCTGGGGCACCTCCGTCGTGGCGGTGCCGTTCGGCGACCTCAACGGCGACCGGTGCAGCGACGTCCTGGTGCGCTTGAGCACGGGCGAACTGCGGGCGTACCGGCCCGCCTGCGGGGCGGCGCCGACGCCGAGGACCGCGTACACCTCGCTCGGTACCACCTGGAAGCAGTTCAACGTGCTGACCTCGCCCGGTGACCTGACCGGCGACGGACGCCCGGACCTGGTGGCGCGTCAGGCGACCACGGGCGACATCTACCTGTACGCGGACGACGGCGCGGGCAAGCTCAAGGCGCGCGGCCGGATCGGTACGAACTGGAAGCTGTACCGGGCGGTGTTCGGGGCCGGTGACCTGAACGGTGACGGCATCGGCGAGCTGCTCGCGGTGGACGCCGCCAACTCGCTGTGGCGGTACGACGGCACGGCGGCGGGCACGGTCAGGCCGAGGGCCCTGGTGTTCGGCAACAACTGGGCGACCGGCCGCAACGCGTTCGTCGGGGTGGGTGACCTGAACCGGGACGGCAAGGCGGACCTGATCTCCCGCAACGCCTCCGGTTACCTGCTGCGCAACCACGGCACCGGGACGGGATCGTTCGGCTCCACGGTCCGGGTCGGCACCGGCTGGCAGGGGTACAAGGGCCTCTTCTGACCGCGGTCACGGCAGAAGGCGCTGTTCCTTGGCGACGGCGACGGCGCCCGCGCGGGTGTCCACGCCCAGCTTGGCGTAGATGCGGCCCAGGTGGGTCTTGACCGTCGCCTCGCTGATGAACAGGGCACGGGCGATCTCGCGGTTGCCCAGGCCGCGCGCGAGCTGGCCCAGGATGTCCCGCTCCCGGTCCGTGAGGGCCGGGGCGGAGGCGGCGGAGGCGGCGCGGCGGGCGACCGGCGCGGACAGGGCGCTGCGGCCCTGCGCGGCGGCGTGGATGGCGGCGAACAGCTCCTCGGGGCGTTCGGCCTTCAGGAGGTAGCCGGTGGCGCCCGCGCCGATCGCGCGTGTGACGTCGGCGTCCGTGTCGTAGGTGGTGAGGACCAGGACACGGACGCCGGGCACGGTCGCGGTGATACGGCGGGTGGCCTCCACCCCGTCGATGCCGGGGCCGAGCTGGAGGTCCATGAGGACGACGTCCGGCTTCAGCTTGGCGGCCGTGGCGACGGCCTCCTCCCCGCTGCCCGCCTCGCCGACGACGTCGATGCCCGGCGCGGAGCCGAGGAGCGCGAGGAGCCCGGCGCGTACGACGGCGTGGTCGTCGCACAGCAGGATACGAACGGTCATGACTGCCCCAGGGGGATCGACACGGACAGCACCGTGCCCTCGCCGGGCGCGGACTCGACGGTCAGGGTGCCGCCCAACTGCTCGGCGCGCGCCCGGATCGCCGGCAGGCCGTGGCCCCGGACACCGGAGGACGGTACGGCCCGGGGGTCGAAGCCTCGGCCGTCGTCGGCGACGTCGAGGACCACCTGGTCGTCCAGGTAGGTGAGGGTCAGCGCGGCGGACGTCGCGTCCGCGTGCTCCCGTACGTTGGCGAGGGCGCCCTGCGCGATCCGCAGCAGCGCCGCGCCCACCCGGTCCGGCAGGGCGACGGGCGGGCCGTCGACCCGGAAGCCGACGGGGAGGTCCGCCGACTCACGGGCGGCCAGCGCGCGCAGCGCCTGTTCCAGGCCGCCGCCCCCGGCGAGGTCGGCGGGGGCCAGGTCGTGCACGAACCGGCGGGCCTCGGTCAGGCTGTGCTCGGCGATGGACGCGGCCGTACGGACATGGCGACGGGCGGTCGCCGGGTCGCTGTCCCAGGTGCGGTCGGCGGCCTGGAGCAGCATCCGCTGGCTGGACAGGCCCTGGGCGAGGCTGTCGTGGATCTCCATCGACAGCCGCTGCCGTTCGGCGAGGGTGCCCTCGCGGCGTTCGGTGGCGGCCAGCCGCTCCGCCTGCCGCCGGCTGTGCACGAACACGGCGGTGGCGATGGCGGCGACGGCGGGCGGGGCGACCAGCAGGTTCGGGTCCGGGGCGCCGTCCGCGAGCTGGAGCTGGGCGGCCACCACGAACACCGTGAGCAGGGCGACCAGCACGAGCGCGGCGCGCGGCGGGAGCGTACGCAATCCGGTGTAGAACAGCGGGACCGCGCACCAGGCGAAGCTGGGCGCCAGCACCACCAGCACCATCCACACGGCGACGACCGTGCACAGCCAGGGCAGGCGGCGCGGCACGGGCAGTACGTACAGCACGGCCAGCGCCGCCGACAGCGCCACCACCCAGGGGCCCAGGTCCAGCCAGGGGTGCCGCAGCAGGAACCTCACCAGGGAGGCGCCCAGCAGGGCGAAGAACGCGGCGTGCATCACCCGGGCCAGCCAGCGGGCGTCGGGGTCCTGCTCCACGTCCACCACTCCTCGCACCGGAATCACCGGTCCCATCCTCACCCCCTCCGCCCCGCGCGGCATCAACCGATCGGCTGACCCCGGGCCCCCCGCCTCGCCCCCACGATCGAAGACATGACGAAGCACTCGAAGAACACCATGTCGCTGCGCGCCCGCCTCCTCACCGGTGCCGTGGCCGCCGCCGCGCTCGGTGCGGGCACCTTCGGCGCCATCTCCGCGAACGCCGCCGAGCCGGACCGGGCGCCCGCCACGGCCGCCGCCGACAGCACCGCCCACCCCCGTGACCTGACGCAGTCCACGCACCTGACCATCGACGCCGCCACCCGGGCCGCGCAGGCCACGCTGGACGCCGCCGAGGCCGAGAACCAGCGCGTCACGGTCGCCGTCGTCGACCGCAACGGCAACACGATCGTCACCCTCCGCGGAGACGGCGCCGGCCCGCAGTCCTACGAGTCGGCCATCCGGAAGGCGTTCACCGCCGTGTCCTGGAACGCGCCGACGTCCGAGCTGGCCAAGCGCCTGGAGACCGCCCCGAACCTGAAGGACATCCCCGGCACCCTGTTCCTCGCCGGCGGTGCCCCGGTCACCACCAAGGGCACGCCGATCGCGGGCATCGGCGTGGCCGGGGCACCCAGCGGCGCCCTGGACGAGAAGTTCGCCCAGGCCGGTGTGACCGCGCTCACCCGCTGAATCGTTCATTCCGCCCATACGATCACGGAGTGGACACCCGTCGCCCCCGAGCCCTCGCCGCCGTCGCCCTGCTCCTGGCCGCCGCCCTCACCGGCTGCACGGGCGGTGACGGCGACGACAGCGGGCGCGGCAGGCCGGGCGCGGCAGGCGTCGGCGACCCGTACTTCCCCGCGCTCGGCAACGGCGGGTACGACGTACGCCACTACGCCCTGACCCTCTCCTACGAGCCGGGCAGCGGCCGCCTCACCGGCACCGCCGACATCACGGCCCGGGCCACCCAGGCCCTCAGCGCCTTCAACCTCGACCTCACCGGGCTCACCGTCCACGGCGCCACCGTCGACGGTGCGCCCGCCGCCGTCCGCCGCGAAGGGGCGGAGGTGACGCTGCGGCCCGCCGAGGACGTCCCCGACGGCGCCACCTTCCGTACCGTCGTCCGCTACTCCGGCGCACCCGCCACGATCACCGACGACGAAGGGGCGCAGGAAGGGTGGCTGAGGACCTCCGACGGGGCGGTCGCGCTCGGTGAGCCGACGGGCTCCTCGGCCTGGTTCCCCGGCAACCACCACCCCTCCGACAAGGCCGGCTACACCCTCACCATCACCGTCCCCGAGGGCCTGAAGGCCGTCTCCAACGGCGAACCGGGCCGACAGCGGACCAGCGGCGGCCGCACCACCTTCACCTGGCGCTCCACCGAGCCGATGGCGAGCTACCTCGCGACGCTCGCCATCGGCCGGTACGAGACGAGGACCTCCCGTACCCCCTCGGGCATCCCCGTCCACACCGCCGCCCGTGGAAACCCGCCCCTCCTCGCCAGGATCCCCGAACTCCTGGCTTGGGAAGTGAGCAGATTCGGTCCCTACCCCTTCTCCTCCACCGGCGCGATCGTCGACCCGCGCATCGACGTGGAGTACGCACTGGAGACGCAGAGCAGACCGTTCTTCGACAAGAGCACCTTCGACCCCTCGACGCTCGTGCACGAGCTCGCCCACCAGTGGTACGGGAACTCGGTGTCGCCCGAGTCGTGGCGCGACATGTGGCTGAACGAGAGCTTCGCGACGTACGCCGAGTGGCTGTACGCCGAGGACTTCGGCGACACGCCCGCCCAGGAGAGCTTCGAGGAGGCGTTCGCCTACGACGAGAACTGGGCGTTCCCGCCCGCGAAGCCGCCCACGGCCGCCGACATCTCGGGGCCACCGGTGTACGGCCGGGGCGCGATGGTCCTGCACAAGGTGCGTCAGGCCGTCGGCGACGACACCTTCTTCGGCATCCTCCGGGGCTGGGCGGCGAAGTACCGGCACGCCAATGCCTCGACGGAGGACTTCACCCGGTACGTGGAGGAGCAGGCGGGCGAAGACCTCACCGAGGTGTGGGACACCTGGCTGTACGGCGAGGACCGCCCTACAGACCCTTCCGCATGACGACGCAGTCACGGCCGAGCCGCAGGTCCGGGCGGCGGTCGACCTCCTCGTAGCCGAGGGCCCTCCAGAAGGCGATGGCCTTCTCGTTGTTCTCCAGCACGGCGAGCTTGACGCCCCGCCTGCCCACTTCCCGGAACCGCTTCTCGACGATCTCGGCCAGCTCGCGGCCGAAGCCCACCCGGTGGTCACGGGCGTGCACCATCAGCAGCCCGATCCAGGGATCGGGGTCGTCGGGGTCCTCGGGGTGGTGGGCGCGGGTCACCGAGATGCCGATGACGTGCCCCGCCGAACGGGCCAGCAGCACCTCCGTGTCCGGGTGGGACAGCTCCTCGGCGAGGGAGGCGGCGACCTGCTCCGGCCGGATGTCGTCGGCGTCCGGGAAATCCCCGCTGAGCTGCTGGAACTCCCGGTTCGACGCGTACAGCTCGGTGAGTTCGGTGAGGAGCGGGCCGGGCAGGGCGCCGTCCTCGCCGCCCTCCAGCGGTTCGACGATCATGCGGAAAACAGTAGGGCCCCGGCGCGGACTTCGCCGCCGGGGCACCACGTGGGCGTCCGTCAGATGTTGACGCCGAAGTCGCGGGCGATGCCCTCCAGGCCGGAGGCGTAGCCCTGGCCGACCGCCCGGAACTTCCACTCGGCGCCATTGCGGTACAGCTCGCCGAAGACCATGGCGGTCTCGGTGGCGGCGTCCTCGCTGAGGTCGTAGCGGGCGATCTCGGCGCCGCCGGCCTGGTTGACGATCCGGATGTAGGCGTTGCGGACCTGGCCGAAGTTCTGCGAGCGGGTGACCGCGTCGTAGATGGAGACCGGGAAGACGATCTTGTCGACGTTGGCCGGCAGGCCCGCCAGGTTCACATTGATCTGCTCGTCGTCGCCGCCGCCCTCGCCGGTGCGGTTGTCACCGGTGTGGACGATGGTCTGGTCCGGGGTGGACTTGTTGTTGAAGAAGACGAAGTGAGCGTCCGACGCCACCTTGCCGGAGGGGTCGACGCCGATCGCGGACGCGTCGAGGTCGAAGTCGGTACCCGTGGTAGTACGGACGTCCCAGCCGAGGCCCACAGTGACGGCGGTCAGACCCGGCGCCTCCTTGGTCAGCGAGACGTTGCCGCCCTTGGACAGGCTTACAGCCATGGAAAGTCCCTTTCGTGGTCCGTACGTCGTACGAGATAACGCTCGGCACGGCGAAGTGGTTCCATGACCGGAAAACGGGGTGACGTGACCGTGTCCGGACAGGGATCATGGGGGCATGTCCGGTCCCCATGTCATCCGCGGTTCGGTCTCCCTTCCGGAGGCCGAGCTGATGTGGCGTTTCTCCAGGTCGTCCGGGCCGGGCGGACAGCACGTCAACACCAGCGACTCCCAGGTCGAGCTGCGCTTCGACCTCGCGCGTACGGAAGCGCTGCCCGCGGTCTGGAAGGAGCGCGCGCTGGAGCGGCTGGCGTCCAGGCTGGTCGGCGGCGTTCTCACGGTCCGCGCCTCCGAGCACCGCTCGCAGTGGCGCAACCGCGAGACGGCGGCGGTGCGCCTCGCGTCCCTGCTCGCCGAGGCGACGGCCCCACCGCCGAAGCCGCGCCGCCCGACGAAGATCCCCCGCGGCATCAACGAACGCCGCCTGCGGCAGAAGAAGCAGCGCTCCGAGACCAAACGGGGCCGCTCGCCCCGCGACTGGACCTGACACGCCCCGCCCCCGGCATCCGCCGCCAGGCGAGGCGGTGCCCCCTCCCGCGTCCCGCGTCCCGCACCCGGCGTCCGGCGCCGGGCGGGGCCGTGCAGGGTCGCCCCCGCAGAGGTCGGCGGCCTGGAAAGGGCTCCCGGCCCAAGGCCGCCGGCCTCGAGGAGGTGAGCCCGGAGGGGCCCCGCCCCCACCCACCGGCAGGCGCCGCCCCGGCCGGGCACCGGGAAGGGGCGCCGCTCAGGCCCGTTGCGCCCATCCGTGCCGCCCTGCGGCACGACTGCCCACAACGCGGGGAGACCGCCCACAACGGGCAGCGGGCCCGCCCGCAACGGGACCGCCCGCAGCCGTGGCGGCCGCGACGGGGGTTCGGGGGCCGGGCCCCCGGGTGTCAGGACAGGTGGCGGTAGTTGCCGCGGAAGTACGTCAGCGGCGAGCCGTCCCCCGCCGGGAAGTCGACGGTGAGCACGCGGGCGATGACCAGCGTGTGGTCGCCCGCCTCCACGCGCTGTTCCGTGCGGCACTCCAGCGTCGCCAGGGCGCCGCCGACCAGCAGCGCGCCGCTCGACGCGCCCCGGGTGGTCGGGAGGTCCGCGAACAGGAGCCGGTCGCTGACGCGGCCCTTCATCGCGAACCGGCCCGCGACCTGCCGCTGCCCCTCCGCGAGGACGGAGACGCCCCACAGCGGCTGCTCCGCCAGCAGGTCGTCCATGCGGGAGCCGTTGCGGAGGCTCACCAGGACCAGCGGTGGGTCCAGGGACACCGACAGGAAGGCCGTCGCCGTCATGCCGACGTCCTCACCGCGCGGGCCCTCGTCCGGGTCGTGGGCCGTGACCAGCACCACGCCGGCGGCCAGCCGGGACATCGCGGCCCGGAACTCGTCGTTGCTCACCCCCTCAGGATGAGGGACGGCAGGGGCGGGAGGCTGGGTCGTCGGCAACACACCGGGAACGCTAGTCCGGCTCCCGTGCCGCCCGCATCGGGCGGAGGGACCAGCCGCTGGTCCTAGGTCCCCAGGGCTCCTGGGCCCCATACTGTGCGTTCACGAGGAGTTCAGCGGCCGGTTACCGGTAGTTCGGGCATCCTCCGTAACCAACATCATCCTTTGTGACTTGAGTCACAGAGCGCAGGTTTTGTTGACCCTCTGTACCTGGGGCACAGCTCGCTGTGATTCAGTGGCGGTGACAGTGCAACACGAGCGCCGATGAGAACCCTGGAGTTGCTGTCGAGGTCTCGGGGAGAGCGAGCAATGGAGACCGAGTCGGAGCCGTACGTCCGTCTTGCGACCCTGCGGCAGCTGCATCAGGTCGTCGCCAACCTCAACACGGCCCGCAGTCTGGCCGACACGCTGCAGACCGTCGCCGACGGCGTTACCGCCGGTCTCGGTTACGAGCTGGCCTGTGTGAACCTCGTACGCCCCGACG
Organism: Streptomyces sp. NPDC041796; assembly: GCF_055590785.1. Classification (NCBI taxonomy): domain Bacteria; kingdom Bacillati; phylum Actinomycetota; class Actinomycetes; order Kitasatosporales; family Streptomycetaceae; genus Streptomyces; species Streptomyces sp. NPDC041796. The sequence goes on from NZ_JBVJAH010000015.1 coordinate 75,276, forward strand.
GTGACCTCGTCGTCGCCGCCTTCGCCGGCAGCCCCGCCGCCGAGGCGCTCATCACCGGCCGGGTCGGATCCCGGGCGTCCTGGGAGCGCCGGCTGAGCATGGGTGAGGCGTGGGGCGAGCTCCGCTTCATCCCGCACACCGAGGGCTGGGTCCTGATCGAGGACGACGTGCCCCAGTGGCACACCGACGGCCCCGAGCCCCGCTTCGAGGACGAGTGGCACCCGCGCGACCGCCTCTACGCCCCCATGTACGCCTCCGGCAGCGGCCGTGAGCTCCTGGGCGTGATCTCCGTCGACCGCCCGCGCAACGGCCGCCGCCCCGGCCCCTGGGGCCAGGAGGCGCTCCAGATGTACGCCTCGCAGGCCGCCATCGCGATCAGCAACGCGCGCCTCCGCGCCAATATGCAGCGCGCCCTGGTCCGCCTCGAGCGTGAGCAGCAGGCGCTGCGCGCCAGTGAAGAGTCGTTCCGTCAGGCCTTCGAGTACGCGCCGTCCGGCATGGCGATCGCCGAGATGGGCGGCGACCAGCACGGCCGGCTGCTGCGGGCCAACGACGCGCTGTGCCGGCTGCTCGGCCGCCCGGCGTCCGTGATGCGCCGCTATTCCTTCGCCGACCTGGTCCACCCCGAGGACATCGGCACCCTGCTGCGGACCTCCGCCGAGGGCGGCCGTGCCGAGTTGCGCCTGGCGCGCCGGGACGGCACCTACGTGTGGGTGTCGCTGCGCAACTCGGTGGTCGCCGACACCGCCGACGGGCCCCGCTTCCTGCTCACCCACGTCGAGGACATCGAGGAGCGCAAGCGCCACGAGCTCCAGCTCGCGCACCGCGCCTCGCACGACGCGCTGACCGGCCTGCCCAACAGCGCCGAGCTGCGCGCCCGGCTCAGCTCCCGGCTGTGCTCCCGGCCGCACGCGGTGCGGTCGACGGCCGGGACGCACGAGGTCGACGCCTACGACGGCGGGGACTACGAATACGGGGAGCACGCCTTCCGGGGCGACGGCTTCGACTTCGGTGCCCGGGCGGAGGGCGGCGCGTACGACCACCATGTGCACGCCGTCGCTCCCGACACCGAGGTGGACGACGGTACGAAGGGCCTCGCCGTCCTCTTCTGCGACCTGGACGGCTTCAAGTCGATCAACGACCGGTTCGGGCACCACACCGGTGACGCGGTGCTGATCGAGGTGGCCCGCCGGCTGACCGCCGGGGTCCGGGACGGGGACACCGTCGCCCGGCTCGGCGGTGACGAGTTCGTCGTCCTCGCCGACGGGCTGGGCGCGGCCGACGCCGCCGACCTGGCCGTGCGCCTCCGCAACGCGATCATTCCGCCGATCAGGGTGGACGGGCGCGCGGTGCGGGTAGGGGCAAGTTTCGGCATCGGCTGGGCGGAGTGCGGAATGTCCGTCGAAGAGGTGCTGAACTCCGCTGACCAGCGGATGTACATCGAGAAGCGCTCCCGCTCAAAGGTTCACCGCCGAGCCGGGTAGGCCGTTCGGGGTAGGCTCGCCCGGGTTGGCGACCGCTGGCGAGCAGGGATGAGGAGTGACCAGGGATGGCTGCCGGTAACAACGGCGCGAGCACGCCCGAGGACGACGATCCGTTCGGCTACCTCTACGCGGACGGGCAGACGGCGGGCGCGCAGGCGCCGCGTTCGGGCGGCGGCTACGGCTACCCGGGTCCGGCCGCTCAGCCGGGGGTGCCCAGAACCTCGTACAACCAGGTCAGGGCGGTGGGCGAGCGCCAGTACGGCGGCGCCCAGGCGTCCGCGCAGCAGCAGTACCAGCAGCAGTACGCGCAGCCGAGCCCCCAGTACGCGGCCCCCGAGACCTACCCCGGCGGTGACCGGACGCGCCCGGTGCCCCAGGTGCAGTCCCCGCAGCGTGGCGGCCCGGGCGGCCGTGGCCCCAACACCAAGGGGCTGCTGCTCGGCGCGATCGCGGTCGTGCTGGTCGTGGTGATCGGCATCACGGTCGCCGTTCTGACCAACACCAAGGACGGCGACAAGAACGACAAGGCCAACCCCTCGGCGCCCGCCACCCAGGTCCAGCAGTCACCGAGCCCGGGCCCCTCCAAGACCGGCGAGGACGAGAAGCCGGTGGAGCTGCCGAGGCAGGACGCGGCGACGCTCCAGCTCGGCGGCCCGGCCCGGCTGGGCACGGACGTCAAGGGCGCGAAGGGCGCGGACGGCGCGTACGTCATGTTCAACGGCGTCGGCGGCTCCGCGAGCTGGACGGTCGACGTCCCGGAGGACGGCCCCTACACGCTGTTCCTGTCGTACAGCGTGCCGGGCAAGGACGCGAAGGCATCCCTGACGATCAACGACGAGCAGCCGCGCGGGATCAACATGTCGAACTTCGCGCGGGCCGGCGAGGGCGACTGGGAGAAGGGCTGGACCCGGACCTACTCATGGGTCTCGCTCAAGAAGGGCACGAACACGATGAAGATGTCGTGCGAGGCGGGCGATCAGTGCGAGGCGTACCTCGACCAGGTCTGGTTGCAGCAGGGCCACGTCAAGGACTGACCACCGTCAGGAAGTGCGCCACCGTCCCCGTCATCGCCTCGCGAGCGGGGACGAGGTATTTCCGGGGGTCGACCGTGTCGGGACGGTCGGTCAGATGGGCGCGGACCGCTCCGGTGAACGCGGTGTTCAGGGCGGTACCGATGTTGATCTTCGTCATGCCGGCGGTGATCGCCGCGCGGAGCTCGTCGTCCGGTACGCCCGACGAGCCGTGCAGGACCAGCGGGACGGGGACGGCGTCGCGCAGGGCGGTGATCAGGGCGTGGTCGAGGGCGGCGGTGCGTTCCGTCATCGCGTGGGTGGAGCCGACCGCGACGGCCAGGGCGTCGACGCCGGTGTCCGCGATGTACGCGGCGGCCTCCGCCGGGTCGGTGCGCACGCCGGGTGTGTGGGCGTCCAGGGGCGGCTCGCCGTCCTTGCCGCCGACCTTGCCCAGCTCGGCCTCGACCCAGATGCCCCGCTCGTGGCCCCACCGCACGGCCTCGGCGGTCGCTTTGACGTTGTCGCCGTAGCTCAGCTTCGACGCGTCGAACATCACGGAGCTGAAGCCCTCGGTGTGCGCACTGCGCAGCAGGTCCGGCGAGACCACGTGGTCCAGGTGCAGGCCCAGCGGCGCGGTGGACGCCCGGGCGACGGCGGCCGAGGCGGCGGCGACGGCCGACAGGTCACCGCCGTGGAACTTCACGGCGTTCTCGGAGATCTGGAGGATCGCGGGCCGCCCCACCCGTTCGGCCCCCGCCGCGATCGCCTCCGCGTGCTCCAGTGTGATGACGTTGAACGCGGCGACGGCACCGTCCGCGGACCTGGCCCGGGCGATCAGTTCGCCGGTGGGGACGAGGGGCATGTGCGTACCTCCATCAAGCGGCCGTGGCGTGCTCCGTCACTGTGATACGGGACAGCAGTTCCCGGTACGTCGTCATGTCGAACTCGCCCGCCGCGGGTGCCAGGACCGTCGCCGCCGACAGGGCGGTGGCCCGCGCCAGCCGCTCCGGCCAGGCCGCGCCCTCGACCAGGCCGGCCAGCAGGCCCGCGACCGCCGAGTCGCCCGCGCCGGTCGGGTTGCCCTTCACCGCCGTCGGCGGGGCCGCCCGCCAGGTGCCGTCCGGGGTGACCGCGAGCATCCCGTCCGGGCCGAGGGAGGCGACGACGGCGTGGGCGCCCCGGCGGCGGGCGTCACGCGTGGCGCGCAGGGGTTCGCGGGCGCCGGTGAGCCGGGCCAGCTCGTCGGCGTTGGGTTTGATCAGGTCGGGGCGGGCGGCGATGCCCCGGCGCAGCGGTTCGCCGCTGGTGTCCAGCAGGACGGGGACGGACGCGGCGCGGGCGCGGCGCACCAGGTCCGCGTAGGCACCGACGTGGATGCCGGGGGGCAGGCTGCCGCACAGGGCGACGGCGTCGGCGTCGCGCAGCAGTTCCTCGTAGGAGGCGAGGAAGGCCGACCACTCGGCGGGTGTGGGGGTCGGGCCGGGTTCGTTGAGCTGGGTGGTGTCGCCGGTCGAGGTGTCCACGACGGCGACGGTGCGGCGCGTGGTGCCGGCGATGGGGACGAGCGCGTCGCGCACGGGCAGCGGTGCGAGCAGGCCGCGCAGGACGTCGCCGGTGGGGCCGCCCGTGAAGCCGGTGACCACGGTGTCGTGTCCGAGCGCGGCGAGGACGCGGGCGACGTTGACGCCCTTGCCGCCGGGGCGTTCGGCGACGTCGGTGACCCGGTGCGAGGAGTGGGGGACCAGCGCGTCCACGGTGTAGGTGATGTCGAGCGCGGTGTTGAGCGTGACCGTCAGGATCACCCGTAACACCCCCGAGAAGTACGCGCTTGCTTCCGCCTCTTGTGCGAAGCTTTCGGGCCCTGATCATGCCAAACCGAAGGCGGTTGGCCCAGTCCCCCGGCCCAACCGCCTTGCAGTAATTCATGCAAAAATCAGCCCAGTTGGGGTTCAACCACCCATTCGCCCTTACGCATGACACCCATCAGGGTGAATTCGGCGTCCAGGACCACCAGATCGGCGTCCTTGCCGGGCTCCAGGGAGCCGACCTTGTCGTACACGCCCAGCAGCTTCGCCGGGTTGGCGGAGACGGCGCGCACGATGGACTCGACGGGCAGCCGGTCGATGGTCGCCGCCCGCTTGAACGCGGTGTCGAGGGTGAGGGTGGAGCCGGCGATCGAGCCGCCCTCCACCAGCCGGGCGACGCCCTCGCGGACCTCCACCTCCAGCGGGCCGAGGTGGTAGACGCCGTCACCGAAGCCCGCCGCGTCCATCGCGTCGGTGATGAAGGCGACCCGGTCCGGGCCCGCGTGATGGAACGCCAGTTCCAGGGCGGCCGGGTGCAGATGCGTACCGTCGTTGATCAGCTCGACGGTGACCCGCTCGTCCTCCAGCAGGGCGGCGATGGGGCCCGGCGAGCGGTGGCCGAGCGCGGGCATCGCGTTGTAGAGGTGGGTGGCGACGGTGGCGCCCGCGTCGATGGCCTCGACGGTCTGCTCGTACGTGGCGTCCGTGTGCCCGATCGCGGCGATCACGCCGTGCTCGGCCAGCAGGCGTACGGAATCGATGCCTCCGGGCAGTTCGGTGGCGAGGGTGACCATCCGGGCCTGGCCGCGCGCCGCGTCGATCAGCTTGCGCACTTCGGCCGGGTCGGGGTCGCGCAGCAGGGCCTCGCTGTGGGCACCCTTGCGGCAGGGCGAGATGAACGGCCCCTCGAAGTGGATGCCCGCGATGTCGCCCTGTTCGGCCAGCTCGGACAGTTCCCCGGCGCGGTGGGCGAGGAAGTCCGTCTCACCGGTGACGGTGGAGGCGACGACCGTGGTGGCGCCGTGCAGCCGGTGCGTGTGGACGCCCTTCAGGACCTCCTCGACGGTGCCGGAGGTGAACGACGCGCCACCGCCGCCGTGGTTGTGCATGTCGACGAACCCGGGCACGATCCAGCACCCGGTCAGGTCGAGGGCCCGCGGGTCCTCGGGAGCGTGGCCCGCGGCACCCCGCACGGTGCCGGCCGGTGCGGCGGACCCCGGCGGGTGGACCCCGGCGATCCTGCCGTTCTCGACGATCACCCGCCCGTTGTCCACGATCCCGGTCGGCAGCACCACGCGGGCGCCGGCGAGAACCTTGTGATCGGCCATCAGGCGGATACCTCCGAACTGGCGAGTAGGTCCCAGGCGAGCAGGCCCGCGCCCAGGCATCCGGCGGTGTCCCCGAGGGCCGCCGGCACGATGGCGGGCAGCTTCTGGAACGTCACGCGTTCCTCGACGGCCGCCCGAAGGGGTGTGAACAACGTTTCCCCCGCCTCGGCGAGACCGCCACCGATGATGAGCGTGCGGGGGTCCAGCAGGGTGAGCGCGGTGACCAGCCCGTCGGCGAGCGCGTCGACCGCGTCCCGCCACACCCGTACGGCCCGCTCGTCGCCCGATTCGACGGCCTTGGCGCAGTCCGCCGCGTCCGCCTCGGGGTCGCCGCTCGCCGCCGCCCACGCCCGCGAGACGGCCGAGGCCGAGGCGAGCGTCTCCAGGCAGCCGTGCTGCCCGCAGCCGCACGCGGGCCCGCCGGGGCGCACCCCGATGTGACCGATCTCGCCGGCGTACCCGTGCGCGCCCGCCTCGATGGCGCCGCCGATGCCGATGGCGCCCGCGATGCCCGTGCCCAGCGGCACGAACAGGAACCGGTCGGCGCCCCGGCCCGCGCCCACGCGGCCCTCGGCGAGTCCGCCGGTGCGGACGTCGTGCCCCAGGGCGACCGGCAGGCCGCCGAGCCGCTCCGCGAGCAGGGCGCGCAGCGGGACGTCGTGCCAGCCGAGGTTGGCCGCGTACACGGCGAGGCCCCGGTCCGGGTCGACGATGCCGGGCACGGCGACACCGGCGGCGACGGCCGCCGTGCCGTACCGCTCGCGGCCGTGCGCGCGCAGCTCCGCGGCGAAGCCGAGGATGGTCTCCACGACCGCGTCGGGGCCGCGCTCCCGGCCGGTCGCCCGGCGTGCCTCGTACAGCAGGGCCCCGTCCGCTCCGACCAGGGCTGCCTTCATCCCGGTGCCGCCCACATCGAGGGCGATGACGTGTCTCACGAGAGACAGTGTCGCTCGTGAACCCGTGAAAGGTCTAGTCCACTTCCCTGGATTGTTGCCGCTGCATACAAATGGGCTACAGGGGCGTACGGGCTACTGGGCGAGGATCACGCTCCTGGTGAGGTTGCGCGGCCGGTCCGGGTCGTACCCCTTCGACTCCGCCACCGCCACCGCCAGCCGCTGCGCCCGGATCAGGTCCGCCATCGGGTCCACGCCCTCCCGCGCCCAGAGCCTGCCGCCCACCCGCTCCACCTCGTCCGCCAGCCCCTCCGGCACCGCGCCGAACACCCACGCCACACGCCCCGGACCGGTGATCGAGATCGGGCCGTGCCGGTACTCCATCGAGGGGTAGGCCTCCGTCCACGCCCCCGCCGCCTCCCGCATCTTCAGCGCCGCCTCCAGCGCCAGGCCGTACGTCCAGCCCCGGCCCAGGAACGTCCACTGCTCCGCCCCCACCACCGCCTCCGGCAGCGGCTCCGCCACCGCCCCCTCCGCGTCCGCCGCCGCCTCCGCGACCGGCTTCACCCCGGGCACGTCACCCAGGGCGGCCCGCAGGAACGCCAGCGCCGACGTCGCGAACCGGGTCTGCACCACCGACTCCTCGTCCGCCCAGTCCAGCACCGCGACCGCATCCGCCACGTCCATCACCGGCGTCTTCGGGTCGGCCGTCAACGCCAGCGTCGGCACCCGGCCGTGGACCCGGCCCAGCAGGTCCAGGACCTCCGTCGTCGTACCCGAGCGGGTGATCGCCACGACCCGGTCGTACGAGCGGGAGGACGGGAACTCCGACGAGGGATACGCGTCCGTCTCGCCCTGGCCCGCCGCCTCCCGCAGCGCCGCGTACGCGATGGCCATGAACCAGGACGTCCCGCAGCCGGTCACGGCGACCCGCTCGCCCGGCTGCGGCAGGCCCTCCCCGAACGACGCCGCCGCCTCGGCGGCACGGCGCCAGCAGGCGGGCTGGGTGGCGATCTCTGCTGCGGTACGTGACATGCGCGGACGCTCCTACGGCAGGTGAGGAAACTGGCCAGTCTTCGGCCAAGCGATACCCAGGTGGTGTAGACCTCATCCGCGCTGTGGGAAAATCAACGGCCAATGCAGGAACCAAGAGGTGGGGAAGAGTTGTGCAGCGCCGCTACACAGGACTGACCGCGGCGGTGGCCGCACTGAGCATGGCGGCGACGCTGGCCGGCTGCGGAATCGGCGACGGGGACGAGGACGTCACCCTCAAACTGGTGGCCGCCGACTACGGCAGCGGCGAGTCCAACACCTCCCAGAAGTACTGGGACGACCTGGCCCGCGCGTTCGAGAAGACACACCCCGGCATCACGATCGACGTCGACGTCATGTCCTGGAAGGACGTCGACCGCGAAGTCGCCGAGATGGTCGAGAACGGCGAAGCGCCCGACCTCGCGCAGATCGGCGCGTACGCGGACCACGCCGCCGCCGGCCGGCTCTACAAGGTCGAGGAACTCGTCCACATCCCCACGCAGGCCAACTTCCTGCCCCTCCTCAGCCGTGCGGGCGAAGTCGACCGGGCCCAGTACGGCATGCCGTTCGCGGCCAGCACCCGGCTGCTCTTCTACAACAAGGGCCTCCTCGACAAGGCCGGCGCCAAGCCGCCGAAGACATGGGACGACATCCGGAACGCCGCCGAGAAGCTCAAGGGCAAGGGGGTGGCCTACCCCTTCGCGCTGCCGCTCGGTGCCGAGGAGTCCCAGGCCGAGACCATGATGTGGATGCTGGCCGGCGGCGGCGGGTACCGCGACAGCGGCAACGTCACCTACGACATCGACTCCAACGAGAACGTCGCCACCTTCACCTGGCTCAAGAACAACCTCGTCGCGAAGGGCCTGACCGGCCCCGTCGCCCCCGGTGACCTCGACCGGCAGGAAGCCTTCGACGCCTTCGTACGCGGTGACGTCGGCATGCTCAACGGCCACCCCACGCTGATGGAAGCCGCCGAGAAGGCCGGCGTGGACGTCGGCAAGGTGCCGATGCCCACCCCCGACGGTGAGTCCCGCCCCTCGATGGGCGTGGCCGACTGGATGATGGCGTTCAAGCAGAACGGCCACCGCAAGGAGATCGGCGCGTTCCTGGAGTACGTGTACGAGGACAAGAACGTGCTGGCCTTCTCCGACCAGTACGACATCCTCCCCGTCACGTCCACCGCCAGCGCCGCGATGCGCGAGGACCCGAAGCACAAGGACCTGTGGCCGTTCCTGGAGGAACTGCCCACGTCCGAGCTGTACCCGGTGGGCCGCACGTCCTGGGCGAAGGTCAGCGAGAGCGTCAAGAAGAACATAGGCAAGGCCGTCGCACCCGACAGCAGCCCGGACGCGGTGCTCTCGGGCATCGCACGGGAGGCCAGGGACGCGGAGGCGGCCGAGTAACTATGTTGCTCATATGACCGCCGAGCCACTCACCGAACGGGACCGCGCCGTCCTCGCCATGGAACGGCGCTCCTGGCCCGGCCCCGGTGCCAAGGAACGCGCGATACGCGAGCAGCTGGGCCTGTCGCCCACCCGCTACTACCAGCTCCTCAACGCGCTCCTCGACGACCCCAGGGCCCTCGCCCACGACCCCGTCACCGTCAACCGGCTGCGGCGGCTGCGCGCGTCGCGGGAGGCGCGGCGCTGAGGTGTGCGCGGGCGGGGCCCTGGATAGGTTTCGGTGCATGGGCACCCAACCGGATTCCTTGCCGCGTCCCGCCACGCCCGCCGGCCGCGAAGGCCTCACGGCGTTCCTGGCCCACCCCGAGCGGGCGGTCGTCGCGCTCGACTTCGACGGCACCCTCGCCGACATCGTGGAGGACCCCGAACAGGCCCGCGCCCATCCCGGCGCCGTCCCCGCCATCGCCGCGCTCGCCCCGCGCATCGCGTCCGTCGCGGTCATCACCGGCCGCCCGGCGGGTGTCGCCGTGCGGTACGGCGGTTTCGCCGGCGTACCGGGGCTGGAGCGCCTGGTGGTCCTCGGCCACTACGGCGCCGAACGGTGGGACGCCGTCACCGGCACCGTCCAGGCCGCCCCCGAGCACCCGGGCGTGGCGGCCGTCCGCGCCGAACTGCCCGGGTTCCTGGACCGCGCGGGCGCGTGGCGCGGCACGTGGATCGAGGAGAAGGGCCGCGCGGTGGCCGTTCACACCCGGCGCGCGGAGGACCCGCAGGCGGCCTTCGACGCGCTGAGGGCCCCGCTGGCTGACCTCGCGGCCGCGCACGGACTGGTCCTCGAACCCGGCCGCATGGTCCTCGAACTGCGCCCCCCGGGTGTCGACAAGGGCGTGGCGCTGACCGAGTACGTGCGGGAGGTCGGCGCGGAGGTGGTGGTGTACGCGGGCGACGACCTGGGCGACCTGCCGGCGTTCGCCGCGGTGGAGAAGCTGCGGTCGGACGGGATGCCGGGGCTGCTGGTGTGCAGCGGCAGCGACGAGGTCCCCGAGGTCGCCCAGCGGGCCGACCTCCAGGTGCCGGGCCCGCGTGGCGTGGTCGCCCTGCTGTCCGCGCTGGCCGCCGCCGTCTGAACACCGACCGTTGGTGCCACCCGTTCCGCCCCGGCGAGACGGGTGGGCACCAACGGTCCGCGGACGAACGCCGGAGCCCCCGGTCAGGGGCGGAGCGCGGTGAGCTGGTCCAGGAACCAGCGGGCCGGGGGGAGGGCGGTGGCCGCCGAGGCGAGGCGCTTGGTGCGGTCCGCGCGCTCGGCGGGGGGCAGGGTCAGCGCCTCGTGGAGGGCCTCCGCCGTGCCGACCACGTCGTACGGGTTCACCGTGATCGCGTCGTCGCGCAGCTCCTCGTACGCCCCCGCCTCCCGTGACAGGACCAGCGCGCAGCCCGCGTCGGAGACGACGGGGACCTCCTTGGCGACGAGGTTCATGCCGTCCCGGATCGGGTTGACCAGCGCCACGTCCGCCAGGCGGTACGCGGCGAGCGAGCGGGCGAAGTCGTCCTCGACATGGAGGATCACCGGGGTCCAGCCGTCCCGGCCGTACTCCGCGTTGATCTCGTCGGCGAGCCGGGACACCTGCGCTGTGTACTCCCGGTAGACCGGCAGGTCCTGGCGGGAGGGGTAGGCGAACGCGAGGTGCACGACGCGCTCGTGCCACTCGGGGCGCTCGGCCAGCAGGTGCCGGAAGGCCAGGAGGCCACGGACGATGTTCTTGGACAGCTCGGTGCGGTCGACGCGGACGATCGTCCGGCGGTCGGGGCCGATCTGGTCGCGCAGCATCGCCATCCGGTCGTCCACGTCCGGGCGGCGCGAGCGGTCGCGGAGGAAGTCGGCGTCCGCGCCGAGGCCGTGCACGCCCAGTTCGGTACGGCGGTGCCGCCCGTGGGCCCCGTGCTCGACGCTCGGCGGAAGGTCCTTGGGCCAGTGCGTCGTCACGTCCATGTCCCGGAGGGAGGACGCGCAGCAGGCCTGGAAGGCCCGCAGCCAGCGCCAGGTCAGGAACCCGAGCCGGTCCGCGCCGAGCATGCCGAGGAGGAGCTCCTCGGCGATGTCGTCGGGGAGCATGGCGAAGTACTCGGGAGGCGCCCACGGGGTGTGCGAGAAGTGGCCGATGCGCAGGTCCGGGCGGATCTCGCGGAGCATCCCGGGGACCAGCGCCAGGTGGTAGTCCTGCACGATGACGACCGCGTCGTCGGCCGCCTCCTCGGCGAGGGCCTCGGCGAAGGCGCGGTTGTACAGGCGGTAGGCCACCCACTGGCGCCGGAACTCGGCGTCGAACACGGGCTCCAGCGGAGTCTGGTACAGCATGTGGTGCACGAACCACAGCACGGAGTTCGCGATGCCGTTGTAGGCGTCGGCGTGCACGGCCGCGTCGATGTCGAGCATCTTGACGCCCGGCTCGGCCGCGAAGCCCTGCCGCACCGCCTGCCGGTCGCCGTCGCTCAGCGCGGCGCACACCCACAGCGCGCCCGCGTCCGGCCCGATCGCGGAGAGTCCCGACACCAGCCCGCCGCCGCCGCGCCGGGCGTCGAACGTCCCGTCCTCGCGTGGCACGTAGCTGACCGGACCGCGGTTCGAGGCGACAAGAATCTGGGCTGCCATGGAGACGAACCTAGCCCGTTGCGGAAACGCTCAAACGTACGGCAGTCAGGCCACCCGGCGGCGCCGTGCGTACTCGGCCACCTCGATCATCGGCGGCCGTTCCTCGGTGTCGACGTCGTGCGTACGCGGTACGAAGCCGTCGTCCCCGCGGTCGAACTGCGTCAGCCGTGGCCGCACCAGGTGCCCGCGCGACAGCCGGAGCTGGGCCGTCCGGTAGATCGCGGCCGCCATCCGGCCCAGTGCCCGCTCGTCCTGGTGCCGGTGCTTGCGCACGCCCACGTCCACCTGGGCGAGGGCGTCGAGGCCCACGGTGTGCAGGGCGTCCACGAGGAGGCCCAGCTCCACTCCGTAGCCGACGGGGAAGGGGAGGCGTTCGAGGAGGGAGCGGCGGGCCGCGTATTCGCCGCCCAGCGGCTGGACGAACCCGGCGAGCTGGGGCCAGTGCAGGTTCAGCAGCGGCCGTGCCACCAGCTCGGTCACCCGGCCGCCCTGTCCAGGGGAGCCCGCCAGGGGCCGGTCGTACATCGCCTTGACGAGGTGGACGGACGGGTCGGTGAGGAGAGGGCCGACGATCCCGGTGACGAAATCGGCCGAGAAGTCACGCAGGTCGGCGTCGACGAAGCAGACGATGTCGCCGGTGGTGGCGAGGAGGGAGCGCCACAGCACCTCGCCCTTGCCGGGGACGGCGGGTATGCGGGGGAGTATCGCGTCCCGGTGCACCACGTCCGCCCCGGCCGCGGCGGCGACCTCCGAGGTCCGGTCGGTGGAGCCCGAGTCGATCACCACGAGTTCGTCGACGAGCGGGACGGAGGCGGACATCAGCTCGCGGCGGATCACCGTGACGATGTCGCCGACCGTCGCCTCCTCGTTCAGCGCGGGCAGGACGACACTGACGGTCGTACCGTGCTTGGCCGCGAGCAGCCGGTCGAGCGGTCGGTCGGCCACGGACCAGGACCGCCGCTCCAGCCAGCGCTCCACCTCTTCCAGCACGTGATCTCCATCTCGCGTATCGGACGACCATCTCAAGCGTCCAGGGGTTCGGTTACAGTCTTGAGCAACGCGGACGACCCTCACATGCCGGGTCCCCGCGAAAACAATCGAATACCGCTCATCCAGAGGGGCAGAGGGATACGGCCCGTTGAAGCCCCGGCAACCCTCCAGTCGGCACTCGCAAGCTCTTGCGCGAGGCCCCGGCTAGGGAAGGTGCCAAATCCGTCTCATGGCGAAGTGCGCCATGAGGAAGATGAGGAGAAAGGGCCTCGCCTCCATGGCTGTACAGACTGTCGCCACCGCCAAGAACGTCGACCTCGGGCCTGCTTCCGCCCTCTCCTGTCGCGAATGCGGCGAGCGCTTCGAGCTCGGCCCCATTTTCGCCTGTGAGCTGTGTTTCGGGCCGCTCGAGATCGCCTACGACCTGCCGGTGGGTGACCCGGAAGCCCTGCGCAAGCGGATCGAGGCCGGTCCCGCCAACATCTGGCGGTACGCCCCTCTCCTGCCCGTGCCGGCCGACGTGGCGGACAAGCCGAACCTGAACCCCGGCTGGACCAAGCTCGTCCAGGCCGACAACCTGGCGCGCGAGCTGGGCGTCGAGCCGGGCAAGCTCTTCGTCAAGGACGACTCGGGCAACCCGACGCACTCCTTCAAGGACCGCGTCGTCGCCCAGGCGATCGAAGCGGCGCGCGCCTTCGGCTTCACCACCCTGTCCTGCTCGTCGACGGGGAACCTGGCGGGTGCCGTCGGTGCCGCCGCCGCGCGGGCCGGCTTCCGTTCGTGCGTGTTCATCCCGCACGACCTGGAGCAGGGCAAGGTCGTCATGGCCGCGGTGTACGGCGGTGACCTCGTCGGTATCGAGGGCAACTACGACGACGTGAACCGCTTCTGCTCCGAGCTCATCGGTGACCCGCTGGGCGAGGGCTGGGGCTTCGTGAACGTCAACCTGCGGCCGTACTACGCGGAGGGCTCCAAGACCCTCGCGTACGAGATCTGCGAGCAGCTCGGCTGGCGGCTGCCCGACCAGCTCGTCGTCCCGATCGCGTCCGGCTCCCAGCTCACGAAGATCGACAAGGGGCTCCAGGAGCTCATCGCGCTGGGCCTGGTCGAGGACAAGCCGTACAAGATCTTCGGCGCCCAGGCGGAGGGCTGCTCCCCGGTGTCGACGGCCTTCAAGGCCGGTCACGACGTCGTACGGCCCCAGAAGCCGAACACCATCGCCAAGTCGCTGGCCATCGGCAACCCGGCCGACGGCCCGTACGTCCTGGACATCGCACGCCGGACCGGTGGAGTGGTGGAGGACGTCGACGACGAGCAGATCGTCGACGCGATCAAGCTGCTGGCGCGTACGGAGGGCATCTTCGCCGAGACGGCGGGTGGCGTGACCGTGGGCGTGACGAGGAAGCTGATCGAGGCGGGTGTGCTGGACCCGTCGCTGACCACGGTCGTGCTCAACACGGGCGACGGCCTGAAGACCCTGGACGCGGTCGCGCCGACCACCGGCCCGAGCGCGACGATCCGCCCGAGCCTGGACGCGTTCCGCGACGCCGGCCTGGCCTGACCCGTAGTACTGAGCCTGTACTGAAAGGCAGCAACACGACATGAGCGTCAACGTCCGCATCCCCACCATCCTCCGGACCTACACGGGCGGCAAGGCCGAGGTCACGGCGGAGGGCGCGACCCTGTCCGAGGTCATCGAGTCGCTGGAGAAGGACCACCCGGGCATCGCCGCCCGTGTCCTGGACGACCAGGGCAAGCTCCGCCGCTTCGTGAACGTGTACGTCAACGACGACGACGTGCGCTTCGAGGACGGCCTGGCGACCGCGACCCCGGACGGCGCGGGCGTGTCGATCATCCCGGCCGTCGCCGGCGGCTGCTGACCCACACAGCGTGACGGACATTGCCCCCTCCGCGAGAGAAGCGGAGGGGGCAATTCTGCATGGTTGAGCGCGGTAGAGTTGGGGAAGTCCCCGCCGCTGCCTGTGCCGCACGCATATGAGAGATTGCGCGGCTGCGACAAGATGCAGTCAATGTACCCCCGTGAATTGCGCCATTTGGGCGCTTTGCCGGGCCCGACTTGCCCGGGATTCTGGCCCATTCGGCCACATTTTCCGTTCACCCATGCTCGGATTTCTCGTCCGATTGACCTGTTGCAGACGGCAGTTGGGCAGATACATTCAGCGGCGGTCGACGCGTTCCGGCGCACGCCCGCACCTGTCAGCGGGTGAGGTCTGACCCGGGTCCGCGAAGTGCGGTCCTGTGCAAGGGCCAGTAATAGGGGAGTTAGGCATGGCTCAGGGCACCGTCAAGTGGTTCAACGCGGAGAAGGGGTACGGCTTCATCGCGGTCGACGGTGGTGCGGATGTTTTCGTCCACTACAGCGCGATCCAGATGGACGGCTACCGCACCCTTGAAGAAGGTCAGCGAGTCGAGTTCGAGATCTCGCAGGGCCAGAAGGGTCCGCAGGCGGACATGGTCAAGCTCGCCGCCGGCTGAGAGCCGCGTCGCGATCGACCGACCATCGACTGTCGACACCGCAAGTGACGAGGGGCTCGCGTTCCAGGGGACGCGAGCCCCTCGCGCGTGTCCGGACAACGCCCCGGATCTGCGGGAGGCGCTTGCACTCGCATGGGTCGAGTGCTAATCATTGGCGTTAGCACTCTGAAGGTGAGAGTGACAACGAAGGACCGGGTCGGTGAGGTCCGCAGGCCGGTGGGGCAAGGAACCACTTCAGGCAGGCAGGCCGTCCGTCGCGGGCGCCAGCGCGGTCCGGAGCATCCACCCCAGTCCGGGAGGACCACTTCACATGGCCAAGATCATCGCGTTCGACGAGGAGGCACGGCGCGGCCTCGAGCGCGGCATGAACCAGCTCGCCGACGCCGTCAAGGTGACCCTGGGCCCCAAGGGTCGCAACGTCGTCCTCGAGAAGAAGTGGGGCGCCCCCACGATCACCAACGATGGTGTTTCCATCGCCAAGGAGATCGAGCTCGAGGACCCGTACGAGAAGATCGGCGCCGAGCTGGTCAAGGAAGTCGCCAAGAAGACGGACGACGTCGCCGGTGACGGTACGACCACCGCGACCGTTCTCGCCCAGGCGCTCGTCCGCGAGGGTCTGCGCAACGTCGCCGCCGGCGCCAACCCGATGGCCCTGAAGCGCGGCATCGAGACCGCCGTCGAGGCCGTCTCCGGTGCGCTGCTCGAGCAGGCGAAGGATGTCGAGACCAAGGAGCAGATCGCTTCCACGGCCTCCATCTCCGCCGCCGACACCCAGATCGGTGAGCTCATCGCCGAGGCCATGGACAAGGTCGGCAAGGAAGGCGTCATCACCGTCGAGGAGTCCCAGACCTTCGGTCTGGAGCTGGAGCTCACCGAGGGTATGCGCTTCGACAAGGGCTACATCTCGGCGTACTTCGCCACCGACATGGAGCGTATGGAGGCGTCGCTCGACGACCCGTACATCCTGATCGTCAACTCGAAGATCTCCTCGGTGAAGGACCTCCTTCCGCTGCTGGAGAAGGTCATGCAGTCCGGCAAGCCGCTGCTGATCATCGCCGAGGACGTCGAGGGCGAGGCCCTGTCGACCCTGGTCGTCAACAAGATCCGCGGCACCTTCAAGTCCGTCGCCGTCAAGGCCCCGGGCTTCGGCGACCGCCGCAAGGCCATGCTGAACGACATCGCCATCCTCACCGGTGGCCAGGTCATCTCCGAGGAGGTCGGCCTCAAGCTCGAGAACGCCGGCCTGGACCTGCTGGGCCGCGCCCGCAAGGTCGTCATCACCAAGGACGAGACCACCATCGTCGACGGTGCCGGTGACAGCGACCAGGTCGCGGGTCGCGTCAACCAGATCCGTGCCGAGATCGAGAACTCCGACTCGGACTACGACCGCGAGAAGCTCCAGGAGCGCCTGGCGAAGCTGGCCGGCGGCGTGGCCGTCATCAAGGCCGGTGCCGCCACCGAGGTCGAGCTCAAGGAGCGCAAGCACCGCATCGAGGACGCGGTGCGCAACGCCAAGGCCGCCGTCGAGGAGGGCATCGTCGCCGGTGGTGGCGTGGCCCTGCTCCAGGCGTCCAGCGTCTTCGAGAAGCTGGAGCTCGAGGGTGACGAGGCGACCGGCGCCAACGCCGTCCGCCTGGCCCTGGAGGCCCCGCTGAAGCAGATCGCCGTCAACGGTGGTCTCGAGGGTGGCGTCATCGTCGAGAAGGTGCGCAACCTGCCCGTCGGCCACGGCCTGAACGCCGCTACCGGCGAGTACGTCGACATGATCGCCGAGGGCATCATCGACCCCGCCAAGGTGACCCGTTCCGCTCTGCAGAACGCGGCCTCCATCGCGGCGCTGTTCCTCACCACCGAGGCCGTCATCGCCGACAAGCCGGAGAAGGCCGCGGCCGGTGCTCCGGGCGGCATGCCGGGCGGTGACATGGACTTCTGATCCTCGCGGATCGGACACAGTCCTTTCGTTCCGAGGGCGGTACCCCTTCTCCCAGGGGGGTGCCGCCCTCGGGCGTTCTACGCTGGTGTCATGGCCGTCGACGTCCTGACCGAGACCGTGATCGACGCCCCGTGCGACCTCGTCGCCGCGTACGCCGCCGACCCGTCCAACGCGCCCGAGTGGTACGTGAACATCGTGTCGGTGGAGTGGGAGACCGAATCAGAGGTCCGGGCCGGCGCCAGGGCCGCCTTCGTCGCCCGCTTCCTGGGCCGGCGGCTCGTCTACACCTACGAGATCGTCGACCATGAGCCCGGGCGGCGGCTGGTCATGCGGGCCGACCAGGGGTCGTTCCCCATGGAGACCACGTACACCTGGGAGCCCTACGGCGTCGAGGGCGACCGGACGCGTATGACGCTCCGGAACCGGGGCGGAGGCGGCAGCCGTATCCTCGCCGCCGCGATACGCCGCGCCAACCGCAAGGACCTCGCGATGCTGCGGCACCTGCTGGAGACGCGCTACGGCCCCGGAGCCGCCTGAGCCCCGGGGCCGCGGTGGCGCTCTATCGCTTGAGATCCGCCACGAACGCGGACCAGGCGGCGGCCCGGAACACGAGCTGCGGGCCGGTGGGGTTCTTGGAGTCACGGACGGGGATGGCGTTCGGGTGGCCATCGGCGACTTCGAGACAGTTGCCGCCGCTCGCGTCGCTGTAGGTTGACTTGCGCCACTCAGTGATCTCGATCTTCATGGGCGTAATCCTCCGCCACTGATGCGATCAGGGCCAGGGATTCTTGGGGTGACAGTGCGCTGGCCCCGAGCAGATCGTAGGACAGTTCGTAGTGTTTGACCGTGCCCGGGTCGTCGTGCAACTGCCCTGAGCCCAGGCTTTCGAGGTAGGCCAGCGGGGGCGCGTCGTCGAAGGCCATCAGTTTGAGTGCGCCTGCCAGGGCCATGTGCGCGCCTGCCTTGAACGGGATGACCTGCACGATCACCCGGTGCGCGCGGCCCAACTCCGAGATGTGGTGCAGCGCCTCGGCCATCACCGCCGGCCCCCCGACCTCTCGGCGGAGGACCGCCTCGTCCAGGACCGTCCAGAACAGTGGCCTGGTTGGATCGTCGAGGATGTGCGTGCGAGCGAGTCGCGCCTCGACCAGTTCGTCGATGACGTCGTCCGAAGCGGTGGGGCGCCCGCCACGAAATACGGCTCGCGCGTACCGCTCCGTCTGCAGCACGCCCGGAATCAGCAGCGGGGCGTACTCCTTGATCGATGCGGCGACCGCTTCCGCTTCCGCCGCTTCCGCGAAGTGATCGGGATACCGCGACCTGTTGGCGGCCTTGCAGTTCCGCTGGAAGAACCCGTTCGTGCCCAGTATGTCGTCGATCTGTGCCGCGAACTCCGGCTGCATCCGTCGTGTACCGGCCTCCAGTTGGCCGATGAACGAGCCGCTGACGAAGAGCTTCTCGCCCAGTTTCTCCTGGCTGAAGCCCGCATTGTCGCGGGCGTGGCGCAGCTCGGCGCCGAGTAGTGCCCTGGGTGAGGAGGACGGGTCGAGATCCTTCGGACCGGGCATGTGTCAACTCCCGTTAGCACAGATGGGGTTGTTGGGCCGCCTTTGTGTTCAGACTAGCCGCGAATCGACCACGCTGTGTACAGAACCCGAACACTCAGCGTGGAGGTGCCTGGTCATGGGGATGCGATCGGTGGAGCAAGTGGTGGACCAGCTCCGGGACGAACTCGGCAAGGTGGGCGTCACCCTGCCGTCCCTGCGGGTCGACCCGGTGTCGGCCGCGAGCGACACGCCGTATCCGCTGGTGGAGCTGGGGCGTTGCAACGTGGACACCGCCATGCGCCTGGTCGCCGTCCTGCACGAGGCACGCCGGTGAGCGCGTCCGAGTACATGATCGACTCGCGTGACGGGCGGATCGGAGAGGTCATGGGCCACGTCGGCGGCTACGTACAGCTGCGCCCGCTGGGCGGTGGCCGGGAGTGGGACTGTCCGGTGGAGGCCCTGACGCCCGCTCCGCCGGGCGAGGTGCTGCGGGCGCGCGTTCGAGAACTGAACAGACAGGCGCGCCTGCCGTGAAGTGCCGGGTCCGTGCGCTGCTCACACGATCGTGGGACGCTGAGGAAAGGGGCGCTTCCCCGGCGCCCCGTCGATCTACATTCGCCTCCCTCAGGCCACGGGAGAAGGGACCCGCGATGACAGCCGCGACGGTCGAGAACGACCCGGCGCCCGAGACCCCCCCGACGTGGGAATTCATGCTGGACGCCTGGCGTGGGCTGGACGTGCCCGAGGGCTGGCGAGCCGAGATCGACAAGGGGAAGATTTTCTTGGTTCCGCCGCCTCACCGGCACCACAACTCCATCGCGGCCAGGGTGCAGCGCGCGCTGTACAAGCGGCTGCCCGACGAGTGGGACGTCTACCAGACGCTCGGTGTGCACATCGCCCCGCTGGACAAGTTGTACGTCCCCGACCTGGTGGTCATGCCGATCGATCTGGTCGAGGCCGCCGACCCGGACACCTACGACCCCGTCGACGCGTCCGAGGCCCTGCTGATCGTGGAGATCACCTCCAAGAACAACGCCACCGACGACCGGACCAGGAAGTACCACGCCTACGCGCGTGCCCTGGTCCCGATGTACCTGCTCATCGACCGGTACGACACCCGTGGCGCGATGGTCAGCCTGTTCACGGAGCCTCAGGACGGCACGTACAAGCACTCCGAACTGGTGCCGTTCGGGAAGGTGCTCACCCTGCCCGAGCCGTTCGGGGTCGCGCTGGACACGGCGGCGTTCCCCGGCGGCGCGGCCGCCGACGCGTAACGTCCGCGCCGCTTCTCATGCGACTCTCACCCGGGCCTTAACCCCTCGTCACGCCGCGTCCATAGCTTTCGCGGCATGTTCTTCACCTATCTCCGGCGCGAGTTGCGCCGTCGACGCAAGACGGCGCTGGTCGTCGCCTCGGGGCTCGCCCTCGGGATCGCGCTGGTCATCGTGGTCACCTCGGTCACCGCCGGGATGAAGCAGGCCCAGGGCAAGGTGCTGGAGTCGCTGTACGGGCTGGGGACCGACATGACGGTCACCAAGGCCGCCTCGCCACCCGGGGAGGGGGATGCCGTACGGCGGCCGAGGTTCGAGTTCGACGCCAAGGAGGAGGGCGGCGGCGAACAGAGCCAGGACGTGGTCATGGTGCAGGGGTTCGAGACGCTCTCCGCCTCGACCGTCGCGAAGGTCGCCGGGCAGAACGGAGTCGCGGACGCCGTCGGCGGGCTGAACGCCCGGGTGTTGAAGGTCGACGGCCGGTTCGAGCGCGGTGAGGCCCAGCCCGGGCGGCCCGGGGACGGGCAGGGCCAGGGCGCGGGCGGTGGCGCGGTGCGCGGCGGCGGGGCCGACTTCGGGGTCGACTCGTACACCGTGTACGGGACCGACGTCGCCCATCAAGAGCTCGGCCCGCTGACCTCGTCGGAGATCACCTCCGGGCGTACGTTCACGGCGGCCGAGACGTCGGCCGACGTGGCGGTCGTCGACAGCGCGTACGCCAAGGAGCAGGGGCTGACCGTCGGGGAGAAGCTGACCATCTCCGGCACGGCGTACGGCGTCATCGGCATCGCGACCGCCGACAGCGGCGCCGCCGCCGCCAACGTCTACCTGCCGCTCGCCGAGGCACAGACGCTCGCCGGCGCCAAGGGCAAGGTGACGACGGTGTACGTCCGCGCGACCGACTCGCAGCGCATCGAAGACGTCGAGGACGCGATCCGGAAGAGCGTTCCGGGGACCACCGTCACCACGTCGGCCGACCTCGCCGAGACCGTCTCCGGGTCCCTGTCGACCGCCTCCGGCCTGGCGGCGGGCGTGGGCAAGTGGCTGTCGGCCGTGGTGCTGGGCGCGGCGTTCCTGGTGGCGGGGCTGCTGACGTCGTCGGCGGTCAGCCGGCGGGTGCGGGAGTTCGGCACGCTCAAGGCCCTGGGGTGGAAGAGCGGGCGCGTCACCCGGCAGGTGGCCGGTGAGGCGCTGGTGCACGGGCTGATCGGCGGGGCGCTCGGGATCGGCGCCGGACTCGCCGGGGCGTGGGCCATCACCGCGTTCAGCCCGACGCTCACGGCCGAGCTGGGCGGCGGGGGCGGGCGAGGCGTCGGCCCGGGTGGTGGCGGGCCGGTACGCGAGACGGCGTCCCGTGTCCTGGACATCGCGCTGACCGCACCCGTCTCCCTCACCACCATCGGGCTCGCCGTGGCCCTCGCCGTCGCGGGCGGCCTGGTCGCGGGCGCCTTCGGCGGCTGGCGCGCCTCGCGGCTGCGGCCCGCGGACGCGCTGCGCCGCGTCGGATAGATCCCTCACGCAAGACTGGAGTTGACAGCACATGTACCAGCTCAGTGGCGTCACCAAGCGCTACCGGCGCGGCAAGGAGACCGTCCGGGCCCTCGACGGGGTGGACCTGATCATCGAGGACGGTGGGCGGCTGGTGATCCAGGGCCCGACCGGGGGCGGCAAGTCCACGTTGTTGCAGATGCTCGGCGGCCTGGACCGGCCCTCGGAAGGACGCGTCCTCCTGGACGGCACCGACCTGGCGACGCTGCCGGAGGCGCGGCTGACGCGCGTGCGGGCGGAGAGGATCGGGTTCGTGTTCCAGAGTTTCAACCTGGTGCCGACGCTCTCCGCCCAGGAGAACGTCGAGACGGCTCTCGTACCGCTCGGGCTCAAGGCCTCCGAGCGGCGCGAGCGGGCGGCGGAGGCGCTGGTGTCGGTGGGGCTCGGCGAGCGGCGCGGACACCTGCCCGGTGAGCTCTCGGGCGGGCAGCAGCAGCGGGTTGCCATCGCGCGGGCGCTGGTGAAGCGGCCCGCCGTGCTGCTCGCGGACGAGCCGACCGGGAACCTCGACGAGTCGACGCGCGACGAAATCATGGACGTACTGGAAGGGCTGTGGGAGGAGAACGGGCTGACCTTCGTGATGGTCACCCACGACACGGCGCTGGCGCGGCGGGCGCCGAGGCTCGCGACGATCAGGCAGGGGCGGGTGACGATCAAGGAGCAGGTGGCGAGGAAGGTGCTTTAACCGCTGCCGAACGGGCCGTTCCCTGAGGCAGGATGGGTGCCAACGGCGAAGGGGGAGGCGCGTCGATGGCCGACGGCATCGAGTTGACCGAGGCGGTACGGGTGCTGCGGGACGAACTGTCCGTCGCTGCGGTGGCGGCGCAGGGCGAGCGGATCCGTTTCGAAGTCGAGGACATCACGCTGGAGTTCGAGGTCGAGCTCCGGCGGGATGCCAAGGCGAAAGCTGGCTTCAAGGCGTGGGTGGTCTCCGGTGACCTGGAGGGCAGCGCGGGGAAGCGGCGGACCCAGCGCGTCTCCCTGACCTTGAAGGCGAAGGACGCGGCGACGGATGGGTCCGTGCGCATCGGCAACGACAGGGAAGCCGACCTGAGCGCCTTCGGCCCGGGTGCGGGTGGGCCGGCACACGGATAACGCGGGAGACCTTTGTGATCCTGACGCAGCGCCGTATCGCCCTGGTCGACGCCGGGGCACGGGGCAGTGGGTTTCTGCTGACCGGCCGGCTGGTGCTGACGGCCGCCCATGTCCTCAAGAAGGGGGTGCCGCCGAGGGCCGGGGTTCCCGGAGGGACGGGACTCCAGCGCTGCGAGGTGGTCTGGTCACGCGACGACGACCAGTGCGACGCCGCTCTGCTCCTCGCCGACGCCGACCTGGTCGACAAGGAGACCGCCGCTGCCTTCTCCCCTGTGGTGTGGGGCCGGGTGACCACCCTGGATCATCGCGCGGGCTGCCAGGCCATCGGATATCCGGACGCCGCGTGGGCCGGTGGCCGGCCCGACACGGAACAGCTGGTCGGCACCCTCAAGCCAGGCAGTTCCGTGATCCGCGGGCGATACGTCCTCGACAACATCCACGGCGCTCCGGCCCCCGGCGACCGGCCCTCGCCCTGGAGCGGCATGTCGGGAGCCGCCCTGTTCGTGGACGGTGTGCTGGTGGGTGTCGCCTGCGGAGACCCGATCGCCTGGGCCCACGGGCGGGTGGAGGCGGTACCCGCCCACGTGCTGATCGATGACGCCGGGTTCGCGGCCGTCCTGCGGCGGTGCACGGGGCGAGCCCCGATGGTGGCGACGCTCGCGGAGGCGGGAGGGACCGGCGGCCGGGGGGACGACCACCTTGCCGAGGGCAGCCACGACAGGGGCGACGCGTTCCGGTGGGGCGGCGTGGACGCCGCGGACCCGGCAGGGTTCGGCGTCCACCGGCTCCTCGAAGCCTCGGGGCTGCCGGACCACATCGACTACGTACCCCGCGACTGCGACCAGGAGCTCGACGCCAGGCTCGCCAGGCTCGCCCGCACCGGGGGGATGCTGCTGCTGACCGGCGACTCGGCCGCGGGCAAGACGCGGGCGCTGCTCGAAGCCATGCGGCGCAACCTCGAGGGGTGGTCGGTGTGCCATCCCGACCCGGACGCGCCGCTGACCGGACTCGCGGACTCGGTGACACGGCAACGAGGCGGTCATGTCCTGTGGCTGGACGACCTCCAGATGTACCTGCGCCCCGACGGCCTCACGCCACGGCTGCTCCAAGAGCTCACTGAGCTGGGGTGCGTCGTCCTGGCCACGATGCGCTCGGAGTTCTACCGGCCGCTGATGAGGACTGGCTCCGCGCGGCGCGGTGCCGCCGATGTCGGGACGCAGCACAGTGCC
Source organism: Streptomyces sp. NPDC041796 (assembly GCF_055590785.1). Taxonomy (NCBI): domain Bacteria; kingdom Bacillati; phylum Actinomycetota; class Actinomycetes; order Kitasatosporales; family Streptomycetaceae; genus Streptomyces; species Streptomyces sp. NPDC041796. The sequence goes on from NZ_JBVJAH010000015.1 coordinate 98,996, forward strand.
GCTCGAATCGTCCGGGCCGCCAGTCATCTGGTCCTCCAGCGCACCTGGACCGAGCCGGAACGCGAGCGGGCGCGGAAAGCCGCGGCCGACCCCCGCATGGCCGAAGCCCTCGCCGCCGACGCCGTACACGGCGTGGCCGAATACCTGGCGGCGGGTCCTCAGACCTGGAACCTGTGGAAGGAGGCCGCGCAGGCGAATGCCAACCCGCGCGGCGCCGCGCTCGTGGCCGCGGCCGTCGACCTCGCAAGGACCGGTCTGCGCGGCGCTGTCGACGAGAGCGTCCTGGAGCGCCTGCACGGCCACTATCTCGACGCGCTCGGTGGCGCGGCTCTGCGGCCCGAACCGCTGGAGGAGGCCTGGGAATGGGCTACCGAGGTGCTGCTCGGGGTGACCAGCCCGCTGATCCCCGCCCGGGAGGGGCGGTGGCGGCCATTCGACTACCTGGTCTCCGCCACGGCGCGCACCTCCCCCATCGAGGAGCTGCCCGAGGAGACCTGGCAAGTGGCCCTGACCCTGGCAGGGGACGCGGACTGGGACATCATGGCGCTGGCGGCACAGGCAGCCGACCGCCTCGAGGTGGCCATTGGTCTGCTGGCGCCCCGGGCCGAGGCGGGGAACGTGGACGCGATGGTCAACCTGGGAGTCGTGCTGCTGCGCGCCGAGAAGCGTACGGAAGCGGAACGCTGGTGGGTCGAGGCGGCCCGGTGCGGTGACGGAATGGCGGCGCACAACGTCGGCTGTCTGAAGGTCCGCAGCGGGGACCTGACAGACGCCCGCGGCTGGTTCCTGCGCGCCGTGGAACGGGGAACGACGGAGTCCTTCGCAGCGCTCGGCCGCGTGGCCGAGCTGATGGGCGACGAGCGGGAAGCGGCTGAATGGTGGCGCGAGGGCAGCGAGCGCGGAGACGCCGCGAGCGCCCTCAGCTATTCGGACGTCCTGCGCAGGGACTGGAACCATGCCGAGTCCCTCGACGCGCTGCGCGTGGCCGCTGAGGCGGGGCTGCCCTTCGCGGCCCTCTCGTACGCCGGTGTGCTGCTATGCCGGGATGAGACGCAGCAGGCGAGAGCGCTCCTCGGGCGCGCCTATGCCGGTGCGCGCAAGGACGCCATGCTGATGGGCGACCCGACCGGTATGGCGCTCGCCTCCGTGGTGTCGATGGCGCTCGGCGACCTGGACACCGGCCGTGACTGGGAGCGCAGGGCGGCGGACGCGGGAAGTCCCGTGGACTGGACCGTCCTCGAACGGGAGGGGACGGAGTCCGGGCTGCGGGCCGTGGCGGTGGACCGGGGGATCCTGGAAAGGCTGGGGGAGAGCGGGGTCCGCTCGGCGATGGCGCACCTGTGGGCGGGGGACTGCATGGACTGCGGCCACCCGCTGGGAGTGGGAGTCCCGGCACTGTGTGTCGACGAGACCGCGCCCCAGCTCACCTACGCGAAGCTCTTCCACTTCGGCATGTGCCGCTTCCCGCGGTGGAACGACTCGGGCCTCGTGAGCATCATCTCGGGAAGCGGTACCTCGTGGTGGACCGAGGCGGTGCTGGTCGGGGACCGGCCGGAGGACCAGCTCGTCGTCATGGTGGTGAACCCGTCCGCCGAGTTGCTCCGGCTCGAACCCGACGACAGCGGCTCGCAGGGGTGGCGCGTGGCAGGGCCCGTGACCGCGGGAGCGGACCTCGTCCTCAAGCCGGTGAACGCACCTGGCGTGATGGACCCGCGCGGGCATCTCGTTGTCGAGACGCGAGGCGCGCCGAGGGCCGGGCGGCTCGTGGACGACGGGCTGGTCGTCCAACTCGGCGTGGACGCCTGGGCGGTCGGTGTCACGCCGCAGTTCGCGCAGTGCCTGCGAAGGCGCGGCGGGTTTCTCCTCGTGGTGACGTCCGGCCTCGGGCCCCCGCCCCGTGACAGGGCCGACATAGACGCGGCGCTGGAAGCCGACGGCACCATGGCGGGATGGATCTCCCTGGTCAGGTGAGCACATGCTTGCCGAGGCCGAAGAAGTACGTGGCGGCGAACCCGGCCACGTACCCGGTCAGCAGCCCGCCCGCGTAGACGGCGACGGTGGTCAGCGCCAGGCCACGGTCGCCGTCGAGCAGGGGGAACAGGGCCCAGCCGGACGGGCCGATCGCGGTCGAGCCGACCGTGTGGCCGAGCATGGTGAACAGCCCGATGAACCCGCCGCCGAACGCCCCGCCCACGCACGCGGTGACGAACGGCCGCCCGAGCGGCAGGGACACGCCGTAGATGAGCGGTTCGCCCACGCCGAGGAGTCCGGCGGGCAGCGCGGACCTGATGGTGCGGCGGAGGTCGGTGCGGTGGCGGAGGCGTACGTAGACGGCGGCGGCCGCGCCGACCTGGCCCGCGCCGGCCATCGCGAGGATGGGCAGGAGGACGGTGTGGCCCTGTTGCTCGATCAGGGTGGTGTGGATGGGGATCAGCGCCTGGTGCAGGCCGAGCATGACCAGGGGCAGGAAGAGGCCGCCGAGTACGAACCCGGCGATCGCCCCGGCGTGGGCGAGGAGCCAGTCGGCGGCCACTCCGATGGCGGTGGACACCTCACCCGCGAGGAACATCAGGCCGTAGACGGTGACCAGTCCCGCGACGAGCACCGTGAGGGTGGGAGTGACGAGCACGTCGAGGGCCTCGGGCACGTGGCGGCGGCACCACTTCTCCACGTGGACGGCGAGTACGGCGGCGGCCAGCGCGCCGAGGACGCCGCCCTGGCCGGGGGAGAGCTGCTGGCCGAAGGCCTCCACCTTGGCGATGCCCGCGTACACGATGATCGCGGCGACGGCGCCGCCGAGGATCGGCGTACCGCCGAACTCCTTGGCCGTGTTGAGGCCGACGAACACGGCGATCAGCGCCATGAAGCCGGAGGCGATGGCGGCGAGGGCGGGGGTGAGGGCGGGGAGCAGGTGCAGGTTGACGAGGAGGCCGTTGAGCCCGGCGATGATGCCGCAGCCGATGAGCGCGGGGATGAGGGGGACGAAGATGTTCGCGACGCGGCGCAGGAGGAGCTTGCCGGGCGTGGCGTTCCGCTCCTTCTGGGCGGCCTTGATGTCGGCGCCCCGGGACTGCAGGAGGAGGGCCTCGAACTCGGGCGTGACGCGGGCGACGGTGCCGGGGCCGAGGACGATCTGGTAGGTCGTGTCGTCCTCGACGACGCCGAGTACGGCGGGGTGGGCCTTGAGCGCGTCGTCCTGGACGAGCGCGCGGTCGTGGAGACCGAGGCGGAGGCGGGTCATGCAGTGGGCGACGGAGGTGACGTTCGCGGCGCCGCCGACGAGGGGGAGGAGGGCGGTGGCGGTGGTGCGGGGGTCGGGCGCGGGTGCGGGTGCGGTCATGGCGCGGATGCTGCCAGCCGGGTCGGTCCGTACGGCGGCTGCGCGCCGGTGGGCGGCTTGTGCCCCGTCTATTGGTCGAGTGCCGCCCGGAGGTGGCCGCCCGTCTTGGTGAGGAGCTGGGTGGCCGTTTCGGCGTCGACGCCGGCCAGGAGGGTGAGGATCGCGGGCTTGACCTCGCCGTCCGTGGCGGTGAGCGCGGCCTCGATGTCGGTGTCGGACGCCCCGGTGGCGAGGGCGACGATCCGGCGGGAGCGGGCGCGGAGCTTGTCGTTGGAGGCGCGGACGTCGACCATCAGGTTCCCGTACGTCTTGCCGAGCCGGATCATCGTGATCGTCGAGATCATGTTGAGGACCAGCTTCTGGGCGGTGCCCGCCTTCAGGCGGGTGGAGCCGGTGAGGAGTTCGGGGCCCACGACGACCTCGATGCCGTGCTCGGCGGCGGCGGCGAGGGCGCTTCCCGCGTTGCAGGACAGGCCGATCGTCAGGGCGCCTTTCGCGCGGGCGTGTTCGACCGCGCCGACGGCGTACGGGGTGCGGCCGGACGCGGAGACGCCGACGACCGTGTCGTCGGCGGTGAGGGCGAGGGCGTCCAGGTCGGCGGCTGCCAGGTCCTTGGAGTCCTCGGCGCCCTCGACCGCCTCCAGCAGGGCGGCCGGGCCGCCCGCGATCAGGCCCACGACCTGGGTGGGGGCGGTGTTGAAGGTGGGCGGGCACTCGCTGGCGTCCAGGACGCCGAGCCGCCCGGCGGTGCCGGCGCCCGCGTAGACGAGGCGGCCGCCGTGCGCCATCCGGTCGGCGGTGGCGTCGATGGCGGCGGCGATGCGGGGGAGCTGGCCGGCGACGGCGCCGGGGACGGACCGGTCCTCGGCGTTCATCAGGCGGGCGATCTCGGCGGTCGGGAGGCGGTCGATGTCCGCGAGTTCGGGGCGGAAGGCTTCCGTGGTGAGGGCGGACAGTTCGGAGGGGTTCATGCGGGCGTGCTCTTTCGGCCGGTCAGCGGGTGCGGGGTGAGTGGCGGTGCGCGAGGGCCTCGTACGACGCGGAGAGCGCGGGGGCGGCCGTCTCGTACGTGCGCTGGGTGACTCCGGTGAACAGGCAGTCGACGACGAGGAGTTGGCTGGTGCGGGAGGACATGGCGGCGGGGCGCAGTTCGCTCTCGCGGGCCGTGGAGGTGGTGAGTATGTGGTCGGCGTACTGGGAGACGGGCCCGTCCGGGCGGCCGGTGATGGCGACGGTCGTCGCGCCGTGGTCGAAGGCGACGCGGAGCGGTTCTATGACGTCGCCGGTGGAGCCCGAGTGGGTGATGGCGATGGCGACGTCGCCGGAGCGGAGCTGGACGGCGTTGGTGACGGCGAGGTGCGGGTCGCTGTGGGCGTGGGCGACCAGCCCGATGCGCAGCAGCTTCTGGGCGAGGTCCTGGGCGACGAGGCCGGAGGCGCCGACGCCGTAGATGTCGGTGCGGCGGGCGGCGGCCAGCGCGGTGACGGCGGCGCCGAGCTGGATGGTGTCCAGACCGGCGGCGGTGTCGGCGAGGGTCTGCTGCTCGTCGTGGGCGAGCTTGGCGACGACGTCCGCTATCGGGTCGTCGACCGCGATGTCGGCGGTGACGGCGGGCGCCCGGCCGGACTGCTGCTGGGCCGCGAGCCCGGCGAGGGCGAGACGCAGGTCGCGATAGCCGGGGTAGCCGAGGAGGCGGGCGGTGCGCACGACCGTCGCCTCGCTGGTGCCGGTGAGTTCGGCGAGACCGGTGACCGTGAGGGCGGCGCAGCCGGCCGGGTCGGCGGCGACGGCCTCGGCGACGCGCTGCATGGAGCGGGTCATGGAGGGGGCGAGGGTGCGGACCTTGGCGGCGAGGGCGGCGGGGGCGGCGGGGGCGGGGGCGGCCTCCCCGCCCGGTCTGCCGTTGCTGAAAATTTCCTTCATGTCATTGGTCACACCTGAAAGGTATTTTCAGCCCTGGGGGTCGTCAACCCCTCCGGACCTGGGGTGACAATGGCTCCATGGACGCCGTAGACCCCCTGGAGCAGTCGCTGCACGCCGCGCGGGCGCTGGTCCTCGCCGACCTCATGGCGAGGAACGTCGCCGAGGCGGAGGTCGTGTCGCTCGTGGAGGACGCGGTGACGCACCGCCGCTGGTGGGTCGAGCAGTGGCCGGAAGGGGTCGAGTACGTCGCCGGGCTCGTCGCCCAGGACGTCCAGGACGCGCTGCTGGAGAAGTACGGCCGCTGGCCACTGTGCCCGGTGTGCAGCTCCGGCGACCCGCACGCGCTGGACGTGGAGCCGGAGTTGGGCCCCGACCCGCACTGGGTGTGCGGCAAGGCGGGCGTGGTGGTGGCACGGGTCGGCGGCCTTACGTGACGGTCTACATCGACCCGCCGAACTGGCCGGGCCACGGCCGTATGTGGTCGCACATGGTGAGCGACGTGTCCTACGACGAGCTCCACGCCTTCGCCGCCCGCATCGGCGCCCCGCCCCGCGCGTTCGACGGCGACCACTACGACGTGCCCGTCGAGCGGTACGCGGACGCGGTGGCCGCGGGCGCGGTGGAGGTGGGCTCCAAGGAACTCGTACGCCGGCTCAGGGAGTCGGGCCTGCGGCGCCCGAAGCGACGGCCGGCTCCCTGACGGGCTCCCCCGACCGGCTCACCACCCGGGACGTGGAGGAGTGCACGCGCAGGGCCACGGCGGCCGCCGCGAGGCCGAGGGCCGTCATGGCCGCGCCCGCCCAGGCCGTCGAGGGGAAGCCGAGGCCCGCGTCGATGACCGTTCCGCCCAGCCACGGGCCGCCGGTGTTGCCGAGGTTGAACGCGCCCGTCGTCGTGGCGCCCGCGAGGGTGGGGGCCGCACCGGCGACGTTGAACATACGGGCGTTGAGGGCCGGGGCGGTGAAGAACGCCGAGACGCCCAGGAGGAAGGAGAGGGTCACCGTGGCGACGGGGCTGGACGCGAGGACCGCGAGCGCCACGAGGAACAGCGTCGACGCCGTGATGCCGCTCAGCATCACCCCGAACAAGTGTGCGTCCGCGACCCGGCCGCCGATCGTCGTACCGACCAGCGCGCCGATGCCGAAGAGGGCCAGCACGGTCGGCACCCAACCCGCGTCCAGCCCCGCCACATCGGTGAGCAGCGGCGCCAGGTAGGAGAACGCGCAGAACACGCCGCCCGCGGCGAGCGCCGTGACCGCGACCGCGAGCCAGACCTGCCGGTCGCGGTAGATGGCCAACTCGCGCTTCAGTCGCGGCTTCCGGTCGGGGAGCGGGATGCGGGGGATGAGCGTCACCACGCCCACCAGGGCGATCGCCGAGGCGGCGCCGACCGCCCAGAACGCGGAGCGCCAGCCGAGGTGCTCGCCGAGGAACGCGCCGGCCGGGACACCGAGGACGTTCGCGATCGACAGCCCGCCGATCATCACGGCCATCGCGCGGGCGCGCGATCCGACCGGCACCATCGCGATCGCGACGGCCGCCCCGACGGCCCAGAAGCCGGCGCACGCCAGCGCGCTGACCACGCGGGAGGCGAAGAGGACCCCGTACGAGGGCGCCAGCGCGCCCGCGAGCTGCCCGACGCCGAACGTGCTGATCAGCGCGATGAGCGTGGTCTTGCGCGGCAGCCGCAGGGTGGCGACCGCGAGGAGCGGCGCGCCGATCACCATGCCGATGGCGAAGGCGGATATGAGCAGCCCGGCCTTGGGGATCGAGACGTTCATGTCGTCCGCGATCGGCGGCAGCAGACCGGACAGCATGAACTCGCTCGTGCCGAGCGCGAAGACGGACAGGCCGAGGATGTGGACGGCGAGGGGCATGCGGGTGCGTTCGGCGGATGACGGCATGCCAGGGGTCAACACGCCGGTGATCCCTTACATTCCCGGGGTGCCCGTGGCCAGCAGCTTCAGTTCCGTGGTCAGGTTCTGGCGGGCCCGCTCCTCCCAGGCGCGCGCCCCGTGCGGCGTACGGAACAGGCACGGCAGGCCCAAGAGCTGACGCAGGACCGCCGCGCGTCCCTCCCGGAAGGCGTCGTCCGGCACGAAGCCGTACTCCTCCCGGACGGCGGCGGCGTAGGCGGCGTACGCGTCGGGGGCGGCGGCCAGGACGGCGAGGTCCGCGTCGCACAGCACCTCGCCGTTGCGGTCGCCGTCCGCCGGGTCGTGGGTGACGGTGAGCCGTACCAGGCGGACGACCTCCGCCGTACGGGCCTCGTCGACGCCCAGTTCGGGCAGGGCGCGTTCGGCGAGACGGGCGCTGCGCTCCTCGTTGGTGGACCGCTCGGGCAGGTAGACGGCGTCGTGGAACCAGGCGGCGAGGCGTACGGCGTCGGGGTCGTCCGCGTGGTCCGCGAGCTCGTCGACGCGGTCGAGGACGGCGAGCAGGTGGTCGGTGGTGTGGTACCGCCGCTGCGGTTCGGCCCAGCGGGCGAGGAGGTCGTCGGCGTACCGGTCGGCATGAGGAGCGTCGTGCACGGCCGACGCCCACCGGCGCCGGAGGTCGTCATGGGCGGGGTGAGCGGGAAGGGGCGCCATGCGGCCCATTGTGCCGGGTGCGGACCGTTGCCAGGGCGGGCCGCGGACGGTTGGCTGGGGGCCATGAGTGATCTACGTGACGTAACCGGTGTACGTGATCCCGAACTGCCCGGCCTGCTGCTGCGCGCCGAGCGCGACGCGCTGATCCCCCTCCTGCGCCGGGTGCCGGACGAGGCCTTCGCCGTCCGGACCTGCTGTCCCGGCTGGACGGTGCGGCATGTGCTGGCGCACTGCGCGGCGGCGCTGACGCGGGTCGTGGAGAAGCGTTTCGAGGAGGGCGTCTTCGGTCCCGAGTCCAACGACCGGGACATCGCGGAACGCGCGGAGCGGTCCCACGCGGAGATCGTCGACGAGCTGGAGCGCGGCATGACGGAGGCCGGCCCGGTGATCGCGGCGGTGCCGGACGGGCGGCACGACGGCATCGCGCTGGGCGAGTGGGTGCACGCGGGCGACGTACGGGAGGCCTTCGGCGAGCCCGGCGCCTACGCGGGCCCCGGACTCGACCCGGCGCTCGCCCTCCTCGCCTCGGTCACCCGCGCCCGCGGCACCGTGCCGCTCCACGCCGACCTCGACGACCGCGACGAGCCGCTGCGGCTGGGCGTGATGTCGGGCGAGCGCCCCCCGGCCCGCTACCTGGGCAACGCGCCGACCCTGATCCGCCTGTACGCCGCCCGCCCGCTGACGGGCACGCGCTACGACCTGGCCGGAGCCACGGAGGCGGACCTGGTGCTGTTCGGCTGAGACGCCGCCGGGCGGCCGGTCAGCCCGGGGCGTGGTGCGGCGGGACCGTGGGTGGGGGCTGCCCAGCACGGCCCCGCCCGGTGTCTCGTCCGGGTGCGGCTCGGTTCGCCGACCGCCTACGCCCCGGCGTCGATCGCCGTGCGCCAGGTGCGGACCGCGGTGGGGGAGACCGGGGCGGACCAGCCGGACGGGCGGGCGGCGCCGCCGATGTGGAAGGCGGTGACCCCTCCGGCGAGGAGCGCCGGGACGTGGTCCAGCCGCAGGCCGCCGCCGACGAGGAGCTGCGGCTCGTAGCCGGGCTCACCGCGCCGCGAGGCGGCGGCCTCGGCCAGCAGGGCCGGCAGTCCCTCGTCGACACCGGCTGCGGAACCCGCCGTGAGGTAGGTGTCCAGGCCCGGCAGGTCCGCGAGCTGCTTGCGCGCCGCGTCCCGGTCGACCGCCCGGTCGAGGGCCCGGTGGAACGTCCAGCGGCAGCCCTCCAGCTCGGCGACCAGCCGCTCGACGGCCACCAGGTCGACGTGGCCGTCGGCGTCGAGGAAGCCGAGGACGAACTCGTCGGCGCCTTCCTCGCGCAGCTCCCGCGCCACCCGTACCAGCGCGTCGACGTCGCCCGCGGCGAACCCGTCGGTCAGTCGCAGCATCACGCGCAGCGGGACGTCCACGGCGGCGCGGATCCGGCCGTAGGTCTCGCGGGACGGGGTGAGCCCGTCCGCGGCCATGTCGGTGACCAGTTCGAGGCGGTCCGCTCCTCCGGCCTGTGCGGCGATCGCGTCCTCCGCGTCGAGGGCGATCACCTCCAGGACTGCACGGTTGCTCACTGACGACTCCATTCGATACAGGTCTAGTCCAATGGCCAGCCTAATGCGCGTGCACGGTGAAGGCAGCCGTACGCACCTTCCCGTCGTGCCGGAAGTCCAGGAAGAGCCGGTACGCGCCCGCGCTGGGCGCCGTCACCGAGAACGACACCTCCGGCCCGGCGGGCCCCTCGTGCGGGTGGACGTGCAGGTGGGCGAGGTCGCCGGCGCGCAGTGCGACGAGGTGGCCGTACGCGCCCAGGTACGGCCGCAGGTCCGTCACCGGCCGGCCGGCCCGGCTGATTCCGAATGTCAGCCCGCTCGCCCGTCCCGGCTCGGGCGTGCCGGTGAGCTCGACGCGGTAGCCGTCGACCTCGGCGACCCGGCTCGGTGCGGGCAGCGCCGCCGGGCGGTACGTCCCCGCCACCGCGAGGTCCGCCCCCAGCGTCAGCGCCTTGCCGCCTGCGGGCGTGAAGTCGGCGAACGCCCGGTAGGCACCGGCCTCGGGCGGCTCGACCGGGGTCGACCACGTGCCGTCGGCGCCCCGGACGGGGTGCAGGTGCCGGTACACGGTCAGGTCGCGCGAGGCGAGGACGAGGTGCAGCTCCTTGCCGTGCTCACGCTCGTACGCCGTGACGGCGCGCCCGTGCGCGTCCCTGACGGTGAACCGCAGCTCCCCCGGCCGACCGGCCGTGAGGGCCGCCGGTTCCAGGGCGAGGGTGTGGCCGCCCTCCGCGACCTGGAGCCCGCCGGGGGTGGCGGGGGTGGCGGCCGGTGCGCCGTGCCCGCTGTCCTCGCCGTGCCCGCTGTCCCCGCCGTGCCGTGCGGCCGGGCGTTCCTCCGCCGCGACGACCGGGCCGACGCCCTTGCCCACTCCGTATGCCGTGCCGAAGGTCGCCGCGAGGGCCATCGCGAAGGCGGTGATCTTCACTCCGGTGCCGAGGCCGGTGCCGAGGCCGGTGTTCCTGCCGGTGTTCATGGCGTCTCCCTGACGAGGCGTTGTCCCGATGGGCACACGATACCCCTAGGGGGTATGAGGTCAAGAGGTGTCGATCACTTGCGCCTTATACCCCTGGGGGGTATACATGTTCCCATTCGTAGGGCATACCCTGTCGGGGTATCGATCGGCGAGGAGCAGTACGCATGAGCACCCCCACGACGACGCCACCCGGCTCCGCGGCCGAGGTCGAGCTCGCCATCGGCGGCATGACCTGCGCCTCGTGCGCGGCCCGTGTCGAGAAGAAGCTCAACCGCATGGACGGCGTCACCGCGACGGTCAACTACGCCACCGAGAAGGCGAAGGTGACGTACGCCGACGGCGTGGCCGTGGCCGACCTCATCGCCACCGTCGAGGCGACCGGCTACACGGCCCAGGAGCCGGAGCCCCCCGCCCCCGAGGTCCACGAGGACGAGGAGCGGGCGGACGAGCTGCGGCCGCTGCGGCAGCGCCTGATCACCGCCGTCGCCCTCTCCGTACCCGTCATCGCCATGGCCATGGTCCCGGCGCTCCAGATCGAGTACTGGCAGTGGCTCTCCCTCACCCTCGCCGCGCCGGTCGTCACCTACGCCGCCTGGCCCTTCCACCGCGCCGCCTGGACCAACGCGCGGCACGGCGCCGCGACCATGGACACGCTCATCTCGCTCGGCACGTCGGCGGCGTTCCTGTGGTCGCTGTGGGCGCTGTTCTTCGGCACGGCCGGTGAGCCCGGGATGACCCACCCCTTCGAGCTGACCATCGCCCGCAGCGACGGCGCCGGGACCATCTACCTGGAGGCCGCCGCCGGCGTCACCGCGTTCATCCTGGCCGGGCGCTACTTCGAGGCCCGCTCCAAGCGCAAGGCGGGCGCGGCGCTGAGGGCACTGCTGGAACTGGGCGCCAAGGACGTCACCGTCCTGCGCGGCGGGCGCGAGACCGTCGTCCCGGTGGGGGACCTGCGGGTCGGTGACCGCTTCCTGGCACGGCCGGGCGAGAAGATCGCCACCGACGGCACGGTCGTCGAGGGCAGCTCCGCCGTGGACGCCTCCATGCTCACGGGCGAGTCCGTGCCGGTCGAGGTGGGCGTCGGCGACACCGTCACGGGCGCCACCCTCAACGCCGGAGGCCGACTGGTCGTCGAGGCCACCCGCGTCGGCGCCGACACCCAGCTTGCCCGCATGGCGAAGCTGGTGGAGGACGCGCAGAACGGCAAGGCCGCCGCCCAGCGTCTCGCCGACCGGATCTCCGCCGTCTTCGTGCCCGTCGTCATCGGCCTCGCGCTCGCCACCCTCGGCTTCTGGCTCGGCAACGGCTCCGGCCTCACCGCCGCGTTCACGGCCGCCGTCGCCGTACTGATCATCGCCTGCCCCTGCGCCCTGGGTCTCGCCACCCCGACCGCCCTCATGGTCGGCACCGGCCGCGGCGCGCAGCTCGGCATCCTCATCAAGGGCCCGGAGGTCCTGGAGACGACCCGCGAGGTCGACACCGTCGTCCTCGACAAGACCGGCACCGTCACCACCGGCAGGATGACCCTCCTCGCCGTGCACACCGCCGACGGCACCGACGAGGCCGAGGTGCTGCGTCTGGCGGGCGCCCTGGAGCACGCCTCCGAGCACCCGATCGGCCGCGCGGTGGCCACGGGCGCCACCGAGCGGGTCGGCGCCCTCCCCACCCCCGAGGACTTCACCAGCATCGCGGGCCTCGGCGTCCAGGGCGTCGTGGACGGGCACGCGGTGCTCGTGGGCCGGGAGAAACTGCTGGCCGACTGGGCCATCGCACTGCCGGCCGCGCTGGAGCGCGCCCGGCACGAGGCGGAGGCGGCCGGCCGTACGGCCGTCACCGTCGCCTGGGACGGCGAGGCCCGCGCGGTCCTGGAGGTCGCGGACGCGGTCAAGGACACCAGCGCCGAGGCGATCGCCCGCCTCAGGGCCCTGGGCCTCACGCCGATCCTGCTGACCGGTGACAACCGCGCCGTCGCGGAGGCCGTGGCCGCCGAAGTCGGCATCGACCAGGTCTTCGCGGAGGTCATGCCGGAGGACAAGGTCGACGTCATCAAGCGCCTCCAGACCGAGGGCCGGTCGGTCGCCATGATCGGCGACGGCGTCAACGACGCGGCCGCCCTCGCCCAGGCCGACCTGGGCCTGGCCATGGGCACCGGCACGGACGCCGCCATAGAAGCGGGCGACCTGACGCTGGTACGCGGTGACCTGCGCGCCGCCGCCGACGCCATCCACCTCTCGCGCCGCACCCTGGCCACCATCAAGGGCAACCTCTTCTGGGCCTTCGCCTACAACGTCGCCGCCCTGCCGCTGGCCGCGGCGGGCCTCCTCAACCCCATGATCGCGGGCGCGGCCATGGCGTTCTCGTCGGTGTTCGTGGTCGGCAACAGCCTCCGGCTGCGCGGCTTCAAGCCGGCGGCCTGACGCTCCCGGGGGCGTCCCCGGGAGTGCCGGGAACGCCCCGGGGAGCGGCCGGGCGGGACGTCAGCCGAGCTGCGGCGGCAGCGGAGCCGCGTGCAGGACCGTCAGCCCCGACACCGCCCTCGTCAGGGCCACGTACAGCCGGCGCAGGCCGGTGCGCTCGTCGGGTTCGCCGTCGACGACAGCCGCCGGCTCGTCGAGGACGACGTAGTCGTACTCCAGACCCTTCGCCAGTGACGCCGGGACCAGCGTCAGACGCGACTCGGCCGACGTCTCCTCGCCCGGGGACAGCCAGGGAAGCCCTGCCTCCCGCAGCGCCTCCGCCAGCACCGGAATCCGCGCGTCCGCCGCGATCAGGCCGATGGAGCCCTCGTGCCGGAGCGAGGCGCGGCACGCCGCCACCACCGACGCGCTCAGGTCGTCCACCTGCCGTACCTCCAGCGATCCCGGCGACTCGCGGACCGACCGCACCTCCGCCAGCCCCGGCGACATGTGCGGCAGCAGCCGCGACGCGTACGCGATCACCTCGCGTGGCACACGGAAACCGGCCGTCAGCTCCTCCACCACCGCGTCCGGCTTGCCCAGGTGCGCCAGTGCGTCGGCCCAGCTCGTCGTCGCCCACGGCGTGGTGCCCTGCGCCAGGTCGCCCAGCACCGTGGCCGAACCGGTCGAGCAGCGCCGCCCCACCGCCCGGTACTGCATCGGCGACAGGTCCTGCGCCTCGTCCAGCACCACATGGCCCAGCGACGGCGTACGCTCCACCAGATCGGCCGCCTCGTCGATCAGCACGGCGTCCGCCGCCGACCACTTCGCCGACTTCACCGAGCGCGGCGGTCTGGCCCACAGGATCGCCTTCTGCTCCTCGGTGTCGAGCAGACCCTCGGCGTGCTCCGCCAGGAAGTCACCGTCCGACAGCAGCCGCAGCACCAGTTTCGCCGGGTCGACGGCGGGCCACACCGCCTTGACGGCCGCCTTCACCGCGGCGTTGCGCGCCACCGCGTCCTGCACCCGGTCGTCCGGCGCCTCGCCCGCCTGCTCCATGCGGACGAGGACGGCATGGGCGATGCGCTGCGGCAGGGCCTCGCGCGCCGCCCCGTACCGGATGTCCCGGTCGAGCAACTCCGCGACGATCTCCTCCAGTTCGTACGCGGGCACCCGCCAGCGCCGCGAACCGCGCACCACCATGAGCGGTTCGGTCGGCAGCGTGACGTACGACCGCACGGCCCGCCGCAGCACCTCGGCCATCCGGGCGTCGCCCTTGACCACGGCCGCCGCGGCGTCGTCGGCGCCCCGCACCTCGACGTGCGCGACCAGGTCGTCGACCGTCGCCTGCCGCACCTCCAGCTCACCGAGCGCGGGCAGCACCTGCTCGATGTAGTGGAGGAAGGACCGGTTCGGCCCGATCACCAGCGTGCCGGTGCGGGCCAGCCGCTCCCGGTGCGCGTACAGCAGGTACGCCACCCGGTGCAGGCCCACCGCCGTCTTGCCGGTGCCGGGCCCTCCCTGGACGCAGACCGAGCCGGACAGGCCGCTGCGGACGATCTCGTCCTGCTCGGGCTGGATCGTCGCGACGATGTCCCGCATCGGGCCGACGCGCGGCCGTTCGATCTCCGCCTGGAGCAGCTTGGACGTCTTCTCCGCCTCCGCCGGATCGGACAGGTGCTCGTCCTCGTAGGCGGTCAGCTCCCCGCCGGTGTACCCGAACCGGCGCCGCAGCGCCACGTCCTGCGGGTCCTTCTTCGACGCCCGGTAGAACGGCTGCGACACCGGAGCACGCCAGTCGACGACCATCGGGTCGCCGTCCGCGTCGTGCACGTGCCGCCGGCCGATGTAGAACCGGTGCCCCTCCTGCGTGGTGCGCAGGTAGTCCAGCCGCCCGAAGAACAGCGGGGTGTGGGAGAGGTCGGCGAGCGCCTTGATCCGCTCCTCGATCTGCGACGACAGGACGGCGGCGTTGACCCAGTTCGCGGTGACGTCGCGGATGTCGAGGGCCTGGACGTCCTCGCGCATGGCGCGCAGCGCGGCGCGCGAGGCGGCGAGGTGGGCACGCTCGGACGAGAGCGGATCGGGCACGGCGAAGCCTCCTGGGTCGTACGGGGGGTGATGGCGGGCCGACCGGTTTCCGTCCGGAAGGCGGCGCTCCACGAAGGGGAGGCGGGCAAGGTCGGCGATTCTAGTCACCCGCCGGGGAGCGGACGACCGAATATCCGACCCGTAGGGGATGCCGTATGCCTGGAGTCGTAGGCGGACGGTGCCGGGGTTCGGTCTGCGGACCGATGTCCCGCGCGGTCGCGGAAACCATCATGGAGACATGACCACAGCCACCCTCCACAACGCCCCGGGCGCCACCGCCCTCGGCGCGGCACGGCACCCCGCCCACCGCCTCGGCAACGCCCTGCGCGCGATCAAGGTGTTCGCCGAAGCGGCGTTCGGGGTCGTCGTCCTCGGCGAGTTCGCCGAAGAAGCGGGCGTCAGGCGCCGCTGAGCCGACGCGCCGCTCAGCTCACGCGCCGTTGAGCCGACGCGCCGGTGGGCTCACGCGCCGCTGAGCCGACGCGCCGCTGGGCTCACGCGCCGCTCAGCTCACGCGCCGCTGAGATCCGGATCCGCGTCCTGCGCGAGCAGCTCGTCCGCGTCGACGATCCGGTACGCGTAGCCCTGCTCGGCCAGGAACCGCTGGCGGTGCGCCGCGAAGTCCTGGTCGATCGTGTCCCGTGCGACGACCGAGTAGAAGTGCGCCTGGTGCCCGTCCGCCTTCGGCCGCAGCACCCGGCCCAGGCGCTGTGCCTCCTCCTGACGCGAGCCGAAGGTCCCCGACACCTGGATGGCGACGGTCGCCTCCGGCAGGTCGATCGAGAAGTTCGCCACCTTCGACACCACCAGCACGCTGATCTCACCCTGCCGGAACGCCTCGAAGAGCTTCTCGCGCTGGGCGTTGGGCGTCTCACCCTTGATCACCGGTGCGTCCAGGTGCTCGCCCAGCTCGTCGAGCTGGTCGATGTACTGGCCGATGACCAGGATCTGCTGGCCCGCGAACTTCCGCACCAGCGCCTCCGCGACCTTCTGCTTGGTCGCCGTCGTCGCGCAGAAGCGGTACTTCTCCTCCGTCTCGGCGGTCGCGTAGGCGAGCCGCTCGCTGTCGGTGAGGTTGACCCGCACCTCGACGCAGTCGGCGGGCGCGATGTAGCCCTGCGCCTCGATCTCCTTCCACGGCGCGTCGAACCGCTTCGGCCCGATCAGCGAGAACACGTCCGACTCGCGGCCGTCCTCGCGCACCAGCGTCGCGGTCAGACCGAGGCGCCGCCGCGCCTGGAGGTCGGCGGTGAACTTGAAGACGGGGGCGGGCAGCAGGTGCACCTCGTCGTAGACGATCAGGCCCCAGTCGCGGGAGTCGAACAGCTCCAGGTGCGGGTAGACGCCCTTCCGCTTGGTCGTCAGCACCTGGTAGGTGGCGATGGTGACCGGGCGGATCTCCTTCTTCGTCCCGCTGTACTCGCCGATCTCGTCCTCGGTCAGCGACGTCCGCTTCACCAGCTCGTGCTTCCACTGGCGGGCGGAGACGGTGTTGGTCACCAGGATCAGCGTCGTCGCCTTGGCCTGCGCCATCGCGCCCGCGCCCACCAGCGTCTTCCCGGCGCCGCAGGGCAGGACGACGACGCCCGAGCCGCCGTGCCAGAACCCCTCGACGGCCTGCTTCTGGTACGGGCGCAGCGCCCAGCCGTCCTCGGCGAGGTCGATGCGGTGCGCCTCGCCGTCCACGTAACCGGCGAGGTCCTCGGCAGGCCAGCCCAGCTTGAGCAGTGTCTGCTTGATCTGGCCGCGCTCGGAGGGGTGCACGACCACCGTGTCCGCGTCGATGCGCGCGCCGACCAGCGGCTGCACCTTCTTGGAACGGAGGATCTCCTCCAGGACGGGCCGGTCGGTGGTGGTCAGGACCAGCCCGTGCGTCGGGTGCTTGGACAGCGTGAGCCGCCCGTAGCGGGCCATCGTCTCGGCGACGTCCACCAGCAGGGCGTGCGGCACGGGGTAGCGGGAGAACTCGACCAGCGCGTCGACCACCTGCTCCGCGTCGTGCCCGGCCGCCCGCGCGTTCCACAGGCCCAGCGGGGTCACCCGGTAGGTGTGGATGTGCTCGGGCGCGCGCTCCAGCTCCGCGAAGGGAGCGATGGCCCGCCGGCAGGCGTCGGCCTGCTCGTGGTCGACTTCGAGCAGCAGCGTCTTGTCGCTCTGGACGATCAGGGGTCCGTTCACGCCTCACCCTTTCCTGGCGGCCTCGGTGTGTGGCCAAACATCCAGTGTTACGCATCGGCGGCGTAAGCAGCCGGGTCGCGCTGGATGACCAACCGCACACCGGGCCCGGGAACGGGCGGCCGGCCGGTCAGAGCAGGGGGCTGTTGAACAGCGGGCCCTCGATCTGGAGGTCGGCAAGAGGCCCGCCGATGGGCGGCAGCGGGGACGCGGCGGCGGGGGTGGCGAGGGCGGTGAACAGCAGGGTGGCGCCCGTCAGCAGGAGGGCGAGACGTCGGCTCATGGCGGGTTCCTTATCCGTGGACGGCGCAAGGCGCCGGGCCCGCACCTTCCGTGGTGGTGCGGGCCCGGGGACGGAGGGGGACGGACGGTCAGAATGTGATGCCGCCGGCGAGATCGATGCCCACGGCGGCGGCCTGGGTGGTGAGCGCGGACAGGAACGCGGCGGTGGTCAGCAGGACGGTGGTGACTCGGCGCATGGGACGACCTCTTCCTGTGGTGCCGTTCGGGACGCCCGGTGGCTGCCCGCGCCGCGCCGGGGACATGCGGGAGGTCCCCCCGAGGTGGGGTATCGGTCACTCACGGGCGGTAAATCCGCCGCCCGCGCGCATGATCCGCGTCAGTTCGGGTCGTCGGCGAGTTCCGCCACACCCGTGATGCGGTGCAACGGGTACGTGCGGACCTCGTCCGCCGTGTGGTCGTACGCCGTGACGAAGCCGCCCTCCACCCGGACCGGTGCGATGACGCGCTGGCTGGCGGTGCCCTCGGCGTTGACGTAGCCGATCCAGACGGCGGAGCCGGTCATGGCGGCGGCCTGGACGGTGGCGAGGGTCTCGGCGGCGGAGGTGCGGGGCGGTTCGCCGTTCCCGCCCGTGGCGCCGTCCGGCTCCTCCTTGCGCACCACGGTCGACGCGAGGTCCCCGGCGCGGATCGCCTTCACGGCCGCGCCCAGCAGTGTCGTGTCCGGCTCGGGCGGGCCTTCGGGCACCGGCGCGGGCGCCGTGCGCGCCGGGGTGCGGTACGTGTGCGCCCGGGTGATCACGACGTCGCCCTCCACCGACTCGGCAGCCGGGGCGAAGCCCATGGACCGCAGTCCCTCCAGGAGCGTCGCCGGGTCGGCCTGCGCGGCCAGGACGGTCGGCGCGAGGCGCCGCAGCCGCAGGGCCGCCGACCGCTTGTCGGCGAGGATCTCGCCCAGCACGGCGTCGTCGTCGCAGCGTACGTAGGCGGAGGCGGCGCCCACCCGGAGGTGGCCGTGCCTCCGCGCGACGTCGTCGATGAGGTACGCGAGCGGCTGCGGAACGGGCGTCCGGGAGTGGGCCGCGAGGAAGGCGTGCAGGTCGGCCGCCGCCTGCCCGGCGTCGAGGGCGCGGCGGACGGAGGCGGGCGTGAAGCGGTACACGGTGGCGCCGCCCTTGGACTCCACGTCCGCGACCACCGCCAGCATGTCGGCGAGCGGACGCTTCAGGGGGCCGGGGGCGACGGCGGTGAGGTCCGCCTGGAGCAGGACGTGGTCGACCGGCTCGGGCAGCAGCGGCGCGAGGAGCGCGGCGGCGCCCGCGTGGCCGGCCACCGCGGCGTGGGCGGGGCGGCGGCCGTTGAACGTGTCGGAGGCCCACGCCACCGGGCCGGGGACGGTTCTCTTCAGCGCCTGGTCCGGGACCCGCCCGTGGGGCTCGGCGTCCCGCCCGTCGGGCTGCGGGGCGCGGCTGTCCACCGGGTGGTCCGTGCCGGGGGCCGGGGCGCCCGGCAGCAGGGCCCGGCCGTGGGACGAGAGGGCACCGCGGCCCGTCACGCCCAGCAGCTCCGCCTCCGTCAGCGTCCAGCTCGCCAGCCGGGCGCGCAGGTCCGCGCCCGCCTGCCCGGCGCCCCGCCCCTCCCGCAGCGGGCGCTCCCAGCGCAGCCGGGCCAGCAGCGTCTCGGGGTCCGGGGACGTCCCGGCCGGGAGCCCGGCCAGCAGCGTCAGCACCCGGCGGCGCACCTCGGGCGCGGCGCCCCGGTCGAGGTCGGGCCCGAGCGCGGCCAGCGTGCGGCCCTTGGTGTCCTGGGAGCCCACCAGGCCCGGCGTACGCGTCGCCGCCAGCCATGCCCCGGCGAGCCGCGCCCACCGCTCGGCGGCCGGCAGGCCGAGCCAGTCGTCGAACGCGGGCGTCGGCGCGTACCGTTCGTCGGCCTCCCCGTCCGAGGCGATCAGCCCCGCCGCGTACGCCACCTCCAGCCAGAACGCCGCCATCTGTTCCGTCACGTCCAGCGCCGCCGCCGTGCGCTTCAGGTCCCGTACGGACATGCCGCCCGCGCGCAGCACGGCCGGACCGCCCTCGTTCCACTCCTTCGCGAGCTCCTCGATCGTCGCGAGGGCGGTGTACGCCTGGCCCGCCGCCGTGCTGTCCACAACCTGTGGACGGTATTCGCGCGCGGGCGTGACGGCGGGCGGCACCGGCTCGGGCACCCGGTGCGCGCGCCCGGCACGCAGGTGCAGCGCCGCCTCACGCGGCAGCACCACCGTGCGTGCCGTCGCGGGCAGCAGCAGGCCCCGGTCGCGCAGCCAGCGCACCGGCGGCGCCGGGTTCGGTGTCACCTCGCCGTACGGCGGTCCCCACACCAGCCGGTCCAGCACCCCGAGCGCATCCATCGGCGCGGTGTCCAGCAGGGCGCCCATCCGCTCCCGGTCGGTGAACAGGTCCGTCAACGCGGCGACCGCCGACACCGGATCGTGTGTCGTCGGCAGTCCCGCCGTCGCGATGATCTCCTGGAGCCGGGTCGGCGACATGCCCGCCGTCGCCTCCGCGACGGTCGGGCCGAGCCCGGTGGGGGAGGGGTGCTGCGGCGACGGCGCCAGCAGTTCGCGGGCGGTCCGCACCAGCCGCAGCCGGTCGTCGTCGCCCCACAACAGGGCCTGTTCGCGCAGCACTCCGACCGCGCGCGGCAGCGCCGCCTCGATGTCCGCCTCGCCCTCGTCGCCGGCCATCAGTCCGAGCAGCACGGGATACGGCGCCGGGTCCGGCGCCACCGCGAGCGCCTCCGCGGTCTGGAGCGTGAACCGGTCGAGCCGCTCCAGCGCCCGTACGACGGAGGCGCGGGTCCCGGCCCGGGTGGCGAGCTGGGTCAGGTCGCTCGGCACGGGAACCAGCAGGTCGGGGCGGGCGCGCAGCAGCGCGGCCAGGCCCTCGTCGCCGCGGGCCCGCAGGGCCTCCGCGAGGGTGCGCGGAGCCGCCGTACCGCCCATGTCTTCGGTTCCTGCGGCCACGTGCGCCTCCCGATCGAGCTCACCGGTCCCCATCCGGACCACGTTAGCCCCTGCGCAGGCGCTAACGTCGTGACGGTGGGGATCGAGAGCGACCAGCTGGTGTTCGACTACCTGAGCCGGGTGGGTGACCTGGCCCAGCAACGGCAGCTGTCCTCGCAGACGCGGATGCGGCTCGTGTCGTCGCTGCGCAGCGAGATCGACAGCAGGCGCGCCAAGGACGACAGTCCCGGGGCGGTGCGCGGCATTCTCACCGCCCTCGGCACGCCGGACGAGGTGGTCGGCGCGGCGGCGGGCGGCGGGGCGCCGCCGGGCGCCCGGCCCTCCGTGCCGGTGCAGCGCACGCCCCGCACCCGGTTCCGCCGCCGGTCCGGGGTCCCGGACGCCCCGGAGAGCCCGCGCGCCGACGCGGGCAGCCCGCACCTCGCCGGGATGGGCGAGCTCGGCACCTCGGACGACCCGCCGGACTGGTGGCGTGTCGAGGAGGGCGCGTTCGGCGGGGACATCCTGCCGCCCGGGTTCCAGGGCGGCGTGGAGATCCCGGACATGCTCAAACCGCCGCCGAAACCGGACGAGGCCGCCGCGGACGACCCGAAGGCGGCGAAGTCCCCCGAGACCCCCGAAGCCCCCGAGGCACCCGCCGCCCCGGCGCCGGCGCGCCGCCGCCTGTCCGTGCCCCGGCTCCGGCTCGGCCACCCCATGCTGGTGGCCGCCGCGGTGCTGCTGGTGGTCGGCGTCGTCCTCGGTTCGTGGCTCGCCCTGCTCGGCGGCTGGCTCCTCGCGTACGCGTCGGGGCGCCTCAGCCGCGCGGAGGCGAAACTGGCGGTGTTCGGCCTGCCGGGTGCCGTCGCCGCGGGCACCGCGGTCTGGCTGTGGGGCCGCCTCGACGGCCGCTGGGGCGACCCGATCGCCCCGGGCGGCGACGCCATGGGCGACGCGCTCACCGCCGCCTGGCCCTGGACCCTCCGCGCGGCGGCCCTGGCCTCCGCCCTCTACCTCCTGTGGCGCGCCCGCCGGTCATGAGGCCCGGGCCCCGCCCCGGCCCCGTCCGGACCCGAGTACGCCCGCCCACGCCCACGCCCGGCCGGAACCGGCGCCGGGCACAATGGCCCCCATGCCCTCCCACGCTTCCGCACCGACGGTCGGCTTCGACCTGGACATGACCCTGATCGACTCCCGCCCCGGCATCCACGCCGCCCTCCGGGCGCTGTCCGCCGAAACGGGCGCGTGGATCGACGCCGACCTGGCCGTCACCCGCCTCGGACCGCCCCTCGAACAGGAACTCGCACACTGGTTCCCGGCCGACCGGGTCCTGGAGATGGGTGACCGCTACCGGGCGATGTACCCCACGTACGCCATCGAGCCGACCCTCGCGATGCCGGGTGCGAAGGATGCGATTCAAGCCGTTCGCGCGGCGGGCGGCCGGGCCGTCGTCGTCACCGCCAAGCACGAGCCGAACGCCAAGCTCCACCTCGCGCACCTGGACATGGAGCCCGACGCGGTGATCGGCAGTCTGTGGGCCGAGGCCAAGGCGGAGGCACTGCGCGAACACGGCGCGAGCGTGTACGTCGGCGACCACACCGGCGACGTGCGCGGCGCCCGCACGGCCGGTGCCCTGGCCGTGTCCATACCCACCGGACCGTGCGACGCGGACGAGCTGCGGGCGGCCGGCGCGGACGTCGTGCTGCCCGACCTGACGGCCTTTCCGGCCTGGTGGGACGCCTACAGGGCCGACTTGGCCTGACGGCGCTGGGCCGCGACCGAGCGCAGCACGCCGGCGCCGGCGATCAGGAAGCCGACGCCCATCAGCATGCAGACGGCGTACGCGACGGGCGGGAACGGATCGGTACCCAGGAACAGCGGGGCCACCGTGACGAGAGTGGCCACGGCACCGACGATGAACACGATCCCGCCGGCACGGACGAGACCGTCGCCGGGGGCGGTGCCGCTCGCGGGGGTTTCACTATGCATTCGGCCAGGGTAGTTCCCCGGCCGGAGGAACAGACCGGCGACGTCTTGTCATCAGCCCCTGGACCATTAGCCTTGGTCATGGCGGGCCGTGCGGCCCGCTGTAGTGCTATCCAGAGCCAGTTTTTTTATCGAGTACGAGGACGAGGACAGACGTGCCTACCGGCAAGGTCAAGTGGTTCAACAGCGAGAAGGGCTTCGGCTTTCTCTCCCGCGACGACGGCGGCGACGTCTTCGTGCACTCGTCGGTGCTCCCTGCCGGGGTCGACGCCCTCAAGCCCGGCCAGCGCGTCGAGTTCGGCGTGGTCGCGGGCCAGCGCGGTGACCAGGCGCTTTCGGTGACGGTCCTCGACCCGACCCCGTCGGTCGCGGCGGCGCAGCGGCGCAAGCCGGACGAACTGGCGTCGATCGTCCAGGACCTGACGACGCTGCTGGAGAACATCACCCCGATGCTGGAGCGCGGCCGCTACCCCGACAAGGTCCACGGCAAGAAGATCGCCGGCCTGCTCCGGGCGGTCGCCGACCAGCTCGACGTCTAGCTCTCCCGTCCCGCCTCCGGTCGCCGACCCGAGGCGGGACGCCCACGGAAGGCGGGCGCGCCGGCCGGAGCGGCCTTACGGGAAGGCCAGTGCGCCGGGCTTCAGGGGCGGTACCAGGCCCTCGGCCGCAGCGCGCGTCAGCAGGGCGCGGACCGCCGCGTAGCCGCTTTCGCCGAGGTCGGCCGTGAAGGCGTTGACGTAGAGCCCGATGTGCTGATCGGCCACGGACCGGTCCATCTCCTGGGCGTGTTCCCGTACGTACGGGCGTGAGGCCTCCGGGTCGTCCCAGGCCATACGGACCGAGGCGCGCGCCGACTCGGCGAGCAGCTTCAGCGTGCCGGAGCCCAGGGATCGCTTCGCGATGATCGCCCCCAGCGGGATCGGCAGCCCCGTGGTGGTCTCCCAGTGCTCGCCCATGTCGGCGAGGCGGTGCAGCCCGTACCGCTGGTAGGTGAACCGGGACTCGTGGATGACGAGGCCCGCGTCGACCCTGCCGTCCCGTACGGCCGGCATGATCTCGTGGAACGGCATCACCACGACCTCTCCGACCCCGCCCGGGACGACGTCCGCCGCCCACAGCCGGAACAGCAGGTACGCGGTCGAGCGTTCGCTCGGCACCGCGACCGTACGACCCGTCAGGTCCGTGCCCGCCTCGCGGGTGAGGACCAGCGGGCCGACACCGTGGCCCAGCGCGCCGCCGCACGGCAGCAGGGCGTACTCGTCCAGCACCCACGGCAGCACGGCGTACGACACCTTCAGGACGTCCAGCTCACCCCGCTCGGCCATGCCGTTGGTGAGGTCGATGTCCGCGAACGTCACATCGAGCGCGGGCGCGCCGGGGACGAGGCCGTGCGCCCAGGCGTGGAAGACGAACGTGTCGTTGGGGCACGGGGAGTACGCGATCCGCACAGGGGTCACAGGTCCTCCAGGAAGACGGTGGTGCCGAGCAGCTGGAAGGCGTGTCGCAGGGAGGCCATCGCCTCGCCGATCCGCCAGGCGGCGCGGTCGCGCGGGCCGACGGTGTTGGAGACCGCGCGGAGCTCGACGACGGGTACGCCGTGGGCGGCGGCCGCCTCGGCCACACCGAACCCCTCCATCGCCTCCGCCCCGGCACGGGGATGACGGGCGATCAGCTCGTCGGTACGGGCGGCGGTGCCGGTGACGGTCGACACGGTCAGCACGGGGGCGACGACGTGCCGCTGCCCGCCCTCGTGGAGGGCCTTGGCGATCCGGTCGGTCAGCCCGGGCGGCGGAAGGTGGACGGAACGGCCGAAGCCGAGCTCTTCGACGGTGACGTACCCGTCGGGCGTGTCGGCCCCCAGGTCGGCGGCCACGATCGCGTCGGACACGACGACCGACCCGAGGGGCGCGTGCGGCGCGAAACCGCCGCCGATGCCCGCGGAGACGACCAGGCCGTACGCGTACGGGGCGGCGGCGAGCGCGCTGGTCGCCGCCACGGCCGCGGCGGCGGGCCCGACGCCACCCGCGACCAGGTCCACGACGGCCGCTCCGCCCGTCCGGGGGCCGGCGGATGCGCCGGCGCCCGGCGCGTCGGGCGGCCCGTCCCCGTGCGCCGGGGGCCGGGGCGGGGCGGTCAGGCGGGTCAGGGCGTGGCCCGAGGGCAGGGTGCGCGCGGCGGCGGCCGCGTAGCCGTCGAGGCCGGCGGCCACGGAGTCGGACTCCGCCGCCACCGCCGTCACGACCAGGACGCGCAGGGTCAGGATTCCTTCTTCAGCTCGAAGTGCCAGATGCCCGTGAGCTTCTTGCCGCTCGTCTCGACGATGCTGATCTGCGCCGAGTTCGACGTCTCGCCGGTCTGGCTGGAGAGGAACGCGCTGGCCGGGATCGACCGGTACGTCTTCTTGTAGGGCTCCTGCTCGGCGCGCTGGCCGCCGATGAACAGCGTCCAGCCGTTCTCGGCGATCTCGGGGTCGACGCCGAAGCGGATCCGGTCGTCGGCGGAGACGGTGATGGTCTTCTCCGCCTTCTTGTCCAGGCAGGGCTGGATCTGCGACTCCTTGATCGCTTCGCCGTCGTTGTAGCAGGCCGCTTCGGCGTTGACCGAGTCGGACCCGACCGTCACGGTCGCGAGCGGGGTCGGCTTGTCGCCGCATGCGGAGAGTACGAGGAGTCCGGCGGAGACGGCACCCAGAGCGACACCGGCCCGGCGGGCCTTACCGGAAAAGAACGCAACGGTCATGGGCCGAAGGCTATACGCCGCCCCCTGTCACGCCACGCGGGGGTGCGGCGTGCCGCGCCGCGCGGCCGTCAGCAGGCCCCGTACGGTCACCGCGACGCCCAGCGCCAGGATTCCCGCCGCGACCGACATCCCGAGGGTCCCGTTCAGCGGCAGGGCGATGCCGATCGCGCCACCGACCACCCACGCCATCTGCAGCAGCGTCTCGGACCGGGCGAACGCCGACGTCCGCACCACCTCCGGCACGTCCCGCTGGATCATCGCGTCCAGCGACAGCTTCGACAGGGCCTGGGAGAGCCCCGCCACCGCGCCCAGGACCGCGACCGCGAGCCCGCCGAAGAACACCGCCGCCACGATCGCCGCCGTCATCGCGAGCGTCACCATCGCGGCGACGATCAGCTCCGGCGCCCGCGACCTCAGCAGCGCGCCGAGCGCCGTGCCGCACGCGTTGCCGACACCCGCCGCCACGCCGACGATGCCGAGCGACACGGCCGCGCTCTGCCCGGGCAGGGGGTTCTCGCGCAGCAGGAAGGCGAGGAAGAAGATCAGGAAGCCGGACAGCACCCGGTGCGCGGCGTTCGCCTGGAGGCCGTGCAGGACGGACGGGCCGACCGTCCGCAGGCTCGGTTTCCGCTCGCCGTGGGTCAGCATGTGGGCCTTGCGCTCACCCTTCGCCGAGTCCACCTTGTGCGGCATCGACAGGGCCAGCAGCGTCCCCCCGGTGAACAGCACGCACGCCCCGTACAGCGGCCACTGCGGCCCGATCTGCTGCAATCCCACCCCCACGGGCGCGGCGACGCCCGTCGCCAGCAGCCCGGCGAGAGTCACCCGGGAGTTCGCCTTCACCAGCGAGAAGCCGTGCGGCAGGAGTCTCGGTACGACGGCACTGCGCACCACGCCGTACGCCTTCGACGCGACGAGCACGCCGAGCGCTGCCGGATACAGCTCCAGGTCGCCGGTGGCGACCGCGCCGGACAGGGCGAGGGCGAGCACCACCCGGCTGCCCATCGCGCCCGCCATCGCCGCGCGGCGGCCGTGCGGGAGCCGGTCCAGGAGCGGGCCGATGACGGGGGCGAGAAGCGTGAACGGGGCCATGGTGATGGCGAGGTACAGCGCCACCCGGCCACGGGCCTCGTCGGTCGGTACGGAGAAGAAGACCGTGGAGGCGAGGGCGACGGTGATCATGACGTCGCCGGCGCCGTTCACGGCGTGCAGTTCGATCAGTTTGCCGAGACCCGATTCACCCGCGCCGTGGGCGTGCGTCGCTTTTCGGATACCGCGCGCGGTGCCCGTGAACGGCAGGTGGAGGGCACGGCCCACCCGCCGGCCCGCCCTTCGGAGCGGCCCGGCAACGTCGGACGACCTCACGGTAGCCACCCCGTCATAGTGCCCCAGCAGTCCCTTTGGCGAACCGTGATGAGGGCTACTTGGGGCGGGCAGGTGGGCGGCGGGCTGCGGAGGGGGTAGCGTGCGTAGCGCGCCACCGGCGGAAGTTCTCGGCCGCGCGCCTCTTCGGCATCCCGCAGAATGGATGACGATAGGTGTGCCCGAGACACGTCGGGCGCGGACGTCGATGCGGCCCGTTGGTCCGCTCCGCCCGCCGCCCGTACATCGCGAATCGGCCGGCGCATCTGTGAGACGGCGTAGGAGATGAGCGAGACCTGTGAGTGCTGCGACGACGCGAAGCCGTACTGCGCGTACCCCCGCCCCCGACCGCCTGTGCGCCGAGGCGGTGGACCTCGCGCGGGAGGCGGCCGCGGAGGTGGCCGCCCCCGGGGTGGTGGGCGAGCACACGGGCGTCGTCGCGGAGGGCGACCGGGTCGTCACCCACTTCTTCGAATGCCGTGAGCCCGGCTACCGGGGGTGGCGCTGGGCCGTGACGGTGGCCCGCGCGTCCCGCGCGAAGGCCGTCACCCTCGACGAGACCGTGCTGCTGCCGGGGCCCGACGCGCTGCTGGCCCCGGAATGGGTGCCGTGGAGCGAGCGGCTGCGCCCGGGCGACCTCGGCCCCGGTGACCTGCTGCCCACGGAGCAGGACGACCTCCGCCTGGAGCCCGGGTACACCGGCGAGGACGTGCCGCCGCCGAACTCGCCGGTCTCGGAGGAGATGGCCGAGCTCGTCGACTCCGAGGACGCCGACCTCGTCACCCGGACGCCCTCCCGCGGGTCCATCGCGGCCGTCGCGGAGGAACTGGGCCTGCGCCGGGCGCGGGTGCTGTCGCGGTACGGGCTGCACGTCGCGGCCGACCGGTGGGAGGAGAGCTTCGGCGCGAAGACCCCGATGGCCCAGGCAGCCCCGGCGCCGTGTGTGTCGTGCGGGTTCCTGATGCCGCTGGGCGGATCCCTGAAGCAGGCGTTCGGTGTGTGCGCCAACGAGTTCTCGCCGGCGGACGGGCACGTGGTGTCCCTGACGTACGGCTGCGGCGGCCACTCCGAGGCGGCCGTCATGCCCAAGCCGCCGCGGCCGGCCCCGCCGGTCCTGGACTCGATGGGCGCCGACGAGTTCCCCCTCCGCCCGGCCCGCGACAGCGGATCGGTCCCGCCCGTGTCGCCGGACGCCGCCTCCGAGGACCTGGGCCACAGCTAGGGCGTGTCTTCCGGCGGGTGCCGCCGGGAACACCCCACCGCGCGTCCCCCTACGGGGTGGGCGACGGAACCCGGTCGCCGCCCCAGGGAGTACCTTCGGGCTCCGTAACGACGCGCAGGGCGAGAGAGCGGAGCACGACGTGAGCGTGAGGGCGACGGCGACCGATGGGGCCGACCCGTTCGGGACCGCGCGGCTGCGGCGCGGGGTGCTCGACGCGTGGGGCGCGGGGCCCGCACGGTTCCGGGAGGACGCCAACGCCGAGGAGGACCTCGCTCTCGGCGGGTACCGCGACCGGCTGGTGGTGGAGCTCGCGCAGAACGCCGCCGACGCCGCCGCCCGCGCGGGTGTGCCCGGCCGGCTCCGGCTGACGCTGCACCCTGCGGACGCCGACGGCCCCGCCGTACTCGCCGCAGCCAACACCGGCGCGCCCCTGGACGCGACCGGCGTCGAGTCGCTCAGCACGCTGCGCGCGTCCGCCAAGCGGGAGGGCCACGAGGGCGCGGTCGGCCGGTTCGGCGTCGGGTTCGCCGCGGTGCTGGCGGTCAGTGACGAGCCGGCGATCGTGGGCCGCCACGGGGGCGTGCGGTGGTCGCTGCGCGAGGCCCGGGAGATGGCCGCCGGGGCCGCGCACGGCAGCCCCGGGCT
This sequence comes from Streptomyces sp. NPDC041796, assembly GCF_055590785.1. Taxonomy (NCBI): domain Bacteria; kingdom Bacillati; phylum Actinomycetota; class Actinomycetes; order Kitasatosporales; family Streptomycetaceae; genus Streptomyces; species Streptomyces sp. NPDC041796. The sequence continues at coordinate 127,209 of NZ_JBVJAH010000015.1, forward strand.
GGGCGACGAGCTGCGCCGCCGTGACGGTCACGTCCCGCTGCTGCGCCTCCCGCTGCCCGCCGAGGGCACCGCCCCGGAGGGGTACGACACGGTGGTGATCCTGCCGCTGCGGGACGCCGCCGCCGTGGACCTGGTCGAGCGGCTGCTCGCCGGGATCGACGACGCCCTGCTGCTGACCCTCGCGGGTCTCACCGAGGTCGTCGTCGAGACGCCCCAGGGCACGCGGACGCTCACGCGCCGGCAGCAGGACGGGTACGTCCACGTCGACGACACCGACGGCGGCACACGGCGCTGGCGGACCGTCACCCACCAGGGCGCCATCGAGCCCGAGCTGCTCAAGGACCGGCCCGTCGAGGAGCGGTTGCGGCCGCACTGGGCCGTGACCTGGGCCGTGCCCGTCGACGGCGACGGCGCCCCGGTGCAGCCGCGTACCGCGCCCGTCGTGCACGCCCCGACGCCCACCGACGAGCCGCTCGGCATCCCCGCTCTGCTGATCGCGACGTTCCCGCTGGACACCACCCGCCGCCACCCGGCGCCCGGCCCGCTCACCGACTTCCTGGTGCGGCGCGCGGCCGACGCGTACGCCGAACTCCTCGCCGCGTGGCGGCCCGTGACGACGGGAACGATCGACCTCGTGCCGGGGCCGCTCGGCAAGGGCGCCCTGGACGGCGAGATCCGGGGTGCGGTCCTGGAGCTGCTGCCGCGCGTGGCGTTCCTGGCCCCGGCCGCACCGCCCGCCGGCGAGGACGAGCCGCACGCGTTGCGCCCGTTCGAGGCGGAGGTCGTCGAGGGCGCGGGCGCCGACACCGTGCGCGTCCTGGCGGAGGTCCTGCCCACGCTGCTGCCCGCCGGTCTGGAGCGCCGCACCGAGCTGCGCGCCCTCGGCGTGGCCCGCCTCTCCCTCGGCGACGCCATCGACCGGCTGGCGGGCACCGAGCGCACCCCCGCGTGGTGGCACCGGCTGTACGAGTCGCTCGCGGGCGTCGATCCCGACCGGCTGACGGGCCTTCCCGTGCCGCTCGTCGGCGGCCGGACCGCGACCGGCCCCCGGCACGTCCTGCTGCCGCTGGCGGACACCCCCACCGACCTGACCAGGCTGGGCCTGAAGGTCGCCCACCCGGACGCCGCTCATCCCATCCTGGAGAAGCTCGGCGCCCTGCCCGCCACCCCGCGCGCGGTGCTCACCACGCCGCAGGTGCGGGCGGCGGTCGCCGGGTCGCTGGACGCGGCGGAGGTGTGGGACGAGGAGGGGCTCGACGCCGAGGAGCTGGCGGACACCGTTCTCGCCCTGGTGCGCGACGCCGGTCTGGAGCCGGGCGACGAGCCGTGGCTGGGGGCGCTCGCGCTGCCCGACGATGAGGGCGAGCTCGCCCCTGCCGGTGAACTGGTGCTGCCGGGCAGCCCGTTCGCCGCCGTCATGCGTGAGGACGAACTGGCGCTGGTGGACGCGGAGCTGGCCGATCGGTGGGGCGAGCAGCCGCTCGCCGCGTGCGGGGTGCTGGCGAACTTCACCCTCCTACGGGCCACGGACGTCGTCCTGGACCCGGACGAACTGGAGCCCCGCGAGGGCGACTTCGCCGAGCCCGACGACGTCGGACTGCTGGACGCCGTCGACGTGTGGTGCGAGGACGTGCTGGACCGGCTGCCCGAGACACCGGTGCCGCCGGTCGCGACCGAGATCGTCGCCGTGCGGGACCTGGACCTGGTCGACGACGACGCCTGGCCCGAGGCGCTGGCGCTGCTCGCCCGGCCGCCGCTGCGCGACGCGCTCACCCAGCCGGTGCGGGTCCTGCTGCCGGACGGCACGACCGGGACGGTCCGCTCGTACACCGCGTGGTGGCTGCGCGACCATCCCGTGCTGGACGGCCGCCGACCGGCCGGGCTGCGGGCCGCCGGAGTGGACCCGCTGCTGGAGGGGCTGTACGACTCGGTCGACATCGCGACCGGCTTCCAGGACCCGCAGGTGCTGCGCGCCCTGGGAGTGCGGACCACCGTCGCCGCGCTGCTGGAGGAGCCGGGTGGCGCGGCCGAGCTGCTGGGGCGGCTCGCCGACCCGGACCGGGAGGTGGGCGCCGCGCAACTGCACGGCCTGTACACCGCGCTCGCCGACCTGGATCCCGAGCAGGTCACCCTCCCCGACGAGCTGCGCGCGGTCGTCGACGGCGAGGTGCGGGTGGTGGACGCGGCCGACGCGCTGATCGCCGACGCGCCCGACCTGCTGCCGCTCACCGGGGGCCGCGCGCTGCTGCCGGTGGCCCCGGCACGGGCGGCGGACCTGGCGGAGCTGTTCCAGGTGCCGAGGCTGAGCGAGGAGGTCGAGGCGGAGGTCACCACGGCCGGCGAGGAACACGACGTACCGGAGTCGGTGCACGCCCTGCTCGGTCCCGCCACCCCCGCGACGTACGTCGAGCACGAGGAGCTGCGCGCGGGAGGTGTCGAGCTGGACTGGCGCCGCACCCCGGACGGCACGGTCCACGCTGCCACCCTGGAGGGCGTCGCGGCGGGCCTGGCCTGGGCGGCGGGCCAGTGGCCGCGCCGCTTCGAGGTGGCGGCGCTGCTGGAGGACCCGTCCCGCACGGCGGAGCTGGCCCGGGACCGCTGGTTCGACTGACCCGGATCGGCGCGGTGCGGGACCGCTGGTTCGGCTGACTCAGGCCCGGCGGCGGTCCGGGGCCGCTGGTTCGGCTGACTCCCGCCCGCCGGCGGCGGGGGACCGCTGGGTTCGGCTGATCCGGATCAGGGCGGTGCGGGACCGCTGGTTCGGCTGATCCCGGCCGGGGCGGTGCGGGACCGCTGGTTCGGCTGGGGCGCGGTCCCGGATCCGGGGCTACGCCGGGAACCTGCGGTCCACCAGCCGCCACGCCAGCTCCACGAGCGCGGCGCCCGCCGCCGCGATGGCGACGGCGGCCCACGGCATCGTCGTGCCCACCAGCCGCAGCGCGAAGAAGTCCTGGAGCCAGGGCACGACGAGCACCAGCACGAACGCCCCGCCCATGACCGCGACCAGCCCGATCCGCCACCACGTGTAGGGCCGGGCGACGATCGCCAGGACCCACATCGACACCAGGAACAGCGTGAGTGTCGCCGCGCTGGTCTCGGCGCTCAGCGCGTCCGGCCCGCTGTAGTGGGCGCGGGCGAGCAGGTATGTCGTGAAGGTGGCCGCGGCGGCCACGATCCCGCCCGGGATCGCGTACCGCATCACCCGGCGGACGAAGCGGGGCCTGGCCCGCTCCTTGTTGGGCGCCAGGGCGAGGAAGAAGGCGGGCGCGCCGATGGTGAGGGTGGACAGCAGGGTGAGGTGGCGGGGCAGGAAGGGGTACTCGATGCCGCTGCACACCACCAGGATCGCCAGCAGCACGGAGTAGACCGTCTTGGTGAGGAAGAGCGTGGCGACGCGCGTGATGTTGCCGATGACGCGGCGGCCCTCGGCGACGACGGAGGGCAGGGTGGAGAAGCTGTTGTTGAGCAGGACGATCTGCGCGACCGCTTTCGTCGCCTCCGAGCCGGAGCCCATGCTGACGCCGATGTCGGCGTCCTTGAGGGCGAGTACGTCGTTGACGCCGTCGCCGGTCATGGCGACCGTGTGCCCGCCGGACTGGAGCGCCCCGACCATGTTCCGCTTCTGCTGCGGGGTGACGCGCCCGAAGACGGCTCCCTCGTCGAGGGCCTTGGCCATCTCGCCCCGCTCGGCGGGCAGCCGGCGGGCGTCGACGGTGTGCTCGGCGCCGGGCAGGCCCAGTTTGCCGGCGACGGCACCGACCGAGACGGCGTTGTCCCCGGAGATGACCTTGGCGGCGACGTTCTGGTCGGCGAAGTAGGCGAGGGTGTCGGCGGCGTCCGGGCGCAGCCGCTGTTCCAGGACGACGAGGGCGGCGGCGCGGGCGGTCGCGGTGACGTCGGGGTCGTCGAGTTCGGCGGTGACCCGCGCGAGGAGCAGTACGCGCAGTCCCTGCTGGTTGAGGTCGTCGATCTCGTCGAGGACGGGGTCGTCGTCGGGGAGGAGGACGTCGGGTGCGCCGAGCAGCCAGGTGCTGGTCTGCCCGTCGTCCTCGCTGAAGCGGGCGCCGCTGTACTTGCGTGCGGAGGAGAACGGCAGCGCCTGGGTGCACCGCCATCGCTCGTTGTCCGGGTAGGCGTCGATGATCGCCCGGAGGGAGGCGTTCGGACGGGGGTCGGACTCCCCGAGCGCGCCGAGGACCGTGCGTACGTACGCCTCGTCCGTCCCGTCCAGGGCGCGCAGCTCGGTGACGTCCATGCCGCCCTCGGTGAGCGTGCCGGTCTTGTCGAGGCACACGACGTCGACGCGGGCGAGCCCTTCGATGGCGGGCAGCTCCTGCACGAGGCACTGTTTGCGGCCGAGCCGGATGACGCCGATGGCGAAGGCGACGGAGGTGAGGAGGACCAGGCCCTCGGGGATCATCGGCACGATGCCGCCGACGGTCCGTGCGACGGAGTCCTTGAAGTCGACGTCCTTGACGACGAGCTGGCTGATGATGAGCCCGATCGCGGTCGGCACCATCATCCACGTGACGTACTTGAGGATCGTGGAGATGCCGTTGCGCAGCTCGGAGTTGACGAGGGTGAAGCGGGACGCCTCTTCGGCGAGCTGCGCCGCGTACGCCTCGCGCCCCACCTTGGTGGCGGTGAACGCCCCGCCGCCCGCGACGACGAAGCTGCCGGACATGATCGGGTCGCCGCGTTTCTTCACTACGGGGTCGGCCTCGCCGGTGAGCAGTGACTCGTCGATCTCCAGGCTGTCGGCCTCGGCGACCTCGCCGTCGACGACGGCCTTGTCGCCGGGCCCGAGTTCGATGCAGTCCCCGAGGACGATCTCCGACATGTGGACCTCGGTGGACACCCCGTCCCGCCGGACGGTGGGCCTGGTCTCGCCGATGACGGCGAGGGAGTCGAGGGTCTTCTTGGCGCGCAGCTCCTGGATGATGCCGATGCCGGTGTTGGCGACGATGACGAACCCGAACAGGCTGTCCTGGATCGGGGCGACGATCAGCATGATCACCCACAGGACGCCGATGAGCGCGTTGAAGCGGGTGAAGACGTTGCCGCGGACGATGTCGGCGGTGGAGCGGGAGCTGCGGACGGGGACGTCGTTGACCTCGCCCCGCGTGACCCGTTCGGTCACCTCGGCGGCGGTCAGACCCTGCGGCCGGTGCCGGACGGGTGGGGGTACGGGGTGGACGGGGTCGAGTTCGGCTCCGGCGTCGATCAGGGGTCGTCCCTGAGCGGTGCCGTCGGGGTCCCCTGTCTCGATCTTCGCCCGCTGCGTCATGTTTCCGACGGTACGGCCGTCCTCGCGCCCGCACACCGCGAGCGGCGGGAAGATCCGCCCCTGGTACGACGGGATTGGTGCCCGGGCCGTACGCCGGGGTCAGTCCGTGTCGCCGGACCGCGGCCCGGCCGCCGCCGCCCGCTTGAGGGCGGCGTCGCGCCTGCGGACGTACCAGATGCCGATCAGTCCGAGCCCGGCGCCCGCGAGGCAGGTCCACACCCACCAGGTGAGGTCGCGGTCGGCGAACCAGCCGTAGAAGGGGACCTGCACCAGGAAGAGGACGAACCAGATGATCGTGCCGCCGGTGATGGTGGCGACGACGGGCCCCTCCAGGGGCTCGGGTGCCTCGTGCTTGGGGGTCCACTTCGCCATGCGCACAGTGTAGGCGGGGGTTCGGGGGCGGCTCTCGGCCCTTGCGCGGGCGGGCTCTACGCGCGGAGATACCGATCTTCGCATGATGCGTTCATACTGAAACAGCTTGTGTCTGACTGGTTTTCTTAGTGTGAATGACCAAATACGACCGGTCATGACCCCACCCCCGCCCCCGCATCATGAGGTTTCCGCATGCCCTCCTCGGCCACCGCGCTGGCGGACGCCGGCGCCCAGCCGCCGTCGCCCCAGCAGCCGACCAGCGGCCGCCTGGACCGCTTCTTCAAGATCTCGGAGCGCGGCTCCACGGTCGCCCGGGAGGTACGCGGCGGTTTCGCGACCTTCTTCGCGATGGCCTACATCATCGTGCTGAACCCGATCATCCTCGGCAGCGCCAAGGACATGTACGGGCACCAGCTCGACAGCGGCCAGCTCGTGACGGCCACCGTGCTGACCGCCGCGTTCTCGACGCTGCTCATGGGCGTCATCGGCAACGTGCCGATCGCGCTCGCGGCGGGTCTCGGCGTCAATACGGTCGTCGCCCTCCAGCTCGCGCCCCGCATGTCGTGGGCGGACGCCATGGGCATGGTCGTGCTGGCCGGCGTCGTGGTGATGCTGCTGGTGGCGACGGGCCTGCGCGAGCGGGTGATGAACGCGGTGCCGATCGGGCTGCGCAAGGGCATCGCCATCGGCATCGGCCTGTTCATCATGCTGATCGGCCTCGTCGACTCCGGCTTCGTCTCCCGCATCCCGGACGCCGCCCACACCACCGTGCCGCTCCAGCTCGGCGCCGACGGTCACCTCGGCGGCTGGCCGGTCCTGGTCTTCGTCCTGGGCACGCTGCTGACGCTGGCGCTGATCATCCGCAAGGTGCCGGGCGCGATCCTCATCTCGATCGTCGTCATGACGATCGTCGCCATGGTCATCAACGCGGTGGCGACCATCCCCTCCTGGGGCCTGACCACGCCCAAGTGGCCCGGCAACCCGGTCGCCACCCCCGACTTCGGGCTCGTCGGAGAGGTCAGCCTGTTCGGCGGCTTCGAGAAGGTCGGCCTGCTGACCGGCTCCCTGTTCGTCTTCACCGTGCTGCTGTCCTGCTTCTTCGACGCGATGGGCACGATCCTGGGCGTCGGCGACGAGGCCAAGCTGATGGACAAGGACGGCAACTTCCCCGGCATCAACAAGGTGCTCCTGGTCGACGGCCTGGCCGTCGCCTCCGGCGGCGCCACCTCCTCCTCGGCCACCACCTGCTTCGTCGAGTCCACGGCGGGCGTCGGCGAGGGCGCGCGCACCGGCCTCGCGTCGGTCGTCACGGGCGGCCTTTTCTCGGTGGCCCTCTTCCTCACTCCGCTCGCCACGATGGTCCCCTCCCAGGCCGCCACGCCCGCGCTCCTGGCGGTGGGCTTCCTGATCCTGGCCGGGTCGGTGAAGGACATCGACTGGAGCGACTTCACCATCGCGGTGCCCGCGTTCCTGGCGATGGTGATGATGCCGTTCACGTACTCGATCACCAACGGCATCGGTATCGGCTTCATCGCCTTCAGCGTCCTGCGCCTGGCGGCCGGGCGCGGCCGTGAGGTCCCGGCGGCGATGTACGTCGTCTCGGCGGTCTTCGCCTTCTCTTACGTGATGCCGTCGCTGGGCCTGACGTAATGCCCCCGGGGCACCGCCCCGCCCCCCGGTAGGCCCGGCCCGTGACCCCCACGGCCGGGCCGCCCGCTTTCCCGGGCGGCCGTCACGCGCCGCGTGGGCCGTAGAAGCGGTTCGTGCGGTCGACCGCCGTTTCGAGACGTTCGTCGAAGTCGTCGCGGATGAGCGTCCGGACGACGTAGTCCTGGACGCTCATGCCGCTTCGGGCGGCATGACGCCGGACCCTGTCGAGCAGCTCTCCGTCTATCCGCAGGCTGAGCACCGTCGATCCCATGCCGCCCAGACTCGCCGCCCCTTCCCGCCCTGCGCGTCACTTTTCGGCCTGCTCTCACTCGTACGGGTGACACGTACCACTCCCTGCCTACCGGGTGGTATTTAGCCTGGGTAATGAGTTACGCTAAATACATGCCTGACCTCTCCCACGGCGACCCCGCGGACGCGGCCGCCGTGAACGCCCTGCGCTCCGCCGTCATGCGGCTGGGCCGACGCCTCAAGCACCAGCGCGTCGACGAATCGCTGAGCCCCACCGAGATGTCGGTGCTCGGCACCCTCGCCCGCTGCGGTTCCGCCACCCCCGGTGAGCTGGCCCGCAAGGAGCACGTCCAGCCGCCGTCGATGACGCGCATCGTGGCGCTGCTCGAAGCAAAGGGACTGGTCCGGCTGGAGCCGCACCCCGACGACCGCCGGCAGAAGGTCGTCAGCCAGACCGAGACGGCCGAGGCCATGCTCGAGGAGTCCCGCCGCAAGCGGAACGCCTGGCTGGCCACCCTCGCCGAAGGTTTGGACGAGGACGAGTGGGCAAAGCTGCGTGCTGCCGCACCCGTGCTGGAGAAGCTCGCGCATCTGTAGACCGACGCACCAAGGAGGCGACCTCTTTTGAGTACGGGACCCGGAGCACTCTCCGCACCCGCACACAACCCCAACGACGACACGAAGACCCGCAACGGGACCTTCTCCTCGCTCAAGGTCCGCAACTACCGGCTTTTCTTCACCGGGGCCATCGTCTCCAACACCGGTACCTGGATGGCCCGTATCACCCAGGACTGGCTGGTCCTCAGCCTCACGGGCTCCGCCGCCGCCGTCGGCATCACGACGGCGCTGCAGTTCCTGCCGATGCTGCTGTTCGGCCTGTACGGCGGCGTGATCGCCGACCGCTACCCCAAGCGCACCCTGCTGATGCTCAGCCAGGGCGCCCTCGGCCTGTGCGGTCTCGCCCTCGCCGTCCTCACCCTCTCCGGCCACGTCCAGGTCTGGCACGTCTACCTGATCGCGTTCCTGCTCGGCATGGTCACGGTCGTGGACAACCCGGCCCGCCAGTCCTTCTACTCCGAGCTGGTCGGCCCGGCCCACGTCCGCAACGCCGTCAGTCTGAACTCGGCCAACTTCCAGTCGGCCCGACTCGTCGGCCCCGCCGTCGCGGGCGCGCTCATCGCGTCGGTCGGCAGCGGCTACGCCTTCCTGGTCAACGGCCTGTCCTTCCTCGCCCCGCTCACCTCCCTCCTCCTCATGCGCGGCAGCGAGCTGCACCAGGTGGAGCGGGCCCCGCGCGGCAAGGGGCAACTGCGCGAAGGGCTCCGGTACGTCGCCGGCCGCCCCGAGCTGATCTGGCCGATCGCCCTGGTGGGCTTCGTCGGCACCTTCGGGTTCAACTTCCCGATCTGGCTGACCGCGTTCTCCGACGACGTCTTCCACGCCGGAGCGGGGACGTACGGCTTCCTCAACACGATCATGGCCGTCGGCTCCCTCATCGGTGCCCTGCTGGCCGCCCGGCGCGGTACCTCCCGGCTGCGGCTGCTGGTCGGCGGCGCCGTCGCCTTCGGCGTGCTGGAGATCGCCGCCGCGCTCTCCCCGTCCTTCTGGCTGTTCGCCCTGCTGCTGGTCCCGATCGGCATGTTCGGCCTGACGGTCAACGTCACCGCCAACTCCTCGGTCCAGCTCGCGACCGACCCCGTGATGCGGGGCCGGGTGATGAGCCTCTACATGATGGTGTTCGTCGGCGGTACGCCGGTGGGCGCGCCCCTGCTGGGCTGGGTCACCGACACCTACGGCGCCCGCGCCGGCTTCGCCACGGGCGGCGCCGTCTCCCTGGTCGCCGCCGTGGTCATCGGGCTGGTGCTGGCCCGTGTGGGCGGGCTGCGCCTGAAGGTCGAGATGCACGGCCGCCACCCGCATGTGCGGTTCGTCCCGCGCGAGCGGCTGGCGACGGCGGCGTAACGGCGAGAAGGGGCCCGGACCCGGGCGTCCGGGCGCCCCTCGTCACACCCGCCGCGCCAGCACCTGTCCCGGCCAGTCGCCGACCGTGTAGGCCTCCGTGGGCGTGAAGCCGTTGCGTACGTAGTAGTCGACGAGCCGCCCCCCGCCGCCCGCGAAGCAGTCCACCCGCAGCAGCGAGACGCCCCGCCGCCGGGCCTCCCGGACCGCGTGCGCCAGCAGCGCGCTGCCCACGCCCCGCCCGTGGAACCGGCCGGCGGTGGCCAGGAAGCGTACGTACAGCTCCGGCTCGTCGGCCGGGGCGACATCGGGGCCGGGGTACGGCGTCAGCGTGAGCGCTCCGGCCGGTACGCCGTCGATCTCGGCGATCCACGGCGAGCCCTCGGTGACCGTCTCGTGCAGGCGCCGCACGGCCCGGGGCCTGGACGACCACGGCTCGGTGCCCCACTGGTCGCTGATGCCACGCTCGTTCAGCCAGACGACCGCGTCGTCCAGCATGGCGAGTATCGCGGGGATGTCGTCCGCCCCGCCCTCTCTGATCTCCGTCGTGTTCACAGGGTCCACAGGCCGAGAATACGGGGCGATACGTGGCGTGGATCATGCCAGACTCGCGGTATGAGGCTTTTCGCTGCCGTGCTGCCGAGCCAGGTGGCCGTGGACGAACTGGCGGACGAGATCCACCGGTTGAGGGCTCTGCCCGGCGCCGGCCACCTCCGCTGGACGGGGCGTGAGGGCTGGCACTTCACGCTCGCGTTCATGGGGGAGGTGGACGAGCGGCTGGTGCCGGAACTGCGGACCCGGCTCGCCCGCGCCGCGCACCGCACCGAGCCCTTCCCGCTGCGGTTCCACGGGGGCGGCCGGTTCGGCCGGCGCGTCCTGTGGGCGGGGGCGGCGGGGGGACTGGACGAGATGCGACTGCTCGCCGAACGCGCGGACGCGGCCGCCCGGCGCTCAGGCGTCCCGATGGACGAGCACCGTCGCTACACGGCCCACCTGACGGTGGCCCGCAGCCGTGACGACGCCACCGACCTGCGCCCGTTCGTCGAGCGGCTCCAGCCCTTCGATGGCTCCCGCTGGGACGTGACCGAGCTCGCCCTCGTACGCAGCCACCTCCCTGGCGGCGGCGAAGCGGGCCGGGGACCGCGTTACGAGACGGTCGGGTCCTGGTCCCTCGGAGGGGCCGGTTAACCTCGAAGGGTGGACCCGAAGACGCGAAACCGGATCATGGCCGGTGTGCTTGTACTGATGTTCGTGATGATCGCCGCGGCGGCCGCGCTCGGCTGACCGAGCGACGGCCGCGCGGCCGCGTCCGTGGACGGGTCACCAGGCGAAGGCCTCCGGGGACGGCCCGGGACCCGGGAAGATCGCGTCCAGCTCCGCCAGGACCTCGTCCGACAGCTCCAGCTCCACGGCCCGCAGCGCGGACTCGAGCTGCTCGGCGGTACGCGGGCCGACGATCGGCCCCGTCACCCCCGGCCGGGACAGCAGCCAGGCCAGGGCCACCTCGCCCGGCTTGAGGCCGTGCTTGTCGAGGAGGTCCTCGTACGCCTGGATCTGGAGGCGCACGTCCGTGTTGGCGAGCGCGTCCGCCGAACGGCCGCTGGTGCGGCGCGCACCCTCGGTGTCCTTCTTGATCACCCCGCCGAGCAGTCCGCCGTGCAGCGGCGACCAGGGGATGATGCCGACGCCGTAGTCCCGCGCGGCCGGGATGACCTCCATCTCGGCGCGGCGCTCGGCCAGGTTGTACAGGCACTGCTCGCTGACCAGCCCGACCATGCCGCGCCGGTCGGCGATCTCATTGGCCTGGGCGATCTTGTAGCCGGGGAAGTTCGAGGATCCCGCGTAGAGGATCTTGCCCTGCTGGATCAGGACGTCGATGGCCTGCCAGATCTCCTCGAACGGCGTGTGCCGGTCGATGTGGTGGAACTGGTAGAGGTCGATGTAGTCGGTGTTGAGCCGCTTGAGGCTGCCGTCGACGGCGCGCCGGATGTTCACGGCGGAGAGCTTGTCGTGGTTGGGCCAGACCCGTCCGTCGGTGCCCATGTTCCCGTACACCTTGGTGGCGAGCACGACCTTGTCCCGGTCGCCGCCCCGGGCGAACCAGGAGCCGATGATCTCCTCCGTGCGGCCCTTGTTCTCGCCCCAGCCGTACACGTTGGCGGTGTCGAAGAAGTTGATGCCGGCGTCGATCGCGGCGTTCATGATGGCGTGACTGCCGGCCTCGTCGGTCTGGGGCCCGAAGTTCATCGTGCCGAGGACGAGTCGGCTGACCTTGAGTCCGGTGCGTCCGAGCTGCGTGTACTTCATGGTCGTACAGCCAACGCCTTCGAGAGCGCTCGAAGCAAGGGGGCGCTGCGGGGCGGCGCGGTCGCGCGTCAGTCGCGGGGGAGCCGGAGGTGTCGAGGACGAGCCCGACGGGGGTGTCAGTGAGGTCGATGGGCTCGCCGAAGTCGAACCGAGCGTCCGCGGTGTACTCCTCGCCCTTCGGATTGGTGTGGAGGACGCCCCTGCCGGTGTAGGGGTCGACGATGAGGTACACGGGCACCTTGGCGGCGGCGTAGGCGGTCTTCTTGGGCCCGTAGTCGTTCATGCCGGTGTTGCGGGAGACGACCTCGGCGACGAACTCGACATCCTCGTGCCGCCACAGCCCTTTGTCGGTCATCGCCGCATCTTCGGCGAGCAGGGTCACATCAGAGGCAAGGCCGTTGAGGTACCCCGGGTAGTCGATGCGGACGTCGGACTTGAGTCGCTGCCTGGGGTGCTCCGTCCGTGGCTGGTTGAGGTGCGCGGCTGCATGCGATCACGCGGCCGACCCGCCGGTGGCGACAACTTGCCGATTGCGGAGGTCACGCCCCGCCCAGCCACCCCGCCGCGTCGAGCCGGAAGGCGTCGGCGGGGACCACGGTCCGCAGCGCGTCCTCCATGTCCCGGACCCGCTCCGCCCCGAGGGTGCCGGCCCATTCGCGGTGCAGCTCGTCGAAGATCGCGGCCGAGCGGGTGAGGGCGTCCAGCCCGTGCGGGGTGAGCCGGACGAGCTTGCGGCGGGCGTCGGCGGGGTCGTCGGCGCGCTCGGCGTACCCGAGGGTGACGAGCCGGTCCACGGTCTTGCCGGCCGCCTGCTTGGACACCCCGAGCCGCCGCCCCACTTCGCTGGCGGTCGCCCCGGTCACGCCGATGGCCTGCATGGCGAACCCGTACGCGGGGCGCACGTCCGGGTGGCCCTGGCGGGCGAGTTCGGCGTGGAGCTGGTCGATGAGGGTGCGGAAGCCGGCGAAGAGGAGCAGGGGCAGCTCGTACCCCTGGCCGTTGCCCTTGACCGAATCGACAACCTGATTTACCTTCTTGTCGTCAACCATGTTGTCCATCTTAGGAGCGGCCATGTTCGTCGACCACACCCTCGAGTCCGCCCCGTCCGCCGCCCGCCCCGTGATGGAAGCCGTCGCCCACCGCATGGGCGGCCACCTCCCGCCGGCCGTCGCCCGCATGGCGGCCTCGCCCGAACTGCTGGAGGGCTTCATGACCCTCACGGCCATGTTCGACCGCACCACCCTCGACCCGGTGGCCCGCGAGACGGTCATCATGACCGTCGCCACCCGCAACGGCTGCCAGGTCTGCGTCGACCTCCACACCCGCAAGCTCCGCACCCTGGGCGCCGACCCGGCCGCCGTCACCGCCCTCCGGGACGGCACCCCCCTGCCCGACGAACGCCTCGAAGCCGTACGGCGGTTCGTCGAGACGGTGTACGCCACGACGGGCGAGGTCGCCGACGAGGACCTGGCCGCCTTCCTCGCCCACGGCTACACGGAACGCAACGCCCTGGAGGTGGTCATGGGCATCGGTACGTACACCATGTCGACGTTCGCGAACCGGCTCACGCGGGCGTAGCGGGGGGTGGAGTCAGGCCGGGCTCGAACGTGGACCTGAGGTAGATGCGCGTCATGCCGGGCTTGTACTCATGAGAGAACGTCTCGATACAGCCCCCGTCCACGCTCCCGTCCGATGCCGTGCTCTCCGCCGGGCAGACGTCTCCCCTCAGGAGCCCCTCGACCAGCGTTTCAGGCTCTGACAGTCCCAGGTGAGCGAACCCGTCGGCCGGTTTGTAGTCCTTGCCCTCGGGATGGAAGTTCCGGACCAGCCGGGTGCCCTTGGGAGTGAGTGGCGCCAGATACGCCTTGGCTTCGGGGGAAGGCAGACTGAAACTCAAGAGCCCCGAGTCGTACCGCGCGCCCACCTTGTACCCGGCGCGCACATCGCCGGCTCCCTCCGGCACGGAGATGCCCATCTGTTCACTCATCCAGGCGGGCGTCGCCCCGTCCTCCCAGCAGCATTCTGTCTCCTGTTTCGCGGACTCGGTCAGCCACCTGTCGGCGAGCAGCGCGAAAACGCCGACACCGACGACGGCGAGCCCCAGCGCCACGGCCATCAGAAGCAGCAGCGGGCGCCGGACGGACGACCGCTTGCCGGCCTCCTCGCCACCATGCGTCATCGGCTGGTCCCTCCCCGGCCCTCGCGAGACTCCCGGCCGGTGTCCGCTCGCCCGCCCTCACGGCCGGGTTCGTCCGGGTCGGGGAGCGGGGCGGGGTTCGAAGTGGCCGAACCCAGGTCGTAGTGCTTGACCGAGCTGCTGCCCGACATGTCGAACTCCTGCGCCAGGCCGGTGTTGTGCAGCCTGGCCATCTGGCCATCCGGAATCTGGACACCGACGACGTCCACGCCCTTGTTCTCGTCCCAGTTGTAGCGGTCCCAGGCGTTGACCTGATAGTCGAGCCCGACCTTGGGCCGGCCATCGGCGCCAGGAATGACCGTGACGACACCGGTTACGTTCGCCCTGGTGGAGCCGACGGCGTAGAACCAGTTCTGGTCGTTGTCCTGGCGGAACTCGTAGTCCCGTAGGTTGCGCGTCTCCACAGGGATGGCTACGGGGCGGCCACCATTGGCCTCGTATGCAGCCAGCGCCATTTCGCGCCACTCATCCTGTTGCCGTCTGATGTGGCCTTCCATGTGGACCCTGAAGCCCTCGTTGTCGGAGAGCATTTTGTCGACGGGCATATCCATGTGCTCGCCGTTGTCGTCCAAGTAGTGATCCATGTTCCGAGCGGCGTCGACAAGCCCCCCGGTGTCGGCCCCCTCGGTGATCACCTTCATCTTCAGGCGGGTCGCCCACTCCTCCGCACCCGGGTCCTCGACGTCATAAGGTCCGGAGCCCTTGTCCGGGGCGATCCTCTTCACCGTCGGGGTCAGCAGCCCGGCCGCCAGGAGGTTGTCCTTCTGGTCCTTCCACAGCTCCGCCCGTGCGTCGGGACTGAGCGACGTCCACAGACGCCGCAGCTCTGCGCGCTGTTTCGGGTCGGCGTCGGCGCCCAGCGAGGCCAGATTCATCGCGCGCGGAAGCTGGTCCTCGTCCAGGGACGTGTACGTGGCGTGTCCGGCGTTGTGCGGGTCACCCCCGTGGCTGCGCTTCAGGGCCCGGGTCGCGGCCGCGTCCACCTCCGCGGCGTGGGCGATGACACCCGTGATCGTGTCGGCGTACCACTGCATCAGGTCCTTGGTGCGCTGTGTGGTGCCCTCGGGAGTGCACATCATTTCCATCACGCGTACGGTGCCGTCGCCCGCGTCAGTCACCAGAAGGCCGGCATCCTTCTCGCTCCCCCTCGCGGCTTCCTCCGTGAGGGCCTTCGCCCGCTTCTGAAGGTTCACCAATTCCGCGTGCGCATCGGCGAGGACGCTGTGAATGCTCGCCGCCTCGGCCCGCAGGTCCGCGAACTCCTTCGTGGCGCTGCGGACGAAGTCCTTGGTGACCGTGGCGTTGACCCCCTGCCAACGCGCCGCTTCGGACTTCTTCAACAGCCCGTCCCTGGCCGCGGTCTCCAGCTTCGCCAGTTCACCGACCATGATTTTCCAGTCGGCGACCGCCGTGCTCAGTTTGCCCAGGTCCATGGTCATCACGTCTGTGTACGTCAGTGTCGCCACCCCTGCTCACCCCCCGTCAGCGCACGAGCTTGGAAATTTCGGACACTGGCACCGCAGAGCCGTCACGGCCCCGGATGGACGCTGCGATGTGCGCGTCCTCCTCCCGGTAGGACTTCTGCGAATAGTCCAGGTGGTTGGAGATGTGCGCGCACATCTGCAGAACGGTCCTGACCTGTGAGGTCCACACCGAGAGCGTCGTCAGGAGCTCGCCGCCCATGGTCATGTGGTGGGAGGACAGTTCCGCGGACGCCCTCGCCGTCGACCCCGAACCGTCCTTGTCGCTGCCGGAGCCGGCGATGTCCGCGCCTTTCCGCAGCATCCCGTGCAGCACGAAGGCCTCGTGGCCCACGGCACCGAGATCGTCTTGTTTCACCACCAGGTCGTGGGGCGAACTCGGCGCTCCACTACCCGGGCCCACGAGCGAGGTCCGCTCACTGTCGAATGCCACCGTTCCCCCGATCCACGGTCGATCACCGTCAAATGTCCACCATAGGCGGCGGGTTGTCCGGCCGCCTCACGCCGACGAGCCGGACCCGACGTTGTCGGCCATGCGGCGCAGGACCTTGAGCGCGGCGACGTACTCGTCGTCGGTGATGCCGTCGTGGATCTGCGCGCGGATGCCGGTGACCAGCTTCTTGATACGGGCCTTCGCGGCGCGGCCCTCGTCGGTGAGGTGCAGGCGCCGCTCGTCGTCCAGGCGCAGCCAGCCCCGGTGGAGCAGGTGGTCCACGGCCCGGGAGGCGTCGTGCGGGGTGTCCGCGACATCGGCGAGCCCGGTGACGACGACCTCGCGGGTGACGTGGTCGTCGCCGTCGACGCGGTTGAGCGTCCACCACTGGGGCTGGGTGACGTCCACGCGGGCCATGGCGTCGCGGATGTGGGTGATGACGGCCTTGTGGACGACGCCGCTCCAGTAGCCGATGGGCTGGGAGGCGAGGTCGGTGTCGGTGGCGGCGGGGTTGGCGGGAGCGGTGACTGTCGGTGTCGTCGTCATGCGGACGACCGTAGGACCTCAACCGCGATCGAGGTCAACTCCCTTATGGGGCGCGTCGGTCCACGGTCGGAGACCGCCGTACGTCCAGGGTGCGATCCGGTTGGGGCCACGGGGGGACGCCCGGAGCGGGGTGTGCTGCCTAGCCTCGCCGGTATGCATCGACTGCCTCGCGGCACGGCCGCCGCTCTCCTCGGTCTGTCCCTCGCCCTGCTCGGTACGGGCGTCGCCCACGCCGCCCCCGGCGCGCCTGTGGCCACCGCCGCCGAATCCGCCCGCGTACGCCTCGAACTACCGGCGCCCACCGGCCCGTACGCGGTGGGCCGCGACACCCTCCACCTCGTCGACAAGAGCCGCCCCGACCCCTGGGTCCCCGAGGCCGGGGCGCGCGAGCTGATGGTGTCGATGTACTACCCCGCCCGCCCCGGGGGCGGCCGGACGGCCCCGTACATGACCAGGGGCGAGGCCCAGGCCTTCATCGACGACCGGGAACTGACCGACAAGGTGCCCGCCGGAACGCTCAGCGGCACCCGCACCAACGCACGCCCCGGCGCCGCGCCCCTGCGCGGGAAGTACCCGCTCGTGGTGCTGTCGCCCGGGTTCACCGTCAACCGCTCCACCCTGACCCTGCTCGCCGAGGAACTGGCGAGTCAGGGGTACGTCGTCGCCGCCGTCGACCACGCCTACGAGTCGGTCGGCACGGCCTTCCCCGGTGGCCGCCTGCTGACCTGCGTCGCCTGCGAGAAGATCCAGCCCGGTGGGTACGGCGTGGTGCCCGAGGGCCGGGCCAAGGACGTGTCGTTCCTCCTCGACCGGCTCCTCGCCGGCAAGCACTCCGCCTGGCGACACGCCCGCATGATCGACGACACCCGGATCGGCATGGCGGGGCACTCCATAGGCGGCGCCTCCGCGATGTCCACCATGGTCCGCGACCAACGAGTGCACGCCGGGGCCAACATGGACGGCTCGTTCATGGAGCCGGTACCGGCAAAGGGCCTGGGCGGCCGTCCCTTCATGATGCTCGGAACCGGCGACGACGACCGCTCCTGGGTACGCGACTGGCCCCTCCTGGACGGCTGGAAGCGCTGGATCAACGTCACGGGATCGGACCACTTCACCTTCACCGACACCCCGGTCCTCGCCGACCAACTCGGTCTGCTGCCCCCGGAGGAGGAGCTGTCGGGCAAGCGGTCGCAGGAGATCACACGCGCCTACGTCACGGCCTTCTTCGACCAGCACCTGAAGGGTGTGGACCGGGAGCTACTGGACGGGCCGACCGCCGAACACCCGGAGGTGGTGTTCCACAAGGCGGGCTGATCGGCCGAACTGACAAATGTCATGCGTTCCTGTGACACCAATCGCCCCCAGGGCTGAGGCACTTGACGTGCCTGGCCCATGAGGATGGTCGACGGCGCACACACCGGTGCGCCGTCGACCGTGCAGGAAGGCCCATGGACCCCACCACTCGCCGTGCCCCCTCCCCGCTCCGCCGCAACATCCACCGCGCCGCGCTCGCCTCCAGCGCCGCCCTGCTCTCGCTCGCCGCCGGTGCGCTTCCGGCCCACGCCTCGGCCACGACGCCCACGGCCGTCACCGCGTCGGCCCCGAGCCACGGCCACGACCACCGTCTCGACCGCAAGGCCCTGCGGGAGTCGCTCGCGGCGATCCACCAGGCGGGCATGTACGGCACGTACTCCACCGTCCGGGACGGCGCGTCGTCATGGCGGGGCGCCGCCGGGACCGCCGACCTGGGCACCGGGCGCCCCGTACGGGCGGACCTCCAGCACCGGGTCGGCTCCATCACCAAGACCTTCACCGCCGTCGCCGTCCTCCAGCAGGTCGCCAAGGGACGCATCGAACTCGACGCGCCCATCGGCCGCTACCTGCCCGAGCTGATACCCGGGGAGCGCGGACAGGCCATCACGGTCCGCATGCTCCTCAACCACACCAGTGGCCTCGGCGACCACATACTCGGTGCCTTCCCCGGTCTCCTGGAGGACCCGGGCAAGGCCCTCGACGCCCGCCGCTTCCACCGTTTCGACCCCGAGGAGCTCGTACGCCTCGGCCTCGCCGCACCCCCGGCCGCACCGCGCGGCACGCACGCGTACTCCAACACCAACTACGTCATCGCCGGTCTGCTGCTGCGCGAGGTGACGGGCCAGGAGCCCGAGCAGTACATCGCCCGCAACGTCATCCGCAAGGCCGGGCTGCGGCACACCTACTTCCCGCGCACACCCTTCCTGACCGGCCGGCACGCGAAGATGTACGAGTCGATGTACGGGATGATCGAGCCCGCCCGCGACTACAGCGTCTACGACATGTCCTGGTGCGGCCCGGCCGGGAACCTGGTGTCGACCATGGACGACCTCAACTCCTTCTACCGGCAGCTCCTGAGCGGCAAGCTGCTCGGCCCCGCCGAGCTGGACGCCATGAAGACCACGGTGCCCGCGCACCAGCCGCCGCCCGGCGGTGAGGTGACGTTCCGCTACGGGCTCGGGCTCTACACGCTGAAGATGCCCGACGGCCGGTGGTACTGGGGCCATGACGGAGGCGTCTTCGGCGCCGGTACGTGGGCACTGTCCACCGAGGACGGCCGCCGCCAGGTCGCGCTCGGCTGGAACCTCATGAAGTACCAGCGCTTCGACGAGCAGGGCCGGATGAAGCCGCACCCCATCGACGCGGCGATGCTCCACCACATGACGGTGGCCCTCGGCGGCACCCCGGCCGCCGCGCGGCCCGCCGCCCGGGCCCAGACCGTGGCGCCGGGCCCGGTGGCGCCGCTCGCCACCGCGACGGCCGACGCCCTGCGCCTGCGGCGCTAGGGCTCCGCGGGGACCTCCGGCCTAACGGAGGTCCCCCAGCCCACGGACGAAGTCCCGTTCGTGGAACGTAACTTGTTGCGTGAGATGGTCGAACGTGCGGTGCGGTGACCGCGCCATCACGCGCTGTGTGCACACATGGAGCGGTCCCCGGCGGTGCGGCAACAGCAATTGGTGAGGCGCTCTCGGCCGTCCTTGTCGTCAGCCGCCCTCATCCGGCGAAGTGCCGCGTCACCTCCCGTGTGAACACCTGCGCGGCCGGTGCGATCCATCGCCGGCTGTTGCGGGCCAGCACGACGGGCACGTCGGCGAAGCCCGGTCCGTGGACCCGTGCCAGCCGGCCCTGACGCAGGTGCTCCTCCACCGTCGTCAGCGGGAGCAGGGCGAGGCCCAGTCCGGCGGCCACGCAGCCACGCGCCGCGTCGACGCTCCCGAACCGGGTCAGCCGCGGCCGGGCCACGGCCACGGCGAGCAGTCGCCGCTCCAGGGCGTCGCTGTAACAGCAGCCCTCCTCCAGCAGGAAGAAGTCCTCCGCCGCGAGCTCCTCCCAGGAGACGGCACGTGTGCGGGCGGCGAGCGGGTGTCCGGGGGAGCAGACGAGGGCGACCGGTTCACGGGCGACCGGCTCGGCCGCCACATCGGGGAAGTCGGCGTCCTCCTCCAGCAGCAGGGCCACGTCCAGACGTCCGGACCGGAGACCCTCGACGCACTCCGCCGTGCCCGCGGCGTGGAGGTGTACGTCGATCTCCGGATGGCGGGTACGCAAGGCCGCCATGACGCCCGGGAGCCGGGTGGAGCACAGCGACTCCGGGGTGCCCACGACCACCCGACCCCTCACGGCCCCGTCATCGTCGCCGCCGGCGGCCCGCAGGCGCGTCACGGCGTCGAGGACGTTCTCGGCCTCCACCAGCAGCCGCCGCCCGGAGTCGGTGAGCAGCGCGCCCGTGGGGAGCCGGTCGAAGAGCCGGGTGCCGAGCTCGTGTTCCAGGGTGCGGATGTGCACGGTGACCGTGGACTGCGCCACGTGCAGCTCCGTGGCGGCGGCGGTGAAGCTGCCGGTCCGGGCGAGGGTCGTGAAGGTCTGCAGAAGCCGGGTGTCCACGAGCCCAGGCTATGTGATGTGCGCATGGACCCGATGCGAAGCGATCGTTGGACGCGATGAGCAGGCGCGCGCCAGCATAGGGCCATGACCACCGAAACCCACGGCTCGCTGACCGAGACCCTCCGTTACTCCGCCTTCACCGACGACCCGAGGGGTGGCAACCCCGCCGGTGTCGTGCTCGACGCCTCCGGGCTGGACGAGGCGGCGATGCTCGCGGTCGCCGCCGACCTCGGCTACTCGGAGACCGCGTTCGTGACGCGCGGGGACGAAGCGGCGCGACGGTTCCAGGTCCGTTACTTCAGCCCGCTCGCCGAAGTGGCGTTCTGCGGACACGCCACCATCGCCCTGACCGTCGCGCTCGCCGAGCGGCTGGGCGTCGGCGACCTCCTCCTCGACACCCCCGTGGGCGAGATTCCTGTGGCCACCGGCCGCGACGGCTCGGGCGCGGTGGTGGCCACGCTGACCAGCGTCCCCACCCGCAGCCGGCCGGCCGCCGACTCGGAGCTGGACGAGGCACTGCGCGCCCTGGGATGGTCCGGCGCCGACCTCGACCCGGCCCTGCCCCCGCACGTGGCCTTCGGCGGCAACGAGCACCTGGTCCTGGCCGCCGCCTCGCGAGCGCGCCTGGCCGACCTGGCCTACGACTTCGACGCCCTGGGGGCGGTGATGCGGGAACACGGGTGGACGACCGTGAACCTGGTCTGGCGGGAGTCGCCGGAGCGGTTCCACGCCCGCAACCCCTTCCCCGTGGGCGGTGTCGTGGAGGACCCGGCGACCGGAGCGGCGGCCGCGGCGCTCGGGGGCTACCTCCGCACGCTGGGCCTGGTCACCCGTCCCACCACGATCGCGATCCGCCAGGGAGAGGACATGGGCCGTCCCAGCGACCTGCTGATCGACGTGTCCCCGCAGGACCCCCGCACGCGGGTGACCGGACGGGCCGTCCCGATCGGCTAGCCGTTCTCCGCGTTGCCTTCGCCGCTCCCCGGTGATCCGGCCGGGTCGTCGGAGGCATGCGAACGCGTATGTGTGAAGCACGGTGGATGTGCGCGGGCCGCCCGCCAGGGCGCCTCTACTTCGACGGTTCAGCCATCGGGATGTCTCAAGTCTGTCCCGGCGGGCCTGACTTCGCTGTTCGCAGCCCTAAAGTCGATCTACGTACTGCGCTGTCGCATCACCCTGCGCAGCCCGATAATCCCGACCCTACGGAAGGCACTGCATGCGCACGCTCAAGCGCTCCACGTCCACGGCTGTCATCATCACCGCGCTCGCGGGCACCGCCGCCATCGCGACCGCGACCCCGGCCGCCGCGGCCGACTACCGGTGCACCACCAGCACCAAGTCCGTGGACGACGCGGCGTACGACGGCCCCTGGGCCGACAACTGGGACTTCAAGGTCAGCCTGTGCGCCAAGCGCTCCGGTTCCACCGTCTACACGTACGCCAGGATCAGCTGGGACGGTCCGGCGTACGGCCAGGTCGACGACAGCACGATATTCGACGGGGCCTACTTCAAGCTGCAGGTCAAGAAGTCGCAGTCCGGCACCGACCCGGTGAAGAAGTCCGCCAACTACTGGGGCATCGAGTCGCGGCTGGAGAACAGCGACTCCAACGCCAACTACAACAACGCGTACACCACGCCCGTGATGAGCTACGCCATCGGCTCCAGCCGCGGCCTGGCCGACGGCGAGCTGTTCCTGGACTGGAACAACGACGGCAAGGGCTTCGGGAAGCACCTGTTCACCGCGTCGCCCTCGGTCTGATCCGGGCTTACCGTCCCGAAGGCGGGGCGTAAGGCCCGCCCAGCCCCCACGCCTGGTGAATCGCCGTCGCGAAGGCGGCGGCGAGCTTGTGCTCGCCCGAGGGGCCGGGGTGGGTGCCGTCGTAGGTGTCGGTGTGGATGTCGTACGTCTCCGGCGGCGACGCCAGCAGCAGGGGCGAGCCGGGTTCGTCGAGGTCGGCGACCGCTTTGGCGAGGAGCTCGTTGAAGCGGGCGCACTCGGCGGCGAAGGGCGGCTCGTCCTCGGCCCGTATGTTGGGGATCACTGGGAGGAGGACGGCCCGGACGCGCGGGTTGGCGGCGCGGGCCGCACCGATGAAGGAGCGGACGTTCTCGGACGTCTGGGCGCTGTTGGTGTAGAAGCCGAGGTCTATGAGGCCCAGGGACACCAGCAGCACGTCCGCCCCGGCCGTGGCGATCGCCTCGCCGATCAGCGGCGCCATGTGCAGCCAGCCCTCGCCCCAGCCGGACAGGTGCCTGCGGGCGCCGGCGGGGAACGCCGGGTCGGCGTACGTGTGGGAGACGGCGGCGCCGGCCGCCGCGTCGTACAGCTCCGTGCGCGGGCCGACGATCGCGTACGGCCCGTCGAAGGCCGCTTCGAGGTGCTGCCACATCCGGTAGCGCCAGGTGTAGTCGCCGGCGCGTCCGATGGTCATGGAGTCGCCGACGAACATGAAACGCATGGGGGTCATCATGGCCGACCCCGCCCGGGAAGTGCGATGTGACCATGGACACTGGGGTCATGCGTTCGTTGCGTACGACCCCCCTGGCGGTGGCCCTCGCCGTGGTGGCGCTCTCCGCCGGCCCGGCCGTTGCCGAGGAGGGCGGGTTCACCATGAAGGACCCTCGGATCACCGAGTCCAGCGGCCTGGCCGCCAGCCGTGCGCACCCGGGCGTCTACTGGACGCACAACGACCAGGACGGGCCACGGGTCTTCGCCGTGGACGGGCGCACCGGCGAGACCGTCGCCACCATCACCCTCCGGGGCGTCGGCACGCCCCGGGACATGGAAGCGGTCTCCGTCGGGCCCGACGGGCACGTGTACGTGGGTGACATCGGCGACAACCTCGACGGCTCCTGGCCGCACGTGTGGATCTACCGCTTCCCCGAGCCGGAGAAGCTGCGCGACCAGTCCGTGGAGGCCACCCAGTACACGGTGACCTACGCCGACGGGCCCCGGAACGCCGAGGCGTTGATGGTGCACCCCTCGACCGGGCGGGTCTACATCGCGTCCAAGAACGAGGACGGCGGCGGACTGTACGAGGGTCCCGCGCGGCTGAGCGCGGGCGGCCCGAACGTCTTCCGGCGGATCGGCGAGGTGCCGTGGGTCACCGACGGGGCGTTCTCGCCGGACGGGCGGGAGCTGGTGCTGCGCGGGTACTTCAGCGCGCGGGCGTACGCCTGGAAGGACGGGCGGCCCGGCGCCGAGAAGCGGGTGAACGCGCCGATCCAGCGGCAGTCGGAGTCGGTGACGTACACGGCGGACGGATCGGCGCTGATGTTCGGCTCGGAGGGGGTGCGCAGCGAGGTCGTGCGTGTGCCGGTGGAGAAGGGTGCGGGGGAGTCCTCGGGGACGCCCGCGCCCGGCGGCGGTTCGTCCGGGAGCGGTGCGCCGGGCGACGGCTCGCCCGGGACGGGTACGGGTGCGGGCGACGGCGGGAACGCCACGCTGGGCGCGCTGGTCCTGGCGGGGTTCGCCGCCGTCGTACTGGGGTGGCGGCGTTTGCGGCGGCCCCGGGGCTGAGGACGTCCGAAGGCCGGTGCCCCGTGGCGGGGTACCGGCCTTCGTGCTGGGTGGTCCGGGGGGCTCAGGCGGCGAGCTCGGGCTCCTTGGCCGCGTCCGGCGCCGGGGTGGCGGCGGCCGGCTTGGTGTCGCGCATCACCAGGGTGGCCAGGAGGGCGGCGGCCAGGACGCCGATCGCGCTGATGGTGAAGGTGGTGGACATCGAGGTGGTGAAGGCGTCCCGGGCGGCCCGCACCAGCCCGGCGTCGCCCTGGGCGGCTGCCAGCGCACCGCCGATGGAGTGCTTCGCGGCCTCGGGGGCGTCGGCGGGCATCTGCCGGGCGAACCCGTTGGCCAGGAGTGAGCCGAGGATCGCGATGCCGAGGGCGGTTCCGGCCTGCTGGATGGTGTCGTTCAGGGCGGAGCCGACGCCGGCCTTCTCCTCGGGGATGGTGCTCATCAGGGCGCCCACGGCGGCCGGCATCGCGAGGCCCGCGCCGAGGCCGAGCAGTCCGAGCGCGACGGCCGGGACGGCGAAGCCGGTGTCGGCGGAGACGGTGGCCAGCAGGCCGAAGGAGGCGGCCATCAGCAGCATTCCGGCCAGGATCAGCGGGCGGTTGCCGGTCTTGGCGGCGAGCCCGCCGCCCAGGCCGTTGCCGATGAGCGCGGCGACGGCGAGCGGTACGAAGGCGAGGCCCGCCTCGATCGCCGAGTAGCCCAGGACGAACTGGAGGTACTGGGTGAGGACCAGCAGCAGGCCGCCGTTGCCGACCTGCACCAGGGTCAGCGAGAGGGAGCCGCCGCTGAAGTTGCGCTGCTTGAACAGGACCAGCGGGACCATCGGGGCGGCGGTGACGTTCTCCCAGACGACGAACCCGGTGAGGGAGACGACGGCGACGGTCAGGGTGACCGCCGAGCGGCCCTCGAAGGCGCCGTGCTGCGGGAGTTCGATGATCCACCAGATCAGCGCGGTCATACCGGCCGCGGACAGCACCGCGCCGAGCGGATCGGGCTTCTGCCAGGGGCCCTTGGACTCGGGCATGAGGGTGAGGGCGGCGAGGATCGCCAGGGCGACGACGGGGACGTTGAGCAGGAAGATCGAGTGCCAGGTGAAGTGGTCGATCAGGACGCCGCCGAGCACGGGGCTGCCGACCAGGCCGAGCATCGACACCGAACCCCAGGCCGCCATCGCCTTGCCGCGCTCGTCCTCGTCGAAAACGGTGATGAGGATCGACAGCGTCGAAGGCATGATCAGCGCGCCGCCGACGCCCATCGCGACCCGTGCGGCGATGACTTCACCGGGGCTGGTGCAGAAGGTGGCGGCCAGTGACGCCGCTCCGAAGAGCAGGAGGCCGACCAGCATCACCTTCCGGCGGCCGAAGCGGTCACCGAGGCTTCCGGAGGTGAGCAGCAGGCCGGCGAAGACCAGGATGTAGGAATCCAGGATCCACTGGGTGTCCTGGGCGCTCGCGCCGAGGTCCTCGGTCAGCGACGGTACGGCGACGGTCAGCGCCATGCTGTCCACCACCAGGACCAGCGAGCTGAGGCACAGCACGACGAGTATCCACCAGCGGCGTGGATTGCGGGATTCCATGGGTTGTCCTTTCGTCGGCTGCGTACGCCGTTCGCTCCGTTGCGAACACTGTACGCATGGCGGAACAGTGTTCGCAACATGCATGCGCTGTACGCTGGGTGCGAACGTTGTACGCCCCCAGTCGTCCTGTCGAGGAGTGCCATGGCCGCCAAGGCGAACCCGATTCCCTCCGTGTGGGCGCGGCAGCGCCGCGAGCCGGATCAGCCCGCGCTCAGCCGGGCCGCGATCGTGCGGGAGGCGATCGTCATGCTGGACGCCGACGGGATCGAGGCGCTCAGCATGCGCAAGCTCGGCGCCCGGCTGAACGCCGGCGCCACGTCCCTCTACCGGCACGTGGCCACCAAGGACGAGTTGATGGAGCTGGCGGTGGACGAGGTGTTCGGCGAGATCGGCGTCCCCGAACCGGGGGGCACCGACTGGCGGGCCGCTGTGGCCGAGGCCGCCGAGTCGTTCCGCGCGACGGCTCTGCGCCACCGCTGGCTGGCCTCGGTGCTCGGCCAGGCGGGCCTCGCCTACCTGGGGCCCAACCTCATGGCCTACTCCGAGCGGCTGGCCGCCCTGTTCACCGCCGCGGGCTTCCCCGAGCCGGACCGGGCGATCGACACCGTCCTGCTGTACGTCATCGGCATGAGCACCACGGAGGCCGCCTGGCTCACCACGGTCGCCCGCTCCGGTGAGACGGAGGCGGCGTTCATCGCCCGCCTCCTGCCCGCCGCCGAACAGGCCGCCGCCGGATACGAGCACCTCGCCGGTCCGTACGTCGCCACCCACGGGACCGACCCCGTGGCGCGTCGCGACGACAAGTTCCGCTACGGCCTGGACGTCGTCCTCGACGGCCTGGCGATGCGGCTGCCGGCCGCCTAGGTCCCGCGCCGGGCGGCGGCCCGGTCGACGGTCGCCGCGAAGCCGTCCACGAGGGCGCGCAGGCCGAACGCGAAGTGGTCGAAGTCGGCGGAGAACGCGTCCGGTGAGAGCGCCGCCATCATGGGGTAGTCGCCGGTGCGCATGGCGCGGTCGAGGAAGGGTGTCTGGCGCGTCCAGAACTCCTCGTCGCTGACGCCGGTCTCCTTCGCCGCCTCGACCGTCTCGGCCTCCATGCGCACGATGCCGGTGACGAAGCTCTGGACGGCGATGATCACCGAGATGAGCTCGGGGTCGGTGAGGCCCATGCTCTTCAGGCCCGTCAGGGCCAGTTCGAGGCCGCGCAGGGCACTGGGGCCGAGGACGGTGCGGGCCTGGTTGACCTTCAGCAGCCAGGGGTGGCGGCGGTAGAGGGCGAGTTCGGCGCGCGCCAGGGCCTCGAGGGCGACGCGCCAGTCGCAGGGCTCGGCCGGCTGGTCGGCCAGCATCAGGCCCCGGACGCGGTCGAGCATCAGGTCCAGCAGTTCGGCCTTGCCGGGGACGTACCGGTACAGCGACATCGTGCCGACGCCCAGGTCCGCGGAGAGCCGCCGCATCGAGACGGCGTCCAGGCCCTCGGCGTCGGCGACCTCCACGGCGGCGGTGACGATCCGGTCCACGGTCAGTCCGCGCTTGGGTCCCCGGGAGGGGGGTTCGCCGGTGCCCCAGAGCAGTTCGAGGCTGCGGGCGATGTCGCCGCTGCCGCTCGTCGCCGTCGTGCCGGTGCCGTCCCTGGTCATGGCGTCAGCGTAAATCACTGGACCAAAACTGAGTACGCTGTACGCTCGCTTGGGTACGGTGTACTCAGTTTCGTTCGGGAGGGTGCTGTGGAGGACTGGGCGGTACGGGCCGAGGGCCTGGAGAAGCGGTACGGGGAGAAGCGGGCGCTGGACGGGTTCGACCTCGCGGTGCGCCCCGGCACGGTCCACGGGCTCCTCGGCCCCAACGGGGCGGGCAAGACGACAGCCGTCCGTGTGCTGGCCACGCTGCGACGCTTCGACGGCGGTCGCGCCGAGGTCGCCGGGGTCGACGTGGCGCGCGACCCCCGCCGCGTCCGCTCCCTGATCGGGCTCACCGGTCAGTACGCCGCCGTGGACGAGATCCTCACGGGCCGGCAGAACCTGGAGATGTTCGGCCGGCTGTTCCACCTCGGCGGGCGCGGGGCCCGCTCCCGCGCCGCCGAGCTGCTGGAGCGGTTCGGGCTGACCGAGGCGGCGGACAAGGGCGTCGAGGAGTACAGCGGCGGCATGCGCCGCCGCCTGGACCTGGCCGCCTCCATGATCCTGGCGCCCCGCGTGCTGTTCCTGGACGAGCCGACCACCGGTCTCGACCCGCGTGGCCGCGGCGAGGTCTGGGACGCGGTACGGGCCCTCGTCGCGGGCGGCACCACCGTCCTGCTGACGACCCAGTACCTGGAGGAGGCCGACAGGCTCGCCTCGCGCATCACCGTCATCGACCGGGGCCGTGCCATCGCCGACGACACCCCCGAGGCGCTGAAGAACCGCGTCGGGGGCGACCGGATCGAGGTCGTCGCCGTCGATCCGGCCGACCTGCCGCGGGTGGCCGGCACCGTGGCACGGGTCTGCAAGGGCGAGCCGCGCGTCGACCGGGCCGAGCGCCGCGTCCACGCGCCCGTCGCCGACCGGGTCATGGCGCTCACCGAGGTCGCCCGGTCCCTCCAGGACGAGGGCGTCCAGGTCGAGGACATCGGGCTGCGCAGGCCGAGCCTCGACGACGTGTTCCTGCGCCTGACCGGTCACGTGACCGAGGAGGACAAGAAAGAGGTGGCCGTATGAGCAGCACCCTTCAGCCCGTCACCGGGCGCGGAAGCGCCTACTGGGCGACCGCCGACTGCTGGAACCTGGTGCGCCGCACGCTGACGATCTACCGGCGCAAGCCCGTCTACATCGCCTGGCAGCTCGGCTTCCCGATCCTGTCGGTCCTGCTGTACGGGTACGTCTTCGGCGGTGCGATGAAGCCGCCCGGCGGCGGCGGGGCGGCGGACTACCGGGACTTCCTGATGCCCGGCATGTTCGTGATGACGATGGCGTTCGGGTTCATCAACACCGCGACGGCCGTGGTCACCGACGCGAACAAGGGCGTCACCGACCGGTTCCGCTCCATGCCCATGGCGCCCTCCGCGGTGGTGGCCGGACGGGGCTTCACCGACGCGATCGTGGCGTCCGCCGAGCTGACCATCCTCGCGACGACGGCGTTCGTGACGGGCTGGCGCTCGGACGGCGGGTTCCTCGGCACCGTGGCGGCCTTCGCGCTGCTGCTCCTGCTGCGCTACTGCCTGACCTGGGTCGGTATCTGGCTCGGGCTGCTGGTCCCGAACCCCGAGGCGGCCGGTGGCCTGTTCGTGGTCGCCTTCCCGCTCACCATGGTCTCCAGCGTCTTCGTCCAGCCGGAGACGATGCCCGGCTGGCTGGGCACCATCGCCGCCTGGAACCCGATCTCCTCCACGGCGGTGGCGACCCGCGAGCTGTTCGGCAACCCGGGGGCGGGGGGCGGGAGCTGGATCGAGCAGCACGCGGTGCTGATGGCGGTGGCGTGGCCGCTGGTGATCACCGCGGTGTTCCTGCCCCTCGCGGTACGGCGCTTCCAGCGCCTGAGCCGGTAGCGGTGCGGCGGAGGGCGGGCCCGCGGAGGGGGCGCGGGCCCGCCCGGTCAGCAGGAAGGGCCTACTTGGGGCACTCCTTCCAGGCCAGCCGGTAGACCGTCTTGATGTCGCCGTCCGTGGAGTCCATGGCGATGAAGCTGTTGGTCTTCGTCGGGTCCGAGGTGCCCGCGCTCACCCGCAGCTCCGTGTTGATGTTGAAGTTCCGCTTCACGCCGCAGGGCGCCCAGACCAGTTGGCCCCAGTCGGTCTGGTCGGTCGCCTGCCAGTTGTTGTCGTAGGGGCCCTTGAAGGGGTGGCTCTTCTGGGCCGTGTCGGGTGAGCCCTGGAAGTAGTACGACGCCTTCTGCATGGCGTTGGCGCCGGGCTCCAGCTTGGCGTAGCCGCGGTAGTCGACGCCGGCGACGGCGTAGGTGAAGCCGCCCGGGACGTGGACGATCAGGTTGAGCTGGCAGTTCTTGCGGAAGTCGGTCGGCTGCGCGCCCACGCCCACCTGGGCGAGGTAGTCGCTGTACGTCACGGTGAAGGCGGTGTTGTCCGGGGCCACGGCGACGGCGGCCGTGCCCTGGGGGCAGCCCGATCCGTTGACGGTCGCCACCTCGATCACGATCTTGTCGGGCGGGGCGACGATGCCCGCCGAGGCGGGGGACGGGGTGAGGACGATCGCCGCGAGGGCCGTGGTGGCGGCCGTGCCGGCGAGCATGGCTCGGGATCTTCTGGACATGGGGCTCCGATCGGTTGCCGGTCGAAGTGGGGGGTCCAACCGTGAATGGCGGGAGCATGTCAAGCGCCCGGCGATGGTGCTGCCGGAGTGCTTGGGATGGTAGAGACCTCCGACGGCCCCCGATAGGGCGGTAATCGGCCGCGTACGGAACGGCGCCCCCCGGACACCTCGGGCGGACGCCCGCGAACGCCGAGGGCCCCGACCCACCGGGGTCGGGGCCCTCACAGGCGTACGGGACCTACAGCATCTCGATCACGTAGTCGACGCACGCCGTCAACGCCTCGACGTCCGACGGCTCGATCGCCGGGAACATCGCGATCCGGAGCTGGTTGCGGCCCAGCTTGCGGTACGGCTCGGTGTCGACGATGCCGTTGGCGCGCAGCACCTTGGCGACCGCCGCCGCGTCGATCTCGTCCGAGAAGTCGATCGTGCCGATCACCTGCGAACGCTTCGCCGGGTCGGAGACGAACGGCGTGGCGTACTTGGACTCCTCCGCCCAGCCGTACAGCGTGCGCGCCGAGGTCGCGGTGCGGCGCACCGACCAGTCGAGACCGCCCTGGCCGTTGATCCACTTGAGCTGCTCGTTGAGCAGGAACAGCGTGGACAGCGCCGGGGTGTTGTACGTCTGGTTCTTCAGCGAGTTGTCGATCGCCGTCGGCAGGGAGAAGAACTCCGGGATGTGCCGGCCGGAGGCGTGGACACGGGCCGCCCGCTCCAGCGCCGCCGGGGAGAACACGCCGATCCACAGGCCGCCCTCGGAGGCGAACGACTTCTGCGGGGCGAAGTAGTAGACGTCCGACTCGGTGATGTCGACCGGCAGGCCGCCCGCGCCGGAGGTCGCGTCCACGAGCACCAGCGCGCCCTCGTCGGCACCCTCGACACGCTTGACGGGAGCGGCGACACCGGTGGACGTCTCGTTGTGCGTGAACGCGTACACGTCGACGCCCGCCTCGGCCGCCGGCTCCGGGTGCGTACCCGGTTCGGAGGAGATCACGGTCGGCTCGGCCAGCCACGGGGCCAGCTTCGACGCCTTCGCGAACTTGGAGGAGAACTCGCCGAAGGTCAGGTGCTGCGACTTGGTCTCGATCAGCCCGTGGGTCGCGATGTCCCAGAAGGCGGTGGAGCCGCCGTTGCCGAGGATCACCTCGTAGCCCTCGGGCAGCGAGAACAGGTCGCGCACGCCCGCGCGGACCTCGCCGACCAGGTTCTTGACCGGGGCCTGGCGGTGCGACGTACCGAGGAGAGAGGTGCCGGTGGCGGCCAGGGCGTCCAGCGCCTCCGTACGCACCTTGGAGGGGCCCGCGCCGAAACGGCCGTCGGCGGGCTTGATGTCGGTGGGAATCTGGATCTCAGCCACGCACCGGAGCCTAGTCCCTGACGGACACGGCGCACGGCCGTGTCCGTCCGGTGAGACGAGGAAATGAGACGTCAGCCGAGCCGGACGGGCAGCTCGAAGAGATCGTTCTGGGTGACGACCGGCTTGTTGCGCAGTTCGGAAGCGGGCACCGCGAGCGTCAGGTCCGGGAAGCGCGCGTACAGGGCGGGCAGGGCCACACCCGCCTCCAGACGGGACAGCGCGGCGCCGGGGCAGACGTGCGGCCCGTGGCCGAAGGAGATGTGCCGGTTGGGCGAGCGCGTGACGTCGAAGACACCGGCGCTCGGCCCGTGCTGCTCCTCGTCGCGGCCGATCGCCCCGTACGACACGATCAGCGCGTCACCCGCGGGGAGGACCCGGTCGCCGACCCGGACGTCCTCGGTCGCGAACCGGATCAGGACGTGGGATGTGGGGGTGGAGAAGCGGAGCGTCTCCTCGACCACCGCGTCCCAGCCCACCTCACCGGAACGGACGAGGGCGAGCTGCCCGGGGTGGCGGGCGAGGTTGACGACCGCGTTGACGATCAGCGAGATCGTCGTCTCGTGGCCCGCCGCCACCATCAGCTGGAGGGTGGAGACGATCTCCTCGTCCGTGAGGTGGTCGCCGTTCTCCGAGGCGGCGATCAGCGCGCTCGTCAGGTCGTCGCCGGGCTCGGCGCGGCGGGCGGCCACCACTTTCGCCATCATCCCCGCCAGCTCGCCGAGCGTCGCCACGACCTCCTCCGGCGGTGTCTGGGTGGAGAAGAACTTGTCGAACAGCACCTTCAGCCGCGGATGGTCCGCCGGGTCGATGCCCATCAGGTCGCTGATCACGTACATGGGCAGCGGGTAGGCGAAGGCGGCCTTCAGGTCGACGACCGCGCCCCGTTCGTGCGCGGCCAGGCCGTCCAGCAGCCCGTCCGTCAGCTCGGTGATCCGGCCCCGCATCAGCTCCACCCGGCGAGGAGTGAGCGCCTGCGCCACCAGCGCCCGCATCCTCCGGTGGTCCTCGCCGTCCACGGTCAGCATGGAGCGGCCGGGGTTGGCCAGGCCGATCAGCGGCCAGTCCGGCGGTATCTCACCGCGCTGCCAGGCCCCCCACACGGTGATGTCCTTCACCAGCCGCTTGTCGGTGAGCAGCGCCCGCGCCTCCGCGTGACGCGTCACCGCCCACACCGGCACCCCGCCCGGCAGGACGACCCGGGCGAGCGGCCCGGCCGCGCGCAGCGCCGCGCTCTCGCCGTCGAGATCGGTGACGAACGGGTCGAGGGCGATGGGTTCCTCTACGGGGATCACGGGGTGCCTCCGAGGGCGGGGGTCGGGGTGAAGGTCACGGGCAGGTCGGTCATGCCGCGCAGCCAGGGCGACGGGCGCCGCGTCAGGGAGCCGGCCGGTACCGTCAGCTCCAGGTCGGGCAGCCGGTCCAGCAGCACCTCGATCCCGGTACGGGCGATGACCTCGGCGATCTCCTGGGCGGGGAACGGACAGCGGTGCTCGCCGTGTCCGAAGGAGAAGTGGGCGCTGTTGCCGCCGGTGAGGGCGGAGTTGTCGATGTGGACCTGCGGGTCGGCGTTGGCGGCGGCCAGGCCCAGCAGGAGCAGGTCGCCGGCCCTGATGTGCCGCCCGCCCAGATGCGTGTCGCGCGACGCCCACCGCCCGGCCACGTTCTGCGTCGGGGTGTCGGCCCACAGCACCTCGTTCATCGCCTCGGCGACGCTGTGCCGGCCGCCGGAGAGGGAGGCGGCGAACCGGTCGTCGGTCAGCATCAGGCGCAGCGAGTTGCCGATCCAGTCGGCCGTCGGCTGGTGCCCGGCCGCCATCATGACCATCAGGTCCTGCGCCATCTCCTCGACCGTGAACCCCGACGGGTCGGCCAGCATGCGGGAGGCGACGTCCTCGCCCGGCTCGGCCCGCTTGGCGGCCAGCAGGCCGAATATCGCCTCGGCCAGGTGCCGTTGGCCGTCCAGCGCCCGCTCGCGGCCGTCGATCATGTCGTTGAGCGCGGTGACCAGCCCGGGGCCCTGCTCGTCGGGCACGCCGTAGATCTTCACCAGGACGCGGACCGGCAGCAGCATGGCGTACTGGGCGATCAGCTCCGCCTCGCCCTTCCCGCAGAACGTGTCGACGAGCCCGTCCGCGTACTCCTCGGCGTACCGGCGCAGGGCGAACGGGTCGACCGATTCGAGGGCGGTCGCGATCATCCCGGCGCGCAGGCGGTGACGCTCGCCGACCGTGTAGAGGATGGACGGCTGCTTGCGGCCGATCATCGGCAGGAGGGGCCAGTCGTCGGGGATGCGCTCCCACTGGTTCCACAGGTCGGAGTCGCGGCTGAACAGCACCGGGTCGCCGGTCACCTGGTGCAGCTCGCGGTAGTCGAGGACCAGCCAGGCCGGGACGTCCCCGTCGAGCAGCACCGGGGCGACGGCTCCGTGCTCGCGCCTCATCTCCCGGTACAGCCGGGCGGGTTCGGTCTGGAACCGGGTCCCGGACAGGGGCACGGGGGCGGTCATGTTCTGGTCTCCTCGGCGGACAGGGTCTTGAGGTGCTCGACGAGCGTGATCAGTACGTACTTGCTGGACGAGCGGTCGCGGGCGTCGCACTCGACCAGCGGCACGTGGCCGGCCAGGTCGAGCGCCTCGCGGATCTCCTGCTCGGTGTGGGCCGGGCCGCCGAAGTCGTTGCAGGCGACGATGAACGGCATGCCGTGGTGCTCCAGGCGGTCGATGGCGTACCAGGAGTCGGCGAGGCGGCGGGTGTCGACGAGGACGACCGCGCCGAGGGTGCCGGAGAAGAGGCGGTCCCACAGGAACCAGAAGCGTTCCTGGCCGGGGGCGCCGAACAGGTACAGGACGTTGTGCGCGTCGAGCGTGATGCGGCCGAAGTCGAAGGCGACGGTGGTGGACGTCTTGGTGTGGATCCGGGAGACGTCGTCGACGGCCTCGCCCGCGCGGGTCATGGTCTCCTCGGTGTTGAGGGGACGGATCTCGCTGACCGAGCGCACGAGGGTGGTCTTGCCGACACCGAAACCGCCGACGATCACGATCTTGAGACCGTTGTCGGCGGTGCTGGTGAGCGGTGTCCGTTCAGAGGTTGCGGAGTCCAACGAGCACCTGCTCCAGGAGGTCGGGGTCGGGGATGCTGCGCGCCGAGGCACGCGGGTGGCGGGCGCTGATCCGGCCCGTGGCGAGCAGGTCGGAGAGCAGGATGCGGGTGATGCCGACCGGCAGGGCCAGTTCGGCCGCCACCTCGACGACCGCGGTGGGGCGCCGGCACATCCGGAGGATCGCGACGTGCTCGGACTGCATGCCGGGCACCGGATCCGACTCGGCCACCACCAGGGTCACCAGGTCGAACGGCGCGTCCGGGCCGGAGCGGGTGCGGCCACCGGTGAGGGTGTACAGCCGGTCCGGGGACTCGTCCCTGTGGCTCCCCGGGCTCACGGTGTACGGGGCTCGGCGTGCAGGTGCTCGCCGAGCTGCTCGACGAGCTCGCTCATGTTGTGCCCGACCAGGCCGACGTCGGAGTCCTCGGCGGCGACGACCGCGAGGTGGGCGCCCTCCCCGGCCTCGACGATGAGCAGGACACCGCCGTAGAACTCGGCCATCGCGGACCGTACGCCGCCGGTGCCGTCGCCGAACTCCATCGACGCCCCCTGCGACAGGCTCTGGATGCCCGCGGCTATCGCGGCGAGCTGGTCGGCCTGGTCGACGGACAGCTCCGGCGTACGGCACAGCTTGAGGCCGTCCCGGGACAGCACGAGCGCGTGGCGGGCTCCGGGCGTGCGCTGGAGGAGGTTCTCCAGCAGCCAGTTGAGCTTCTCGTCGGTGGTGGTGCCGGTGGTCATCGGGGGGTGCCTTCCGTGGTGGTGCGTACCGCTTGGCGGAAGCTGCTGAAGCGAGCCGCCGACCGGGTCCGCGAGGCGGGGTCGGTGGGCTCGGCGGGGGTGGTGGGGGTGCCTTCGGGGTGGGCGGCGGCGAGGGTCCGGCCCCGGCGGCGCCTGGGGAGGCCGCCGGGGGTGGACGTCTCGGCGGTGCCGGGGGTCTCGGGGTTCGCGGGGGGCGGGGCGGGGGAGGCGGGGTGCTCGTGCACCGCCTCGGGCTCGCGGGCTCTGTGGGGCTCGGGTGCGGGCAGGGCGGGCACGGTCGGGGATTCCGGCCGGGTACGGGTGATCAGCTCCGGCGGGATCATCATCAGCGCGCCGGTGCCGCCGCGGGCGGAGGGGCGGAAGGACACGGTCAGGCCGTGCTTGCGGGCCAGCCTGCCGACCACGGCGAGGCCGAGGCGGGTGCCGGACAGGCCGGTGAGGTCGGTCCGTTCGGCGGTGACGGCCCGCTCCGCGCGGCGTAGCTGGACGTCGCTCATGACGAGGCCGCTGTCCTCGACGGTGACGACGAGCCCGGCGGGGACCTCCTCGACGTACACATGGACCTCGGCGGTGGGCGGCGAGAAGTTGGCGGCGTTGTCGAGGAGTTCGGCCAGGGCGTGCATGACGCCCTCGGCGGCGTGACCGGCGATCGCGGCGTCGCTGGTGGTGTGGAGCCGTACGCGCTGATAGCCGCCGATGCGGCCCATGGCGCCGCGCAGGATGGACTCCATCACGATCGGCTTCGCCCAGCGGCGGCCCGAGCGGGCGCCGGTGAGGACGGCGATGGAGTCGGCGAGCCGGCCGGCCTGGGCGGTGCGGTGGTCGAGGTGGAGGAGGTCGGTGAGCACGTCCTCGTCGGTGTGCCGGTGCTCCATCTCGCGGAGGTCGGCGAGCATGCTCGTGGCCAGGGCCTGCATGCGTCCCGCCGCGTTGGCGCAGGCGGCCACGGCGGCGGCGCGGTTGGTCTCGCTGCGCGCGGCCTCGGCCCGGGCGCGTTCGGCTTCGGCGCGGGCTTCGGCGGTGGCGCGTTCGGCCCTGGCCTGGGCGTCCGCGACGGCGCGTTCGGCTTCGGCGCGTGTCTCCGTGACGGCGCGGTCGGCCTCCGCGTGGGCTTCGGCCACGGCGCGGTCGGCCTCCGCCCGCGTGCGGGCGGTCTCCGCGCGGGCCTCGGCGACCGTGCGGGCGGTGTCCGCGGCACGGCGCGCGCTCTCGGTGGTGAGCGCGGCGGCCTGGGCGCGCAGCCGGCGGGCGGTGTCCAAGGCGTACGCGGCGGTGGTGACCGCGGCGGTCAGCAGGACGGCGGCCACGGCCGAGCCCCACGCCAGCGGGACCCGCACGGAGCCGGGGGCGACGGCCACGGCCCCCGCGCACAGGAGGCCGGTGACGGCCGCCGAGATCAGCAGGGTCGGCGCGACCGGCCGGAGGGAGGGGCGCAAATCGTCAGTCCTCTGGGCGTGGGGGGCGTCTGGAGCCGTCAATTCCCGAACAATTCCCGGTCACTATAAGAGAATTGACGATCACTTTGGGAAGCCCTTGTGTGCTTTCTTACGTAGGCATCGGCGCGGGGCGGGACGTCGACGTGCCCGCCGGGGGCATCCTGGCCGCATGGGTGATCAGCTACGGGAGACGGCGTCCGTCGCGCGGGCGCTCCGGGACGGCGTCCGCGGCGACGTGGACTTCGGGGCGGCGGCCAGGGCGCTGCACACCATGGACGCCTCCAACTACCGGCGCGTCCCCGTCGGGGTCGTGGCCCCGCGCGACGCGGCCGACGTGGCCGCCGCGCTGGGCGTGTGCCGCGAGCACGGTGTGCCGGTCGTACCGCGCGGGGCGGGGACCTCCATCGCCGGGCAGGCCACGGGCGCCGGTGTCGTGCTGGACTTCACCCGGTACATGCGGGACATCGTCTCGGTCGACCCCGAGGCGCGGACGGCTGTCGTCCAGCCCGGCGTGGTCCTGGACCGGCTGCGCGGCGCGGCGGGCGCGTACGGGCTGACCTTCGGCCCCGACCCGTCCACGCACAGCCGCTGCACCCTCGGCGGCATGATCGGCAACAACGCGTGCGGGGCGCACTCGGTGGCATGGGGGACCACCGCCGACAACGTCGACCGGCTCTCGGTCGTGACGTACGGCGGCAGTGAACTGCGCCTCGGACGCGGCGGGGAAGGCGCGCCGGACGGCCTCGCCCGGCTGGTCCACGACCACCTGGCGGCGATCCGCACCGGCTTCCCGCCGGGCCTCCCGCGCCGTATCTCCGGCTACGCCCTGGACGCCCTCCTCCCCGAGCGGGGCACCGACCTCGCCCGTGCCTTCTGCGGCAGCGAGGGCACCCTGGCGGTCCTGACCGAGGCGACGGTACGGCTCGTCGAGTCGCCGCCCGCCCGTGCGCTCGCCGTCCTCGGGTACGCCGACGAGAGCGCCGCCGCCGAGGCGGCACCCAGCCTCCTGCCGTACGGCCCGCTCACCGTCGAGGGCATGGCCGAGGACCTGGTCCGCGACCCGGCCGCCCGTTCCGCCCTGCCCCGGGGCGGCGCCTGGCTCTTCGCCGAGACCGGGGGCGCGACGCCCGGGGAGGCGGCTGCCCGCGCGGCCCGGCTCGTGCGCGTCGCCGACGCGCTGGACGGCACCGTCGTCACCGACCCGGCCGCCCGGCGCGCCCTGTGGCGGGTGCGCGAGGACGCCGCCGGTACCGCCACCCGGACAGCCGGGGGCGCCGAGGCGTGGCCCGGCTGGGAGGACTGCGCCGTACCGCCCGCCCGCCTCGGCGCGTACCTCCGCGACTTCCGCGCCCTGCTCGCCGCACACGGGCTGCACGGCACGCCCTACGGCCACTTCGGCGACGGCTGCATCCACGTCCGTATCGACTTCGACCTCGTCACGGACGACGGCGTACGGCGCTTCCGGCGGTTCTCCGAGGACGTCGCCAGCCTCGTGGTCGCCCACGGCGGCTCGCTCTCCGGCGAGCACGGTGACGGGCAGGCGCGCGCCGAGCTGCTGCCGCGGATGTACGGGGAGGAACTGGTCGCCCTCTTCGGCCGGTTCAAGGACCTGTGGGACCCGGCCGGCGGTATGAACCCGGGCATGCTCGCCCGGCCCGCCCGCCTCGACGAGAACCTCCGCTTCGCCGTCCTCCCGCGCGAGCGCGTGGAGGTCGCGTTCGGCTACCCGCACGACAACGGGGACTTCGCCACCGCCGTACGGCGCTGCGTCGGCGTCGCCAAGTGCCGGGTGGACGGGCCGAACCAGGGGCCCGGCGTGATGTGCCCGTCCTTCCGGGCGACCGGCGAGGAACAGCACTCCACGCGCGGGCGCGCCCGGCTGCTGCACGAGATACTCGCCGGCGAGGTGGTGACCGAGGGGTGGCGGTCGGCGGAGGTCCGGGACGCGCTGGACCTGTGCCTGTCGTGCAAGGGCTGCCGCAGCGACTGCCCGGTCGGGGTCGACATGGCGACGTACAAGGCGGAGTTCCTGCACCACCATTACGCGGGGCGGCCGCGTCCGGCCGCCCACTACACGATGGGCCGCCTGCCGCAGTGGCTGCGCCTCGCTGCCCCCTTCGCCCGGGCCCTCAACGCCGCCGCACGGGTGCGCCCGCTCGCGGCCCTGGCCAAGCGGGCGGCCGGCATCGCGCCGGAGCGGGACATCCCGGAGCTCGCCCCCGAGACCTTCCGCGCCTGGTTCGCCCGCCGGGGCACCGGGGCGGGTGACCTGCTCCTGTGGCCCGACACGTTCACCGACCACCTGAGCCCGTCCGTGGGCCGCGCGGCCGTCACCGTCCTGGAGGCGGCGGGACTGAGCCCGGTCCTGCCGCCCGGCCGGGTGTGCTGCGGCCTCACGTACGTCTCCACCGGCCAGCTCGACCACGCCCGTACCGTCATGCGCCGCACCCTGGACACCCTGGAGCCCATCCTGGGCACGCCCGTCGTCGTCCTGGAACCGAGCTGCGCTGCCGCCCTGCGCACCGACCTGCCCGAACTGCTCGGCGACGACCCGCGCGCGCGTCGCCTGGCCGACTCCGTACGCACCTTCACCCAGGCCCTGGCGGAGCACGCTCCCAACTGGCGGCCCCCGCGCCTGGACCGCCCGGTCACCGGCCAGACCCACTGCCACCAGCACGCCGTCCTCGGCGACACGCCCGACCGCCTCCTGCGCGCCCGCGCGGGTCTCACCGGCGACCTCGCCGGCGGCTGCTGCGGCCTGGCCGGCAACTTCGGCTTCGAGCGCGGCCACCAGGAGGTCTCGGCCGCCTGCGCCGAGGACCAGCTCCTGCCCGCCGTCCGCTCGGCTCCCCGCGGCGCGGAGGTCCTCGCGGACGGTTTCTCCTGCCGCACCCAGTTGGCCCAGCTGGCGGGGGTGCGGGCCAGGCACCTTGCGGAGGTACTGGCGGAGGGGCTGGAGGCCTGACGGCGGCGCTTACGGTGGAAGGGTGGGTTCCGCTCCGGTGGTGCAGTATGTTGGACCGGAAGTGCAATAGAAGCTACCTGTCCGAAGAGAAAGTCGTGAGGGCCCCGGTGTGAACGACGCCGCCCGTACGGATACCGCCGCCCGTACCGCAGACGCCTCCTCCGTCGTGCTGCCCGAGGCCGCCGCCGCCCACCCCCCGCGGGGCGCCAGGCGCCGCGGCACGCTCGGACCGGTCGCGCTCGTGGTGGCCGGCGGGCTGTCCGTGCAGTTCGGGTCGGCCGTCGCCGTGCTGCTCATGCCGCGCGCCGGGGCGCTCGGCGTGGTCACCCTGCGGCTGATCCTCGCCGCCGTGGTGCTGCTGGCGGTGTGCCGGCCGAGGGTGCGCGGGTACGGCCGGGCGGACTGGGGGACGGTCCTCGCGTTCGGCGCCGCCATGGCGGGCATGAACGTCCTCTTCTACCAGGCCGCCGACCGCATTCCGCTGGGCGCCGCCGTCACCCTGGAGGTGCTCGGGCCGCTCGTCCTGTCGGTGATCGCCTCGCGGAGGCCGGCCAGCCTCGTGTGGGCCGGGCTCGCGCTGGGCGGCGTGGTGCTGCTGAGCGGCGGTGGATTCGACCGGCTGGACCCGGTCGGCGCGGTGTTCGCGCTGGCGGCGGGTGTGATGTGGGCGGCGTACATCGTCTTCAGCGCCCGTACCGGGCGGCGGTTCCCGCAGGCCGACGGGCTGGCGCTCGCGATGGCGTTCGGCGCGGTGCTGACCCTGCCGCTGGGCATCGCGGACGCCGGGTCGAAGCTGCTGGTGCCGTCGACGATCGGGCTCGGCCTCGCCGTGGCGCTGCTGTCGTCGGTGCTCCCGTACACCCTCGAACTGCTCGCGCTGCGCCGCCTGCCCGCCCCCACCTTCGCGATCCTGATGAGCCTGGAGCCCGCGATCGCGGCGACGGCCGGGTTCCTCGTACTGCATCAAGCCCTCTCCCTCACCGACGCGTTGGCGATCGCGCTGGTCATCGCGGCCAGCATGGGGGCGGTGCGCTCGCAGGTGGCCGGAAAGCCAACAAACTAAAGCAAGCATGCTTGCTTGTTTCTCGGGGCGCTGCCATGCTCCGGGGCACGCACTGCCGTGTCCCGGAGGGAGCGCCCCGTGTCCGATGCCCTGCTGGATGATCTGCGCGACGAGAGCGAGGAGCTCGACCGGCTGGTCGCGGGCCTGAAACCGGACGGCTGGACCACCCCCACCCCCGCACCCCGCTGGACCGTCGCCCACCAGATCGCCCACCTGGCCTGGACCGACGCCGCCGCCCTCCTCGCCGTCACGGACGCGGACGGGTTCACCACCCACGTCGAAGAGGCGCTCAAGGCCCCCGACACCTTCGTCGACGCCGGGGCGGAGGCGGGCGCCGCCGTGCCGCCCCACGAGCTCCTCACCCGCTGGAGGGACGGCCGGGCACGGCTCCTGACCGCCCTGCGCACCGCTCCCGCCGGGGCCCGGTTCCCCTGGTACGGGCCGCCCATGAGCGCCGCGTCCATGGCGACGGCCCGCCTGATGGAGACCTGGGCGCACGGCCAGGACGTCGCCGACGCCCTCGGGGCCGACCGCCCCCCGACCGCCCGCCTCCGGCACGTCGCCTGGATCGGTGTCCGCGCCCGGGACTACGCGTACGCGGTACGAGGACTCCAGCCGCCCGCGGAGCCCTTCCGCGTGGAGCTGACCGCACCCGACGGAAGCCTCTGGACGTACGGCCCGGAAGACGCCCCCCAGCGGATCACCGGCCCCGCCCTCGACTTCTGCCTCCTCGTGACCCAGCGGGCCCACCGCGACGACGTGGCGGTACGAGCGGAGGGCGCCGACGCCGGCCAGTGGCTCGACATCGCGCAGGCCTTCGCCGGACCGGCGGGGCCCGGCCGCGCGCCCCGGGCGGCGGCGTGAAGCGGCCGCTGCGGATCGGCAACGCCTCCGGCTTCTACGGCGACCGCTTCGACGCCGTGCGCGAGATGCTCACCGGCGGCGAACTGGACGTCCTGACCGGCGACTACCTCGCCGAGCTGACCATGCTGATCCTGGGCCGCGACAGGCTGAAGGACCCCGGGCTCGGATACGCCAAGACGTTCCTGCGCCAGATGGAGGAGGGCCTCGGGCTCGCCCACGAACGCGGCGTGCGGATCGTGGCCAACGCCGGCGGCCTCAACCCGGCCGGCCTCGCCGACGCGCTGCGCGCCCTCGCGCGGCGCCTCGGGCTGCCGCGGGTGCGTGTCGCCCATGTCGAGGGCGACCAGCTACCGGTGCCGGAAGGGGTGCTGACGGCCAACGCGTACCTCGGCGGCGGTGGCATCACGGCGTGCCTGCGCGGCGGGGCCGACGTGGTGGTGACCGGGCGGGTCACGGACGCGGCGCTGGTCAGCGGGCCGGCGGCGTGGTGGTTCGGGTGGGGGCCGCAGGAGTACGACCGGCTGGCGGGCGCGGTGGTCGCCGGGCACGTCCTGGAGTGCGGCACTCAGGCGACGGGCGGCAACTACGCGTTCTTCACCCGCCACGACGTACGCCGCCCCGGCTTCCCGCTCGCCGAGCTGCACGAGGACGGCTCCGCCGTGATCACCAAGCACAGCGGGACGGGCGGAGTCGTCGACCTCGGCACGGTCACCGCACAACTGCTGTACGAAACGGGGGGCGCCCGGTACCCGGGGCCGGACGTGACCGCGCGCCTCGACACCGTGGCGCTGGAGGCGGACGGCCCGGACCGGGTGCGGATCTCCGGCGTACGGGGCGAGGCACCGCCCCCCACGCTGAAGGCCGGCCTGAACCGGCTCGGCGGCTGGCGCAACGAGGTCGTGTTCGTGCTGACGGGACTCGACACCGAGGCCAAGGCGCGGCTGGTGCGCCGGCAGTTGGAGGACGCCCTCACGGTGAAGCCCGCCGAGGTGCGGTGGGAGCTGGCCCGCACCGACCGGCCGGACGCGGACACCGAGGAGACCGCCAGCGCCCTGCTCCGGCTGGTCGTCCGGGACGCCGACCCCGACGTGGTGGGCCGGGCCGTGAGCGGCGCGGCCGTCGAGCTGGCCCTGGCGAGCTACCCGGGCTTCCACGTCACGGCCCCGCCCGGAAAGGGCGCGCCCTACGGCGTGTTCGAGGCGGTGTACGTCGACCCCGGCACCGTCACGCACACCGCCGTACTCCCGGGCGGTGAGCGCCTGGTGGTCCCGGCACCGGTGCGCACCCGCCCCCTGGACCCCGTCCCGCAACCGCCCCTCCCCGCCCCCCTCCCGGACGGTCCGGTCCGGCGCGCCCCGCTCGGGCTGGTCGCCGGGGCGAGGAGCGGCGACAAGGGAGGCGACGCCAACATCGGGGTGTGGGCGCCCACGGACGAGGCGTGGCGCTGGCTCGCCCACACCCTGACCGTGAACCGGCTGCGCGCGCTGCTCCCCGAGACGGACGGCCTGCCCGTGACACGGCACGTCCTGCCGAACCTGCGCGCGCTCAACTTCACCGTCACCGGGCTCCTCGGCGAGGGCGTCGCAGCCCAGGCCCGGTTCGACCCCCAGGCCAAGGCGCTGGGCGAATGGCTGCGCGCCCGCCACCTCGACATACCGG
Source organism: Streptomyces sp. NPDC041796 (assembly GCF_055590785.1). Lineage (NCBI taxonomy): Bacteria > Bacillati > Actinomycetota > Actinomycetes > Kitasatosporales > Streptomycetaceae > Streptomyces > Streptomyces sp. NPDC041796. Next base: position 170,150 of record NZ_JBVJAH010000015.1, read on the forward strand.
AGGCCCTGCTGTGACCGTCCTCCCCACCGCCCTCGACACGAGCGGGCCCGAGTACACCGCCCACCGCGAGGCCATGCTCGGCAAGCTCGCCGAACTGGAGACCGAGCACGCCAAGGCCCTCGCCGGCGGCGGCGAGAAGTACGTCGAGCGGCACCGGAAGCGCGGCAAGCTCCTCGCCCGTGAACGGATCGAGCTGCTCCTCGACCCCGACTCCCCGTTCCTCGAACTGTCCCCGCTCGCCGCCTGGGGCAGCGACTACCCGGTCGGCGCGTCGATCGTCACCGGTATCGGGGTCGTCGAGGGCGTCGAGTGCCTGATCACCGCCAACGACCCGACCGTACGCGGAGGCGCGTCCAACCCCTGGACGCTGAAGAAGGCACTGCGCGCCAACGAGATCGCGCAGGCCAACCGGCTGCCCTGCATCAGCCTCGTGGAGTCCGGCGGCGCCGACCTGCCCTCCCAGAAGGAGATCTTCATCCCCGGCGGGGCACTGTTCCGTGACCTCACCCGCCTGTCCGCCGCCGGGATCCCCACCATCGCCGTCGTGTTCGGCAACTCGACGGCGGGGGGCGCCTACGTGCCCGGCATGTCCGACCACACCGTGATGGTCAAAGAGCGGTCGAAGGTCTTCCTCGGCGGCCCGCCACTGGTCAAGATGGCCACCGGCGAGGAGAGCGACGACGAGTCCCTCGGCGGCGCCGAGATGCACGCGCGCGTGTCGGGGCTCGCGGACCACTACGCCGTCGACGAGGCCGACGCGATCCGCCAGGCCCGCCGGATCGTCGCGCGGCTCAACCACCGCAAGGCGCACCCCGATCCGGGCCCGGCCGAACCCCCGAAGTACGACGCGGAGGAGCTGCTCGGCATCGTGCCCGGCGACCTGAAGATCCCCTTCGACCCGCGGGAGGTGATCGCCCGGATCGTCGACGGCTCCGACTTCGACGAGTTCAAGCCGCTGTACGGGCCCTCGCTCACCACGGGGTGGGCGTCCCTGCACGGCTATCCGGTCGGGATCCTCGCCAACGCCCAGGGGGTGTTGTTCTCCGCCGAGTCGCAGAAGGCCGCCCAGTTCATCCAGTTGGCGAACCAGCGGGACATCCCGCTCCTCTTCCTGCACAACACCACCGGCTACATGGTCGGCAAGGAGTACGAGCAGGGCGGGATCATCAAGCACGGCGCGATGATGATCAACGCGGTGAGCAACTCGAAGGTCCCGCACCTGTCGGTCCTCATGGGCGCGTCGTACGGCGCCGGGCACTACGGCATGTGCGGGCGGGCCTACGACCCCCGGTTCCTGTTCGCCTGGCCCAGCGCAAAGTCCGCCGTCATGGGCCCGCAGCAGCTCGCCGGCGTCCTGTCGATCGTCGCCCGCGCCTCCGCGGCGGCCAAGGGCCGGCCCTACGACGACGAGGGCGACGCGGCGCTGCGCTCCATGGTGGAGCAGCAGATCGACTCCGAGTCCCTGCCGATGTTCCTGTCGGGACGGCTGTACGACGACGGCGTCATCGACCCGCGCGACACCCGCACCGTCCTCGGCCTGTGCCTGTCGGCGATCCACACCGCCCCGGTCGAAGGCGCGCGAGGCGGCTTCGGCGTCTTCCGGATGTGAGGACCACTCCATGATCTCTTCTGTCCTTGTCGCCAACCGGGCCGAGATCGCCTGCCGCGTCTTCCGCACGTGCCGCTCGCTCGGCATCGACACGGTGGCCGTCCACTCCGACGCGGACGCGGGCGCCCTGCACGTACGGGAGGCCGACGCGGCGGTACGGCTGCCGGGGGCGGCGCCCTCCGACACCTACCTGCGCGGCGACCTGATCGTGAAGGCCGCGCGGGCGGCGGGCGCCGACGCGGTACACCCGGGGTACGGGTTCCTGTCGGAGAACGCCGACTTCGCGCGGGCCGTCATCGACGCGGGTCTGACGTGGATCGGCCCACCGCCGAAGGCCATCGAGACGATGGCGTCCAAGACGCGGGCCAAGGAACTGATGGCGGCGGCCGGCGTCCCGCTCCTGGCGCCCGTCGACCCGGCGAAGGCCACGGACGAGGACCTCCCGCTCCTGCTCAAGGCGGCGGCGGGCGGCGGCGGCCGGGGCATGCGGGTCGTACGGGACCTGGCCGCGCTGCCCGGCGAGCTGGCGGCGGCGACCGCCGAGGCGCGCTCGGCGTTCGGGGACGGCGAGGTGTTCGCGGAGCCGTACGTCGAGCGGGGCCGCCACGTCGAGGTGCAGGTGCTCGCCGACGGGCACGGCACGGTGTGGGCGCTCGGCACCCGGGACTGCTCGCTTCAGCGGCGGCACCAGAAGGTCATCGAGGAGGCCCCGGCGCCGGGCCTGGGCCCCGCCCTGCGCGAGACCCTCCACGCCTCGGCGGTGGCCGCCGCGCGGGCGGTGGGCTACATCGGCGCGGGCACCGTCGAGTTCCTGGTCGCGGGCGACCGGGCGTACTTCCTGGAGATGAACACCCGGCTCCAGGTCGAACACCCCGTCACGGAAGCCGTCTTCGGCCTCGACCTGGTCGCCCACCAGCTCCGGATCGCCGACGGCGCCGCGCTGCCGCCCGAACCGCCCGCGCCGTCCGGCCACGCCGTGGAGGCCCGCCTGTACGCGGAGGACCCGGCCCGGGACTGGGCGCCCCAGACGGGTGCCCTGCACACGCTGGACGTCCCGCGGGGCGAGGGGCTGCGGGTCGACGCCGGGTACGCCGGGGGTGACACGATCGGCGTCCACTACGACGCCATGCTCGCCAAGGTGATCGCCCACGCGCCCACCCGGGCGGAGGCCGTCCGCCGGCTCGCCCACGCCCTCGTGCGCGCCCGGGTGCACGGGCCCGTCACCAACCGGGACCTGCTCGCCCGGTCGCTGCGGCACCCGGACTTCGTGGCCGGGCGGCTCGACACCGGGTTCTACGAGCGGAACCTCGCCGCGCTCACCGCACCCGGGCCCGGCGAGGAGTACGCGGCCGTCGCCGCCGCCCTCGCCGTCGCGTCCCGCCGCTCCGGGCGGTTCGGCGCCTTCCGCAACGTACCGTCGCAGCCGCAGACCGCCCGGTACGGCGACCACGAGGTGCGCTACCGGCCCACCCGGAACGGGGGGTTCACCGTCGAGTCCCACCCGCACGCGCGCGTGGTGGCCGTTTCGCCCGAGTGCGTGAGCCTCGACGTGGACGGCGTCGTACGGCGCTTCGAGGTGGCCGCGTACGGCGACGGCGTCGTCCACGCGGGCGGCCACCGGCTGGCCGCCCACCCCCGGTTCACCGACCCGGCCGAGCGCACCGCGCCCGGCTCGCTGCTCGCGCCCATGCCCGGCACCGTCGTCCGGGTCGCCGACGTGGCGGTCGGCGCCCATGTCGAGGCGGGGCAGCCGCTCGTCTGGCTGGAGGCCATGAAGATGGAGCACCGGATCACCGCTCCCGCCTCCGGCACGCTCACCGCGCTCCACGCCGCCCCCGGCCACCAGGTCGAGGTCGGTGCCCTGCTCGCCGTCGTACAGGAAGTACACGAAGCACAGGAGGCAGAGAAGTGACCGGAGTCATCGAGACCGCAGAGCACCAGGCCCTCCGCGCCGCCGTGGCCGCACTCGGCCGCCGCCACGGGCGGGAACACGAGCGCGAGGCCCTGTGGGCCGAGGCCGGCAAGCTCGGCTACCTCGGGGTCAACCTGCCGGAGGAGTACGGCGGCGGGGGCGGCGGCATGGCCGAGCTGTCCATCGTCCTCGAAGAACTGGGCGCGGCCGGGTGCCCCCTCCTCATGATGGTCGTGTCACCCGCCATCTGCGGCACCGTCATCGCCCGCTTCGGCACCGAGGAGCAGAAGTCCCACTGGCTGCCGGGGCTCGCCGACGGCACCCGGACCATGGCGTTCGGCATCACCGAGCCCGACGCGGGGTCCAACTCCCACCGGATCACCACCACCGCCCGCCGCGACGGGGACGACTGGCTGCTGACCGGCCGGAAGGTCTTCATATCCGGTGTCGACATCGCCGACGCCACCCTCGTCGTCGGCCGCACCGAGGACGCCCGCACCGGGAAGCTCAAGCCCTGCCTCTTCGTCGTCCCCCGCGACGCCCCCGGCTTCGGGCGGCGGCGGATCGACATGGAACTGCACGCCCACGAGAAGCAGTTCGAGCTGACCCTCGACGACGTGCGCCTCCCCGCCGACGCGCTGGTGGGGGAGGAGGACGCCGGACTGCTCCAGCTCTTCGCCGGGCTGAACCCGGAGCGGATCATGACCGCCGCGTTCGCCCTCGGCATGGGCCGGTACGCGCTGACCAAGGCCGTCGAGTACGCCCGGGAGCGCCAGGTCTGGAAGGCCCCCATCGGCGCCCACCAGGCCGTCGCCCATCCCCTCGCCCAGGCCCACATCGAGCTGGAGCTGGCCCGGCTGATGATGCAGAAGGCCGCCCACCTCTACGACGCGGGCGACGACATCGGGGCGGGCGAGGCCGCCAACATGGCCAAGTACGCCGCCGCCGAGGCGTGCGTGAGGGCCGTCGACCAGTCCGTGCACACCCTCGGAGGCAACGGCCTCACCCGCGAGTTCGGGCTCGCCTCGCTCATCACCGCGTCCCGAGTGGCACGCATCGCTCCGGTCAGCCGGGAAATGATTCTGAACTACGTGTCCCACCAAACGCTCGGACTGCCCAAGTCGTACTGAGCACGCCCGTGCCCGGTACCGCCGTACCGACAGGAGCCGTGATGGTGTTCCACAGCGAGTACGCGGACGTCCCGACCGTCTCCCTCCCCATCCACGACGCGGTACTGGCCCGTTCGGCCGCCGCGTACGCCGACGAGCCCGCCCTCGTCGACGGGACGGGCGACCTGACCCTCACGTACGGCCGGCTCGACACCTACCACCGCCGGGTCGCCGCCGCGCTCGCCGAGGCGGGGCTGCGCAAGGGTGACGTCCTCGCCCTGCACAGCCCCAACACGGTCGCCTACCCGGTGGTGTTCTACGGGGCGACGCGTGCCGGAGCGGCCGTCACCACCGTCCACCCGCTGGCCACCCCGGAGGAGTTCGCCAAGCAACTGCGCGACTCCTCCGCCCGCTGGATCGTCACCGTCTCCCCGCTCCTCGGCACCGCGCGGCGGGCCGCCGAACTGGCGGGCGGCGTGGCCGAGATCTTCGTGTGCGACGAGGCCGAGGGGCACCGCTCGATCCTCGACATGCTCGGCTCCAGCGCGCCCGAACCGTCCGTGGACATCGACCCGGACGAGGACCTCGCCGCCCTGCCGTACTCGTCGGGCACCACCGGCGTCCCCAAGGGCGTCATGCTCACCCACCGCTCCATCGCCACCAACCTGGCGCAGCTCGAGCCGACGATCCCCATGGGCCCGGGTGACCGCATTCTGGCCATTCTGCCCTTTTTCCACATATACGGGCTTACCGCTCTGATGAACGCCCCCCTCCGCCAGGGTGCCACCGTCGTCGTCCTGCCCCGCTTCGAGCTCGACCAGTACCTGTCGGCGATCGAGAAGCACCGCATCAACGCCCTGTACGTCGCCCCGCCGATCGTCCTCGCACTCGCCAAGCACCCGTCGGTCGAGCGGTACGACCTGTCCTGTCTGGAGTACGTCGTCAGCGCCGCCGCCCCGCTGGACGCCCGCCTCGCCGAGGCCTGTTCCGCCCGCCTCGGCCTGCCACCGGTGCGGCAGGCGTACGGGATGACGGAACTGTCACCCGGCACGCACGTCGTCCCCCTGGACGCGGCCGACCCGCCGCCCGGCACCGTGGGCAAGCTGCTGCCCAACACCGAGATGCGCCTCCTGTCCCTCGACGACCCCGGCAAGGACGCCGCCCCCGGCGAGGAGGGCGAGATCGCGATCCGGGGCCCGCAGGTCATGAAGGGCTACCTGGGCCGCCCGGACGCGACCGCCGCGATGATCGACGCCGACGGCTGGGTGCACACCGGGGACGTCGGACGCGTCGACGAGGACGGGTGGCTGTTCGTCGTCGACCGGGTCAAGGAACTGATCAAGTACAAGGGCTTCCAGGTCGCCCCGGCCGAACTGGAGGCACTGCTGCTCAGCCACGAGGCCGTCGCGGACGCGGCGGTGATCGGCGTGTACGACGAGGACGGCAACGAGGTCCCCAAGGCGTACGTCGTCCGGCAGCCGGGCGCCGACGACCTGACCGGCGACGACATCATCGCCTTCGTGGCGGGGAAGGTCGCCCCGTACAAGAAGATCCGGCGCGTCGAGTTCATCGGGGGCGTGCCGAGGGCGGCGTCGGGAAAGATCCTCCGGCGCGAACTGAGGGAGCGGGAAGGCGCATGACGAGTCTCGTCACCACCGCGCACAAGCGGGGCATCACCACCCTGACGCTGGATTCTCCGGACAACCGCAACGCCCTGTCGGCGCGGCTCGTCGGCGAGCTGGCCGAGGCGCTGGACGGCTGCGGCAAGGACCCCGCGGTACGGGCGGTGGTGCTCACGCACACCGGGTCCACGTTCAGCGCGGGCGCCGATCTGAAGGCTCCGCCCAGCCCGTACACGTTCGTGGCGCTGCTGCGGGCGATCGTGGAACTGCCCAAGCCGGTGGTGGCCCGGGTGGACGGCCATGTGAGGGCCGGGGGACTGGGCATCGTCGGGGCGTGCGACATCGTGGCGGCGGGGACGGGCTCGGACTTCGCTCTCACGGAGGTGCGGATCGGGGTGGCGCCGTCGGTGATCTCGCTGTCCCTGCTGCCGCGCCTCGACCCGAGGGCCGCCGCCCGCTACTACCTCACCGGTGAGCGGTTCGGCGCGGCGGAGGCGGCGCGGATCGGGCTGGTGACGGTCGTCGGGGACGAGGTGGACGGCGCTCTCGCCCCCGTGCTGGACGGGCTGCGCCGCGCGTCACCGCAGGGGCTGGCGGAGGCCAAGAGGCTGGTCACGGCTAGGGTGCTGGAGATGTTCGAGCGCGACGCGGAGGACTTCGTACAGCGCTCGGCCTCGCTCTTCGCCTCGGCGGAGGCACGCGAGGGGATGACGGCCTTCCTCGAACGACGGGACCCTGTATGGGTGGTGTGACGACTGCCGCGAAGGAGCCGAAGCAGGACCGCAGCCGGGCGACCCGGCAGCGGCTCCTGGCCGCGGCCGTGGCGTGTCTGGCGGAACACGGCTGGGCGGGGTCCACCGTCTCCGTCGTCGCCGAGCGGGCCGGTGTCTCGCGGGGCGCGGCGCAGCACCACTTCCCTACGCGGGAGGACCTGTTCACGGCGGCGGTCGAGTACGTCGCCGAGGAACGCTCCCAGGCGCTGCGCGCCCTGCCAGGCCAGGACCGCGCGGCGGTCGTCGCCGCCCTGGTCGGCCTCTACACCGGCCCGCTGTTCCGGGCCGCCCTGCACCTGTGGGTGGCCGCCTCGGACGAGGAGCAACTGCGCCCCCGGGTGACCGAGCTGGAGGCGCGCGTCGGCCGCGAGACGCACCGCATCGCGGTCGAGCTGCTCGGCGCGGACGAGTCCCGGCCCGGCGTCCGCGAAACGGTGCAGGGCCTCCTCGACATGGCGCGCGGCCTCGGCCTCGCCAACCTCCTCACGGACGACACCGCGCGCCGTGAGCGGGTGGTGGCCCAGTGGGCGGCGCTGCTCGACGAGGCGCTGGGCTGACCCGCGGTACGGGGGGGGGGGGGGGGGGGGGGGGGGGGGGGGGGGGGGGGGGGGGGGGGGGGGGGGGGGGGGGGGGGGGGGGGGGGGGGGGGGGGGGGGGG
>NZ_JBVJAH010000016.1:0-160882 GCF_055590785.1 Streptomyces sp. NPDC041796
CTGCTGCTTACGGCGCCCGTCCCCCTCCACCGCGCCCGTACATACCCCCCCCCCCCCCCCCCCCCCCCCCCCCCCCCCCCCCCCCGCCCCCCTCCCCCCCCCCCCCCCCCCCCCCCCCCCCCCGGCGGTCGGCGGATCGGCCGGTCGACGTGCCGACGGGCCGGTCAGACCCGGTCGGCCGCGATCAGGACGTACTGGAAGGAGCCGTCCTTGTACGAGTTGATGAACGCTTCCTCGATGCCGGTGACCAGGGAGGAGGTGGCCCGCAGCTCCCAGTAGGGCAGGGTCGCGGCAGTCAGGTCGACCACGGCCTGCGGTACGAGACGGTTGTCGGCCATGGCCCTCAGGTACTCCCGGCGGGAGTGGATGTTGCACTCGAAGTGCGCGTTGATCTGGGAGACCCACTTGGAGGGCTGGCCGTAGCGCGGGTTCCAGCAGCCGGTGATGGTCACGTAGCGGCCGCCGACCGCGAGGATGCGGGAGTGCTCGGCGAAGAGGTCGTGGAGGTCGACGTACATGCTCGACTCGTTGTTCCACGAGCCCGCCGCCCGGCCCGTCTCGAAGGGCATGTCGAGCATGTTGCACACGCGGGCGCGGACATGGTCGTCGATGCCGAGTTCCCCGGCGCGCCTGTTGGCGAAGTCGGCCTGCTTGGCCGACAGGGTGACGCCCTCGACGCGGCATCCGAAGCGCTGGTGCGCCATGACCATGGAGCCGCCCCGGCCGCAGCCGGCGTCCACGAGCGTGTCGTCGTGGCCGATGGAGCCGAGGTGGTCCAGGAGCACCTCGGCCTGGGCCGACTCCAGACGGTGCAGCTCGGCGATCAGCTTCTTCTCGTACTCGCTGTCGTCGGGGCCGCCGAGGGCGGCGTGGTCGACGTCGCCGATGCCGTAGTGGTGGTGGTACAGCCCGTCGACGTCGCCGAGACGCAGGTTCACGGGCCTGGCCTCCTGGTCCCAGTAACGGGCGATGTCACCCTGGTAGGGCGACGCCGGGGAGGGAACGAACGTGGAGGTGCCGTTGGCGGTGGTGAGCTCGGTGCTGGTCACAGATAAGTCCTTCTTACCAGAAATCGGGCAGGCTGTAGCGGTAGGTGTTGGTCATGTGCCAGTAGTGGTTGCCGTCGACCCAGACGGCCACCCCTCGCAGGAAACGCAGCACGCTCGGCACGGGACAGGCGGCGGCCAGGGCTGCGGCTTCGGATTCGAAGGCGTGCATGAGGTCGTTGTGAACCTCGACGGCCTTCAGGTAGGCGTCCCGTTCGGACCGGTCCTCGCGTTCGGCGATGACCACGGGGAGGTTGAGGTGACGGCCGGGACTGTCGAGTTCCTTGGTGTACGAGTACAGGTCGTTGACGATGGTGGTCGCGTTTCCGGCGAGCGCGATGACCCTTTGCATGGCGGGCTGGGCGTGCAGGTCCGCCGGCAGCTCGTACCCTCCGACGGCGTCCGTGATGGTGGGACAGGGACGGAAGTTGTTGAACTGACGCATCGCCAGGTACTCCCACACCTCCGGCACATGATCGGTCTCCGCCCACGCGGCTTCCGCCAGGTACCCCATGTGCAGACGGGCCATGTCGTGCCGGTACCGGTCGGCCTGGGACGGCGTGGCCAGCCGGGTGAAGTACTCCATGGCGGAGCGGTAGGCGCGCCGGGGGGCGTCCGACTCGAGCGACTCCACCCAGCCCGGCTCGTACTCCTTCGTCGTGTGCAGCGGGTCGAGAGCCGTGTGCGCCAGCAGAAGCCGGCTGCCGAGACCGATGGGTGAGCCGCCGTGGTCCTCGCAGTAGCAGTCGTCGACCGCGTTCTCGGCGACCATCAGCCGCGTGGCGATCATCAGGTGGTCGATGGTGGGAGCGTCCGGGTGGCAGGCGACCATGTAGCGCCCGACGGAGAAACCGTCGAACTGGTCCTCCCACTCCGGGGGGTACGCCTGGACCTCGTCCACGGCCCATGACTTGATCCTGCGGCTGACCTCGGCCACCCGCACCGGATCCGGCTCCGCGACCGGGTGGTGGTAGAGCCCGGGGATCGGCCTGCCCTGCGCCGGTGCCTCCGGCGCCGGGGGCGCCTCGGGCTCCTCGTGCCGGACCAGGTGCAGACCGGCCGTCCCCAGACCGCTGGGGCCGCGCAGGATCCGTTCCAGGGCGGGGTTGCCGTTGGGCAAGGACATGGACGCGGATGCGGATACGGGTGCGGGTGCGTTCGCGGACGCGGCCGCCGGTGCGGATGCGGTCGCGGAGGCGGACCCGGGCGCGGATGCGGATGAGGTCGCGGGCGCGGGCATGGTGACGGCGGTGCGCACGGAGGGCGGGCCGGGCAGGGGGGACAGGGTGGGCGGGACGTCGGCGGCGGCCTCGGCCCCGGTGGTGCGGGCCTGCTCGACGACGTGGGTGCCGAAGCGTTCCGCAGCGGCGGGCAGGCTCGACTGCAGAGGGGAAAGCCCAGGATCGGGCATCCGTAGCTCCTTGGTGAGGTGGGTGGGCTGCCCCGGGTCCCGGGCGGGCTCGCCCGGCCCGGGAAGGTCCGGGCCGAGGTGGCCGTCGGACGGGTCCACTAGTCTCGCCTGCGAGCGATCTGCACGTTCTCCAACACGCCGAGTGCGTCGGGCACCAGGATGGCGGCGGAGTAGTAGGTCGTGACCAGGTACGAGATGATCGCCTGCTCGCTGATGCCCATGAAGCGCACCGAAAGGCCCGGCTCGTACTCCTCCGGCAGGCCGGTCTGGCGCAGACCGATGACGCCCTGGTTGTCCTCACCGGTTCGCATGGCGAGGATGGAGCTGGTGTTCTCCTTGCTGATGGGAATCTTGTTGCAGGGCAGGATCGGGACCCCGCGCCAGGCCGGGACGTGCTGGCCGCCGACGTCGACGTGGTCCGGGTAGATCCCGCGGGCGTTCCACTCCCGCCCGATCGCGGCGATCGTCCTGGGGTGGGCGAGGAAGAGCCTGGTGCCGCGACGGCGGCAGAGCAGCTCGTCGAGGTCGTCCGGGGTGGGCGGGCCGGAGTGGGGCTGGATGCGCTGCTTGAAGGCGGCGTTGTGGAGCAGACCGAACTCCCGGTTGTTGATCAGCTCATACTCCTGGCGCTCGCGCAGCGCCTCGATGGTGAGCCTGAGTTGCTCCTCCGTCTGGTTCATCGGCCCGTTGTAGAGGTCGGCGACCCTCGTGTGGACCCGCAGGACGGTTTGCGCGACGGAGAGTTCGTACTCGCGCGGGTTGAGTTCGTAGTCGACGAAGGCGCCGGGCAGCTCGACTTCGCCGGTGTGACCCGCGGACATCGCGATCTCGGCCTCGCCGTGACGGTTCTGGCGCTGCAGGGGCAGCGAGCTGAACCGCCGGATGTGCTCCTGGAGCGTCGGCGCGGAGGACATCACGGCGGCGAAGTCGGCGCGGGACAGGGTCAGCAGGGTGCCCGAGGTCTCGGCGGTGGCGGTGTAGTCCCAGGTGGCATCGGCGTCCAGGAGGGCGTTCTCGCCGAAGCGGTCGCCGTCGGCGAGGACGGCGACGGTGACCTCGTCGCCGTACTTGCCGACGGAGGTCTGGTTGACGCGGCCGTGGGCGATCAGGTGGATCTGGTCGGCGGGAGCACCGCGCTCGGCCAGCACCTCGCCGGCCCGGAAGTCCCGCTGGACGCACCGGCCCGCGATCGTGGTCAGCACCTCCACGTCGTCGAAGCCCCGCAGCAGGGCCAGTTCGCCGAGCTCGCGGGGGATGACGCGGACGGAGGCGCCGTCCTGGACGAACTCGATCTGCCCGTCGCCGACGGTGTAGGTCAGCCTGCGGTTCACCCGGTAGGTGCCGCCCTTGGTCTCCACCCAGGGGAGCATCCGCAGCAGCCAGCGAGAGGTGATCTCCTGCATCTGCGGGGCGGACTTGGTGGTGGTGGCGAGGTTGCGGGCGGCCGCGGTGCTCAGGCTGGACTGCCGAGGCGGTTCCGGCCGCGTGTCCGGGCTGGTCTCAACGGTCATCGGGTGAGCTCTCCTTGGCGAGGGGGGTGAGGGGCGTACGCGCGCACGCCGGTCGGCGAAAGAGGCGAAAGACGTGCAAGACGTGCAAGACGTGCAAGACGAGCAAGAGGAGCAAGAAGGAGCAATCTCTTGGGAATCCGTCCAGATCCCGGGGAACACTAACGGCCGGTAGGCCCCGTTCGCCCCATGAGAACGAGATCATTACCTCGATGCGGTGATCTTGCTTGGCGCGAGGTTTGCCCGAACGACCGATGACGCACGGAGCCGGATCGGTCAGACGGTGTCCGGGGCCGGCCGTCGCTCGCCCTGTGTCGTGTGCCGGCGGCGGGGAAGCAGGAACGGGGTCATCAGCATCAGGACACCGGCCACCCCGATCGCGGCACGCGACCCGATGAGGCCGGCCAACACGCCCCACAGGGTGGTCAGTACGGCGACGCCGGCGTTGCTGGTGACCGTCCAGGCGGACAGGGTCCGGGCGACCCGGTCCGTCGCGGTCTGCCGCAGGCGGTAGGTGGCGAACACCGGGTTGAACACGCCCATGCAGGTGATCATGCCGAACTGGACGGCCACCACGAGCACGATGCCGGCGGCGCCCGGCTGGACGAAGACCAGCCCGAGCAGCCAGCAGGCACGCAGTGTTCCGGCGGTGAGCATCACCCGGTGCTCACCGAACCGCTCGACCAGTGGACGGGCCAGGCGTGAACCGAGGATGCCGCCGACGCAGGGGAGTCCGAAGGCGAGTCCGTACTGCCAGGGGGCGAAGCCGAGCGGCCCGAGCATGAGGACGGCGAGCAGCGGCGAGGTGGCCAGGATCAGGCCATTGATCAGGACGGTGTTGAACAGCAGCGGGCGGAGCGCCGGGTGGGTGAGGACGAACCGCCACCCCGCGAACAGTTCACCCGTCCTCGTGCCCGGTTTCCCGGTGCGCTCCGGCCGCTGTTCCGTGCCACCGATCGCGTGGATCCCGAGGGCGGAGAGCAGGTAGCCGGCCGCGTTGGCGACGACGGTCGCCACCGGGCCGAGCAGGCCGATCGCGGCACCACCGAGCGGCGGTCCCAGCACGGTGGCGGTCCAGGTGGTGGATTCCAGCCGCCCGTTCGCGATGAGCAGGCCCTCCGGCGGCACGAGTGCCTTCAGGTACGCCCCGCTTGCCGCGCGGTACGTGATGCCGGTGGCCGCGAGGACCACCGACACCACCAGGAGGTGGGCGAGGCCGAGCACATCGAAGAGGAACGCGAGGGGGATGGTCATCAGCGCCACGAAGCGGACGAGGTCCATCGCGATCATCACCGGCCGCTTGCGGCGGAACTCCACCCACGGCCCCAGCGGCACCGCCACCAGGGCTCCCACCGCCGGCCCCACGGCCGCCAGCGCCGACACCGCGGCCGGCCCGGCGTCCAGCACGAGGATCGCCATCAGGGGAAAGGCGTCGAAGGCGAGCCACGTACCCACGGTTCCGGCCGTGTACGACGCCCAGAGCAGGCCGAACCCCCGCCCCAGGGACTGTGCCCCCACCACGCTCCCTTTCCCTTGCCCGCCTTGGACCGTCGCTCGCGGAACGGTGAGATCGAAGCGAGCAGCGTACCGGGTGGCCCCGGCCCGGGAGCAGGCCGACATCGGGGGGATCCGGGCTCCCGGGTGTCATCCGCGCTCGTCGAGGTACGCCTCCAGCTCCGCCGCTCCGGTCAGCATCGCCCGGCCGCGGGCGGCCAGCCGGCCGTGCCAGTCGCGCAGGGCGGCCTCCAGAGGCCGGAGCCCGCCGGCCGCCCGCACCTGGGTGATCAGCGGGGCGATCTGCTCCAGCAGGTGGCCGCCCCGCCTGAGTTGGTGGACCAGCCGGGCGTCCCGTACGTCGTCCTCGTCGTAGACGCGGTACCCGGTCCGCGGGTCACGGCGCGGTCGTACCAGCCCGAGGCGCTCCCAGGTGCGCAGGGTCGCGGGCCGGACGCCGAGCTTGTTCGCCAGCGGTCCGATGAACGTGCCGCCGGGCTCGGGCGCCGCGGTGGTGGGCTCCAGGTCGCGGAGGGCGCTCTCGACGGCCTGGAGGGTCCGCCGGTCGTCGAGGAGCTGGGCGTGGCTCTCGTCAATGTGACGGAACGCCTCTTCGGCCGCGCCCTGGTTCACGGCCCGCATGATCGACGTCGCCGTGCGGTGGCCGTGGCCGGGCAGCAGGGCGAGGAACGCGCGCAGGGCCGCCGCGTGCAGCGGGGTGTAGGTGCGGTAGCCGTGCGGTGTGCGATCGGCGGGCGGCAGGATGCCGGCCTCCTCGTAGTTCCTGATGGCCTGGGTGGACAGACCGTGCCCCCGTGCCAGATCAACCGGCCTGAGCCGCCTGCCGGTTTGAAGGTTTCGCCCCATGAGGCCGAGGATACTGCGCAAAAGTTTCAACCGAGGCTTCAACGATAGCGTTGATGGCATGGCTACCGACATCAAGGACACCGCCCATGCCGTCGCGGCTTCCGCCGTCATGAGGCTGCTTCCGGCCCGGCCCAGGCTGCTCGCCCTGGGCGAGCCCACCCATGGCGAGGACGCCCTGCTCGACCTACGCAACGAGCTCTTCCGGCAGTTCGTCGAGCAGGAGGGCTACCGAACGATCGCGATCGAGAGCGACTGCGTGACGGGCCTGCTCGTGGACGACTACGTCACCTCGGGCACGGGCACGCTCGACGAGGTCATGGAGCACGGATTCAGCCACGGCTGGGGCGCCTCCGCGGCCAACCGTGAGCTCGTGCGCTGGATGCGCACCCACAACGACGGCCGGCCCGCCTCCGAGCGGATCCGCTTCGCCGGTTTCGACGGCCCGCTGGAGATCGCCGGCGCCGCGAGCCCCCGGCAGGCCCTCACCGCGCTCCACGGTTACCTCTCCGCCCGGGTGGACGCGAGCCTCCTCCCCTGCACCGCGGAAGCACTCGACCGCCTGCTCGGCGCCGACGACCGGTGGACCGAGCCCGCCGCGATGATGGATCCGGCCCGGTCCACGGGTCGGTCGGCCGAGGCCCGGGAACTGCGGTTGCTCGCCGGCGAACTGGTGGCACTGCTCGACGAGCAGACGCCGCACCTGCTGGCGGTGACCTCCCGGGACGACTGGGACCGGGCACGCCTGTACGGGCGCACCGCCACCGGCCTGCTGCGCTACCACCACTGGATGGCCGACACCTCGGCGGTCCGCCTGACCCGGCTCGCGGGCGTACGGGACCGGATGATGGCCCACAACCTCCTCGCCCTCGCCGACCGGGGCCCGGTGCTGGTCCACGCCCACAACTCCCATCTCCAGCGGGAGAAGAGCTCGATGCGCATGGGCGGGATGCCGCTGGAGTGGTGGGGCGCCGGTGCGCTGGTGAGCGCCCGGCTCGGCGCGGAGTACGCCTTCGTGGCCACGGCCCTCGGCACGATCCGGCACCAGGGGGTGGACACGCCGCCGCCGGACACCGTCGAAGGTCTCCTGTACGCGCTCCCGGAGGAGCGCTGCCTGATCGACGCCCGGCGGCTGGCCGCCGTCCTCGGCGACAGGCGGCCCGCGCCCCGCGTGTCCCCGTGGTTCGGCTACGCCCCCTTCGACCCGGCCCACCTGGCGGACAGCGACGGCATCGTGTTCGTCAGGGACGTTCCGCGCAGTGTGTCCGGCGGACAGGTTCCGTCCAGCGGGTGACGTGCGGGACGTGAGGTCAGCGTGGGAACGCGACCGAGGTGAAGGGGTGGGTGAGGGTACTGGTGTCGCCCGTGGCGCCGTGGGCGGCGAGTGCCTGGAGGCCGGTTGCGGTCATGCCGGCGAAGGCGCGGAAGTCGCGGGCGAGATGGGCCTGGTCGTGGTAGCCGCACGCAGCGGCCGTCTCGGCCCAGGTTCCGCCCGGCTTCAGCAGCCTTGTCAGGGCTTTCTGAAAGCGGAGAACACGGGCGGCGCTCTTGGGAGCGAGGCCGATCTGCTCCGCGAAGAGGACCTCCAGGCGGCGACGGCTCCGCCCGGTCGCCTCGGCCAGTCGCCCGACCGGCAGCGTGCCGTGGCTGGCCCGGAGCAGGGACCACGCCTCCGACACCACGGGTGAGGGCCAGCAGCGGCTGTCGGCGAGCCGCAAGGAGATCGCCGCGTCGAGAATCGCCCAGCGGCTTCCCCAGTCGGCCGCGGAGGCGAGTTGCTCGGTCAGGCCGGCGCCCCAGTGTCGTCCCAGGACGTCCGCCGGGTGGGCCATGCTGTCGGCCAGGCGATGAAGCGGCATGCCGAGGAGGGCGTAACCTCCCAACGGCGTCAGCTCCACCTGGACGCCGTGGCCGGTGCCGCCGGTGCGGCTGGTCACCGGGCCGGTCTGCAGCCCCAGCAGCACCGCGTCCCAGCCGCTGCCCGATGGCTGTTCCCGGTCGGAGGCGAGGTCCAGCGGGGCTCCCCACGTCAGACACAGCGTCACGGTGGTCGAGGGGAGGTTCAGCCTCCGTGTGACCGGCGCCGCACTCATGCGGTAACCGGTGTAGCTGACCACATGCGCCCGCAGCGGTGCCGGGGGACGGTGGCGCACCCGGCAGCGCTCCGAGGCCGAGCCGTTCGGTGCTGACTCGCGGGCCACAACCGCCGCCCTTCTCGATCCACCCGGGCTCCCGAGGACACGTGCCCGGCAGAGTGCGCGTTCCTACAAGACGCGGCCCGGCCGTGGTTCCAGTCTGGTGGTGTTCACAACGGGTCGTGAAGCCAAGATCACGCCATCTGGTCGCCGGCGTGTTGTCGGCCACGGCGCCTTTCCTCCAGACGAATCGAAGGAGCACCCATGCGTTTCCGTACGGCTGTCGCAGGACTGGGGATAGGAGCGGCACTGGTGGTGGGAGGTGTGTCGGCGCCCGCGCAGGCCGCCGCCCACGACGGGGCGTCCCCGGCGCTCGGGCCCTCGTGCGACAAGGGCAAGAACCTCACCAACGGGTGGGGGAAGTGCAGGACTCCCGGGAACTACAAGTGGCGTGTCAACGTCGACTGCACGCTGGGGGGTTGGGGGTCGAGCAGCACCGTGACCGGAGCGACCCGGACGAACGCGTACTGCAACTGGGGCAACGTGGAGTACGTGTCGATCGAGTTCCTCTGATCAGCCCTGCGCCTGCGGCGTCCCACCGGTGCCGCGAGCGCGCCGAGGTGCTGACCGCCGGACCCTGATCCGCGGTCGTCCCGGAACGGCCCGGCCGCAGGGGTGCCGGGCCGTTCCTCCGCGACGGCGTCACCACGCCACCGGCCGGTCAGCCGCCCAGCACGGCCATCGCCGCGTTGTGACCGGGGATGCCGCTCACGCCGCCGCCGCGCACGGCGCCCGCGCCGCACAGCAGCACGTTGGGGTGGGCGGTCTCCACACCCCAGCGTCCCGTCGTCCCGTCCGCGTACGGGAAGGCGAGGGAACGGTGGAAGATGTTGCCGCCCGGCAGCCGCAGTTCGCCCTCCAGGTCGATCGGCGTCTTGGCCTCGATGCAGGGACGGCCGTCCCGGTCGAGTGCGAGGCAGTCGGCGAGCGGCTCGGCCAGCACCGCGTCCAGTTCCGCCAGGGCCGCCTTGACCAGGGTGTCCCGTGCCGCCGCGTTGTTCCGGCGGAACAGCCGGGCCGGGGTGTGCAGGCCGAACATCGTCAGCGTCTGGTAACCACGGGCGGCGAGTTCCGGACCGAGGATGGAGGGGTCGGTCAGCGAGTGGCAGTAGATCTCCGAGGGCGGGGCCGACGGGAGCCGCCCGTCTGCCGCCTCCTGGTGGGCGCGGGCCAGTTGGCCGTAGCTCTCGGCGATGTGGAACGTACCGGCGAAGGCCTCCTTCGGGTCCACGGAGGTGTCCCGGAGCCGTGGCAGGCGGCGCACCAGCATGTTGACCTTGAGCTGCGCGCCCTCGGCGGACTCGGTGACGGTGTCCCCGAGCATCCCGGCCAGCGCCTGAGGTGAGGCGTTGACGAGGACCTTGCGGCCCCCGACGGTGGCCTCGCCGGAGCCGTCGTCGTAGGTGACGAGCGGGAGGCTCGCGTCGGGTTCGATGCGCACCACCTCGTGGCCGGTCGCGATCTCGGTGCCCGCTTCCCGTGCCACCCGGGCCAGTTCGTCGGTGAGCGCCCCCATGCCGCCGATCGGTACGTCCCAGTCGCCCGTCCCGCCGCCGATGACGTGGTAGAGGAAGCAGACGTTCTGGGCCAGTGAAGGGTCGTGCGCGTCGGCGAAGGTGCCGATGAGCCCGTCGGTGAGCACGACACCGCGTACCACGTCGTCCCGGAACCGCTCCTCGACGGCGACACCGAGCGGTTCCTCGAACAGCGTCCGCCAGGCTTCGTCGTCGCCGATCCGGGCGCGCAGGTCCTCGCGGCTCGGCAGCGGTTCGGTGAGTGTGGGGAACACCCGCCGGGCCACCCGGCCGGTCATGTCGTAGAAGTCCCGCCAGGCCGTGTACTCGGCGTCGGAGCCGGTGAAGTCGCGGAAGGCGGTCCGGGTCCGCGCCTCTCCGCCGCCGATCAGCAGACCGGTGGCGCGACCGTCGCGGACGGCCGGGGTGTACGAGGCGATGGACCGCTTCCGCACCCGGAAGCGCAGCCCGAGATCGGCCACGATCTTCGAGGGGAGGAGGGACACGAGGTACGAGTAGCGCGAAAGACGCGCGTCCACGCCGGAGAAGGCGCGGGTCGACACCGCCGCGCCGCCGGTGGTGGCGAGCCGTTCGAGCACGAGCACGGAACGTCCCGCACGGGCCAGGTAGGCGGCGGCGACCAGACCGTTGTGACCGCCACCGACAATGACGACGTCGTAGACGTCCTTCGCGAACGCGGCTTTCCGAGGCATGCCCCTTGCTAACACGCCGCCCCGCAGGCCCACAATCACGCGACGGGCGCAGGCGTCCGGTCAAGCCGAACGGGTCCGTGCGGTCACACGTCCTGGATACGCCGGAAGGGCCGGTCCTGCTCCAGGGCGAAGGCCACTTCGAGCAGCGTCCGTTCACTGCCGGGGCGGCCGGAGAACATGACACCGATCGGCAGACCGTCCGCCGTCGTCCGCGGGGCCGGCACCGAGATCGACGGTGTGCCGACGACGTTGTTGAGCGGTGTGAAGGCGACGTACGCGAGGATCCGCTCGATCAGTTCCCGATAGGGAACGGTCGGGCTGAGGTGGCCGATCGGCGGCGTGGTGTGGGCGAGCACGGGGGAAAGGACGAGGTCGAGCCCGCGGAAGGCCGCCGCGTACGCCTCCCTCGTACGCTTCAGCCTCCGCAGTGTGCCCGGGGTGTTCCGCCAGTTCGCCAGGTAGGCCTCGCGCAGCCCCCGGCTGAGGCCGTCCATGCGGCGCCGGTCGAAATCCGTGCCGAGGGTCCGGCCCGTGACGCCGAGGAGGAACGACAGCAGGCCCCAGTAGGTGAGGAAGTCCTCGGTGAAACGCGGGTCGAGTGCCAGCTCCACCGGCTCCACGGTGTGGCCGAGCCGTTCGAGTGTCGCCGCCGTCTCCGTGACGGCGGCGCGGGTGGCGGTGTCGGATGGGACACCGTTGGGCGAGTCCAGCAGGAACCCGACGCGCAGCCGCCGCTCCGAGGGGCCTTCGACCAGCCCCAGGGGTGGGAGCTTCGGGTTGCGCCAGTACGTCTCGGCGGCGGCGAGGAACGCGGCGGTGTCCCGGACGGAACGGCTCACGACACCGTCGGAGACGATGTCAATGGGCAGTTGACGGCTCTGGGCATTGGGCAGGACCCGGCCACGGGTCGGCTTGAGGCCGACGAGTCCGCACGCGGCGGCGGGGATCCGGATCGATCCACCGCCGTCGTTGGCGTGCGCGATGGGCACCGCCCCGGCAGCGACGAGCGCCGCGCTGCCGCCCGACGAACCGCCCGCCGAATAGTTTGTGTTCCACGGATTGCGGACGGGCTCGGCGCCCTCGTACTCCGTGGTCGGACTGAACCCGAACTCCGGCAGCCGGGTCTTTCCCAGCACCGTGACGCCGCTGCTCAGGAACTGCCGGGCGAACGGCGCGTGCCGCCGTGCGGCCCTCGGGGTGAAGGCAGCGCTGCCGTGGCCGGTGGGCAGTCCGAGGTAGTCGGTGTTGTCCTTGACGAACGTCGGCACCCCGGCGAGGGCACCGCCCTCCCCCGCGGCGTGCGCGGGCGCGTCGATGTGCACCTGGACCGCGTTGAGCCGCGCCTCCACCGCCCGCACCCGCTCGGCCGCGTCCCGGGCGACCTCGGCGGCGCCCACCTCGCCCCGCCGGAGGGCATCGGCGAGCCCGACGGCGTCGTACTCGCCGAGGGCGTCGTCCCGGAAGGCGTGCACCGTGGTTCGTTCCTCGAAAGTCGTCACCGCTACCTCAGCCCCCGGCCGTGTGGATGGTTGTGCGCCATCATCCCCTACCAGCGGGTAACGGGCGAGGGGGGCGCGCCTACTCGCGTCACGGACCGGAGATGTCCCCTTCGGCGGCCGTGTTCCGCCTTTTCAGTCCGCTGCCGTCCCGTCGGGCAGCGCGGCGAGCGCGGCGCGGTCCACACGCCCCGGCGGGCTTCTCGGACCCCCGCGTCCCTGTGGGTGGACTGCGCCACCGGGACGACTGCACGGAGGACCGGTCCGACCTGGACGCGTTCCCGGGCGACCACTTCTCCCCGACCGCCCGCCACGCGGAGGGCACCCGTAGCCTGGCCGACCGCCTGCTCCCCGCCCCGTCGGCGGCCTGACCGACCGGGAAGACGGCCTCAGCCGCCGGGGAGCGGAGGGCTTTTCAACGCACGTCATCTGCACGGAGGTTGGCTTCGTTATGATCACCAGCTCCCAGCCGCTGGAGGATGTCATGACCGAACGCCTTGTCCACGTCGAAGTGCCCCTGGGCGACGGCAGCGACGAAACGATCCGCGTCCAGATACGGGAACAGGAGGAGGACCTGGTACGGGTGGGCCGGGGAGGGCGGTCCATCGCGCGGGCCGAGCGGACTCTGGGCGAAATGCTGGACACCGTACGCCCGGTGGCCGAGAGCTTCGTCGGCCGCTTGAGAGGAATGGCCGACGCACCGGACGAGATCACACTGGAGTTCGGCGTATCGCTGTCGGCCCAGGCGGACGTCGTCATCGCCAGCACCGCGACGTCGGCCAATTTCACCGTGAGTCTGACCTGGAACAGGAGTGACACCCGGGACACGACTGACCATAATCCGCAAGGAACGTGACCGGACGGACTCATCCTGATCAGGGAAAGGGGAGGTGGCCGGTGACGGGGGCGGAACGGCGCAGCGCGGACGAGGCACTGGCCTCGACGGTGGCCAGAGTGGCGGGGCAGGACGGTGAAACGGCCGGGGCGGGCGCTCTCGTCGCCCCCGATCTGGTGCTGACCTGCGCGCACGTGGTGTCGGACGCCTTGGGCCGGCCCCGGCACGAGACGGTGCCCAGAGGGGCCGAGGTCACGGTCGAGTTCCCGCTGGCGGACCGCCCCGCCGGCCGTTCGGGGCCCCTGCGCCGGACGGCGAAGGTCGAGGACTGGATCCCCACCCGGGCGGACCGTACCGGTGACATGGCCGTGCTGCGGCTGGGCGACGCCGTCCCCGACGTCCCTCCCCTGCCCATGGCCGATCCCGGAAGTGTCTGGGAGCACGAGGCACGGGCCGTGGGTTTCACGGGCGGCGAGCCGGGCGAGATCTGGTTCCGGGGAAAGCTCGGCGGGAACACGAGCGAGGGCTGGGTCCAGCTTTCCCGCGCCGACGGCCAGACCGCGCACGTCAAGCGGGGCTTCAGCGGCACTCCCGTCTGGGACGACGACCTCGGCGCGGCCATCGGTCTCGTCGTGGCGGCCCAGCCCGAGCGGGAGAGCCAGCAGGCCTTCGTCCTCCGCACCCGGACCCTCCTGCGGGAACTGCCCCACCTCGCCCCGGTCGTCCTTCCCGCCGCGCCCTTCCGGGGACTGGCGACCTTCCAGGAGAGCGACGCGGACGTCTTCTTCGGACGCGACGACGACGTCGACGCGGTGGTCCAGGCACTGCGAGGCGGCAACCCGACCGTCACCCTGTACGGCCCGTCGGGCTCGGGCAAGTCGTCAGTGGCGCTCGCCGGGGTGGTGCCCCGGATGCGGCAGGCCGGGTACGACGTGCTGGTGCTGAACGCGGGCCAGGTCTCGTCCCCGCGCTCCGCACTGGCCACAGAGCTGTACGAAGCCGCCAGGACGGGACGGTACGGGTTACCGCCGCGGGCGCGGGACGCCGACGCGATCGAGGGGTGGCTCGCGGCGAAGGGCCTCGCGGACACCCTCCACCGCGTCCGCGGAACGGCCTCCGCCAAACTCCTCGTCGTCCTCGACCAGGCCGAAGCGCTCCTGGACCGTACCGAGACCGAGGTCGCGCAGGCGGCGGACCTCCTGTTCCCCGAGCGCCACCCCGACGGCTTACGGGTGCTGCTCACGCTCCGGGCCGACTTCATCGACGCGGTACTGAAACATCCGCTGCTCGGCCCCGCGCTGCGCGACGGCATCACCCTCCCGCTGACGCCCATGTCGCGGGAGCAGCTCAACGACGTGATCACCAAGCCGCTGGAACGCATCCCGGCCGTGGCCTACGACCCCGGCCTCGACCGTCGCATCCTGCAGGACGCGGGCGGCGAACCGGGCATCCTGCCGCTCCTCGGCTTCGTCCTGGAACAACTGTGGGAACAGCGGGCGGCCGGACGACTGCGCGCGACGACGTACGAAGAGATGCACGGCGTCGCCGGGGCCCTGGAACTCCACTCCGAACGCGCTTGGCGGGAATGCGTCGGTGAGCAGGCGGGCCTGGAGGCCGAAGCACTCCGGCTGCTGACCGGCCTCGTCCGGGTGCTCCCGGGCAGCGAGACTCCGCTGCGCCGCCGCCTCACCCGCGCCGAGGCGGGCGAGACCCGGTGGAGGATCGCCCAGGCATTCGCCGGCCGGCGCCTGCTCGTGCTGCACGGGGGCGAGAAGGAGCCCGAGACCGCCGAGCTGGCCCACGAAGCGCTCATCACCGCCTGGCCGGCGCTCCGGCGCCAGGTGAAGGCCGACGCCGAGTTCCTGGCCGGCCGGGCGGAGCTCGCGCACGACCACGACCGCTGGGAGCGAGGAGGCAGATCCGCCGACCTCCTGCCCGGTCGGTCACAACTCGCGGCGGTCGAGCGGTGGCTGGGCGGCCGCGAACAGGAGCTGACCGAGGACGAGCGGGCTTTCCTCCTGCTCGCGCGGCAGCGTCACCGTGCCCGTCGGACCCGTGCCCGGGCCGCGTGGACGGCGGTGGCGGTGGTGTTCGCGCTGATCGCGGGGCTCGGCACCTTCCTCGTCCACCAGTCGGAGGTCAACGAACGGCGGGAGGCGGAGTCGCGTTCCCGGTCCTTGGCGAGCCTCTCCGAGGAAGTGGCGAAGACGGATCCGGGGCAGGCGGCGCTGGCCGCCGTGGCCGCGTACGACATCGCACCGACGCAGGAGGCCCGCAGCGCCCTGATGCGCAGGTACGACCGGTTCAAGGAGGCCGCGTGGGCACTGACCGGCGCCGAGGGGGAGATCGACGGGGTCGCGACCAGCGCGGACGGGGCGGTGACGTTGGTGACGTCCAAGAGCGGACGCGCGACACTGTTCCTCCGCGACGGTGGGACGGTGCTGCGCAAGCCACTGCAACTCCCGGTCGCGGTCGGCGGCCCGATGGTCAGCAAGGACGGCCGGCGGATCGCTTACGTGGCGAATGCGGACGGCGCGCTCTCCTGGCACGACGTGCATCGCGGAGCGAAGGACGCGGACGAGGTGCTGAGGAAGGCCGGAACGATCCCCGGGGCGGGCTTCAGGTCCCCCGATAAATTCAGCTTCAGCGGCCAGGCCGGCCGCGCGGACATCTCACCGGACGGCAGCAGGGTGGCCGCGGCACACAACGACGGGCAACTGTGGCTGTGGGACCTGACGACGCGCGAACAGGGGAAGTTGCCGGTGGCCGGGCCCGCCGTCGAGAGGGTGTGGTTCGGCCCCGACCGGGACACCGTCGTGGCCCAGCGGTCCGAGCGGGGGACGCAGGAACCCGCCATGTCCTCCATGACGGCGATCGACACGCGCACCGGGAAGGCGCGGACCTTGGCGGAGGGGGTGCACACGGAGTCCGGCGTCGCCCAGTTGGGGATGTCCGCCGACGGGTCCAAGCTGGCCGTCTGCCAGCGTGGCGCCACAGTCAGTGAGTCCGTCTACCGGCTCATTCGTGTGGCGGACGGCCGCGAGCTAAACCGCTACGGCGTCGAGACGGGCTGCAACGGCATCGCGATCAGCGCGACGGGTGAGCAGTACGGAGTGTTCCAGGTCGGTGGCTGGCACCTCGTCGACTCACGGCCCGGTCGCCGAGTGAAGCCCTTCTTCGCGCCGCGCCCCGGACTCCTCTCCGACCTGCCTCTCGTGGGAGACGCGCGAGCTCCGACCCTGGTCGTCCGGGACGAGACCTCGGTGACCGGGCATCCGCTGGATTTCAACTCCGGGTCCGTCGACAGTGCCCCGGTGCTGCTCGACGGCGGCAGCAGCATGCTGGCCCACTTCGGCAAACGCGGTGAGCAACTCGTGGTCATCGACATGCGGGAGGAGACGAGCAGTGGGCCCGGACCGCTGCGGATCCTCGCCTCGGCCAAGCGGAACCCGGCGACAGCTCCGGACCCTTCCCGGGACCTCATCGTCAACCGGCCCGAGACACTCGTGGCCGACCTCGTCGACCGCGACAAGGTCATGGTCCGAGAGCTTCCCTCCCTGCGGCGGGTCACGGAGATCACCACCGCCATGCCGCCCCTCGACGCGTCGGGGAAACCGAAGGACTCGGTGGAGTTCATGTTTCCCACCGACGACGAGCTCGTGACGGTCTCCGGCACACGTATCGAGCACTGGAACGCCCGCAACGGCAAGCGCCTTTCGAAGCCCTTCGACGTGAAGGACCTCCGGCTCACCAAGAAGAACCCGCCGGCGTTCTTCCTGGACCCGCACCCGGAGCCGGGGCATGTGAGGATCATGCTCGCTGGTGACCCGACCCTCTACGCCGTCGATCTGCGAAAGGGCCGCGAGAACCGAGACCTCCGTCTGGAACTCGGCCCCGACGTCGTCAACGCGGTACTCGCCAAGAACGGGAGGTACGCGGCGGCGAAGACGAAGGGCGACATGCTGGAGCTGTGGTCGGTGCCGGCCCCGTCCGAGGGAGGGAAGCCCGAACGCGTCGTCGGGCCGATCGGGCCGTTGAAGGACGACGCCTACGAGGCGGGATTCGTGGGAGACAGCTCCGACTTCTTCCTGGCCAACGAGACGTCCGTGCGCTTCCTGCGGCTGTCGGACCTGAGCCGCAGCGAGTCCTACGACTTCGCCGAAGGGCAGTACTTCCTGTCGACCGCGCAGGGCGGGAAGGCGCTGCTCCGGTATTCGAGCGGAGGGGCGGTGGATCTGTTCCGCCTCGACCCCGCGCTCTGGAAGGCCCACGTGTGCGAGGTCGTGGGCCGTGAGCTGGACGAGGACGAGCGCCGGAGCTTGTATCCGGGATTGCCCGACCGGATCTGCCCGGCCGGGACGTAAGGTGCGGACATGCCGTCGTACACCATTGGCCAAGCAGCACGCCTCCTCGGTGTGAGCCAGGAGACCGTCCGTCGCTGGGCCGACAAGGGACGGCTTGCGGCGGACCGGGACGGCTCCGGGAACCGGGTGATCGACGGGGTCGCGCTCGCCGCGTTCGTCCGGGCCCGGGCCGTGGAGCCGGATGCCGGTGGTGTCGTCACCTCGGCGCGCAACGCGCTGACCGGCATCGTCACCGCCGTCCGGGCCGACGATGTGATCGCCCAGGTGGAGATCCAGTCGGGCCCGCACCGCGTGGTGTCACTGGTCTCCCGGGAGGCCGTCGAGGAGCTGGGACTCGAGCCGGGGGTCACCGTCACCGCCCGGGTGAAGTCGACGCAGGTGCACATCGACCTGCCGTGAGCCAGTCGGCCGGCCGTGTCCTCGGACCGGTGTCGTGGCCCGGACCGGTGTCGTGTCCCGGCACGCGCGGCGCCCCGTGCGCAAGGGCCCTCAGGGTGGCCCTCCCCGCCGCTTGGCCGATCATCCAAGTGACCTCGCATCTGCCATGGAGAAACGCTCGAACAATTGCAGATGAGGGCGTTACGGCTCTAGCGTGGCGCACATGCAGTCCTACACAATCGGTCAGGCAGCGCGATTGCTGGGCGTCAGCCCGGACACCGCGCGGCGCTGGGCTGACGCCGGCCGCGTCGCGACCCACCGCGACGAAGCCGGCCGCCGCGTCATCGACGGCCGTGACCTGGCCGCGTTCTCCATCGAGGTCGCGCAGGGCGGCCCGGGGGACGACGACAGCCCGTACACCAGCGCTCGCAACGCCTTCCCGGGCATCGTCACCGCGGTGACGCTCGGCGACGTCGCGGCCCAGGTCGAGATCCAGGCCGGGCCCCATCGACTGGTCTCACTGCTGACCCGGGAGGCCGTCGAGGAACTGGGTCTGGAAGTGGGGATGCAGGCCACCGCCCGCGTGAAGTCCACCAGCGTGCACATCGACCGCACCTGAGCCGTTCAGCATCCCGTGGCGTGGCGTCGGTGCACTGACGCGGCCGCTCTGCTCGCCCGGGCACGCCCGCTCGTGCGCACATCACTTCAGGAGTCGACTTCATGTTCCTCACCCTCACCCCGCGCCGCGCCGCGGCCGCCGTCGTCGCCGCCGCGCTGCTCCTTCCCCTCTCCGGCTGTGGCGGTGACGACGGCGCGAAGGACTCCGGCCGCGACGCGGGCAAGTCCGCGTCGACGCCGCCCCGGGCGGAGCTGACAGTCCTGGCCGCGGCCTCCCTGACCGACGTCTTCAAGACCGCGGGGGCCGCGTACGAGAAGTCCCACCCCGGTACGAGGATCACCTTCTCGTTCGCGGGCTCCCAGGAGCTCATCGCGCAGGTCAGGCAGGGAGCCCCGGCCGACGCGCTCGTCACCGCGGACACCAGGAGCATGGACGGCGTGAAGTCCGAGACCGGCACCCCGGCCGTCATCGCGAAGAACCGCCTCGTCATCGCCACCGTCGAGGGCAACCCGAAGAAGATCGACACGCTGAAGGACCTCGGCGACCCGAAGCTCAAGGTCGTCCTGGCGGCGCCCGAGGTGCCGGCAGGCAAGTACAGCAAGAAGATCCTCGACGCCCAGAAGATCACGGTGAAGCCCGTCTCCCAGGAGCCGAACGTCCGCGCCGTGCTCAGCAAGGTCGAACTCGGTGAGGCCGACGCGGGCCTGGTGTACAAGACGGACGCCGACAGCGCCCCGGACAAGGTCGACGCCGTCACCGTCCCGGACGCGCAGAACGCCATCGCCGAGTACCCCGCCGCCACGCTCAAGGGCTCCAAGAACGCGGAAGCCGCAGCCGCCTTCGTGGCGTGGCTGTCCTCGCCCGAGGGGCAGAAGATCCTTCAGGACGCGGGCTTCCAGAAGCCGTAACCCCCTCCCCCGTACCGCACGAGGGCCGCCCGTTCGGGGGACCGGGCAGCCCTCGCGCCCCGACCAGCAGGGCTCACCGATGCAACGCTTCCGTCCGCGCACACCCGTCGCCCTGGCGCTCCCCGCGCTGCTGGCCGTCGCGTTCCTGCTGCTGCCCCTGATCGGCGTCCTGTCCCGTACGTCGTGGGGTGAACTCGGCGGTCACCTGACCAGCCCCCAGTCCGTCGAAGCACTGCGGCTGTCGCTGGTCGTGTCGTGCTGGGCGCTGGGGCTGTCCCTGCTGCTCGGCGTTCCGCTGGCGTGGCTGCTGGCCCGGGTGCCCTTCCCGGGCAAGGCCCTGGTCCGGTCGCTCGTGCTGCTCCCGATGGTGCTGCCGCCCACCGTCGGCGGTGTCGCGCTCCTCATGGGCTTCGGGCGCCGGGGACTGCTCGGGCCGTGGCTGGAGGACTGGTTCGGTGTCACGCTGCCGTTCCACACCTCCGGGGCGGTGGTCGCCGCGGCCTTCGTCTCCATGCCGTTCCTGGTCATCAGCCTGGAAGGCACGCTCGCCGGGCTCAGCCCACGGTACGAGGAGACCGCGGCTTCCCTCGGTGCGTCGCCCTTCCGGGTGTTCGTGACCGTCACGCTGCCCATGGTCGCCCCGGGTCTCGTCGCGGGGGCGGCCCTCACCTGGGCCCGTGCGCTGGGCGAGTTCGGCGCGACGATCACCTTCGCGGGCAACCTGCCCGGAAGCACCCAGACCCTCCCGCTGCAGGTCTACCTGCTGCTCCAGGAGCAGCCGGAGGCGGCGACGTCCGTCTCGCTGATGCTGCTGGCCATCGCGATGGGCGTCCTGGTCGCCCTGCGCGGCCGGTGGACCGCGGGCCCCCGTACGGGCACACCGGGGCGGACCGAGGCGGCGCCCTCGGACAACGACGGAGCCGCCGTGGCCGACTCGGGCGGGCAGACCGACGTGCCGGTGCCGGCTCAGCGGGCGTGGTCGCTCCACGCCGAGGTCGACGGCTTCAACCAGCTCGTCCTGGACGCGGAACCGGGCACCACCATCGCCGTCGTCGGACCCAACGGTGCCGGCAAGACGACGCTGCTGCGGGCGCTCCTCGCCCTGACCGACCGGGCCCACGCACGGCTACGGCTCGGTGACACCGACATCACCGACCTGCCGCCCCACCGCCGCGGCGTCGCGTGGGTACCGCAGGACGGGGCCCTGTTCCCCCACCTGTCCGCGTTGTCCAACACCGCCTACGGGCTGCGGGCCCACGGCGTGGCACGCGGCGAGGCGCGTCACATCGCCCAGGGCTGGCTCGACCGCCTCGGTGTCGGCCACCTCGCGCACCGCCGCCCCACCCAGCTCTCCGGCGGGCAGGCGCAACGGGTCGCGCTGGCCCGGGCCCTCGCCTCCAGGCCCCGTCTCCTGCTGCTCGACGAACCACTGGCGGCGCTGGACCAGGCGACCCGGGCGCACGTCCGGCACACGCTGCGCCGCCACCTGGACGGGTTCGGCGGTGTGTGTCTGATCGTCACCCACGACCCCGTCGAGGCCGTGTCACTGGCCGACCGGGTCCTCGTCCTCGAGCAGGGCCGCGCCGTCCAGGACGCCTCACCGACGGAGGTCACCCGCCACCCGCGCTCCCCGTGGGTGGCCCGCATGCTCGGCCGTAACGCCTGGTCCGGGACGGCCACGTCCCAAGGCCTCGTCGTCACGGACGCCCTCACGCCGGTGATCGCGGCGGAACCGGTCCGCGCCGGAACCGAGGCGCTCGCGGTCATCGCCCCGGAGGCCGTGTCCCTCCACCGTGACAGGCCCACCGGCAGCCCCCGCAACAGCTGGCCGGGCACCGTCCGCGAGATCACGGCCGTCGGCAGCCGCCTCCGCGTCCTGGTGTCGTCCCGGCACGTGCCGGACCTCGTCGCCGAGATCACCCCGGCAGCGGCGGTCGAGCTGGAACTGGCCGAAGGGACCGAGGTGTTCGCGAGCGTCAAGGCCACGGAGATCACGCTGGTACCGCGCTAGTGGCTCGTGGCGCGTCGGCCCGGGAGGTCCCGGCGAGGCCCTCGCCCACGTCCGGGCGGTGATGGAGCGCGGCGGGACAGTGGCACACTGGCCGCCGGTCGTGAGAAGGAGCCCTGCCGTGCCCGTGATCCGCAACATCCGCCGTGCCGTGCGCGGCGCCTATCGCAGGACCGTGGACCTGAGCCACCCCGCTCGCTCCCCGCTGGGCAATGCGGTGGTGAACTGCGTGGTGTACGAGGACGGTGTGCGGCAGTCCGGGTCCTGTTCCGTGGAAGAGGCACTGCGGCGCGTCCGCAAGACCGGCCGGGGATTCGTCTGGCTCGGTCTGCACGAGCCGGCCGAGGACGAGTTCGGCAGGATCGCCGAGCTGTTCGGGCTGCACCCCCTGGCCGTCGAGGACGCCGTGCACGCGCATCAACGGCCGAAGGTCGAGCCGTACGACGACACGCTCTTCGCGGTCTTCAAGACGTGTCGTTACGTCGAACACCATGAGCTCACCGCCACCAGTGAGGTGGTGGACACCGGCGAGGTCATGGTGTTCACCGGTCCCGACTTCGTGATCACCATTCGGCACGGCCGGCACGGGTCCCTCGGCCCGCTCCGGGAGGCGCTGGAGGAAACCCCCGAACTGCTGGCAAAGGGTCCGTCCGCGGTCCTGCACGCCATCGCCGACCAGGTGGTCGACGGCTTCCTCGCCGTCGCCGACGCGATGCAGGACGACATCGACCAGGTCGAGACGGTCGTCTTCAGCGAGCTGGCCACCCGCGGTGAAGCCGGCCGGATCTACCAGCTCAAGCGCGAACTCCTGGAACTGAAGCGTGCCGTGACGCCGCTGGACCGGCCGCTGCAGGCCCTCGCCACCAGGCCGCTGCCGCCGGTCGACCCGGACATACGGGCGTACTTCCGTGACGTGGCGGACCACCAGATGCGGGTCACCGAGCAGATCACCGCCTATGACGCGTTGCTCGACTCGATCCTCCAGGCGCACCTCGCCCAGGTGACGGTCGCTCAGAACGAGGACATGCGCAAGATCACGGCCTGGGCGGCGATCATCGCCGTTCCCACCATGGTGTGCGGCGTGTACGGCATGAACTTCGACCACATGCCCGAGCTCCGGTGGGCGTACGGGTATCCCCTCAGCCTGGGCGTCATCACCCTCGCCTGCTTCTTGATCCACCGCGGCTTCCGCCGCAACGGCTGGCTCTGATCCGCCGCACCGCGGCTGGCTCTGATCTCCGCACCGCGGCCGGCTCCGATCCGCCGCACCGGCGGCCGGCTCCGATCCGCCGCATGGCACCGTCGTGGCACTGGTGGCACCATGAGGCACCACAACGCCTTGCGATGGCGCCATAATGGTGCCATGATGGCGTTATGGACCTCACGCCCTACGTCGACCACCTCCGCCAGCAGCTCGCCGTCGCCGCGGACGCCGGTGGGGACGAAGCCCGCGCCATGGCCGAGAGGCTCACCACCTCCCTGGAGTCGGCCGCCCGGCTGACCATCCTGAACGCACTGTCGGCCGCCTCCGAGGAGATCACCCGCGAGCTGGCCCCGGGCTCCGTGGACGTGAGGCTGCGCGGACTCGATCCCGAGTTCGTGGTGACGGCACCACTCGCCCCGGAAGCGCCGGACACGGTGCCGAGCGTGCCCGCAGTCCCCATGGCGCCATCCATGACGCCATCCATGGCACCTGTGGCACCACCCTCCGGGGCTGAGGGGGACGAGGGCTCCACCGCGCGTATCAACTTCCGGCTCCCCGCCCACCTCAAGGCCCGCGTCGAGGACGCGGCGAGCCAGGACGGCCTGTCCGTGAACGCCTGGCTGGTACGGGCCGTGGCCACGGCCCTGGAGCCTGCCGCTCCCGGCCGCCCCGCCACGCGCGCCGCCCGTCACGGACAGAGCTACACGGGCTGGGTCCGCTAGCTGCTCGGGCCGGGCGCGCCGGCCATCCACGACACCGGTGCCATCTCGCCCACCGCACCGGCGTCCTCCCGCGCCACCCCACTTCACGCGCCTCACCGGCGCGAACACCACCAGAGCCACGAGGACGGAACCGCCATGCCTTCTTACGAGACGCCCGAACCCATCACCGCCACGCTGGAGTTCGACATCGGCCACGCCCGGATCGTCGCGAGCAAGCGCGCGGACACCGTCGTCGAGGTCCTGCCGAGCAACGGCGCCGACGAGGCGGACGTCAAAGCCGTGCAGCAGACCACGGTGACGTACGCCAACGGCACCCTGACCGTCAAAGGCCCCAAGAAGCGCTCCCTCTTCGGCAGGAACGGGTCGATCGAGGTGACCGTCGAGCTGCCCGCCGGCTCGCACATCCAGGCCACTGCCCCCATCGCCGACTTCATCGGTGAGGGCCCGCTCGGGAACTGCCGCCTCAAGACGTCGCTGGGTGACATCCGGCTCGACGAGGCGGACACGGTGAACCTCCGCACCGATCACGGCGACATCCGTGTCGACCGTACGAGCGGCGACGCCGAGATCCACGGCGCCGGCCGGATCTCCATCGGCGAGATCACGGGAACCGCGACCGTGAAGAACGGTAACGGCGAAACGACAGTCGGCGAGGTCACCGGCGACCTGTCCCTCAACTCCGCGAACGGCCCCATCTCAGTGGGCGTGGCGCACGCCTCGGTGGAGGCCAGGTCCGCCAACGGCGGGATCCTCATCGGCGAAGTCGCCCGGGGCCGGGTCCAGCTCCAGACCGCCGCGGGTGCCGTGGAGGTCGGCATCCGCGAGGCCACCGCGGCCTGGCTGGACGTCAACTCCCGCGTCGGCACCGTACACAACTCGCTCGGCGCCGCCGAAGGCCCCGGCAACTCCGACGAGACCGTCGAGGTCCGCGTCCGCACGGGCGTGGGAAACATCGTCATCCGCCGCTCCTGACTCACCCCCTTCAGAAAGGCACCACCGCCATGTCCTTATCGACCGCACCACCCACGACGACGGCTCCCGCCGTCTCCGTCACCGGCCTGCGCAAGTCCTACGGCGACAAGGTCGTCCTCGACGGCATCGACCTGCACATCCCGGAGGGCACGATCTTCGCCCTCCTCGGCCCCAACGGCGCCGGAAAGACGACGACTGTCGAGATCCTGTCCACCCTGATCCCCGCCGACGGCGGTCAGGCACGGATAGCGGGCCACGACCTCGTCCGCGAGCCGGACCGCGTACGCCGCGCGATCGGCGTCACCGGCCAGTTCGCCGCGGTGGACAATCTCCTCACCGCCGAGGAGAACGTGCTCCTCATGGCCGACCTCGGGCATGTGCCCCGCCGCGAGGGCAGACGACGCGCCTCCTCCCTGCTGGAGCGCTTCGGCCTCACCGAAGCCGCCCGCACTACCGTCTCCACCTTCTCCGGCGGCATGCGCCGCAAGCTCGACCTGGCGATGACCCTCGTGGGCGACCCGCGCGTCATCTTCCTCGACGAGCCGACCACCGGCCTCGACCCGCGCAGCCGCCGCATCATGTGGGAGATCATCCGCGCCCTGGTCGTCGACGACGGGGTCACCATCTTCCTGACCACCCAATACCTGGAAGAGGCCGACCAGCTCGCCGACCGCATCGCCGTGCTCGACCGTGGCCGGCTCGTCGCCGAAGGCACCGCGGACGAGCTCAAGCGACTCGTCCCCGGCGGCCACATCCGCCTCCGCTTCGACGATGCGGCCGAACTGGAAGCCGCCGCGGGGCTCTTCGGCCTGGCGGCACACGACGCCGACGAACTGACCCTGCGCATCCCCAGTGACAGCAGCATCCCGACCCTGCGCGCCGTACTCGACGTCCTGGACGGGGCGTCCGTCCGAGCCGAGTCGCTCACCGTGCACACCCCGGACCTGGACGACGTCTTCCTCACCCTCACCGGACGCTCCGACACTCTGAAGGAGACGCGCCGATGAGCGCCCTGGCACACGCCGTCAGCGACTCGATGACCATGCTGCGGCGCAACCTCAAGCACGCGCTGCGCTACCCCGCCATGACGTTCTCCGTCGTCGCCATGCCCGTGATGATGCTGTTGCTGTTCACCTACGCCTTCGGTGGCGCCCTGGGCGCCGGCATCGGCTCGGTGCAGGACACAGGGGGCGAGGAGTACATCGACTACGTCGCCCCCGGCATCATCCTCATGGCCGCCACCGCGGGGGCGGTCGTCACCGCCGTCGGCGTGTGCGTCGACATGACCGAGGGCATCGTCAACCGGTTCCGCACGATGTCCATCTCCCGCGGCGCGTTCCTGACCGGGCATGTCGTCGGCAGCGTCATCCAGACGATGGTCGGCGTCACGCTGGTCATCGGCGTCGCCCTGGCCATCGGCTTCCGGCCCGACGCCACGCCCGTCGAATGGCTCGCGGCGGTCGGCCTGCTCATATTGCTCACCTCGGCGCTGACCTGGCTGGCGGCGGGGATCGGTCTGGTGTCCAAGACCCCCGAGTCGGCGAGCAACACACCCATGCCGCTGACGTTCCTGCCGTTCCTCGGCAGCGCCATCGTCCCGACGGACTCGATGCCGACCGGGTTGCGCCTGTTCGCCGAGTACCAGCCGTACACGCCGATCATCGAAACCCTCCGCGGCCTGCTCATGGGCACCGGAATCGGCAACAGCGGGTACATCGCGCTCGTCTGGTGCCTGGGCCTGACCCTCGTCGGCCTCCTCTGGGCGCGGTCCGCCTTCGGCCGCCCGCCCAAGCGGTGAATCGCCACAGGCGCCCACCACTTCCGCAGCAGCACGTCCCGCACTCCACCTTCCTCGGAGGACACCATGCAGTACGAACCGTCGACGGACTCCACCCCGAGCAGGACGCACGAGCCGGTCACCCTGCCCACCGAGCGCGCCGCCGGCTGCCCCTTCGACCCCGCCGCCGGGCTCGCCGAACTCCGCCAGGAAAGGCCGCTGACCAGGATGGCCTACCCCGACGGGCATGTGGGATGGCTGGCCACCGGCCACTCCGTGGTCCGTTCGATACTGTCCGACCCGCGCTTCAGCTCGCGCTACGAGCTCATGCACTACCCCTTCCCCGGCGGCCCCCAGGGGGCGCTGCCCCCCGCCCCGGTGGGCGACATGACCGGGATGGACGCGCCCGAGCACACCCGCTACCGGCGGATACTCATGGGCAAGTTCACCGTCCGGCGGATGCGGCTGCTCACCGAACGCGTCGAGGAGATCACCTCCGAACACCTCGACGCCATGGAACGCCAGGGCCCGGGCGTGGACCTGGTGAAGGCGTTCGCCCAGCCCATCCCGGCGCTGATGATCTGCGAACTCCTCGGTGTGCCCTACGCCGACCGTGACACCTTCCACCATCACGCCACCACGCTGATGACCATGGACGCCACACCCGAAGAGCAGTACGCCGCCATGAACGGACTGGAGGAGTACATGCGGCGGCTGGTCGAGGCCAAACGCGGCGCACCCACCGACGACCTGCTCAGCGACCTGGCCCGGGACACCGACCTCACCGACGACGAACTGGCCGGTCTCGGCGGTTTCCTGCTCGCCGCCGGTCTCGACACCACCGCCAACATGCTCGCCCACGGCACCTTCGCCCTGCTGAGCAACCCCGAACAGGCTGACGCCCTGCGCGCCGAGCCCGAACTGGCCGGCCAGGCCGTCGAGGAGCTCATGCGCTATCTGACGATCGCCCACACCACCGTGAAGTCGGCGCTGGAGGACGTCGAGCTGGGCGGGCAGGTGATCAGGGCGGGCGAGTCGGTCACGCTGGCGCTGAACGCCGCCAACCGCGATCCCGAGAAGTTCCCCCGCCCCGACACCCTCGATCTGCGCCGCAGTGCCGCCGGGCACCTGGGCTTCGGGCACGGGATCCACCAGTGCCTGGGCCAGCAGCTCGCCCGCGTCGAGATGACGGTCGCCCTCCCGGCGCTCCTGACACGTTTCCCCACCCTGCGGCCGGCGGTGGCACCGGAAGAAGTGCCCCTGCGCACCAATATGAACATCTACGGCGTGCACCGGCTGCCCGTCACCTGGGACGAGGACTGATCCCATGGACATCACCGTCAAGCGCGAGCGGTGCGTCGGCGCCGGAATGTGCGCACTGACCGCCCCCGCGGTCTTCGACCAGGACGACGACGAAGGCCTGGTCCTCCTGCTCGACGCGCGGCCCCCGCGCGAGCATCACACGTCCGCCCGCATCGCCGCCTGCACGTGCCCCGCGGGTGTCATATCCGTCACCGAGCAGGGACCCTCCACCGCCTCCTGAGGCCGGCCCGCCCCGCACCACGGGCCCCAGCTCGTGCTCGATGCCCGGCACGCGCTCGTGCTCGATGCCCGGCACGGGGGAGCTCCGGAATCAGCCCCCAGCCGGCGCCGGGACGCCCCGTGCCGGTACCGGCCGGGCGGCGGCACTGGCAGGGTGTCCAGTGCAGTGCAGCATTCGCCCTCCGGCCGGATACGCATCCGGCCGGCTCCGGGAGCCACGGCGGGCCGGGGTGTCAGCCGGGGCGGGGGCCGCTCTCGGTGTCGTTGGGGTCGACACCGGTGAACGCGGTGTCGTCCTTCGTGCCGGAGGGGCGTCCGGAGCGGCCCTTGCGGCCGGTGTCCCGCATACCCTTGTCCGACTCCTTGCCGTACTCCTCACCCCGCGCGGTGCCGCTCTCGGCCTTGTCGCCGGGCACCGGGGTGCGCTCCTCCTTGGACTTCTTGCGGCCCGAGCCGGGCGGCGGGGCGTCCTCCGCGCGGAAGGAGCGACGGGCGCTGGGGTTCTCCTGCTGTCGGGTCTCGTCGACATCGGGTGACCAGCCGTGGTGCTCGGTCCCCTGGTGCCGGCTCGGCCCCTGGTCGCGTGACGGCTTCGATGGCTTCTGTTCCTTGGGCATGCGCCGACCTGCCTGTCCGCTGCGGTGGAGGCACGTCTCCCGTGCCAGGGCAGTAAGGATTCTTCCACTCCCACACAAAAACGGCATATCGACCGAATTCGGAGAGGCAGCCGGTCACGGGTCGGTCCATGCCGACCATGTGGCACGAACCCGTGACCCGTACGAGTGATGCGCGGGATTCGTGTCGACGCCCGGGTGGGCCCGTGGCGGACCATCTCAGGCAGCCGGTTCGCGTCACCACCGACCGCCGCACCCTGGGAGGGGTCGCCATGCGCATCCTGCTCGTCGCCAGCGCCTACAACAGCCTCACCCAGCGCCTGCACGCCGAGCTGCGCGAGCGGGGGCACACCGTCGCCGTCGAGGTGACGCCGAACAGCGGTGACGTACGCGCCGCCGTCGGCCGGCACGCGCCCGAGCTGGTGGTGGCGCCCATGCTGAAGGCGGTCGTACCGCGTGACGTGTGGACGGCCCGGACCTGCCTGATCGTGCACCCGGGCCCCGTGGGCGACCGGGGGCCGTCCTCCCTGGACTGGGCCGTCCACGAGGGCGCGGGCGAGTGGGGCGTCACCGTGCTCCAGGCGGAGGAGGAGATGGACGCCGGGCCCGTGTGGGCGACCGCGACGTTCCCCGTCCCTCCGGTGGGAAAGAGCGATCTGTACCGCAACGAGCTCGCCGACGCGGCCGTCGAAGCGGTGCTCCTGGCGGTCGGACGCTTCGCCTCCGGCCAGTACGTTCCCCTCGACCAGGGCACCCTCCCCAAGGCGGCGGGCGCGCGCACCAGGCCCCCGATGCGCCAGGCGGACCGCCGTATCGCATGGGCCGACGACACCACCGACACGGTGCTTCGCACACTGCGTGCCGCCGACTCCCAGCCGGGTGTCCTGGACGACCTCCTCGGCGGGCAGTGGTTCCTCCACGGCGGCCATCCCGAGCGCGAGCTGCGCGGCCGCCCCGGCGAGCTGCTGGCGACCCGGGCGGGCGCGATCTGCCGGGCCACCGCCGACGGGGCGGTGTGGATCCCCGAGCTGCGGGCGCGTACCGGACCCGGCGCACCGCGCGCCTGCAAGCTGCCCGCCACCGTCGCGCTGGGCGGCTCCCCGGAGCTGTCCGGCGTGCCCGAGCTGCCCTCCCCCGCCCTCCCGCCCGCCGACGACGACAGCACCTGGTCGGACATCCGGTACCGGGAGGACGGCCCGGTGGGCGTCCTGTCGTTCTCGTTCCCGGGCGGCGCGATGTCCACCGGGCACTGCCGGCGTCTGCTGGACGCCTATCGGGCGGCGTGCGCCCGGCCCACCACCGTGCTGGTCCTGGGCGGCGGCCGGGACTTCTTCTCCAACGGCATCCACCTGGGCGTCATCGAGGCCGCGACCGATCCGGCGGCCGAGTCATGGGCCAACATCAACGCCATGGACGACCTCGTCGAGGCGATCCTCACCACCACCGACCGCCTCGTCGTCAGCGCGATCGGCGGCAACGCCGCCGCCGGGGGCGTCATGCTGGCCCTGGCCGCCGACGAGGTGTGGTGCCGCTCGGGATCGGTGCTCAACCCGCACTACCGGCGTATGGGGCTGTACGGCTCGGAGTACTGGACCCACACCCTGCCCCGCCGGGTGGGCGCCGCCATGGCCGAGCAGCTCACCGAGGAGGCGCTCCCGGTCACCGCCGGTCGCGCCCAGGACATCGGCCTGATCGATCGGGTGGTCGACTGCGCCCCGTCGCGCTTCACCACCGAGGTGACCGGGCTGGCCGCCCACCTCGCCGTCTCTCCTCGCGCCCAGACGCGCCTCGCCGCGAAGAAGGAGGAGAGCGAGCACCGGGAGACCGTCACCCCATTGGCGGACGTCCGGGAGCGGGAACTGGCGCGCATGCGGGACATCTTCCAGAACCCCGCCGCGCCCTACCACGCCCTGCGCAGGGCCTTCGTCCGCAAGGAACCGGCCGCCGCCGAACGAACCGCCGCGGGTGCGAGGAGCGCCCCGCTGGCGGACTCTTAGCCCGGTAAAGGCTTATCCGAGCGGTTTCGCCGTTTGCCTCCCCGAGGAGGGTTTCGATGAACACAGCGTCGCCGACCACGGTCGAAGAGGCGGGCACTCCCGGCTCACCCGGTACCGAGGAGAAACCGATCCACATCCTCTGGATCAACGCAGGGCTGAGCTGCGACGGTGACTCGGTCGCCCTCACGGCCGCCATGCAGCCCAGCATCGAGGAGATCGCCCTCGGGGCCCTGCCCGGGCTGCCCAAGATCGCCGTGCACTGGCCGCTGATCGACTTCGAGTGCGGGCCGGTGGACGGGGCGGACACGTTCATCGAGTGGTTCTTCAAGGGTGAGCGCGGCGAGATCGACCCGTTCGTCCTGGTGATCGAGGGATCCATCCCCAACGAGGCGATCAAGCAGGAGGGCTACTGGTGCGGGTTCGGTGACAACCCGGACACCGGCCAGCCCATCACCACCAGCGAGTGGATCGACCGCCTGGCCCCCAAGGCCCTCGCCGTGGTGGCGATCGGCACCTGTGCCACCTACGGCGGCATCCACGCCATGGCCGGGAACCCCACGGGCGCGATGGGCGTACCCGACTACCTGGGCTGGGACTGGAAGTCGAAGGC
The DNA here is from genome assembly GCF_055590785.1 of Streptomyces sp. NPDC041796. NCBI lineage: Bacteria > Bacillati > Actinomycetota > Actinomycetes > Kitasatosporales > Streptomycetaceae > Streptomyces > Streptomyces sp. NPDC041796. The sequence goes on from NZ_JBVJAH010000016.1 coordinate 30,792, forward strand.
GGGCATCCCCATCGTCTGCGTACCGGGCTGCCCCATCCAGCCGGACAACTTCGCCGAGACCCTGACCTACCTGCTCTACCAGGCGGCGGGGTCGGCGCCGATGATCCCGCTCGACGACAAGCTGCGCCCCACCTGGCTGTTCGGAGCCACGGTCCACGAGGGCTGCGACCGGGCCGGCTACTACGAGCAGGGCCAGTTCGCGATGGAGTACGACTCGCCCAAGTGCCTGGTGAAGCTGGGCTGCTGGGGCCCCGTCGTCAAGTGCAACGTGCCCAAGCGTGGCTGGATGGCCGGCATCGGCGGCTGTCCGAACGTGGGCGGCATCTGCATCGCGTGCACCATGCCCGGCTTCCCCGACAAGTTCATGCCGTTCATGGACGAACCTCCTGGTGGAAAGCTCTCCAGCACCGCCAGCGGAGCCTACGGCGCGGTGATCCGCCGCCTGCGGACGATCACGGCCCGGACGGTGGACAAGGAACCCAAGTGGCGGCACACGGGCCGGGAGATCACCACCGGTTACCGGCCTCCCTGGTGACCGCGCCCGGCACGGCATCCGCTCCACGCCCCTACCCCCAGCCCGGCTCACCCCCCGGCCCACTCCCCCGCTCACAGCACTGACCGAAGGGCATCACAGACACAATGGCGACCTCGACGACGTCCGGTGACGGCACCGGCCTGGTGGAGATGGCGTGGGACCCGATCACGCGGATCGTGGGCAGCCTCGGCATCCACACGAAAATCGACTTCAAGCAGAAGCGGGTCGCCGAGTGCTACAGCACCTCGTCGGTCTTCCGCGGCTACAGCGTCTTCATGCGGGGCAAGGACCCGCGCGACGCGCACTTCATCACCAGCCGCATCTGCGGCATCTGCGGTGACAACCACGCCACCTGCTCGGTGTACGCGCAGAACATGGCGTACGGGGTGAAGCCGCCCCACCTCGGCGAGTGGATCATCAACTGCGGCGAGTCCGCGGAGTTCATGTTCGACCACAACATCTTCCAGGAGAACCTGGTCGGGGTCGACTACTGCGAGAAGATGGTCCGCGAGACCAACCCGGGAGTGCTCGAACTCGCCGAGCGCACCGAGGCACCGCACGCCGCCGACCACGGCTACCGCACGATCGCCGACATCATGCGCTCGCTCAACCCCCTGGAGGGCGAGTTCTACCGGGAGGCGCTCCAGGTCAGCCGGTACACGCGGGAGATGTTCTGCCTGATGGAGGGCCGCCATGTGCACCCCTCCACCCTGTACCCGGGCGGCGTCGGCACCATCGGGTCCGTACAGCTCTTCACGGACTACATGTCCCGGCTGATGCGGTACGTGGAGTTCATGAAGCGCGTCGTGCCCCTGCACGACGACCTGTTCGACTTCTTCTACGAGGCGCTGCCCGGCTACGAGGAGGTCGGCCGCCGGCGCGTGCTGCTCGGCTGCTGGGGGGCGTTCAACGACCCCGAGTACTGCGACTTCAGCTACGCCAACATGACGGACTGGGGCCGGCGGATGCTCGTCACGCCCGGTGTGATCGTGGACGGCAAGCTGGTCACCAACGACCTCACCGAGATCAACCTCGGCATCCGGATCCTGCTCGGCAGCTCCTACTACGAGGACTGGGCCGGCCAGGAGCAGTTCGTCACCCACGACCCGCTCGGCAACCCGGTCGACCCGCGGCACCCGTGGAACCAGCACACCATCCCGGCCCCGCAGAAGCGTGACTTCAACGACAAGTACAGCTGGGTGATGTCCCCGCGCTGGTTCGACGGCAAGGACTACCTGCCGCTGGACACGGGCGGCGGCCCCATCGCCCGCCTGTGGTCGACCGCGCTGTCCGGACTCGTCGACATCGGGTACGTGAAGGCCACCGGCCACAGCGTCGTCATCAACCTCCCCCGTACGCTCACCAAGCCGGAGACCACCTTCGAGTGGAAGATCCCCCGCTGGAGCAACGCCCTGGAACGCAACCGCGCCCGCACCTACTTCCAGGCGTACGCCGCGGCCGTCGCGCTGCACTCCGCCGAGATGGGCCTCGCGGAGGTGCGCGCCGGACGCACCCAGACCTGGGAGAAGTTCGAGGTGCCGGACGAGTCCATCGGTGTCGGTTTCACCGAGGCGGTACGCGGGGTCCTGTCGCACCACATGGTCATCCGGGACGGCAAGATCGCCAACTACCACCCGTACCCGCCGACGCCCTGGAACGCCTCCACCCGCGACACCTACGGAACGCCCGGACCGTACGAGGACGCCGTGCAGAACACGCCCATCTTCGAGGAGAACCCGCCGGAGAACTTCAAGGGCATCGACATCATGCGCGCCGTGCGCAGCTTCGACCCGTGTCTGCCCTGCGGTGTGCACATGTACGTCGGTGACGGCAGGACCGTGAAGTCCATGCACGTCCCCACCGGCCTGAGCGGTCTGGCCGGATGAGCGGCGCCACCGGCGTGGGCGCCGCGCCCACGGTGTCCGCCGCGCCCGCGTCCGGCGCGATGAACGCGGAGACGGCCGGCCGGCTGGTCGAGGAGGTCCTCGACCGGCTGGCGGACTCCGGCGACCGCGCGGCGTGCGAGGCCGCCGAGGAACTCGTACGCGTGCTCATGGAGTTCTACGGGGCCGGGCTGGCCCGTGCGGTCGAGCTGATCGGACGTCACCCCGACGCCCCGGCCCGTGACACCCTGGCCACCCTCCTCGGCGACGAACTCGTCGCGGGCCTGCTGGTCCTGCACGGCCTGCACCCCGACGACGTGCACCGCCGCATCGACCGGGCCCTCGACGGCCTCCCCCACCCGGTGACGACCGTCGGCTTCGACGCCACGACCGGCGTGCTGCGGCTGCGGCTCACCGGGTCGGCGGGCTGCGGCTGCGCCGGCACCCGGGAGGGCATCGAGCAGGCGGCGCGGGACACCCTCGCCTGCTTCGCGCCCGAAGTGACGGCGGTGGAACTGCAGGAGGCCCCCCGGGAGCCCGCCCTCCTCCAGATCGGCGCCGGTCCGCCACACGCCGTCGACCGCGGCCGCTCACCGGCCACGGCCCCGTGAGCGCGCCCGGAGCCGGGACGGCCCGCAAGGGCCCGCGCCGGCCGGACACGGCGGCCCACCCGGGCTCACCCGACGCGAGCACGGCAGCCCACCCGGGCATGTCCGAGCCAGGCACCGCCGCCCGCCCGGGCCCGCCCACACTCGGCGCGGCGCGGGCGGGGCGGGGGCCCGGATCGCGGGGGCTGCGGCGTTTCGTGGCCCCGCCCCCGCCCCGCGAGGAGCGGTGCGAGCTGTGCGCCGTGCCTCTGGCCGGCGAGCGTCACCGGCACCTCGTCGACACCGAGAAGCGGGCGCTGGCCTGCGTCTGTGCCCCCTGCGCCCAGTTGCTGGACGGCTCCGGCGGGGCGGGGGGCCGCTTCCGCGCGGTCCCCGGCCGCTACCTGAGCGACCCGGGGCACGGCATCGACGAGCAGTCCTGGGAACACCTGCGCATCCCCGTCGGTGTCGCGTTCTTCTTCCGCAACTCGGCGCTCGACCGGCTCGTCGCGCTCTACCCGAGCCCGGCCGGGGCGACCGAGAGCGAGCTGGACCCGGCCTCCTGGCAAGCCGTCCTCGCCGGTTCGCCTCTCGCGGAGCTCCTCGAACCCGACGTGGAGGCGCTGCTGCTGCGTCGCCACGAGGGCTCGGTGGAGTGCTTCCTGGTGCCCGTCGACATCTGTTACGAACTGGTGGGCCGCATGCGCCTGCGGTGGCAGGGCTTCGACGGTGGCGCGGAGGCCCGCGCCGACCTGGACGCCTTCTTCGCCCACGTACGCGACCGTGCCCGTGACGTCCGAGGGAGCGGGTCGTGACCGACTTCACCTTCACCTGCACCGGGGTGCGCGCCGACCCGTACGCGGCGGGCCCCACCCTGGTGTTCCGGCTGCGCATCACCGCGTCCGAGCGGGCCCGCGTCCACGCGCTGGCGCTGCGCTGCCAGATCCGCATCGAGCCCGTCCGGCGCGGCTACGGCGACGCCGAGGCCGCGCGGCTGACGGACCTGTTCGGTGAGCGGTCGCGCTGGGGCAGCAGTCTCAACCCGGTGCAGTTCGCCCAGGTCTCGGTGATGGTCCCCGGCTTCACCGGCGAGGTCGAGACCGACCTGGTGGTGCCGTGCACCTACGACATGGACATCGCGTCCACCCGTTACTTCCACGCCCTGGAGGAAGGGGAGGTGCCGCTGCTGATGCTGTTCTCCGGCACCGCCTTCACCGGCGCCGGCGGCTTCCGCGTCGAGCCCGTCCCCTGGGACAAGGAGGCCACCTTCCGCATGCCGGTGAAGACCTGGCAGGAGATGGTCGACCAGCACTTCCCGGGTTCCGGCTGGATCCGGCTGCCCCGGGACACCATGGACGCGCTGCTCGCCCACCGGTCGCGGCGCGCCCTGCCCTCCTGGGAGGCCACCGTCGAGGCGCTCCTGGACGCGGCCGGGGAGAGGACGCCATGACGACGATCACGACCACGACCTCGTTCACCCCGGGAACCGAGGCGCGGCTGGCCGTGGCCCGCCAGGTCGCCGACGCCGTGCTCTTCGAGGGGTACGTGCTCTACCCGTACCGCGCGTCGGCCGCCAAGAACCGCCTGCGCTGGCAGTTCGGGGTGCTCGTGCCACCGGCCTGGACCGCGAGGGCCGACGAGCACGAGTTCCAGCACACCGAACTGCTCATGGAACCCAGACAGGGGGCCACGCTCGCCGTCGAGGTCCGGTTCCTGCACACGCAGCGGCGCACCGTGCAACGGGTGCGCCCGGACGGCACCTTCGAGACGGTGGGCGAACTGCGCCTGGACGACCAGGTGATCGTCCCGTGGGACGAGGGCCATGAGCAGGTCGTCCGGCTCACCGTTCCGGTGGACAGCCTGGTGGACGAGGGCATCGTCGTCCCGTTCACCCGCCCCGCGTCCGAGGAGACCGAACCGGTCCCGGACTCCACCGGGCAGGTGGTGGGCCGGCTCGTGCGCCGCCGCGAGGAGGTCACCGGTGCGCTGCGGATGTCGACGAGCGAGCTGGAAGGTCCATACCGCACGCACCGGCTGAGCGTGGTCGTGGAGAACACCAGCGACTGGGCACCGGACGCTGACGCGGACCGCGACGCGGCGCTGCCCCGGTCCCTGGTCGCCAGTCATACGCTGCTGTGCCTGGACTCCGGGCGTTTCCTGTCGATGACGGACCCGCCGGAGTGGGCGCGGGGAGCCACCGCCGCCTGCCGCAACCTGCACACCTGGCCGGTGCTGGCCGGCGAGCCGGGCCGCGGCGACCTGGTGCTCTCCTCGCCGATCATCCTGGAGGACCATCCGGCGATCGCGCCCGAGAGCCCCGGCGCGCTGTACGACGCGACGGAGATCGACGAGATCCTGGCGCTGCGCACCGCTGCCCTGACCGACGAGGAGAAGCGCGAGGCCCGGGGCACGGACGCACGGGCGGCAGCCGTCATCGAGCTGGCCGACACCATGCCACCGGAGGTCCTGGAGCGCCTCCACGGCGCCGTGCGCGGCCTCCGCGAGGTGACCGAGCCGGCCGTCGCGGCGAACGTCCCCCTGCCGTCCGACCCCTTCGGGCGGAGCGGGGTCACACGGCCGGACACCCCCTGGTGGGACCCGGGCGCGGACGCGTCCGTGGACCCGGCCACCGACCACGTCCTCGTCGACGGACGGCCGGTACGGGCCGGCAGCCGCGTCGTGCTGCGTCCCCGGCTGCGCCACAGCGACGCCCAGGACCTGTTCCTCAGTGGCCGGCTCGCCCTGGTGGAAGCGGTCCTGCACGACGTGGACGGTGGCGTGCACATCGCGGTCACCCTCGACGACGACCCGGGCGCCGACATCCGCCGTGAGCAGGGCCGCTTCCTCTACTTCCAGCCCGACGAGGTCGATGTCGCGGAGGACGCGTGATGGCCGCCACCCGGACCCGCCCGCGCACTCTGGTCGCCGGTGCGGGGAACATTTTCCTCGGCGACGACGGCTTCGGCGTCGAAGCGGCACGCGTGCTGGCCCGTCAGGACCTGCCCGCCGGTGTCGAGGTCGCCGACATCGGCATCCGCGGCGTCCACCTGGCGTACCAGCTCCTCGACGGGTACGACGCCCTCGTCCTCCTGGACGCGACGGCGCGGGGCGGTGAGCCGGGGACGCTGTACGTGATCGACGCCGCCGAGCCGGGCTCCCGGCAGGCGGCCGAGAGCGTTCCCCTCGACGGCCACCGCATGTCCCCCGACGCCGTACTGGCGCTGCTGGACAGCCTGTGCGCGGGTGCCGGCGCCACTCCACCGGGACGCACCCTGGTCGTGGGCTGCGAGCCCGCCACCGTCGAGGAGGGCATCGGGCTCAGCCCGCCCGTGGCCGCCGCCGTCCCGGAGGCGGTGCGCCTGGTGACCGAACTGGTCACCGAACCGCCCCGCGGCGAAGCCGTCGTCGGAGACGGCCCCGCCCGCACGACACCCCCACACCGACCTTCACGGAGAGCACCATGAACAAGCGCCTCATCGGCGGTGCGGCCGCCGCCACCGCCGCCGCCACCGCGCTCGCGGCCATCGTCGCCAACGTCCTGCCCGACGTCCGGCGCTACCTGCGCATCCGCCGGATGTGACGCACCGGCCGACGCCCGTCGCCGCCCCGGCGGACCGGGCTGGGCCGAACGGCCTACGCACCCGTGTGACCCCGGCGCGCCGGTCGGCGTGCCGGGGTCACACGGCCGTGTAATGAGCTCCGGAGCGACATCCCCGGGCCCGGACGGAGACCGATGCACGAGATGTCCGTCGCCCTGTCCGTGGTGGACCAGGTCGAGCAGGCGGCACGGTCCCGCGGCGCGCGGGGCGTGCAGCATGTGCACCTCGACATCGGCGAGCTGGCCGGAGTGGTCTCCGACTCGCTCCGCTTCTGCTTCGGGCTCGCCTGCGCCGGGACCGTCCTGGAGGGCGCCGAGCTCGTCACCCGTTCCGTCCCCGGCAGCGCGCGGTGCGCCCCGTGCGGGCGGACCTGGGACACCGGGATGCCCCCGGACATGCTCTGCCCGGACTGCCGTGCGGCCGCCACCGAGCTGGTGGCGGGCCGCGAACTGCGTATCACCGAAGTGCGCTGGGCCGCGGACACCACAGCGCCCGGATCCCCCGGCGCAACCCCCGCAACCATCCTCGAGGAGAGCTGACGATGTGCCGTGTGGTCGACCTCCAGCAGGCGGTGCTCGCCAAGAACACGATGGCGGCCGGCGTCCTGCGCAGTGAACTGACGGCCAGGGGCACTACCGTGGTGAACCTCCTGTCCAGCCCCGGCAGCGGGAAGACGGCCCTGCTGGAGCGGGAGCTGACGATCGCCCGGGAGCGCGGCGTCCCGGCCGCCGCGCTGACGGCGGACCTCGCGACGGAGAACGACGCGGTACGCCTGGGCCGTTCCGGAGTGCCGGTCAAGCAGGTCCTCACGGACGGACTGTGCCACCTGGAGGCGGACATGCTCGCGGGGCACCTGCACAACTGGCTGCCCGAGGACACCCGTCTGCTGTTCGTGGAGAACGTCGGCAACCTCGTGTGCCCGGCGTCGTACGACCTCGGCGAGACGCTTCGCGTGGTCCTCGCCTCGGTGACCGAGGGCGAGGACAAGCCGCTGAAGTACCCGACCGCGTTCGGCCTCGCGCACCTGGTGATCGTCACCAAGGCCGATCTGGCCGGTCCCGCCGAGTTCGACGAGGCCGCGTTCCGGGCCAATGTGCAGCAGGTCAACCCCGGTGTGGAGGTCGTCCTCAGCTCCGTACGGAGTGCCCGGGGCGCCGGTCTGCTGGTGGAGCGGGCGCTGGCGGCGGCCGAGGGGGCGAAGGTGCACGCCCCGGTGATGGCACAGGCCCGGGCGTGAACGCGACGCCCGAGGCGGCCGCGTCACCGCAGGTGGTGGCTCCGGCGCCGCCGGTGCGGCGCGTCCGGGCCGTCGTGCGCGGGGTGGTGCAGGGCGTGGGGTTCCGGCCGTATCTGTACGCCCTGGCCTCGGAGCTGCGGCTCGCCGGCCATGTGACCAACACCGGCGAGGGTGTGGTCGTGGAGGTCGAGGGCGAGGCGGCGCTCGTCGACCGGTTCTGCGCGCGCATCGCGCCCGACGCCCCGCCGCTGGCCGTCGTGGAGTCCGTGGACACCACCGACCTGCCCCCCACCGGCGGCAGCGGTTTCGGCATCGTCCCGTCCCGCACGTCCGGACCCGTGCGCACGCTGGTCGCCCCCGACACCGCCACCTGTGGCGACTGTCTGGCCGAACTCGCCGATCCCGCGGACCGCCGCCACCGCCACCCCTTCATCACCTGTACGCACTGCGGGCCGCGGTTCACCATCGTCACCGGCCTGCCCTACGACCGCGAGCACACCACGATGGCGGGTTTCCCGCTGTGCCCCGCGTGTGACCGCGAGTACCGCGATCCGGCAAACCGGCGCTTCCACGCCCAGCCCGTGGCGTGCCCCGCGTGCGGCCCGCGCCTGCGGCTCGTCACGGCCGCCCCGTACGTGCGGCCGGAGGGCGAGGACCCCGTAGACGGGGCGCGGGCGCTGCTCGCCGCGGGGGCGATCGTCGCCGTCAAGGGCATCGGCGGGTACCACCTGGCGTGTGACGCCACCGACGGCCGGGCGGTCGGTGAGCTGCGCCGCCGCAAGGCGCGCGGTGGCAAACCCTTCGCGCTGATGGCCCGGGACGTGGCCGATGTGGCGCACCTCGTGCACATCGGCCCCGCCGAGCGGGAGTTGCTCACCGGCCGGGTCCGCCCCGTCGTGCTGTTGCGGCGGCGCACCGGCGCCACGGACGTGCCGGGGGCTGTGGTGCCGGCCGACGCGGTCGCGCCCGGCAGTCCCGACCTCGGGGTGATGCTGCCGTACACACCGGTGCACCATCTGCTGCTCGGCGGGGGCGGGCCCCGGCTGCTGGTGATGACCAGTGGCAATCTCTCCGGAGAGCCCATCGTCACCGACGACGACGAGGCCCTGGACCGGCTGGCCGGCCTGGCCGACGCCTGGCTCACCCACGACCGGCCCGTCCACGTGCCGTGCGACGACTCGGTGGTGCGCGTGTGCGACGGTGAGCCGTTGGTGCTGCGCCGTTCCCGGGGTTACGCCCCGCTGCCGCTGACCCTGCCCGTGCCGGTGGTTCCCGCCCTGGCGGTCGGTGGCGATCTGAAGAACGTCTTCTGCCTCGCCGAGGGCGACAAGGCATGGTTGTCCGCGCACGTCGGGGACATGGACGACCTCGCCACCCAACGCGCGTTCGGCCGCGCCGAACGGCAGCTGGAGTCCATCACGGGTGTGCGCCCCGAGCTGCTCGTCACCGACACGCACCCCGCGTACCGCTCGGGCGCCTGGGCACGGCGGCACGCCGCGGGGCGCCCCGTCGCGCGGGTCCAGCACCATCACGCGCACGTCGCCGCCGTCATGGCCGAACACGGCGTGGCGGAGGGCGACCGGGTGATCGGGGTCGCGTTCGACGGCACGGGCCACGGCGCGGACGGTGCGGTGTGGGGCGGGGAGTTCCTGCTCACGGGCTACGACGGCTGTCGCCGGTTCGCGCACCTGGCCTACGTACCGCTTCCCGGGGGTGACGCGGCCGTCCGGCGGCCGTACCGCATGGCGCTGGCGCATCTGTGGGCGGCGGGCATCGCGCCGGAGGCGGACCTGCCGTGCGTCGTCGCCTGCCCGCCGGAGGAACGGGCGGTGCTGGCACGGCAGTTGGAGCGGGGACTGAACTGTGTGCCCACGTCCAGTATGGGGCGGCTCTTCGACGCGGTCTCGTCCCTGGCGGGCGTCTGCCATCACGCCGAGTACGAGGCCCGGGCCGCGATCGAGCTGGAGGCCGCCGCGGTCGCCGCCGGGAGCGAGGACGAGGACCCGCGTTACGTCTTCCGCCTGACCGGGCGGGGCCCGGCCGGTGCGTCTCCGGTGACCGCCGATCCGGCGCCGTTGCTGGCCGCGGTCGTCGAGGACGTACGGCGGGGTGTGCCGGCCCCGGTCGTGGCGGCGCGGTTCCACCTGGCTGTCGCCCGGATGGTACGGACGGTCTGTGTGCTGGCCCGTGAGGCGACCGGACTGGAGACGGCCGCGCTGACCGGTGGGGTCTTCTCCAACGTGCTGCTGTCGTCGGCCTGCGCTCGCGCTCTGCGGGCGGACGGTTTCACCGTGCTGCGCCACCGGAGTGTCCCGCCGAACGACGGGGGGCTGGCCCTCGGTCAGCTCGTGGTGGCTGCCCGGGCCACGGCCCGTGCGGAACCGGCGGTCACGGACACGGCCACGGATTCCGTGGCGCGAGAGTGAGGAGACACATATGTGCCTGGCGGTACCAGGGAAGGTACTGGGGGTCGAGGAACGGAACGGCACACGGATGGCCAGCGTCGACTTCGGCGGTGTGGTCAAGGAGGTGTGCCTGGAGTACCTGCCGGACCTTCAGGTCGGTGAGTACGCGATCGTCCACGTCGGTTTCGCCCTGCAACGGCTGGACGAGGAGTCGGCCCGCCGGACGCTGGAGCTGTTCGAGAACCTCGGCATGCTCCAGGAGGAGTTCGGCGACCCGTGGGAGCAGGCCGCCGCGGAGGCGGGCGGGAACGGACACGGGCCGGACGGCGCCGCCACGGCCGGGGAGGTGCTGCGGTGAAGTACATCGACGAGTTCCAGAACCCTGAGCTCGCGGCACGGCTGCTCGACGAGATCAGGGCGACCGTGACCAGGCCCTGGGCGCTGATGGAGGTGTGCGGCGGCCAGACGCACACCATCATCCGCCACGGCATCGACCAACTCCTGCCCGAGGAGGTGGAGTTGATCCACGGGCCCGGCTGTCCGGTGTGCGTGACCCCGCTGGAGGTGATCGACAAGGCGCTGGAGATCGCCTCGCGTCCCGAGGTGATCTTCTGCTCCTTCGGCGACATGCTGCGGGTGCCCGGCACCGGGCGTGACCTCTTCCAGGTACGCGGGGAGGGCGGCGACGTCCGGGTGGTGTACTCGCCGCTGGACGCCCTGCGGATCGCCGAGGAGAACCCGGATCGTGAGGTCGTCTTCTTCGGCATCGGCTTCGAGACGACCGCGCCGCCCAACGCGATGGCCGTCCACCAGGCGCGCAAGCGCGGCATCGGCAACTTCAGCCTGCTGGTGTCGCACGTCCGGGTCCCGCCCGCGATCGAGGCGATCATGCAGTCGCCCGACTGCCGTGTCCAGGGCTTCCTCGCGGCCGGTCATGTGTGCAGCGTGATGGGGACGGAGGAGTACCCCGGTCTCGCCGAACGGTTCGGGGTGCCCATCGTGGTCACCGGTTTCGAGCCGCTCGACATCCTCGAGGGCGTACGGCGCACCGTGTGCCAGTTGGAGCGGGGCGAGCACACGGTGGAGAACGCCTACGAGCGGGCCGTCCGGCCGGAGGGCAACCCCGCCGCGCGCGCGATGCTGGACGACGTCTTCGAGGTGACCGACCGTGCCTGGCGCGGCATCGGCGTCATCCCCGCCAGCGGGTGGCGGCTGTCCGCGCGCTACCGGGACCACGACGCCGAGCACCGTTTCCAGGTGGGTGACATCACCACCCGTGAGCCGGCCGAGTGCCGCAGCGGAGAGGTGCTGCAAGGACTGCTGAAACCGCACGAGTGCGAGGCGTTCGGCACCACGTGCACGCCGCGCACCCCGCTCGGGGCCACGATGGTCTCCAGCGAGGGCGCCTGCGCCGCCTACTACTTGTACCGGCGGCTGGACCTGCCGGTCCGCTCGGTGCCGGTCACGGCCCCGGCGACGACCGCCCACACCCTGGAGGGCAGCCCCGTTGTCTGACACGTACACAGGGCCGGACGTCCTGTCCTGGACCTGCCCCGCCCCGCTGCGGGACCGGCCGCGGGTGGTGATGGGCCACGGCGGGGGCGGCGCGATGTCCGCCGAGCTGGTGGAGCAGGTCTTCCTCCCCGCCCTGGCGGGCCCGGAGCCGGGTGGGCTGACCGACTCGGCCACCGTCGAGCTCGGCGGGGCACGGCTCGCGTTCTCCACCGACTCGTTCGTGGTGCGGCCCTTGTTCTTCCCCGGTGGCAGCATCGGGGACCTCGCCGTCAACGGCACGGTCAACGACCTCGCGATGAGCGGGGCCCGGGCCGCCTACCTGTCGTGCGGCGTCATCCTGGAGGAGGGCGTCGAGATCGCCACGGTGGGCCGGGTGGCCGAGGCGCTGGGCGCCGCCGCCCGCACCGCCGGTGTACGGGTGGTGACGGGCGACACCAAGGTGGTGGAGGCCGGTCACGGAGACGGCGTCTACATCAACACCTCGGGCATCGGACTGGTCCCGCGCGGGGTCGACCTGCGTCCGGAGCGGGTCGTGCCCGGTGACGTGGTGATCGTCAGCGGGGCGATCGGGCTCCACGGGGTGGCCATCCTGAGCGAGCGGGAGAATCTGCGGTTCGAGGTCGACATCGAAAGCGACTGTGCGGCGCTCGGCGGCCTGGTCGAGGCGATGCTCGCCGTCACACCGGATCTGCATGTGCTGCGCGACCCCACCCGAGGGGGTCTGGCCGCGTCGCTCAACGAGATCGCGGCGGCCTCGGGCACCGGGGTCGTCGTCCAGGAGCGTGCCGTCCCGGTCCCCGCGCCGGTGGCGAGCGCCTGCGCGGTCCTGGGCCTCGACCCGATGTACGTGGCCAACGAGGGGAAGCTGGTGGCGTTCGTGCCCCGGGAGCACGCCGACGCGGTCCTCGCCGCGATGCGGGCGCACCCCCTGGGTGCCGAGGCGGCGGTCATCGGTGAGGCGGTGGCCGAGCACCCGGGCATGGTGGTGGCCCGCACCGGCCTGGGCGGGACGCGGGTGGTGGACATGCCGCTCGGGGAGCAGCTCCCCCGGATCTGCTGACCGGTGCCCGCCTGAGCCCGCGCGCCTCGTGGGCTCAGGCGGCCGGGCCCCGCCTGCCGGGGCGGGTGTCCAGGGTCCAGGTGTGGGTGCAGCCGGGGCACTGGAGGTGGACCCGCGCGCCCTCGTTGGCTATGAGGTAGCGCCAGTGGTCGGAGCAGTTGCGCCGTTCCGCGCAGGTCACGCAGTCGCGGGCGTCGTCGCACCCCGGGCAGGGCACCCAGGCGCGGCGGGCCCGGTCCGCCTGCGGGTCAATGGGAAGCCGCATCGCCCGCGTCCCGTCCGGGCAGCACACCGGCCTCCACCAGCATGGCGTACGTCCGCTCCTGCTCGGCGTCCAGACCCGAGTACAGCAGGCGGTGCGCCTCCTCCTCCGAGCGGAGCACGGCCAGGGGGTCCCAGTCGTCACCGAGTGCGGCCACCACCGAGGCGCGCCGGCGGGACTCCTCCAGGGTGAGGTCGAGCGAGAAGGCCACGGGGTCGTGGCCGGGGCTGTCGTTCATGCGGGGAGTACCTTCACACGGGATGTCACTGGTCCCAGCCACCTGTACCAGGTGGGTCTCCGTGCCGGAAGGCATTGTGACGCACCTCATCGGAGTGGGGCCCGGTGCCACCGGACGGCCCGTACCACCCGACGGCCCGTACCACCGGACGGCCCGTACCACTGTCTGCGCCGGTGGCGGACCGGGCGGCGGCCCGTCCGGCGGTCCCCGTCGCAGCGCCTCCTCCGTGAGCTTCGGCCGGCACCCGCCGACCTGGAGGGCCCGGGCGCGCGAGGAGCCGGCGCCCGCCGCCCCGGCCCCGGAGCGCGGAGGTGAGCCCGTCGCTCGTGTTGGCCACGATCGGTTCGCGCCGGCGCTCGGCGAGCACGGACAACCGTCCCGAACATCGCGCGGCCCTCCACGGTGGCGGTGCCGATGCCCTGTTCGGCGACGTGCAGCCCATGCGGCGTTCGCCGGGCCCCGCGCCCGGGGTCCCCAGCTGTTGCGGCACGGCGGGGGCCGCTGATTCAAGCGCCGGTCAGCCGGTGCTCGGTGTGGGTCCGGCCAGGCCGTGCAGGAGCAGGGCGGTGAGGGTGTCGACGATCTCCTCGTCGGTCGCCTGCGGGCCGTCTTCCCCCGCGGTGATGACCGCGTAGCCGAGCGTCGAGACCATCGCCCCCATGGCCGCGGCGACGAGCTCGGGGTCGCCCGGGAGCGGGTGACCCCGTCGGCGGAGCCAGTCCAGGTGCTCGCGGATGATGCCCGTCTCCCCGGTCAGGCCGGCCCAGGCGCGGCCCTCGCCGGGCGGGCCGGCGAAGTTGGTCTGCATCAGCGCCACGACCACCGGCAGATGGTCGCGGATCACCCGCCAGGTGACGGCCAGATGCTCGCGCAGCTGGCTGCCGTCGGTCAGATCGTGGTCGGCCGGGTGGCCGTCCGCGCCGATCTCCGCGTCGGCCTGCGTGTCCATGTCCTGCATCAGCGCTTGGAGCAGGGCGTTCTTGTCCGCGAAGTGGGCGTAGAAGGAGCCGGTGGCGCGACCGGCCTCCCGGGTGATGTCGGTGATCTTCGTGTCGAGGTAGCCGCGCTCGGCGAACAGCCGCCGCGCCGCCTCTTTCAGTGCCGCCTCGGTCTCGGCGGCCTGCTCCTTGCGTACGCCCATGCTCCCGGCGCTCCTGTTCGGCTTGACGTGTAGCCCTCGGCCCCATCATAGTGAATCACAATTCGATGAATCCGTATTCACTGAATGCCAATTCACCAGAAGCGCGCGGAAGAGAACGGGGGGCAGATGACTGCCATCGTCATAGGCGGCGGAGTGGCCGGAGCAGCCGCCGCGACAGCGCTGCGGCGCATCGGTGTGGAGGTCACCGTCTACGAGGCGTACGCCGAACCGGCCGGTCAGGTGGGCTCGTTCCTGAGTCTGGCGTCCAACGGCCTGCGGGTGCTGCGCTCCCTCGGCGTGCTGGAGCAGGTACGGAGGGCCGGGATCGACGTGCCGGGCCAGCGCATGTGGTCCAGCTCGGGCAAGCTCCTGGGCGATGTGCCGCGGGGCCGGCTGAGCGGCGACCACCTGCACAGCGTGACCCTGATGCGGGGCGCGCTGGTCGCGGTGCTGCGCGCGGAGGCGCTGGCGGCCGGGGCGCGCATCGTCACCGGTGAGCGCCTGGTGGACGCGGTGACCACCGAGGCAGGGGTACGGGCGGTCTTCGCGAGTGGCCGTACGGCGGAGGCGTCCTTGCTCATCGGCGCCGACGGCATCTGGTCGGCGACCCGGTCACTGCTCGACCCGCACGCGCCCACCCCCCAGTACGCCGGCCTCTACAGCATCTCGGGCATCGCCGAAGGCATCGAGACCGACCCGGGTGTCTTCAACCTGACCTTCACCCGCAACGGCGCCTTCCTCCACCTCTCCGCCCCCGGCGGCAAGGTCTGGTGGTCGGCACAGGTCGCCTGCCCCGTACAGCCGGATCTCGCCCTCACGGACGCGCAATGGCTGCGCCGCCTTGGCGAACTGCACCGGCACGAACAACTGCCGACCGCGATCCTCGAGGCCACCACCGAACTGCACCGCCCGACCCTGATGCACACACTCGACGCGGTCCCGGTCCGCCACAACGACCGCATCGCACTCCTCGGCGACGCCGGACACCCCGTCGGTGCGGGCCAGGGCGCGTCGATGGCCCTGGAGGACGCACTCGTCCTGGCCCAGTCCCTGGCCGCGGAGCCCTCGGTGTCGGCCGCCCTCTCGGCGTACGACGCCGCCCGCTCGGCCCGTATCGCCAAGATGGTCAAGGCTGCGTCGGACAATCGCGCCGCCAAGACGGCCGGCCCGCTCACCCGGCGGATACGCGACCTGGTGATGCCGCTGGCGGTCCGCCTCTTCTACGAGAAGGCCACAGCCTGGCTCTACACCCACGACTGCGGCGAACTGCCGACACAAGCAGGGGCAGTGACGTGACGGGGGGCCGGACCAAGCCGCTGATGCCGGCCGATCCTGTCCGTAGCCGGCGGTAAGCCGGCCACCGCCGCACCTTCGAGGCCAGTGCGTGGACGCACCGCACGTGTTGCCGTGGCGGGACGGGCCGTGTCCGGACGCCCGCGCCGGGTACGCATGTTCCCATCTGGTAAGTAAGTTCACGCCTTGCGGCGTATGCCCCTTTGCTCAACGATGAGTTGCGGAAGCTGGACGTCCGGGAGGGGGACGGGGTGCTGAATGGGGACATTTCAGGCGGGGGATGCGGACCGGCGATCCGGCCTGCCGGGGGCGCATACCCGCGAGGGACCTTGCTGTGGGAGCTGAACGACGCGACCGGGAACGAAGCCGCCTCTGCCGGCCCCGTACGGTCGGCGCTGCTGCGGGCCGGTACCGCGCACACCTACCAGGCCGGGGAGATCATGCTGCTGGCGGGGGCCACGGACACGTTCGTACTGGTCCTGCTGAACGGCTTCGCCAAGGTCACCACGACTGACAGCCGGGACGCGGCCGTGCTGGTGGACATCCGCGCGGGCGGCGATGTGGTGGGGGAAACCGCGGCGTTCGACAACGAGCCCCGTTCGGCCACGGTCACGGCGTGCGACAAGGTGTCGGTCCGCCGGATCTCGCAGGACGAGTGGCTGGGGTGGATGGCCCGGTACCAGGCCGCCGGCCTGGCGGTCAGCCGGAGCCTGGCGCATCGCAGCCGTACGGCGGTCCGCCGGCGTACGCAGTTCACGCGCGGCCCCGTCATCGCCCGGCTGTGCCGGGCCGTGCTGGACCTGACGGAGCAGTACGGCGCCCGGACCCCGGAAGGTCTGTCGGTCAGGCCCGGGCTCACCCATGCGGAGTGGGGCGAGCTCATCGGAGCGCGTGAGCGACGTGTGCAGCACGCGTTGCAGGAACTGAGGACCCAGAAGGTCGTCAGCTACGGGCGGTGCCGTCTCACCGTGCACTCGGTCCCCGCTCTGCGCAGGATCGCCGTGGATCACTGACCGCGGGGGCCCGGCGGACCACCTGTCCGCCGGGCGATCTTGGCCGGAACGTTTTTGTGCCAGACGTTCCAGCGAACCCGCACTGCGACCGGTTCGTGCGCGCACCAAAACGTTCTACTACCGGCAGGAGAACGGCGGGACCGTCGCACACGGCTCGCCGTACTCGCCTGTGCGCCAAGGAAAACCGCCACCTGAAGCCAATGCGAGGCACCGCATGCCGGCCATTCCCGTCACCGTGCTCGGACCGTCCCTGTCCGGCAAGACCGTCTACCTCGCCAGTCTGTTCCGCAGACTCTCCATCCCTCGGCCGGACATGGGCTTCCACGTCCAGTTGCCGCCCTTGCAGTCGACCTTGCTGAACAAGGTCTACCAGGATATTTCGAAGCCCGTCGTGTGGCCGGACCCCACCCGGCGTGCGGACATGTCCGAGTGGCACTTCACCTGCTCCGTCCGCACGTCGCGGAACGAGACCTTCAGCCCGTTCTCCATCACCTACGTGGATTATTCGGGCGAGAACCTCACCGAGCCGGACGGACGGGTGGAAACGGCCGACCGCCTCCTCAGCCGGATCGAGGAATCGGAGTTCCTCCTCGTGCTGCTGGACGGCGCCAAGGTCCTGCGCTTCTTCGACGGGGACCACGAACTGGCGGACGACCTCGTCCCGATCTTCAACTACATGCTGAAGAGCCGGGCCATCGTGCACTTCGTCATCACCAAGTGGGATCTCCTCGCGGCGGCGGGGCACACCGTGCAGGCTGTCACGGACGCTCTCCTGAAGCACCCCGACTTCAAGGACGGCGTGGCGACCCTGATGCGCAACCCGCGCGGTACCAGGGGGATTCGCTTCATTCCGGTGAGTTCGGTGGGTCTGGACTTCGCCACTCTCGGCCCCGACGGCCGGACCATGGTCAAGAAGGGCGGTATCCCGGCACCGCTGTACGTCGAAGTCCCCTTCATGGCCGTCCTGGTGGACCTCTTCCAGGCCGAGCTGAACAGGATGAACCAACAGGCCGCCCCCGAGCCGCAGCTGATCGCCCGGGAGAAACAGCGGCTGAACTGGGTGCGCATCGTCAAGGACAGGATCCCGCTGGCGCGGGCGTACATACGGGCCGCGGCTACGCACTCACCCGTGATGCGGCTGGTACGGGACCACATGGCCGACGCGTTCATCTCCTATGTGGAGGCCCGTGTCACCGACTACGGCGACCGCGTCGAACGGGACGTCGCCCGGTTGCGGGAGCGCATGCTGACGGCCACGTCCGAGAAGGAGGCGCTGAACGGTCTGGTCGAGCTGTTCCACGCCAAGCTGGCCGAGTTCGAGGCGGAGCATCCGGGTTCGCGGCTCATCGAGGAGGAATCATCATGGACCACGGTATGAACGCCACGGCCGCGAACGTATGGCCGTTCGCCCTCACCCGGTCCGTCAACACCGGCTTCCGGGTGGTGGTCGCCCCGGAGTTCCTCGTGGACGAGGACAGGTACGCGCTGCTGCACGACGTGACGAGCGGCGAGGTCAGCGAGGACGCCGTCTACCTACGCGAGTACCACGGGCCCGTGTCCGAGACGCTGTGGCTCCTGTACCGGGTCGTCCATCTCAAGGCGGCCGATGTGGGGCTGGACGGCGACTACGCGATGAGCGGTCCCAGGCGCACCCCCCTGATCGAGGGGGTCGTCTGCCGGACACCTCCCGAGTCGCTCGCCACACAGGAGCTCTTCGCCGAGGTCCACCGCAGGTGTGGGGCGGAGGTACGGGAGTTCTTCGAGGCCGACACGACCACCCGTCCGGTCAGCCGCTCCCAGGCGTTCGGCGCTCCGGCGGGCGGCTCACCCATGCGGATCGTGGAACTCGACGCGTACCCCGCGGAAGGGAGTTCAACGACGGCCTTCGACGGCCGTCACCCATCGCGAGAGCGGCGACTCGCCGGACGGTTCCCGGCCGCCGTCCTCTCAGCCCTCGGTCTGGGCACTGGTCGACACGGTGACAGGAGGGGCGCTGAAGGCCGGGACGGTCGTGGACGAGGTCCTGCACATCCTGCTCCTGTGGCTCGAGCAAGCGGAAGGGCACGCCCGGCACCGGACTGGCCCCGACGAGCGGCGCGAGCCGCCGGGGTGATCGTGCTGACCGCCCTGGTCGTTGTCGTCGTCAGGAAATTCAAGTGACCCACGAGGGCCGTCACACGGTGGACGGCATCCGTCTGCTCACGCATCTTCTGATGATCGACGAGCGTGGCGTCGACCCCGCGGCCGTCCGGCCCGACCGCTGGGCGGACCCGGTGCGCGGCTGGCTGACGGCCGCGGCCGCTCTCGCCGCCGGTGAGGCCGGGCGGGCACTGGCCGTGCTGGGTGATCCCGTGCCCGAGGAGACGTACGACGATCTGGTGACACGTACGCTGCGGACGGCGGCGGTCGCCATGGACGTCAACCGGAGTCCCGGGGGCCTGGTCGGCTGGGCCCTGCCACCGGAGCACGAATCCGCGCTGCTCCAGGCCATGGACGGGACACACGCCCGTCTCACCGTCCTCGCCAGGGACCCCGGACTGCGGCTCCCCGCCTTCCTGGCGGGCCGGTACCTCCCCGACATGCTCGCGGCCCGTGCGCTGCTCGGGAACGGGGACGTCATCAACGCCCAGCCCGCCGATGTGGTGGCGGCGGTCGGCGGCGCCGAGGAAGTGCACGAGGCCGTGCGGTGGTTCGACGAGCTGCCGAGGGAGCTCGCCGAGGGCGGCCTGGTGGCCCCCGTCGCCTACCACCTGCTCGTCGCGGCGGACGTACGGGCCCGGGCGGGGGACCGCCGCCGGAGCGAGGCGCTGCGCCGGGAAGCGCTGCGGCTCGTGCCGGGCGACCAAGCCTTCGCGGGAATGTCGGAGTTACTGGCGGGCGACGCGGAGCTCGGGGTTCCCGGCGCGGCGGAGCGCTGTCTGCCGGTCCTGGTCGGCGGAAAGGCGCTCAGCCGCGCCGCGAAGCACTACGCCAGGGGTGAAGCGCTGTTCCGCAGGGCAGGCGCCGCCCGAGGCCGGGCAGCGGCCGGTCTGCGTCTGGCCCACGTGGCCCGGCTGCGCCGGAAGCCCGACGACCGCACCGCTCACGTGGAGCGCGCCCTCGCGCAGGCCACCGTCGCCGGTGACGGGGCGTGCGTGGCGCTGCTCACCGTGCATCGCATGCTGGACGCCGTGGAAGACGGCCGGCCCCTGCCCGAGCACGACGTGGAGCCGGTCCGCCGCTGGGCCTCGACCGTGGGCAGCGGCTCCTGGCTCCTGGGCATGGCGCACCTCGTCTCCGCCAGGGCCGCGGACTGGACCCGGCAGGGGTACGTCGTCCGGGGCAGGGAGGCGGGTGACCTGGCACAACGGCTCGCGGAGCGGCGCGACGGACCACGGGGCGCGGGACGGCCCGCGCCGGACGGGGACGGGGGCGGGGACACGGACGGGGACGGAGACGGGGACACGGACGTGGACGGGGACGGGGACGGGGACGTGCGAGGATCCGTGCCGGGCGCCCCGCACGATACGACCCGGGCAGGGGCAGGTCCTCTTCAGGCGTACCACGACGCCCGCCACCGGCTGGCGGCCCTGGTGCTCGCCGACATCGAGCTGCACACGCGGGTGCGACGGCTGGAGGACGGGGACGGGGAGGCCGCCGACGACGTCACGCGGCCGGATGCCGCGGACCGGCAGCAGGTCACGGCCGCGGCGGTCAACGCGTGGCTGTCCGCCGCGCTCGCGGCCGAACTCTTCCTCAACGAGGCGGTAGGACTGGGCGATCCGGACCTCGTCGCCGCCGCACGGCCCCGGCTCGCGCGCGTGATCGATCTGGGCACGCGCCTGCTGCGCGGTCAGGAAGTGCCGTCGATCACGGCGAAGGCTCTGTGCGACTCCCTGGAGGGGTTGCGGTCCGGGCTGTCGTCGACACACGCCGTCGAGGCACTGCACCGACTGCGCAGGCACAGGTCGGCCGGTCGGCCGGCCGATGCGGAGCGGACCGCCGCGGAGGCGTCGGCGCTCGCCGAACGGGTCCCGCCTTCCCTGGCGCGCTGTGCGCTCCTGGTGGAGACCGGCCGGAAGGCGCGGGCCCGGGCGGAGGCCGACGAACTCGAGGCACGTGGGTCGCTCACGGCATGGCAGTCGGCGGCGCTCCGGCTGCGGCTGGGGCAGCCCGAGCGCGCCGCCGAGGCGGTACGTCGCGTCGGGGCGGACGGCACGGGACCGGACAGGCCGTGGGCGCTTCCCGCGCTCGAGGCGGAGGCGTTGCTCGCCCTCGGCGACCCCAGGGGCGCCGCCGACCGGGCCCTCGAGGCGGTCACCGCCTACGAGGAACACCGGTTGAGGATGGGGCGGGACACCCTGCGGGCGGCATCGGCCGACGATCCCGTGGTGGCGCGCGCCTATCACACGGCCGTGCTGTCCCAGTGGGAGCTGCCCGGCGGTGAGGCCACCGCGTTCTCCACCGCGGAGCGGAGCCGGTCCGGCTTCCTCGATGCCGTGCACGCCCTCGACAGCGCGGGCGGACAGCCCGAGGCGGTACGGGCGGTACGCCGCTGGCTCCAGGCGGAGACACGGTGGGCCGGACGGTTCGAAGAGGCGGCCGCCGGACTGCGCGGCGGCGGGCCGGGTGCCCCGAGGTCGGCCGCTGAGTCGGCAGGGGCGGCCGTCGCGGGTGCCGCGCAACGCCGCATCACCGAAGCGGACCGGTCCCTCGGCGCGGCGGAGGCCGACGTGCGCCGAATCGTGCCCCGCGCGCTCGCCTCCCGTCGGGACCCCGGCGTCGTACCGGACGTCGCCGCGGTGGCGGGCGCACTGCCACCGGACACCGTGCTCCTCCAGTATCACCTGCTCGACCAGGACCTCTTGGGCTGGGCGGTCACCCGCGAAGGGCTGACGGCCGACCGCCGGCGGCTGCCCGCGGACGGCCTGGTCGCGACGGCCCGACGCTTCCACACCGCGTGCGCGTCGGGCGGCGATGTGACGGAGCCGGGACGGGAGCTGTCCGAAGCCCTCCTCGGTTTCTGTTCACCGCTGCTCTCCAGCCACCACAGGATCATTGTGGTGCCGCCTGCTTCGCTCTCCCTGGTGCCGTTCCACGCCCTTCCGCGTGCGGGTGCGGTCCTCGGCGTCACGCACGACGTCTCCTACCTGCCGGCAGCCTCCCTGCTCACCAGGACCGGTCCCCGGCCGGCGGAGGGGAACTGGGTGGACAGGACGGCTCTGTTGGTCGGCGCGCCGGCCACCGCGCCCGAGCGCCGCCTGGCGCGGCTGCCCGGCACGGTGACGGAGGTCGCCGCCATCGAGCGGCTGCTGCCCCGCAGCAGGGTGGTCACCGGGCGGGCGGCCGGGCGTGAGCGGGTCCTGGAGCGCGCCGCCGGGTGCGCCGTACTCCATCTGGCGACGCACGGCGACGTACGGGAACTGACGCCGCACCTCAGCCGCCTGGCGCTCGCAGGCCACGACCACCTCGGTATGGACGACCTCCTGGGTCCGGACCTCGCCCCGGAACTCCTCGTTCTGTCCGCCTGCGACACCGGTCGCGGCGCCGCCACCGCGGGAGGGGATGTGCTCGGACTGACCCGGGCGGCCGTCATCAGCGGCGCCCGCCACGCGGTGGTGTCGCTCTGGCCGGTCGAGGACGTCACCGGATGCCTTGTGATCACGCGCATGTACCAGCATCTGGTGTCCCCGGACCACCCGCCCGTCGGCACCGCGCTCGCCCGCGCACAGCGGGAGATCCGGGCACTGTCGGAGGACGAGCGCGAGGAGGAGTACGCCCGGCTCGCCGACCGGGCGGACGTCCGCCCGGATCCCGCCGGGTCACGGGTACGGACCCGTGACAGCCGCCTCGGGCCCGCTCCGGCCGCCACCGACGGGCGGCACCCGTTCCACTGGGCGCCCTTCATCCACGTGGGTCCATGAGGCGCGACCGGCCGAAGAGAGCACAAGAGAGCGGAAGAGAAATAGAAGAGGATCGAGGAAACCGGCATGACGATGCGCGCCCTGCTGATCGGCGCCCAGACCTACGACCTGACCGGTGTGGGTGAGGACATCACGGTCATGGAACGGCTCCTGAGCGACCGCGGATTCACCCGGCTGCGCGTCTGCGGGGAGGGCGAGGCGAGTTACCACGGCATCGATGAGGCACTGACGCGGCTCGCACGTGAGACGCAGCCGGGTGACGCGGTTGTCGTCTACTACTCGGGGCACGGGGCTCTGCTTCCCGTGCCCCCGGCCCTCCGGGACCACCTCCCCGGCGGCCCGGCGAACCTTCAGTGCCTGGTGCCCGGCGACCACCAGGAGAGCACCACCACCGACTTCCGCGGCTACCTGGCCGAGGAACTCACCGCGGCGCTCCGCCGCCTCACGGTGACCACTCCGAACGTCACCTGCATCCTGGACTGTTGTCACTCCGGAGGTATGGTCCGTGATCCCGGCCGGTGGCGGATCAAGTCGGTACGGACCGACGTCCCCGTGGAGGCCGGCGTCCAGCGGTCGGCACGGCTCGCCACCGTACCGCGCGTGCCCGACCCCGACGTCGTGCGGCTGGTCGCGTGCCAGCGGCACGGTCTCGCCTACGAGAACGAGCGACAGGGCCTGTTCACCGCCGGCCTGGCCAAGGCGCTGGAGGACTTCCGTCATACACCCGTCCCATGGTCGGTGCTGATGTCCCGGGTCCGTGACCACGTCCAGCTGTCCGAGGTGCTCCAGCGGCCCGACGCCGGCGGGCCGTCCGGTCGGCTGCCCTTCTCGCTCGACGTGCCCGAGCAGCCCGAACGGCTGCCGCTCAAGGCGTACGGCGGTGAGCTGCGCGTGACCGGCGGCGCCTTGTTCGGCCTGCGCCACTTGGACCGGGTCCGGCTCGTGTTCCCCGCCGACGGAAGGGGGCCCGCCCGTACGGCGGAGACGCGGGTCGTGGCAGTGGACGCGGCTGACACGCTCGTGGACCCGCCGCCGGGAACGCCCATGGTTCCACTGCCGCCCGGTGCGTACGCGCTTCCCGTACGCGTCCACACGCGTCATCCCGTGCACATCGCGGTGAACGGGCCCCTGGCCGATGCCATCCGCACACGGCTCACGTCGTCGCCGCGGCTGATCGAGGCCTCCCCCGAGAACGCGGCCCTCTCCCACGTACAAATGAGTGAGGGAAAGCTCGAAGTGACCGACGCGCGGGGGATGCCGTACCGGCATCCGGAGGACGTGCCGGTGCTCGCCGGGGAGCAGTTCACTGCTGCCGCTCGCAGGACCGTCGCCCTGCTGGAGACTGTCGCGCGGGGCGAGCGGCTGCGAGGGCTGGCCGACCCCGGCCCCGACGGCTTGCCCCGGAAGGACCTGCGGGCCTGGATCGAAGTGGAGACGAGGCCGGGCAGCTTCGACTTCCGTGCGTCGCCGGCCCTCGACGGGCTGCGTGCCGGGGACCGCTACCGGGTCTCCGTCACCAGTGGCTCGCACACCCCGCTGTACGTCTGGCTGCTCGGCGTCGGGCTGAGCGGCCGTACCTCCCTCGTGACCCACGACCAACCCAGTGGCATCCGGCTGGAGGCGGATGTCGTACGGGACGGCGAGGCCGGCTGGCGGTCCGGTCCGGTGGAGATCTGGTGGCCCGAGGACGTACCGGCCAAGGGGAGCCGCCCGGAGAGCGTGCTGCTGCTGGTCGGCGACCGCCAACTCGACCTGAGCCCGCTGGGAGGCACTGCCCGCCGGCGTTGGTCCGAACCCGCCGCGTTGCGCACATTGCTGGACGAGGTCTGCGCCGGCGTCCGGGACTCACGGCCGGCGAACACCGCGGACGGGCTGCGGTACCGGGTGTTCGGCTGGCACACCCTCGTCGAGCCTCCCTCATCGTGAAGCGTGGACGACAGCCAAGGAGCGCGGGGAATGCAGGATCCAGCCGGTGCCGGCTCGTCGGCACCCCACGGAGATCACGTACACCAGGTGCCCGACGACGTTCTGGCCACCCCTGATCTGGTCTTCCGGGGTGCGCTGAAACCCAGGGGCACTCCGGCAGCCGGGATCACACTCGGCCGGCCCCTGGCCTACACCCTTCACGGCACCGGCGCGGGGGCTTCCGCGGCGGACGGCACGGCGGCGCTGCTGCTGTGTTTCCCCTTCGACCTCGAGGAGACCGCGGCCGGGTGGGGCTACCGGAAGATCGAGCTGGCGGTCACTTTCGACGACGAGGGCCTGAGAGCCCTGGACATGCAGCCCGGCGCCGGGTGGGCCGACCCCGACGGCACGCGGGTGGCCGCCTTCGGCCTCGGCGGTCATCGGCTGCGCTGGATCTTCGAGGAACCCCGCCACGACCGGGTCCTCCGCCCGGACGGTCGCTGGGCACAGGCCGTCGTGGCCTTGCCGTCGCCGCTCACGGAACTGTCCGGCCGGCTGGCGATCAGAGGGGTGGTCGAGCACCCGCTGCTGAGCGGCACCCGAGCGGACGGCGAGGTGCGGACCCGTGACGACGTGCCGTTCCTCGTGCCTCCGGCGGACGTCTGGACCGGGGCGCCCCTCGCGGGACGGGCACCGCGGCCGGGCGCCTGGGCGCTCGCCGGCTTCGAGGAACCGGGGACGCCGGACGGCCCGCTGCCTCCGGGGCGGCAGCGGTTGTGCCTCGCCGTCGACATCGAGAGGTACAGCGCCCACAACAACACGAACATGATCCGTCTGCAGCGCGCACTGCTGCGCGTCATGCGCGCCGCCTGCGCCCGGGCGGCGGTCGACTGGGACGCCTGCGGCCGCCAGGCCCAGGGGGACGGATACCTCCTGGTCCTGCCCCCGGACATCGACCACACCCGAGTCGTCCCCCACCTGATGCGGGGCCTCACCGGCGCTCTGAGCGCCGTGAACCACGAGCACCCACCGGAGGACACCGGTGCCGCGGCACCCGTACGCGTCCGGATGCGCGCGGCCTTCCATCACGGAATCGTCCACGAAGCGGACAGCGGCTACGCGGGCTCCACGGTGGTGGAGCTCTTCCGCGTGCTGGATTCCGCCCCGCTGCGGGCGCTCCTGGACGACGACCGGTCCACCGACCTCGTAGTCGCCTTCTCCGACCGGACGTACCAGGACCTCTTCGTCCACGGTTACGAGGGCCTGTCACCGGCCGGCTTCGTCCGGAAGGAGGTGGCGGTGAAACGGTTCACGGGAGTCGCCTGGATCCGATCACAACGGCCGACCCTGCTCACCCCTCCCGACCGCCGGGCAGCAGGCCATGATGCGGACGCACCGCGGGGCACCTGAGAGGGACCGTGCATACTGACGTCGCAAGGCGCGCTGTGGGGGAACACCGCGCGTAACCGTCCCTCGAGAACGGCCCGGGTGCGGTGCGGCCGCGCGTCGCCGCTCTCGGCGGAGGAATTCATGGCAGGCGGGACCAGCCCGGTGATCGACGGCGATGTCCTCGGTAACCTCGACCTCTTCGGCGACGGTTTCGTCGCGGATCCCTTCCCGGTGTTCGCCGGGCTGCAGGAGTCCGCACCGGTGCACCACGACGCCGCGACCGGCCTGTGGCTGATCAGCCGGTACGAAGACGTCGAGCGGATCCTCCTGGACCCCGCCGGTTTCCGGCCGGACAACGCCCAGCACGCCGTCACACGGCTCCCGATCCCCGCCCTGCGGGTCCTCGCCCGGGCCGGTTTCAGCCTGCCTCCCGCCCTCGCCAACAACGGCGGCCCGTCCCACACCGGTCTGCGCCGTCTCGTCACGCGCTTCTTCAGCGCCGCACGGGTGTCCGCCGCGATCCCGCTCATCGAGGAGACCGCTCGTGAGCTGCTGACCGGTGCCGAGCGCGAACTGGACGCCCGGGGCCGTTACGACCTCGCCGCCGACTACGCCAGGCTGCTCCCGTGCCGGGTGATGATGCGGATGCTGGGCATCGAAGGGGTCGCGCCGGACACCTTGGTGGAGTGGAGCGACGCCGCGCTGGAACTCTTCTACGGCAGACCGGCCACCGAACGCCAGATCGCCCTGGCCGGGCTGGTCGGCGAGTTCCACCAGTGGCTCACCGCGCAGGTCACCGACGGCGCGGGGCAGCACGGCCTGATCGGCGCACTCCGGGAGCACCGGCTGCCGGACGGCACACCGCTCGACATACCGACGGCGGTGGCGGCCTGCTTCTTCGTCTTCATCGCGGCGCAGTCGACCACCGGGCAGCTCATCGCCACCGTGCTCCGCACCGGCTGCGCCGACCCGTCGACATGGGCCCGGGCGACCGACGAGGTATTCGCGCGGAACTGGGTGGACGAGGTGCTGCGCCGCGAGCCGCCGGTGACCACATGGCGCCGGGTGGCGGCACAGGACACCGAGCTGTCGGGCGTGCGGATCCCCGCCGGAGCCGAGCTGCTCCTGCTGTTGATGGGCACGGGGTCCGACCCGTCCGTGTTCGCCGAGCCGCAGCGGTTGTGTCCGCACCGGGAGAACACACGCCGCCACCTGTCCTTCGGTGCCGGACGGCACCGCTGCCCAGGAGCACTCCTGGCCCGTACGGAGGCCGCGACCGCTCTCCGCACGGCGGCGACGGTTCTGCCCGGCATCAAGCTGCTGGACGACGACCCCGACATGCTCGGGCTGCTGTCCTTCCGGGCACCACGGCGGGTACAGGTGACCCGGCGGCAGCCCGGCCCGGGCACCGAGGCGGTGCCCGGTCAGGCAGCCGGTGGGAGGCATGCGGCCTTCTCCCGGCCGTGAGCCGACACCGGGCGCGGGGCGCAGGAGGGGCAGTGTGGAGCACCGCCTTCCTGTGCGGAACGGCAAGGGCCGGACGTGACACGCGGGGCGGGCCGGGTCAGCGCGGGGGTGACACGCGGGCGGACCGGGTCAGCGCGGGGACGCGGAGGGCCCGTACCAGTCGAGACAGATCACCACGGCGTCATCGCTCAGTGGTGTGTCCCCGTGATGCGCGGCGAGCTCCCGCAGCACGGCGGCGGGCACCTGGCTCGGGGGCAGCAGGCGGGAGGCGCTGAGCGTACGGGCCAGAGCGCGGCCCCCGTACTGCTCTCCGTCCGAGGACCGGGCCGTGTACACGCCGTCGCTGGCGAGGAGCAGCCGGTCACCGGGTTCCACGGTCATGTACTCCGGTGTGTAGTGGGTGTCCTCGAACATGCCGAGCGGCATCTGAGCGTCGAAGCGGAGCGGCTCCACCGCTCCCGCGCGCAGACGCCATGCTCGCGGTGACCCGGCGTCGACCACCTCGACCTCTCCTGTGGCCAGTGTGAACCGCATCAACAGCACCGATACGTGGGTGTGCCCGCGATACTGCGCGTAGACGGCCTGGTCGGCCAGCGCGGCCTGGCTCGCGAGATCCAGACCGGCGCGCCGAGCGTTGCGCAGGGCGTTGACGGCGAGGTTGGTGAGGAGCGCGGCATCGATGCCCTCGCCCATGCCGTTGGTGACCGTGAGGGTGAGGTGGTCCGCGGACACCGACCAGTCGTAGTTGTCGCCGAGAACGGCGTACGCGGGTTCGAGGTGCGCACCGAGGGAGAACTCCCCACGGGAACAGGCACGCCCGGGCAGGAGCTGCCACTGCATCTCCGCCGCCAGAGTGAGGCGGGCCGCGCGCCTGGCCAGGACGTAGAGGTCCGTGTCCCGCTCGGCGACCAGGATCTCGTGGCCGAGCGCCTCGCAGATGTGCTGGATTTCGGGCAGCACCGTCGTGACACGGTCCTCGTCGGGCAGTCTCACCGAGAGCACGCCCATCCGGTCACCCCGGATGGTCACGGGCAGATGCACATCCACCTTTCCCGTCGCGCGATCGGGCACGACGACGGGCTCTTGCGAACCGAAAGCGCGGCCTTGCGGGCTGTCGTGGATGGGCAGCGGCTCCGTGGCCCACGGGATCTGTCCGACGGCTTGCAGCGATCGGACACTGTAGTCGGCGAGCCGGAGCTCGACGCGCTCGGCCTGGTACTCGCCGGTCAGGGCTGCCGTCACGATCCCGAGGAGGGCGTGAGGCGCCGCGGCGCGCAGGGCCCTGTCGACGGCGACGATCCTGTCCACGTTCCACTGCTTTCCTCGGGTTCCCGGACGGCCGCCGGGTACTGCCCCCCTCCGCGCGCTCCCCCTGCGGGGCCGCCGGGGTGCGGTGACGGGGTGCCTTCCGGGCCCTGTGTCAGCTCAGCCTCAGTCTAGGCCGGTGGGCGCCGGCGTGTCCGATGATCGCCCGCGTCACCCCGGAACGGCCGGGCGCCCTCGCCAGGGACTGCCCGTCGGTCCAGGCCGGCGCCCCTCCCCTGCGGCTCCCGTAGGGCCGCACCGCCGACCGGAAGGCCGTGGAGGGGCGCGCCGGCGCGGTCCGGCGCCGCCCCTCTAGGGTCGGTGGCCGGTGGTCGGCGCTGGGGGACGTTGTGCGCCTCGCGTCGAACCAGCGGGCTCGACCGAGTCGCCTGTCCACCGTGTCGTACCGAGACGTACGCCCTTCGCAGGACCAATTGCGGCCATGTGCGACCTATGTCACCCGGAACCGGTCAAGGCATACAATCGCGGCGGAATCAGGAGTGCGTCAGTACGTGGAACACGGTGAAGTAGCGGGTATGCGCCGTCTCCTGTGTCGCAGCGGGTTGTGCGAGCAGCGGACAGCGCCGGCCCAACGAGCGGTCACCCACGCTGTTGTCACCAGCGGCAACCGCGCCATGCCCAGGGGCCGGCAACTGCCACTCCTGGCCGCCCGATCATGAACCCGACTCCGGAACCAACGCGCCGATGGGCCGCGGTTGAGCGCCTCACTGCCACAGACGGCTGAAGTCCGAGCTGAACCGACGGGCAGCCCCGGCGGAAATGACACGTTTCCGGCGGCTGCCGACATCCGGACGAGTACGAGGGGGAACGTCATATGGCCATCTACCGGAAGTGGCTGGTCGCCGGTGTCAGTGCGATCTTCATGGCGACAGCCTGCGCCGAATCGGGTTCGTATCCGGACTCGCAGACGCAGGGCGCAGAGGCCGGAACGGACCGGGAAGACCCACCGGTGGACGAAGACACCCAGGTGGAGCCACCGGCCGACACCGGCGCGGAAGGCGGCGGAGTGGATTCGGACGACGCCTGGATGGCAGAGACCGAGGACGCAGTGGCGGTGGTGGACCGCTTCTGGCAGTCGCACTGGAACGACCACTTCACCGGGGCGTACCAGTCGCCGACCGTCTTCGGAGCCTATGTGGCCGGCACCCCGGAGGCTCCCAGCTGCGGAGGCGAGGCTGCCACCCCGCACAACGCGTTCTACTGTTCTCAGGGGGACTTCATCGCGTGGGACGTCGCGCTGATGCGTGACGGTTATGCGCAGGGCGACTCGTGGGTCTATCTGGTGGTCGCCCACGAATGGGCCCACGCGGTACAACGACGTGTTTCCGGACTCCGGGCGGTGGCAGCCGAGTTGCAGGCGGACTGTCTGGCGGGGGCGACCCTCTTCGGCTCCGAAGACCTCGTGTTCGAGCAAGGGGACGGGGAGGAACTGGCCCAGGCGCTTGCCGCCCTCGCCGATGAGACTCCGTGGACCCGTTCCGAGGACCACGGTGACGCCGCGCAGCGCACCACGGCGTTCAGCAACGGCGGCAGCAACGGCGTTGGCGCGTGCCTGCCGGACTGACGGGACAGGCCCGGCGCAACGTCCGTCGCGATGCCGACCAACTGCTGCGGGTGTGAGGGACGCACGGCACCAACGCATCGCCACAGCAGGGAAATCCACCGATCCGAGGAGACCATGGCCAACACCCCTGACGGAGGAACTGGCGGCCCGCCGGGTGCGCTGAGGCGAGCATGGTCCGAACATCCGGCGACCATCATCGCTGCGCTCATCGCGGCGGCTGGTGCTCTCGTGGGTGCCGTTGTGCAAGGCGTCAATTCGGCGGGGAAGACGAATGACGACTCCGCCCAAACGGAAACGCCTGTCGACCGCCCCCGGTTCCCGCCTCCCTCCTCGCCCACGTCGCCGGCACTGGATCGACCAGCCTCCGCGCGGCGATGGCAAGGCCCCGTCACCCTCCCACTGAGTCTCAATGTCACCTCAGCCGTCGGCGCCGAGCTGGACGGAGAAAGGCCGGGGAAGTTGGTGGGAGTGGATGACGACCTGCGGGGTGACTACAGCACGACGCCGGCCGTCATCGTGATGAGCGGTCGCGCCGCGGAAACAGGCAAGGACCTGGACGAGCTCGATGCGGCGACCTGCGAGGGCAAACTGCCTGCGCTGCCGGGCGATCCACCGAGGATCAGCGCCTACCGGGAAGGGACCTATTGCTTCGCCACATCCTCGGGTGGCGTCGGGGCCTTCGCGATCACATCGCGTCTCGCTATCTCCGATATTCCCGACTCGTTGGCCGTGCAGGTGGTCCTGTGGGACTGATCAGTCCCACGGCCGTCCCGCCGTCGGCCGCCTTCATTCACCACGGTGACCCTGGAGTCGCCCAGGAGGGGCCGCCGCCGCTTTCCCACAACCGCCTGGACGCGTTGATCGGGTTCGGCAGCCGTTCCACTCCCCGGCTGGGGCGAGCGTCGGAGGCACGGGCAAGCGGCCGGCCGGGGCCCGGCCGCCTTGTCCCCTCGAGGTCGCCCGGGGCCGCAGCGGCGGCGACGCCGCCCGCGCCACGGCCCGCGACGCCTGCCCCGGCGTCGGTACGCCCTACTCCACCGGCTCCCAGGCGCGGAGCAGGTCGAGCAGACCTGCGTCTCCTTCGATGCTCAGGGAGTCCGCCGGGATACGGTCGTACATGTAGAGGACCAGCTCACTGGCCGTGCCACGAACGGAGACGCAGGCCGCTTCCGGGCCCTCGCCGGCAGCGGCGGGGGGTGTCGCGGCGGATGCGGGGAGACGGGCGGAGCGTGCGCCGTCGGCGTCGACCGTGAGGCGCCAGGAATGGCCCTCGGTGGCGTGGAAGTCGAAGGCTGCGGGCTTGTGCGGCCAGGCACTCGTCGTGGCGACGCAGGTGAACAGAAAGTCCCCGACCCCGTCGAGTGCCACCTCGTCCGGCAGCGGCTGACCGGCACCCACGGCGACCTGAGCGTCGTAGGTGTGAACCGCGATCTCCTGGAGCTGGTGCCGGGCGACGGCACCGCAGGTCTGCGGTGACTGCGACGCACCCCACCAGGTCCAGCAACCGCGATCCGGGCCGGCCTCCCGCAGGGCGTCCAACAACTCCTGCGTCGATGCGGCCAACCAGGCCGACACGACTTCACGCTCCCCAAGTCCGGCCGGGGCGTCCGGCGCCGTGGACTTGGCAGTGGCGGCAGGTCCCGCGGCGACGGTGGCGGCCCAGGCGCGGCGCCCCTGGCCCAGGTGCCGCACCAGATCGGACAGCGTCCACTCGGGGCAGGTCGGCACCCGCACGTCGAGGCCGGGCGCCGAGGCGACCGCGGCGCGGAAGGCGGTCGAGCGTTCGTCGATCAGCCGCAGCAGATCGGGGAAGTCCAGGGTCTTTTCCACTCCGGATGTCTATCACCGTGCTCCGGCGACGGGACAGCGATTTACCCGTCGCCGCCGCGGCGAGCGCGGTGCCGTTCCGGTGCCGTGCCGACGTTCTCGGACGAGCACGCTCGCTGACCTCCGGGGGACGGTGGCGGGTCAGGCGGGTGGGCAACGGTGTCGGGGCAGGACGGTCCTGATCACCGAGAGGCGGCGGCGGTCGGGGCCTCCCGCAGAGTTCAGCATGCGTTCACTTCTGCCGCGACCAACCGTTTCTGCGGCAGAGAGCCGCTCACCTGCCGGCCCGTAAGAGTTCTCTTCCACGCTCCTTATCGGCCGGTTGCCCGGCTCCTACGCTCCGGGGTGACCAGTCGGTGGCACGCCCTGTGGTTCACCCCATCTCCCTCTGCAGAAGGAGTAGTTGTGGAACGACGTACTGTCCTCCGTGCCGCGATCGCCGGCGCCGGTGCGGCCGCCTTCTCGGGTTCGCTGTGGCGGCAGGCCGCCGCCTACCCCGCCGTGCCCGGCGCGAGCCCCTACGGCGCCCTCCAGGCGGCCGACGCCAACGGGATCATGCTCCCGGCCGGCTTCACCAGCCGGGTGATCGCCCGCTCGACCCAGACCGTGTCCGGCACCAGCCACAAGTGGCACAGCGCACCCGACGGCGGCGCCTGCTTCGCCGACGGTACGGGCTGGATCTACGTGTCCAACGCCGAGATCGGCAGCGGTGGGGGCGGCGCGAGCGCGGTCAAGTTCAACAGCAGCGGCGCCATCACCGGCGCGTACACCATCCTGTCCGGCACCCACAGAAACTGCGCGGGCGGCGCCACGCCCTGGAACACCTGGCTCTCCTGCGAGGAGGTCGACACGGGGTACGTCTACGAGACCGACCCCTGGGGTGTGAACGCAGCCGTCCGTCGCGCCGCCATGGGCCGTTTCAACCACGAGGCCGCCGCCGCCGACCCCGTACGCCGGGTCATCTACCTCA
Organism: Streptomyces sp. NPDC041796; assembly: GCF_055590785.1. Taxonomy (NCBI): domain Bacteria; kingdom Bacillati; phylum Actinomycetota; class Actinomycetes; order Kitasatosporales; family Streptomycetaceae; genus Streptomyces; species Streptomyces sp. NPDC041796. The sequence goes on from NZ_JBVJAH010000016.1 coordinate 63,911, forward strand.
CCGAGGACAAGTCCGACGGCTGCTTCTACCGCTTCGTGCCCACGACCTGGGGAAACCTGTCCAGTGGCACCCTCCAGGTCCTCAAGGACGTCTCCGGCACCCTGTCCTGGGCCAACGTGCCCGACCCGGACGGCAGCCCCACCGCCACCCGCTACCAGGTATCCGGCGCCAAGGTCTTCAACGGCGGCGAAGGATGCCACTACCGCTCCGGCATCTGCTACTTCACCACCAAGGGCGACAACCGCGTCTGGGCCTACAACGCCTCCGCCAACACCCTCGCCGTCGTCTACGACGACAACGTCGCCGGCGCCCCGCTCACCGGGGTGGACAACGTGACCGCCGCGGCCGTCGGAGACCTCTATGTCGCCGAGGACGGCGGCAACATGGAGATCTGCATCATCACACCCAACGACATCGTCGCCCCGTTCCTCAGGATCACCGGCCAGTCCTCCTCCGAGATCTGCGGGCCGGCCTTCAACCCGGCGGGCAACCGCCTGTACTTCTCCTCCCAGCGCGGCACGTCCGGCTCCAGCAGCGGCGGCATCACCTACGAGGTGACCGGTCCGTTCCGCACCTCCCTCTGACCGATCCCGCCGTCTCTCCGTCCCGGCGTCCCGCCGCCCAGCGGCAGGGCGCCGGGACGCCCCTGTGACCGTGGCCGGGCTGTCCCGTGCAGCCGTACGGGTCACCTGGTCCGGTAGCGGGCGGTACTCGTCGAGGGCGGCCCGCGCGTCCGGCACGGGCCGTGTCCCGCAGCAGCACGCCGGCCCGGCGGACCGGGTTGAGTACCGAGCCCGGGTGCTGAAGGTCGACCGGCGGGAGGACGACCGGCGGATCGAGCCACCTGCCCCGCCGATGCGGGACCGCGCCGTATCCCCGAGGCGTGCGCATCCGTGAGGCGTACCGCGACGCTTCGGGGACACGCGGGTGACGCACCCGTCACGCCCCTGTTGGGACACTGCGCCGGAGTGTCCCTGGAGCATCGGGCTCCTGTCGCCACCGATGTGCTTGTGGGAGGGGTTCCGCCGATGCCGGCGCCGAAGACTCTCGCGGTGCGGCCGACGGCGTCGACGGCGGTGTCCACGCCGGCGAAGCAGCGGCCGGAGACGACCGGTCCCACCCGGCCCCCGGTGGGCGCGTCCAACACGGCGGTGAAGAACGCCCTGGTGGGCGGGGGAGGACCGGCGGTTCCGCCCTTCGCCGGGCGGCTGACGCCCGCCGCCCAGGACATGGTGGGCAACGGAGCGGTCTCGGCGGCCGGCCGTGGCGAGGCGGGTGCCGCACCGGCGGCGCGGGGCACAAGGGAGGAGGCTCCGGCGGCGGGCGGCGGCGGGCAGCGGACGAAGTCCCGGCCGGGCCCCGAGGCGGACCCCAAGTTCGCGGCGCTGAAGAAGGACGTGCGGCACAAGAAGCGGGCGCTGGCCGCCTCCCACCCCCCGCCGCGTGCCGAGGCGGTGGCGGCGCAGGACGCCGCGCTGCCGCCCAAGGACGACGAGGTGGCGCAGGGCAAGACCGCCAACGCCGAGAAGATGAACGAGGCCAAGCCCAAGGAGTTCGACAAGGACGCCTTCATCAGGGCGGTCGAGAAGGCGATCGCGGACAAGGCCCCCAAGAACCTGGACGAGGCGGACAAGTTCGCCGGCTCGGGCAAGGCCGACGAGGTCCGGGCGGAGGTGCACGGCAGGGTCGGCGAGGGCAAGTCCGACTCGGCCGAGCAGATCGCCACGACGACCGCCGCCCCACCGGACACCACGGCGGCCGTGCCGAAGAAGGTCGTGCCGATGAGCGCGGACCGGCCGCCCGGCGCTCCGGGCGCGCCGAACCCCGCGCAGGCCGTGCCGGACACGCTGCCTCCGTCGGCCACCGACATGTCGGCCGGTCCCGCCGACGTCGACCGCCGGATGGCGGACGCGCAGGTCACCGAGGGCCAGTTGCGGAAGTCCAACGAGCCGTCGTTCACCAGGGCGCTGGGCGAGAAGCAGGCCGCCGAGCGGCACTCCGACACCGCGCCCGGGCAGTTGCGCAAGCACGAGGCGGCCGAGCTGCGCGCCTCCACGGCGCAGGCGAAGCGGCTCGGCACCGCCGCCATGGGCGCGATGGGCGCCGAGCGGGTGCGCACCGGGCAGCGGGTCGACACGGGCAAGAAGAGCGCGAAGAGCCGGGACGAGGAGAAGCGGGCCCAGGTCACGGCGGTCCTGCAAGGCGTCTTCGACACGATGAAGAGGGACGTCGAGGCGATCCTGGAGGGTCTGGACAAGCTCGTCGACGACCAGTTCAGCCGGGGTGAGAAGGCGGCCCGGGAGGCGTTCACCGCCGAGCACCGGCGGAAGATGGACGAGTACAAGGACCGCCGCTACTCGGGTGCCACAGGCAAACTGCGCTGGGTGCGGGACCTGTTCGCGGGACTGCCCGCCGAGGCAGACAAGATCTTCGAGGAGGCGCGCGACACCTACGTACGCCGGATGCGGCAGGTGATCTCCGAGGTCGCCGACACCATCGGCGCGGAGCTGAACCGGGCCAAGCGGCGCATCGCCCAGGGCCGGGCCGAGCTGCGGGACGCGGTGCGCAAGCTGCCGGCCGATCTGCGGACCATCGGGCAGCAGGCGGCGGCCGAGTTCAGCGACAAGTTCGACGAGCTCACGCAGGCCGTGGACGACAAGGGCACGCAGCTCGTCGACACCCTGGCGACCAAGTACACCGAGGCGCTCAAGGCCGTCGACGACGAGATCGCCGCGGAGAAGGAGAAGAACAAGGGGCTGGTGGCCAAGGCCGTGAACGCGGTCAAGGCCGTGATCAACACGATCATGGAGCTGAAGCGGCTGCTGCTGGCGGTCCTCGCCAAGGCCGCCCAGGCCGTCATGCTGATCCTGAAGGACCCGATCGGCTTCCTGCGCAACCTGGTCTCCGCCGTCGGCGCCGGTCTGCGGCGGTTCCTCCAGAACATCGGCCGTCATCTCCAGCAGGGCATCCTGTCGTGGCTGCTGGGCAGGACGGCCGAGGCGGGCCTCGAACTGCCCGCGAAGTTCGACACCCAGGGCGTGGTGAAGATGCTCGCCGGCCTGATGGGCCTGACGTGGCAGAACATCCGCGCACGGATCACCCGGAAGGTCCCCGAACCGGCGGTCGCGGCGGCCGAGACGGGCGTGCCGCTCCTCGCCGACGTGCGCAGACGGGGCGTCGCGGCGATGTGGGAGGACCTGCGGACGCGCGTCGGCGACCTGAAGAAGAAGCTGCTCGACGACGTCATCGCCTATGTCACTCCGACGATCGTGGTCGCCGGCATCACGTGGGTGATCTCGCTGCTCAACCCGGCGTCCGCGTTCGTCCGGGCGGTGAAGCTGATCATCGACTTCGTCCGGTTCATCGTCACCCAGGCCCGCCAGATATTCGACTTCGTCAACGCGGTGCTCGACGCGGTCATCGCCATCGCGCGGGGCGGCAGCGGCGGCGTACCGGCCCTGATCGAACGCGCGCTGGCCCGTTCCATCCCCGTCCTGCTGGGCGTCCTCGCGGCGGTCCTGGGCGTGGGCGGCATCGCCGGCCGGGTCCGGCAGATCGTCCAGCGGCTGTCCGCCCCGGTCAACCGGGCGGTGGACTGGGTCATCGACAAGATCGTCGGGATGGTCAAGAGATTGTGGGCCAAGCTCGGGTCGCGGTCCGGCAAGAAGGACCCCCCGAAGCGCCGCCCCGACCGCGACCGCCCCGGCACGCACCGCAGGCGCAGGCGTCCCGACCGGCGGCGCGGGCCCGACCGGCATCGTCCCGACCGGCGCGGGCCGAAGCGGAAGGACCGGCGCGACCCCCGGAAGAAGCGCCCCACCAAACGGACCGAGGCGGACAAGAAGAGCGCCCTCGACGCAGCCGTGCGTGACGCGACCCGCCTTCTCAACGAGGAGTCGGCCACGGTCGCGTCGGTGCGGCGCGGGCTCCCGGCCATCAAACGGCGGCACCGCCTCACCCGGATCGAGCTCAAGAAGGTGGCCGAGAACCAGTACCGCATCAGGGTGGCCGTCAATCCGGAGGCGGAGACGCCGGTCGAAGACCTGTCGGAACGGGAGTTCCCGTACAAGATCGCCAGGGCCCAGGGGCGCTTCGACGTCGTCAGGTACGGTCCGGTGATCACGCAGCTGCACGACGTCAAACCCGCCGTGCAGGGGAACGACCCCTTCATCGGTTTCGTCGTCAACATGGCGGCGATCCCTCAGGAGATCAAGGACAACCCCACCGTGGCCGCCCGGTACCTGAGCGCCGCCTGGGACGTCCCCGGAGGCGCGTCGGAGGACATGGCAGCGGCCAGGACCGCGGTCGTCATCGGTGTCAACACCTTCGAGAGCCTCAACCCGGAGAAGAACAAGAGCGAGCTGAGCGCGGCCATCGGCTCGGTCACGACACCGGCCAAACTCGTCATGGCCGTCTTCGGCTTCGTCTGGACGCCCAGGTGGGTCCACGTCGACAACGGCAAGGAGGGCGGCGACGCCCCCTTTGCCGAGGTGCGCGCCAAGTATCAGGGCCTCAAGGACGGCAAGAAGGAGCTCGCGGAGGCCAATGAGTCCGGTCTGCGGGACAAGAAGGCCCTGCCCTACGGTGTCTTCCGCCAGGAGGTGATCGGTTCCTCGTACACGAACAAGGCCGTCGACATCCTCCGCAAGGCCAACAAGCAGGTCCACATCGTCAGCCAGGACGCCGACACCAACGTCGCGACGACCAGGGGGATGGGCGTCCTCGCGGCCTACACCAAGGTGCTCGGCGAAATGCGGGAGCACCCACTGCTCACCATCGGTGGCTACACCTTCGAGAACTTCGACTGGCACAAGGTGGCCGAGCCCCGGACCGTACAACTGACGACGCTGTCAAACCAGGTGGACCGGGCGATCCGGGAGGCCGTCTCGAAGCTGTACACGCAGATGCTCTACCCCACCGAGCCGAACATGCTGATCAAGGCGTGGGACGAGGAAGGTTCCAAGGGGGTCTTCCAGGACTCCCGGACCCGCGGCCTGCTCCAGGCGCAGGGGGAGCTGTATCCCATCGGGGGTGCGGAGGGCCGGAAACTCAAGATCAGACTGATGGAGCTGTTCGGCGCCGACTTCTCCGTCGTCTACGCGCCCCTGGCCAGTACGACCACGAGCCCGGCTCCCGGAGATGACAAGCGTGCCCTCGAGGTGCCCTGGCAGAAGGTCGTCCGCGCCGCCCGCGGCGAAGACCTCCCTCAGGCGCTGAGTGCGGAAGAGATCGCCCGCCGCAGCCACAGGGCCTATGCGCTGGTGCTCCAGTCGCAGTCGATGGCCAGCGCCACGCGGCTCGCCCAGGAGTTCATCCAGTCCACCCCGAAGCCGCAGGGCGTCAGCAAGCGTGCCTGGCAGAGTCTGCAGGGTCAGCTCCAGGACTCGGTCTTCGTCCATGTCGAAGAGGTCGTCAAGCTGATGGCCGAGGATCCACGGCGCACCGTGAACAGTGTGGTGATCAGAAAACAGACCGCGCACCTCAGGCGCGAGGCGGAGCGTCTGGTCGCCACCGCGATCGAGGAGGGCAGGCCCCAGACGGAGGAGATCATCAAGAGGGCGCAGCGAGTGACGCGGCGGATCATCACCGCGCTGACCGCCGACGCGCTCAAGGGAGTGTGGGGAGAGCTGTCCCCGCTGCTGAACGGCATCATGGAAGAAGCCCAGCAGGGGGACCGGAGGGAGTCCTGAGTGCCCGAGGACGCGCTCGAGCGCCTGCGTGCCCAGGCGTCACGCGACGACTACGCCTCGATCGCCCGTCTGGCGAGAGCTCTCTACGCGGAGGGCCTGGGGCCCCGCGAGGTCGTACGCGAGTGCTACGGCGTCGGCTTCCCCGAGGAGTTCTTCGCCCTGGCCGAGGCGGACCCCGTGTCGCTGGACCTCATGGTGACCTTCACCCGCCTGCCCTGGCAGTTGGCCGTCACTCCCGACCGTGGCGGCCCGGGCGAACGGCCGGGCTCGCTGGACGACATCGAGCGGAAGGTCTTCGCCCGCGACCCGGACCTCGTCCCGCTCCTCCTCGGCATCAACACCAACCTCGCACACGGCGGTCGGATGCACTGCTACAGCCTCGACGAACTCGCGGTCGGCCGGACGGCCGTCTTCGGGGTGTGGAAGGACGTCGAGCCGCACAACGAGGTCGTACGCTGCGGTGATTCCCTCCTCGCCGTCCTGCGCGAGCACCACATGGCGTACGCCGACTGGCTGGAGGAGCAGATGTGGGACCCGGCGAACGCGCGGACCGAGCCGGTCGACGAGGAGACGGTGACCGAGGTGCGGGAGCTGGTCGACCGCATCGAGGAGTTGCAGCGCCTCGTCGCTGCGCGTCAGGACGGCTGACTCATGTCTTCGGCACGGTGACCGGTCGTACGGCTGGGATCTGCCGCATCGCCGCCATGGCCACCGCCGCGTTCCCGATCCCGTCGTGGGCGGCGATGATCGGGGGCCCCACGGTGGCCGGGAGCAGCGCCGTACGAGCCGTCGCCGCGTTGCTCACGGGCGCGGGGGTGGGCGTGGGGGTGGGCGTGGGCGTGGGGGCCGGTGACGTCTGGCGGACGGACGTCGTCGCGGTGTCCTGGGGGTACGCCGGCGGGACCGGGGCCACGAGGCGGCGCGGCGAGAGCGGGGATTCGGTGGGGAGCATCGATGTCACCCCTGGGACGCGGCGTCGAGCAGATGGGCGTGGGGGCCGAGTTCGGACGGGCGCAGCAGGCGGGCCTCGCGCTGGAACTGGCGCGCCACTCCGCGTACGACGTGCCGCATGGCGATCGCGTCGCCGTCGCCGTCCACCGCGGCCAGGGCGGCGGTGCGGGCCGCCGCGGTGATGCCGGCGCCCGTCATGTCCAGGCGGGCGAGCGCGTCCAGGTCGACGTCGGGTGCGAGCGGGGCCTCCGGGGGGAACGCCAGGCGCCACAGCCTGCGCCGCTCGGACGCGCCGGGCCGGGGGAAGTGGACCACGAAGTGGAAGCGCCGGGTGAACGCCGGGTCGATGTTGTCCTTCAGGTTGCTGGTGAGGATCACCAGGCCGTCGCTCGCTTCCAGGCGCTGGAGCAGGTAGCCGACCTCCATGTTGGCGTAGCGGTCGGTACCGTGCTTGACGTCGCCGCGCTTGCCGAACAGGGCGTCGGCCTCGTCGAAGAGCAGCACCGCGTGGCTCTCCTCGGCCTGCCGGAACGCGGTCTCCATGTTCTTCTCCGTCTCCCCCACCCACTTGGAGACGACCTGGGCCAGGTCCACCTTGAGCAGTTCCAGGCCGAGCATGCCGGTGACGATCTCGGCGCTCATGGTCTTTCCGGTGCCCGGCTCTCCGGTGAAGAGCGCCTTGACCCCGCCGTGCGCGGAGCGGCGGGCGAAGCCCCAGGTCTCGGAGATCCTGGGCCAGGCGCGGAACGCCGAGGCGATCTCCAGGATCTGCTGGAACTGGACGTCGGGCAGCACCAGGTCCTCCACGGTGCGCCGGGGCACGATCGAGCGCACGGCGCTTCCGCTCCGTCCACGGGTGACGGTGGCGATGGCGGGTTCGACGTGGTCGGCGACCGGTTCGGGGCGGCCGTTGCCGGCCAGGCGCGCGCCGGCGTCCGCTACCGACGCCACGGCGCGCAGTTCCCCGCCGCTCATCCGGTAGCGCACGGCGAGGTCCTCCAGGAGGGGGGCGTTCAGGTCCGGGAGCGCCGCGGACCACATGGCGCGCCGGTCGGTGAACCCGGGCGCGGGTACGGCGAGTTCGGCGTAGGCGCGTACGGCGAGCAGGGCCGCGGGGCGCCAGGGGCGCAGACCGGTCAGGCACACCGGCACACGGGAGCGGAGCAGCACGGCGGAGACGGTGTCGACGTGCTCGCGCCGGGTTTCGCCGTGCAGGTCATCGGTGGGGATCCACAGCAGCGCGCCCAGGGCGGCGGCCGTGCGCAGATCGGCCTCGGGATCGCCGGTCAGCGTCCGCAGCGGCGCCCCGGCGGCCAGGGCCAGTGCCTGTACGGCATCGAGCTGGCCGTCGGGCGGGCAGCCCCACAGCCCGGCCAGGTCGATGCCGCCCGTGCCCAGCGCCCGGCCCAGGCGGGTGAGCCGGTCGGAGGACAGGTGCGGGGCCAGGAGGCGCGGGTCCGGCGGTGCGACCTCGCCGGGGTCGTGCCCGAGCAGGCCGACGTCGGTGCCCCAGCCCAGCAGGAAGTCCAGCACCCCGGGGCCCAGGACGAGTTCCTGCGCGAGCTCGACCGCGGCTTCGCCGTACGGGCGCAGCAGCCCGTAACGGCGCAGCGGCCCGGCCGGTCCGAGCGCGCGGCGCAGGGCGAGACGGGCGGCCGCGCTCGCGTCCCGTTCGCCACCGCCCGGGTCTTCCGCGCTCAGCCCGCTCCCGGCCCGGTCCTCCTCGTTTCCGTTCCCTTCACCGCCGTCCTGGTCCGCGGCCCTCCCGGGTCCGTTCGGGGCCGACCCGCTCAGCGCCCCGACCGTGACCAGCAGTTCCACGCTCGGCAGCCGCCGGTTCAGGTTGTCCACGATGTAGGCGTAGATCCGCTCGTAGGCCGGGTCCAGTTCGGGCGCGGCGACCAGGAGCAGCGCGTCCTGTTCGGCGCGGGTCAGGCCGAACCGGGTGGCGAGCGCGTCCAGCGGGAGGGTCGTGCCCCTGGCGGACGTGCGTCGCCTCAGGTCCCGTTCGGCTTCCGGCTCGGGACGCCGGGGTGCGTCCGGCGCGGCCATCGCGTCGGTGAAGACGTGCACTTCGCCGAGCAGCACGTCGACCTGTTCGTCGGTCACGCAGTACGGCGTGAGGTCCGGCCGGGTGAGCCGGGCCGCGAGGAGCGCTTGTCGCTCGACGGCGGCGCGCAGCGCCCGGTGGAGGTCCGCGAGGCGGATCCGCAAGTGTTCCAGCGCCGGTTCCCCCATGGGGGTCACCCTCCCGAGAAGGTCAGGGCCCGCCCGCCCAGCCAGGGCACGCCCCGCACGTCGGCGAGCAGCCCGGCCCTCAGCAGGTCGGCGTGGCGCCGTCCCATCGGGACGCGTACCCGGACGGCGGCGGGCTCGAACCGGACGGTGGCCTCCAGGTCGGCCAAGCGGTGCAGGGTGGACAGCGGGTCGGGGGTCTCGCGGTCGCGCCAGAGCGTCCAGGCGATCGTGGACAGGCCGAGTGCGGCGGCGAGGGTGACGGTGCGCTCCAGTCCGCCGTCCGGCGCGAGGGGTACCGCTCGGCGCTCGGTGACCAGGGCGGTGACCAGTTGTGCGAACCGGTCGGCGTGGCCGGGCAGTTCGGCGGCGAGGCGCCGGTCGGGGAGCTGTCGTGCGGCGCCGGTCCACAGGGGGGTGCGCCAGGGCAGCCGCGTGACCGGATCGCCGCGCAGTGGGCGTACGCCGGTCAGGAACGGCACGCCCGCGGCGTCCAGTTCGCGCAGCGTGCCGGGGGGCAGGGGCCCGTCGCAGACGAGCACGGCCGGCCGCCCGCAGGCCTGCCAGTGCGGCAGCAGTGTGGCGAGGTCCGCCGTCCAGGCGATGGGGAACATGCCCTGGGCGTCCACGAGGAGGAGCCCACCGTCCGCGCCGGTGAGCAGCAGCGGATCGGCGGGGTCGTGGCCGCGGCACACCGCGAGCGCGAGGACCCCGTCGAGCACCGGGAGCGCGGGGCAGGCGACGCGGGCGAACGCGGCCAGCCCTTCCTCGGGGACGGGTGGTTCCAGCCCGGCGAACGCGGCGGCCGCCTCGGCGTCCCGTTCGCCGCGCCGCCAGCCGCGCGCGGTCACGCCCAGGACCTTGTACGCCAGGGCCGCGGCGAACAACGGTGCGTCCGCGGCCAGTTCGGCGCCGGCCAGGGCGGGGCCGATCGCGTCGAGGTACCCGATGCGGGCCAGGGGGCCGGCCATCAGGAACGGCAGCACGGACCACACGACTGCCTCCCGGGTGGCGCCGCGCGCCGCGACGGGCCCACCTGCCTGCGGAGGCGGTTCCCCGGCCGATCCGTCCCGCCCGCCCGCCAGGGACCGGGCGAGCCGTGCCACCGCGTCGTGATCCACCGACATCACGTACGCGGCGAACAGGTGGGGCAGGGCCTCGGGCCCGGCGCCCGCGGCCTCGGCGCGGAGGGGCTCGGGCAGCAGCCCGGCCGGGTCGCCCGGGCGGGCGCGACGGGCGAGCTCCGCGAGCAGCCGGGCGGCCGCCGCGTCGTCGGCGCCGAGCAGGGCGAGCGCGTACATCTCGAGCGCTTCCTCGGGCATCAGCGCGAGCAGCGCGTCCAGTTCCCCCCGTTCGTCGAGTTCGCCGAAGAGCGCGGCGGCCCCGGGCTCGGGCCGTAAAGTCGCCGGCGCGGCGAAGGACTCCTCGAACGACACGGTGGAGGCGGGCTCCTCGTCCGCGACCTCGGACAAGGAGACCGGTGCGACGTGGACCTCGGCGGTCACACGGGGGCGGCCGGGCCATCCGGGTCCGCCCGGCCGGACGGTGACGGTCACCGGTTCGGTGATCTCCACGTCCGGGCCGTCGCCGTCGAGCTGCTGTGCGAAGTGGTCCGCCAGCAGCTCCGGGAGGGTGTCGATGACGTTCCGCACCAGGGCGCGCGGATCGGGTCCCCAGCTCCACCCACCGCGCCGTTCCACCGTCACGGTGCACCGGTGCACCGTGATGTCCGCGGTTTCCCCGGCGGTCGGGGCGGTGGGCGCGGTCACGTCACCTTCTCCTTCTCCAGGCGGCCCGCCCAGCCGGCCACCAGCACCAGCACGCCGTGCGTGCCGCCCGGGGTGAGGGTCAGGGGAAGCTTCACCCGGTTCTGCTGGGCGGGGACCTCCCCTGCGAGCACGTGGGTGTCCTGGTCGTCGGAGACCAGGGCGACCACCTTGGCGGACCGTGCCACCGGGACCCCGACGGTGACGGTGAGCCCGTCCGCCGCCAGCGCGATGCTGTCGCCACCGGTCCAGGTGGGCAGGCGCAGCAGCGCCGGTCCGGGCTTGCCCTCGGGGGTCAGCTCGACGGCGAAGGCCAACGGGTCGGTGAGTGCCGCCGGTTCGTCGTCCACGGCAGCCACGGCGAGCTCCCGGGCGTTCAGCGGGAGGGTGGTGGTGCGGCCCCCGCCCAGGGAGACGCGCAGCGGCAGCTCGCGCCCGACGAGGGCGGCCACCTCGGCCGGGGCGGCGGCGCCGGTCAGGGCCAGGGCGCCCACGACATGGCCGGTGTCGGCCATGTACACCACGGTGAGAGCCATCGTCAGTCACCGCCGTTCGTCGCCGCGACCGTCGCCAGGACGAGGAAGTCGACGGCCCCGGGCCGTTCGACGACCGTGGCCGGGACGGCCAGGGGGTCGTACAGACGGGTCCGGCACCTGACCCTGCGGTCCTCGCCGACGGTGGCCTCCACGGTGCTGACCAGGGTGGTGTCCGTGGCGGTCGGTGGGGTGCGCGGGGTGAGCCGCACATGGATCACGACCCGGCCGTCGGCGACCTGTTCCGGGGTGACGCCGGAGGGCAGCGGCAGCAGCATCCCGTCGGTGGCGGTCCCGGACGTCACCAGGGTGCTGCCGGCCGGCATCCGGCCGCTGAAGCTGCCCTCGACGGTGAGGTTGCCGTTGGCCGCGACGGTCATCAGCGGGGCGACGGTGCCGCTGCCCTGGTACAGGCCGAAGACCAGGCCGGGCCGGTCGCCGCCGGACAGCACGAGCGCGGGCTCGCCCTCCTGGACGGCCGGCGTGGTCCGCAGCGTCAGGGAACCGGAGCGTGCGGCGACGGTGTCCGCGCGTACCCCGGCGAAGCGCGCCGCCATGCCGCGCGCCTTGGTCTCCACCCCGCTGAAGTGGCCGTCCGTCCAGCGGACGTAGCCGAGCAGGACGAGCCAGCGGACGGGTGGAGTCGCCGGCGGGGCGCCGGTCGCGGGCGGGCGCTGCTCCTCGACGAGCCGCTCGTCGCCGAGGCGCCCGAAGAGGATCTGGTACGACTCCTCCACGCGCGTGCCGGTGGCGCCACCGCCGCACGGGACGAGCCCGGGGGCCCTGGCGGGTTGCCGGTCGGCCGCGGTGAGGAAGACCGGGTAGAGCTCGTCCGTCGGCTGGTCGGCGCCGTTGACCTCCTCGAAGTCGCTCTCGCGCAGCACGACCGGTTCGGTGACGACCACCTCGCGGCCGGTGCCGTCGACGGCGATCCCCGGCGCCACGCTCACTTCGACGTGGCGGGCGTTGGTCAGCGGGTCGGTGCGGGGCTGGGTGACGAGCTCGAGGCCTTCGGCGATGCCCCAGTCGTGCAGGTGCCGCGCGTGCCGGACGGCCAGGCCCCGCGCGTAGTCCACGGCGGCCGACAGGTCCGCGGCGGCCAGTACCTGGCCCTCGTGGAAGGTGGGGCGCAGCGGGCCGGTCATGGCGTGCCCCCGGACTTCCGGTTACGGGTGGAACGGGTGCGCCTGGCCGGCGGCTTGGCGGGCTCGTCCCCATCGGGCGGTTCGTCCGTCGCCTCGTCGGAGGCGCCTGCCGCCGGTGCGGACTCCGTGCGGTCGGGTGCCTCGACCTGCTCCCGGAGCCGGACCACGTCGGTCCGCGCGCTGCCCAGTTGGGAACGCAGGTCCTCCAGCGCGGAGGTCAGGTCGGCGACCTGCGTGCGCAGCGCGGCCAGCTCGTGCAGGCTGTCGGTCACTTCGCTGGGGGTCGTGTAGACCTGCTCGTGCAGCGCCTTGGGCGGGGTCTCGCCGGGCGCGGGGGTGAGCAGCAGGGACAGCATCTCCTCCAGGTCCCCCGTGCGCGGCCAGTCGCCGAGCAGGCCCGCGGCGTACGGCCGGGCCACGTCGCCCTCCGGCGGGAGGTGCGGCCTCGGGTGCGCGGGTACGGGCCGGCAGCACAGCCGCTCGGCCAGTTCCCGCATCCGGTACAGCTTGGGCAGCCACTCGCCGTACGCCGACCCGCCGGGCAGTACCTGCTCGCGGGTGGCCGAGCAGAGCCGTACGACGTCGCAGCCGTCCAGCTCCACATGTGCGAGCAGCACGTCGGTGTCGGTGGAGTCGCCGCAGGGCGGGTTGAGGGTGGCGCACGCCGCGTCGGTCAGGAAGCGCCGCAGCGCGACGGTCAGGGCCGCTCCCGCTTCCGCGATCTGCTGTACCTCGGCGACGGTCGCCCGCTCCACGCTGTCCGGCGGCGGGGCCGGCAGCAGCGGGGGTACGTCGACGGCGGCGACCTCCGTGCGCAGCCCGCACTCACCGGCTCCACCGGTGAAGTCCAGGCGGCACAGCAGCCACTCCCGGATCAGTGCGAGGTCCGCCCGGAACTCGACCCGCAGCGCGTGGCTCAGCGGGGTGCCCTGGGCCAGCATGCGCACGTCCAGAGGCGCGTCGGCGTCGCCGCGCTCCGGTACGACCCTGGCCACCGTCTCGGTGATGACGGCGTGGGCGAGGGAGCGGCGCAGCGGGTCGGGCCAGGCCGCCTCCATGTCCGTGTCGCGGAGCCGGTCGCAGGCGGTGCCCAGGACGTGACGCGCCTCCTGGATGGAGGCGAGGTCCGGGTACTCCCGCTTGAGCCGTTCCTGCCCGGCCGGGTCGTGGGTGTCGTACCGTGCCACACCGCTGGCGAGGGCGCGTACGTGCTCGGTCGTCTCGCGGGCCGCCGGGGGCGGCGGCGGGCCCTCGCCGCCCGCGTTCCGGCGCAGCCAGGCGAGGGAGGTGGCGTACCGCCCGGCGTCGGCGGCGTCGAAGCGGAACGTCCGGCCGGTGCCGGCCGCGGCGGTGGACATAGCGTCGAGGTAGTGGCCGAGCCGCCGGGCCCTGGCGCGGGCCCGGTCGGCGCGTGGCAGGTCGCCGATGGCGGCGAGGAGTTGGGTGCCGGGGTTGTGGCGGTGGTCCTCGAAGTCGGCGCACCTGACGACGAAGCGGAACCCCTCCTGGATCCGGGAGGGTACACAGCCCGGTGAGGGGCAGGGTTCCTCCGTGGCGTACGGAGCCACCGGCTCCACGGGGAGCTCCTGGTAGCGCACGTACAGGCCGTAGCGGCGCCCGCCCTCGTCGTCGCACTCCTCCCCGCAGTCCACGCCGAGGCCGCTGATCCGCCGGTCCCGGACCAGGGCTCGTACGTCGACCTGTTCGGTGCAGGGCACCACGATGTCGTTGCCGGCGGAGTCGAGCGCGTGGCCGGGGTGGACCTCCACGGTTCCGCCGCCGCAGGGCGCGCAGGTGACGCCCAGGCCGCAGACGACCCCCGGCCCGTACAGGGAGCGGTTGTGCAGTCTGCTCTTCGCGGTCATGTAGTCGACCATCAGACCGAGGTCGTCCTCGGTCAGCAGTTGGCCCGCGAAGAAGCGAGGGCGTACGAAGGCGGAGGTGCGGGTGGCGTCACCACCGCAGCCGCATCCGCAGTCTGTTCGCATGATCAGCGCTCCTTCACGAAGAACCAGCTCTCGAAGACGTCCCCGCCCGCGCCCGTGCCGGACGTCCAGGGACCGATGCCTGACGGCGGGAGGTCGCACCCGGCGTCGCCGTACGCCGGGGTGTCGGCGTCGATGGCCGGTACGCGTCCGCCGACGTGGGTGCCGTCGACCGGGCGGCAGCAGCGGTCCAGGAGGAACGCGGACCGGACGGTGATCATGACGCGGTCGCCGTCCTGGAGCGTCTCGCGCGTGGTCTGGCGGTAGCGGAACTGATGGGTGAACTCGTCGCACTCGGCGTCCGGTTCGGCGAACGCGCCGCCCATGTACCAGGTGGAGGCGTTGCGGCCGCTGCCGCCCTCGATCACCTGGAGCTCTACCACTCCGGGGCGCAGCGAGTCGGTGCGTACGCCGGCGGAGAACCGCACCACCAGCCCGCCGTCCTCGTCCTGGGTGCCGAGCAGCGCCTTGGCCTCGTCGATGGTGTAGGTGTGCCCGTGGATCCAGTTGACACCGGTGATCACCGTGGGCAGATGGCGGCCGAAGGGGCGGCGGACGTTCATGTGGATCTGATGCCGGCGCACCGGCTGGTGCCGGTCCACGCAGTCGATCCGCGCCAGCCACAGCACCTTGTGGTCGCACGGGGCGCAGCAGGTGTCGCAGCGGTCGTCCACCGGCGGCTCGCACCCGGTGACGCAGACCTTGTAGCACTCCTCCGTCCAGCCGAACTCGCAGTCGGAGGTGTCCGCGCAGGCGTCGTTGTAGACGGCGCGGGTGGGCTCGACGGGCCGCTCGGCGTACCGGATGCCCACCCAGACCGTGTCGGTGTCCCGCTCGTCGGAGGGGAGTGCCTTCCACAGGTCGATCACGCAACCGCCGCGCACCACGACCTCGTTGCCGTCGCAGTCCACGGCGAGGCCGGAGGTGATCCTCACCTTGGCCTTGCGTTCGGTGTGCTCCGGCTGGGCGCCGGTGTCCCCGGCCGGTGACGGGGGCTCGTGAGCCGTCGCCGTGTGCTGATCGGCCGTCTCCGTGCGATCGTCGGCTTCCGTCCGCTCATCGGCCCGTGCCGCCGGGTCGGCCGCGGCCGGGCGTTCGCCGGGCGGGCAGTCGTCGTCCCACGGCACGGGCTCCACGTGCAGGCCGCAGACCACGCCGTAGCCCAGCAGGCAGCGCATGTGCAGCTTCAGCTTCTCGCGGTGGTAGTCCTGTTCGCGCTGGAAGTCCCGGGCGCCCAGCATCTGCCCGTGGAAGTAACGCAGCCTGCGCAGCGGTGGCGCGTCGAGCCCCGCTGTCCTCGGTGTTCCTGTCTCGGTCATCTCCCCGTCCTCTCACGACACTTGTGTATGCACACCGACGGCGGAGACGACTCCCACGCCCACCCCTCGGCGCGATCCCGCGGGTCCCGGTCTGAGCACCGCGTCGCGGTTCAGCCGCAGCGGGCTGCCGCCTCCGAGCACGGGCGGCGGCAGCGGGACGAACGCGGTGTCCACGCCGACCGTGGAGCGGGAACCGACCACGAAGCCGGCTCCGCCGGTCCTTACCGACCCCACCGTGTGCGCGGGCGCCTGGCGCTCCACCAGCCGCCGCAGGGCCCGCTGGTCGGCCGATCCGGCGGGCAGGAGCACCCGGAACCGGTGCGCGTGCGCGGCGAGCGGATCACCGTCCGGGTCCCCGAACGCACGCAGTGGCGCCGTGCCCAGGGCCGAGCCGCCGATCCGGAAACGGCTCGCCGACCGGCCGAACAGCCGTACCGAGCCCAGCCCTTGCCCCTGTCCCACCCCGCTCCCCGGTGGGCGCCCCTCCCCGTCACCGTCGACCGCCGCGCGCAGGTGCGCCCAGCGGCGGTCCGTGGCCAGCTCGTCGACGACCGGGGCCACCCCGAACACGATGCGCACCGCTTCCCGCAGCGCCCATGGCGTGCCCCGGCGCCGGTACAGCTCGGGGGCCGCGGCGAGGAGCGCGCGGCGGGTCGGCGCGTCCCAGTCCGCCTCGAACGACAGGCCGAGCAGCCCGGCGAGCCACGGCAGCACCCGGTCCGGCACGCCCGCCGGGTCGAGGAGCGCCGGATACCGCTCGATGACCCGGTCGAGGTCGGCGAGCGTGGCGTCGAACAGCGACAGGAAGCGCTCGGTGAAGTCGTCGGCAGCCGGGTCCTGCCGGAAGGCGGGCGGCAGCAGGTCGGCGCTGGTCACCCGGGGGAAGTCGAGCCGGATCCGGTGCACGACCGGGGTCGCGCCGCCGTCGCCCGACAGCTTCAGCCGTAGCCGCAGGTAGCGGCCGGGCGGCTGGTCGACGAGGAAGTCCGTGACTCCGGGGGCCGACGCCTGCCAGTCGCTCTCCTCGTACCGGCCGTCCTCGCTCACGACGATCCCGACCGACACCGCCGTGCCCGCCGGGACGTCGGCGTCCAGGCGTACGCGGTGCCACCGGCAGCGTGAGACGCCGCTGTCGATCAGGGTGGTGACGTACGAGCCGCTGGTGACGTACGCGCCGGCCGGCGGCGGCACGGTCGGCCGGGGCAGGCCCCGCCAGGTGTAGCCGTGGGCCAGGGGCCCGTCCGGGCCGTTCTCGCTCAGGCAGAAGCCCTCCTCGTCCACCGAGGTGAGCGCGGACGGCGGCAGGGCGTCGGCCAGTTCGTCCACGGTGACGGTACGGAAGGGCCGGCCGTGGCCGCCCCGGTGGATGGTCAGCCGGGAGCCGTCGTCGGCGAGCACCCACACCGTGTGCCCGGGGCCGGTGCGCAGCCCGATGATCTCGCCGCGCGCCCCGGTGCGGAGCGTTCCGCGGAAGCCGCCCGTGGAGCCGTACCGGCGCAGGTCGGTGCCGCCCCGGCAGGCGATCAGGACCTCGTCGCCCGGTGCCGTCGCGGCCCACCGGGGCCGCCGCACCGGGATGACGCCGGCGAGCTGGGCACCCTCACGGCGCCACACGAGCACCCGGTCGTGCTCCACCACGGCCAGCCGGTGTCCCCGTGCGGCGACCGACACCGGCTCGCGCAACAGGCCGGGGTCGCACGGGGGCTGCCATACGGGGGGGAAGGCGCCGGTGCAGGGGTCGCGGCGCAGCAGCCGGCGCTCCCCGGGGACGAGCAGGTACCAGCCGCACGGCCCGCACCCGGGTGTGAGGCGCGGGTCGGGGAACCACGGCAGGAGCTCGGCCCTGGTGGGGCCTTCGGGGTCGGTCCCGGGGTGGGCGAGGCGGATCCCGGCCGGGTCGTCGAACCCGACGATGCCGCCCGTTCCGGGCTCGCCGGCCGGGCTCTCGTCCCAGCCGACGTACGCGTCGAGCAGGCGGAAGGTGGCGGGGTGCGGTGCGCAGGTCATGGCCGGTCTCCTACCGGGATCAGCAGCGGGCGCTCCGGCCAGACCAGGTCGTGGGGCCCGATCGGGTGGTCGGTGCAGGGCGGCAGCCGCAGCCCGTCTACGGTGAGCGCGAGCCGGGAGACGGCCAGCACCCCGTCGACCGCGAGGAGCCGCCGGACGAGTGCGGTGTGCCGCAGCGCGCCGCCGAACGGCCAGCCCACGCCGTCCTCGCCGCCGCGCAGCGGGTCCAGGTACGTGCGCACCGCGTCGCCCGCGTGGGACAGGACCGCGGCCCGGTCGAGGTCCGGGTCGAGGGCGACCCACGACTCGACGGCGACCCGGCGGTAGGAGGCGGGGGCCGCGACGACGGTGACCCCGGCGGGGGCGGCCTCGCGGGTCAGGAAGTCGGCGACGGCCCGCAGTGTCGCGGCGGTGGGCACCGGCGGCTCGCCGCCGCCGTCGCCCGGCGGCACGACGAGGACGCCCACGACGCCGGGGATCGGCGCCCCGGCGAAGTCGGGGTGCAGGCCGGGTACGCCACGGGCGCGGGCGACCGACGCGCCGGGCGCGCGGGTGGCGAGCGGGCCGTAGTCGGCCGGGGCCACGGCGCGGCCCCGGGCGCGCAGTTCGCCGACGCCCCGGCGCGTCGCGGTGGCGTCGGACTCGGCGTCGGTGCCTCCGGAGGCGGGGAAGGGGTTGGTGACGCCGATGACGTACGGCAGGGCGGTCACCACGGAGTTGACGGCGCCCGCGCTCACGGCTCCGGCGCTGCCGCCGCCCACGCGGTAGCGGACGGCGCGGACGTTGCGGAAGCCGGGCGGTACGGCCGCGCCGTGGACGCCGTCGCCGAAGGTCACTTCGCCGGTCGCGTGGTCGACGGTGAAGACGCGGTCGTCGGCGCCGTGGCCGGCCAGGCTCTCCACCTCCCGCCAGCGGGCGGCGGAACCGGCCCGGGTGCCGAACACATCGGCGCCGGGGTCGTCGTCGACCTCGATGACCACGGAGTCGGCGAGGATGGGCACCTGACTGAGCCTCATCCGCCGGCGGCCGCTCGACCCGGTGTCCTGGACGGGTTGCAGCGGCTCGTCCCTGATGGTGCGGGCGGCCGTGGCGGGGACCGTGTTCAGGCGCAGCCCGGACAGCACGGGGGCGGGCCCCCCGAAGCCGCCGTGCGCGATCCGCAGGCGCAGCCAGCGCAGCGGCGGCCTCGGCCGGGCCCCGGGCGGGGTGCCGGGCTGCCAGGTGCGCGGGACCCGCAGTTCGACGGTCCCGCTCGCCCGGAACCCGGCGGTGGAGTCGCGCACCACCTCCGCGGGGACGAGCCGGGTGCCGTCCAGCACGTCCCAGCGCAGCAGCGGCGCCGGGGGCGGGGGCAGGGGGACCGGCCCGCCGGAGCCGGCCGGCGCGGGAGGGGCGGCGGCCACCACGAAGCCCAGTGACAGACGCGGGTGGGGGGCGGCCGTCCCGGCGAGCCCGATCCACAGGCCGTTGCCGGGCTGCGTGTCCCGGCCGAACAGCGCGAACGGGCGGCCGGGCCCGGCCGGTCCGGTCGGCAGGGTCTCCAGCGTTCCGCCGTCCTGGACGGCGAGGTCGGCGAGGGTGGCCGGGGTGGCGTACAGGTCCTGGTCCGTCTCGTACACCACCTGCCCCGCCGGCCCGGACGCCGCGCTCTGGAATCCGGCCGGTACGAGGACGGAGGCGCCGTCCGGCGGGTTGACCGTGAACTCCAGGAGGGCGGCCGCGGCCCCGGCCGGGCGCCTGCGCACACCGGCCGTCGCCAGGTGTTCGGCCAGCACCTTCTCCGGCAGCCGGTTGACGCGCGCGAGCACGGGTTCGGCCTGGGTGCCGAAGAGGCGGACGAGTGCGACACCGGCGTCCTGGCGGTCGGGGTCGGTCCAGTCCGGGGTGTAGCCCGCGATCCGGCGTCGTACCCGGTCCCGGACCGCCTCGCGGGTCGCGTCGGTCAGCTCCGGCTGGACGCCGGTCGGCCCGGGTCCCGGTACGACCCGTCCTTCCTCGTCGCGGGCCGCCTTCTCCCACCACACGTCTCCGGTCATGCCAGCCCCTCCCCCGGTTCGACGGCGGGCACGATCCGGGTGCGGACCGTCCGCAGGACGGGCAGGTCACCGGGCCCGAGCGGCACTTCCCGGCAGGCCTCGTCCGGGGCCGCCCCATCGAGGCCGATCGCCACGGCGGACACGTCCGCGAGGTCGCCCAGGGCCCGCTGCGCGGCCCGCAGCAGGACCGACGGGTGCAGCGGCCGGCCGAACGGCCAGCCGTCCCGGTCGTCGCCGCCGACGAGCGGGTCGAGGAAGCGGCGCAGCGCCTCGGTGAGCACGGTGGACACGCGGGCGCGGTCGGCGGGGTCGCCCGACAGGTCGGCGCGCACCGCCACGTCGCGGTAGCGGGGCGCGCGGACGAAGACCTCGGAGGTGAGCAGCCGGGCCCGCTCCAGGTGGGCGGCGACCGCGCAGAGCATGCCCGGGTCGGGCCGCGGCGCGGCGACGAAGTCCTCGCCGGTCACGTCGTCGCGCGGCACCGCCGGTACGAGGTGCACGGTGACCGCACCGGGCACCGGGGAGCACGGGAAGCCGGGATGCTCGCCGAGGGAGGCGTACGCGCGGGCGACGGCGACGCCCGGTGTCGTACGGGCGAGGGTGACGAAGTCGTCGGCGGTGACCGCGCGGGTCACCTCGCCGAGGGAGGCGGCGGCGCGCTGCCGTGCCTCGGTGACGCTCTCCGGTTCGGCGCCGCCTTCGGCACGGACGACGTTGACGGCCGTGACCGCCGCCGGGGACTCGCCGGCCGGGACCCAGTTGGCGGTCATGCCGCCGTTGCCGGACCGGCCGCCGCCGATGGCGTACTCGACGCTCGCGTCGGTGCCCGGGCGGGGGATGCGGCCGGTGAGTCCGTCGCCGAACACCACCGCGCCCTCGGTGCGGTCGAGGACGAAGACCCGGTCGGCCGGCCCGCCGAAGGTGAGGTCCGGCACGGGCCGCCACTCTTCGCCCGCGAGCCGTACGCGCGCCTCGATGAGCCGCTCAGCGGCGTCCGGCAGCACCAGGTGCTGGCCGGGCAGCTTGAGCCAGGCGTCGATCTGCTCCCGGAGCTCCTCGCCGGCGGTGTACCACTGACGGTGGTGGGCGGTGGAGACGTTGACGGCGAGCTGGAGCAGGCGCGGCGGCGCGGCGTGGGTGGCCGCCGGGGTGGAGAGGAGGATTCCGTGGTCCCGGGTGGTCCAGCCGGCGGGCGGGTGGAGCCGGACGACCCCGGAGCGCCTGAGCCCGGCCGTGCCGTCCTCGACCTTCTCGAACGGGCCGCGGACGTCCGTTCCCGGCCGGAACCATGACCAGGTCAGCTCGGCGGGTGGCGGCAGGTCGGCGACCGCCCCGGGCAGCCATGACGGTGCCGACGCGGCGGGCGCGTCCAGCTCGAACAGCAGGCTGAGCGGGCCGGGCGCGGGGTGGGCCCCGGTGAGCGGCAGGGTGAACCGGGCGCACGCGGGGGCCCCGTCGCTCGCGAGGAGCGGGACGCCCCGGCGGGACGCCAGGTCGGCGGTGCGGTCGCGGCCGGTCCACACGGTGACCTCGGCGCCCTCGGCGAGCGGGAAGACGGCCACGTCGTCGTCGAGGGTGAAGACCACCTGTGCAGCCGGGTCCCGGGTGAGCGCCGTCCCGGCGGGGACGACGGGGACGGCGGCGTCCGGTCGCCGGGCCGCGACGCGCAGCACGGTGGCGGCGGGCCGGGCCGGGTGCGGGGGTTCGAGGCCCAGCAGCCGCAGGACGGCGACCACGAGGGCGTCGGGCACCTGGTCGAGCCAGTACAGCCGCTGTTCGAGGAGGTAGGCGAAGAGTTCGAGGAGGGTGATGCCGGGGTCGACGGGCGCGTGCAGCGTCCAGGTGCCGCCGGATTCGGCGGGGGTCCGGCGGCGGATGGCCGCCATCATGTCGGCCCAGGTGAGGTCGTCCAGTTTGGGCGCGGGCAGGGTCATGGGGTCCTCCCCGCGGGGCCGCTGAGCCCGGCGTAGAAGGGGAACACCAGGTTGGCCTTGGTGTTGCTGCGCCGGATGCGGTAGACGACGGAGACGGTGATCCGTGACTCGTCGGCCGGGTCGGTCTCCGCGCGGACCTCGTCGAGCTCCACCCTGGGCTCGTGGTCGCGGACGGCGGCGGCGATGGAGCTCTCCAGGTCGCGCAGGTTCTGGACGCTGCCGGGCGCGAAGACCAGTTCGTGGGCCCGCGTGCCGAGTTCGGGCCGCATGACGCGCTCGCCCGTGCCGGTGAGCAGCAGGGCCCGCAGGCAGTGCTCGATGCTCTCCTCGCCGACGGCGTATCCCAGCCGTCCGGACGCGTCGGGCAGGATCGGGAACCGCCAGCCGGTCCCGAGGAACTCCTCGCTCATGCCGTCCTCGCCTTCTTGGCCAGGACTGCGGGGGTGAGCGGCGGGGTCGGCGGGCCGGTGGGCCCGGCGGCGGACGGGTGGGTGTGCGTGTTGAACGCCTGGAGCAGCGCGTTGCCGAGCACGAGGGGCTCGGTGGCGCCGCCGCCGAGGTCGATGGAGGGGGAATCGACCGTCACCTTGGGCGCCTTGAGGGTGATCTCCCCCTGCGCGGTCACGGTCACGCTGCCGCCCTCGGCGGCGGTGATCCGGATCGCCTTGCCCTCGTCGTCCATTTCCACGACGTGCCCGGCGGCCGAGGTGATGCGTACGGCGGCCTTGGACCGCGTGTCGTCGAGGAGCACCTCGTGACCGTGTCTGGTGCGGATGGTTTTCTGGTCGCGGCCTTCGGTACGGGCGGTCGGCGGCTTGTCCTTGCCGTTGTAGAGGCCGCCGAGCACGATCGGGAACCGCATGTCGCCGTGGACGAAGGCGACGAGGACCTCGTCGCCCTTCTCGGGCACGAACACGGTGCCGTAGCCGTGGCCGGCGTAGAGCTGGCTGACGCGGATCCAGTCGGTGACGGTGACGTCGTCGAACCACGGGAACTTCAGCTTGACGCGCCCCTCGTCGTCGCCCTCGTTCTCCACGACGAGCGCTTCGACGACCCCGTAGTACCGCTTGTCGGTGCTGCGGGCCCGTGGTGTGGTTCTGATGGTCACTGGTCCCCCTGGTGGATGCGCCGCCCGGTGAACTGGGTGAAGAACCCTCCGGTGTTGAGCGTGTGCTCGACGCGTTTGACGAAGTACATGCCGGAGAAGCGGCGCCCGAGGCCGTGGATCTCCAGGTTGTCGCCGGGCCGCAGCTCGGGCAGGCCGGCCACCTTGCCGGTGGCGGTGATGAACTCGTACGCCCGCTCCCGCAGCAGGCTGATGGCCAGTTCGCGGGCCTCCTGGTCGCTGCCGACGGGCGCGTCGACGAGGACTTCCTGGCGGCCCTGGAGGGTGGACTGGGCGACCTCGGGCCCGCTCTGCCCGTCGGCGGTGTTCTGCCCGGCCGGGAGGTTCTCGGCGGTCGCGGTGAACGCGATGGGCTGTTTGGTACGGGGGTCCCAGCCGCGCACGGTGACCTTGCTGACCTGCTGGGACACCGTCAGGGTCGGGGTGAACTCCAGCAGGTTGGGGATCAGCCCCGCGGGCTGGGCGGTGGGTCCCGTCGACAGCCCGGGCGCGTAGGCCAGCCGGTACACGCGCATGGGGCGGCCGTCGCGGCCGTCCGTCGGTCTGATGAAGTAGAGGGTGTCCTCCCCGGTCTTCGGGTCGGGCAGGATGTAGCAGTCGAAGTCCAGCCGCTTGGCCCGCTCCAGCAGGAAGGTGGCGTCGTCCTGGTTCTTCTGCACCACCCGGTCGTGCGTCGGCCCCTCCCGGGTGACCTCGACGCGGAGGTGGTTGCGCTGGGCGATCTGCTCGGCGATCCGCCAGTCGGGCATATTGCGGTAGATCTTGGTCTCGTTCTCGGTGGGCTTGCGGTCCTTGAGCCGCAGCAGCCCGTCCACACCGCTCACCTGGACGGTGGGGGACGCGCTCTCGGTGAACCGCGGGCTGAGCGTGGAGATGGTGCCGGTGGCGACGGTGAGCAGTTGGTCGGCGTAACCGAGCCGTACGGAGACCCGGCCGCCGAGCCGGAAGCTCGGCGAGTCGCTGTGCTTGAAGCGCAGGTTGGCGTCGTCCCAGTTGTTGAGGGTCAGATCGAAGCCGGACATCTCGTCGATGTCGCGGTTCACCTTGATGTCGATGATGTCGTTCTTCGTGGAGGGGTCCATCTGCAGGCCCTCGATCGTCACGTCGAACTCGGGCGCGTACCGGTCGGGGGAGGCGACCTCGGGGGTGGGAGTGCTCATGGCGCGCTCCTCACGGCAGCCGGGGCACGGTCAGCACCCGGCCCGGCCGCAGGTCCCGTGGGTCGGTGATGCCGTTGGCGCGCGCCAGCTCCCGCCAGGCGTCGGGCCGCCGGTACAGGGCGCTGGAGATGGAGCTGAGCGTGTCCCCGCGACGCACCACATAGCTCTTCTCCACCGTGGGTGAGGAACGCGGGGTGGCGGCGACCTGCACGGCGGCCGGCCGGAACTCCTTGAGCGTCAGGTCCAGCATGGCGCGCAGCGGGACGCCGTCGGGCCGGAACAGCTGGTAGTTGACGTCCAGTTTCTCCACGACACCGGTGAAGACCTCCTCGTCCCACACGAACCGCACGACCGGCGGGGCGTGTTCGCGGCTGTCGGGCCGCAGCAGGTCGCGCAGGGCGTCGACGTAGGTCTTCCGTACGTTCTCCAGGGTGTCGGAGGTGTCGACGAGCGCCTGGACGGTGAGGGTCTCCGTCCCGCCGCGCACGTACTGCAGGGGCGGGGTCTCCAGGCCGGGGATGGTGATCTCGGCGAAGGTGTTGGCCTTGCTCAGCTTGTAGTCGGTCGGGTTGAACCGCAGGGGGATGCGCCGCCGCCGCTCGTCGGCGATCACCGGGCGGACGATCTCCAGGTGGGCCTGGGCGGCGCCCTGGCGGGCGAAGGACACGGGCGTCACGCTCACGGCCGGTCCTCCCCGTCGCCGAAGCCGCGTTCGGCCTCGGTGCGCCTGGCGCGGGCGCACGCGTCCTCGTACAGCTTCGACCAGGCCTGGATGTGCTGGTTGAACAGGCGGGTGAACACGGCACCGTCGTCGCCGTCCACCTGGAAACGCACTTCGAGATGGTGAATGGTCACCTTCGGCACGTCGGTCACCTCCCTCGGTTCAGTGGCGGCAGGGCGCTCGCCGCGGTGTCCTGAAGGACCTTGGTCAGCCCCTCGTGGGCGATCTCCAGCGATTCGACGGCGATCGCGTTCTGCTCGGCGTGCAGGTCGGGTCCGGTCCACTTGGCGGCCAGGCCGCCGTGGAACGCCCAGGCCGCGCCGGGTGTCCCGTCCGGGCCGAGCACGATCACCGCGCCGTCGCGGCGGGCGCCCAGCGAGTCGGCGAGCCCGGCCTGGTACCAGGCCCACAGGCCCGGGTCGCGGACCACACCACGCTTGAGGGTGATCCGGTTCCACGAGTGGCGCACGGGGAGTTGGTGCACCGAGTCGTTGCGGCCGCCCTCCGGGTAGCTCGTCACCTCCAACTGCGCGCCCAGGCCGGCGACCTCCTGGAACGCGCCGGACGCGACCAGCGGCAGCAGCAGCGCCTGCGCGGACGGCAGGTACGCGTCACCGGGGTCCAGTGTGACCAGGAAGCGGTACTTCGGCAGCGGGTCCTGGTTCATGCCTCGATCACCTCCAGGCCCCGGTCCTGACCGAGGACGAGTCGCAGCCTGATGAACTCCATGGGTACGGCGGGGGCGACCTCGATCTCGCAGACGAGCTGCCCCGGGTCCTGCTCGGGCGGGTTGTCGGTGTCGTCGCACACCACCCGGAACGCCTGCTCGGGCCGTGCCCCGGCGAGCGCACCGGCCCGGAACGCGGAGAGCAGCACCGAGGTGACCGCCCTGACCAGCGTCAGCCGCAGTTCGGGCGAGTTGACGTCGAACACCAGTGGGCCGGCCACCCTGCGGATGGCGCGTACCAGGAGGTGCACGAGCCGGCGGTGCGCGATGTAGCGGGTGCGGGGGTCGGCGGAGAGGGTGCGCCCGCCCCACACCGTCAGCCCGCGCCCGCGTGTGCACCGCACCAGGTCCAGCCCCGCGTCGAACAGCCGCACCTGCTGTGGCTCGGGGAACTCGTCCACCAGGTCGACCGCCTCCAGGATCACGGCGTTGGCGGGCGTGTGGTGCGCCCCGCGCTCACCGTCGAGGCGGGCGATGACGCCCAGGACGTGCCCGGATGCGGGGACCGTGCGCAGGCCGTGCCCGTCCGGGGTGCGCAGCGCCGGGTGGTAGACGGCCGCGCAGGACAGGAGCGCGCTGTCGCCCGTCGCCGTGAGCGAGCGCACCCAGCCGACCGCCGCGTCCACGTCGGACAGCCCGGGCGGTACGTCCAGGACGGCCAGCCGGTCGTGCAGCGGGGCGACGGTACGCAGCAGGCCGAGCACGACGTCGGTGTGGGCGCTGGCGGTCAGGTCCGTGCCGAGGTCGGGCAGCGCCACCAGCGCCGGTTCCGGGAGCTCGGCCTGTACGGCCACGGCGTCCTCGTACGCCTCGCGGGTGGGCGCGGAGTCGGTGCCGTCCGTCAGCGTCAGGTGCCAGGCCATCGAGATCGGGCCGGGCCGCCCGGACGGCGGCGGGGGCCCGTCCGGGACGAGCCGGACGAAGCGGGAGGCGGCCAGCCGGTCCGCGAGAGCGGCGAGCGGCAGACCGGGGAACACCTCGGGCGGCTCGCCGGGCACGGTGACCCGTACGCTCACCGTCGGCGGCCCGGCCACGGTGCTGGCCTGGTAACGGACCGCGACGTGCGTGCCGTTGGCCCAGGCTCCGGGGCTGGTGGCGGCCACCCGGTACCGCGTGGCGGGGAAGCCGCTCAGCGGGCCGACGGTCCACCGGGCGCGGGCGGTGGCGGCCGGGCCGGACACACGCACCACCCAGGCCGTGCGGCCGCCGTTCTCGAAGAACCCGCGCAGGGCGTACGGGGTGGCGAAGGCGCCGTCCTGGTGGTGGCCCGCCCGGGAAGGCCCCGTGGGCGGACCGAAGGTGCCCACGACGTCGTTCCAGCTCTCCACCCGCACCGGGGTGGCGACGGGGCCCCGGCGGAGCCGGCCGAGGAACGCCGCCACGTCCGTGCGCAGCGGCTCCGCCTCGACGCCGCGCGGTGCGGACGACAGGGACACCCCAGGAAGCGCTGCACCGGTCATGTCAGGTCGATTTCCAGCTTCTCGACCGCGAGGACGAGCGTCTCCATGGCGACCTCGTTCTTGGTGGCGCTCAGGGTCGGGCCGGTGTACTTGGTCGGCCAGGCGCGGTTGAACTTCCAGCGCATGACCGGCCGGCGGTTCTCGTCGAGGAGCTCGATCTGGCCGGAGGTGCGCTTCACCTTGCCCTCGAGCGCGTCGAATACCCACGTCCAGAATTCGACGTGGCCGGTGATGCCCCGCTTGAAGGTCAGGTTGGTGAACTTCTTGAGCCCCGGGATCTTGCGGACGGTGATGTCCTCGCTCCCGTTGCGGTACTCGATCGGCGGGATCTCCAGCTCGAGACCGCTCACTTCGGTGAAGGACCCGCTCACCGCGATGCCGTCGTTGCTGACGTTGCTCACGATGACGCGGAAGTTGTAGGACGCGTACGGATCGTCCCTCATGGCAGGTGGCACGGTGGCCCCTCCTCACTGCTCGGTCGGATGCTCAGGTGAGCTGGGTCTCGCGCGTCTTCTGCTGGATCCGGAAGATCACGAACTCGGCCGGGAAGACCGGCGCGACCCCGATGACGCAGATGAGACGGCCGTTGGCCAGGTCGTCCTCCGTCATCGTGGTGCGGTCGCAGGCGACGAAGAACGCCTCTTGGGCGGTGGTCCCGGCGAGCGCGCCGCTGCGCCACACGGTGGTGAGGAAGTCGCTGACCGTCTGGCGGACCAGAGCCCACAGGGACTCGTCGTTGGGCTCGAAGACCACCCACTGGGTGCCCTCGTCGATCGACTCCTCCAGGTAGAGGAAGAGCCGCCGGACGTTGACGTACTTCCAGGAGCTGTCCGAGGAGAGCGTCCGCGCGCCCCACACCCGGTGGCCGAGGCCGGGGAAGTACCTGAGCGCGTTGATCCCCTTGGGGTTCAGCAGGTCCTGGTGGCGCCGGGTGATGTCCTGGGCGAAGCCGTCGGCCTGCCGGACGCCCCGGACGACCACGTTGGCGGGAGCCTTGTGGACACCGCGTTCCACGTCCACCCGGGCGTAGATGCCTGCCATGTGGCCGGACGGCGGCACCTCGACGTCGCGGTTGGTGGACGGGTCGCGGGTGACCAGCCACGGGTGGTACAGGGCCGCGTACTTGGTGTCGAAGGGCTCACGGAAGGCCTGGATGCCCTCCATGTCGAGGCCGTCGCGCGGGTCGAGGATCGCGAACCGGTCCTTGAGCAGTTCGCAGTGGGTGACGAGGCTCGATTCGACCGTGCCGGACCACATGCCGGGTACGGCGCAGACGGCCACCTCGTCGATGTCCTCCAGGGCGACGATGCCGGTACGCCGGCCACTGCCGCCGTCGGTGCCGACGAAATCGGCCACGCTCAGGGACTCGTACGCGTCGTCGCCGCCCGCCAGCGAGAGCCAGGAGCCGATCGCGGGGACCGGGAACCTGGTGGGGTCGGTGGACAGGCCGGGCAGCGCGGTGGCCCGTACGAGCTGGGAGCGGCTCTCCAGGGCGGTGGTCAGGTTGGCCGGGGTGTCGCCGGAGAACCGGAGGTTGCCGAAGGTCTCGGTGACCGTGGCGCCGCCCGGGTCGGTGAACCGGGTGCTGACCTCGGCCTCGATCAGGTGCATCCGGTCGGTTTCGAAGAAGGTGCCCGGTACGTCGCGGTCGAAGGTGACGGCGTCCCCACTGACCGTTTCGACGTTCACCGCGGTCAGGGTGGTGCCGTCGTCGAGCTGGACGACCGAGCCCTCGTACAGCCTGCTCGCGCCGCCGATCCGCAGGGTCCGTCCCGTCCCGGTGTTGCCGCGGCGGACCCGGCGCACCGTCAGGCCGGTCTCCCACGCGCCGTGCGTGGTGCCCGCCGGGAAGGTGAGCGTGAGCTTGCCGTCCGCCGGCCGGCCGACCTGGACCTTGAACCGGCCGGGGCCGATCTGCACCCACACATCGGCGGGGAGGTCGTCGGGGTCGAGCCCGGTCACCGCGGCGACCTCGGCCGTCTCGCTGTTTTCGGCCGCGTCCGCGACCAGGCGGGTGACGAAGAGCCCGCCCTCCTGCGGCTCCGGCAGCACCGGCAGCGTGGCGCCGACCATGGGCTGGACCCGTACCTGGACGCCGGCGCCCCAGGTGCCGGGGCTCACGGCGGAGAACCGCAGCGTCTGTTCGTCGCCGCGTTCACCGATCTGCACGTAGTCGCCCCGGGAGCTCCTGACCTCGGCGGGCAGCGGCTGGGCGAGGGTGACGCGGCGGGTGGCCATGTCGTAGCCGGATACGGTCACGGTGTGGATGGCCTGCTGGTCGTCGCCGCGCAGGATCTGGATCTGCTGGCCGGCCCCGGTGAAGCCGATCAGGTGCCCGAGCCGGAGGTGGGTGGCGCCCCGCGCGGCGTCGGCGGTGATCGGGCTGACCAGGCCCTGGCCCAGGGAACCGGACGCCGCCCGGGCTCCGCCGCTGGCGACCCGCTTGACGTACAGGCGCTGACCGCCGTTGTCGAAGAAGCCCTTGACGGCCAGTGGGAACAGCCACCAACGGCCGCCCTCGGAGAGGTTGTTCGCCCAGGCGTCCCGTACACCCGCGTCCGGCTCGGGCAGAAAGCCGCCGAAGGTGTTCTGGAACTCCAGGAAGTTCGAGACCAGTTTGGGCTTGCCGGTGTACGGGCCGCGAGCGGTGACCCCGACCATCCCGGCGGTGCTCGTGCTCACCCCCGCGATCGGCCGCGGCCCCGCGTCGATCTCCTCGATGTAGACCCCGGGGCTCAGGTACTCGGCCATGAATGGGCTCCTCACTGCTCGCGGATCTCGATGACGTGCTGACGCTCTGCGTCCTGGGGGAGGTGCACGGCCAGCGCCCCGGTCCGGCCCGGCCGCTCGGTGGCCTCGATGCGGAAGGTCTCCTCGACCGCGTGCTCGGATGCCCTCTCCCCCTCCCACCGCAGCGGGAGCCGGAAGGCTCCCCGGGCGTCGGAGAGGGTGCGTTCGTGCCACGGTGTCAGGTCCTGGCCCGTGCGCCCCCTGGCCTCGACGAGGGCGTTCACCACGGGCGCCCCGGAGGTGGCGTCCCGTACGACACCGTGGACCGTGCGCGCGCCGGGTGGGTAGGGGTAGGCGGTCCCGGGCAGCAGCCGGACCAGCCGCGGGGAGGCCTCGACGGCGGGCGGGTGGGCGTCGTTCCAGGGGTGCACCTGGAACTCGACGCCGACCAGGCCGGCCGAGAACGGCTGCCCGTCGGCCGGGTACAGCGGCAGTCGGCCGGGGGCGGCGACACGGACCCGGTGGCGCTCCGGCCGGCCCGCCCACGGCTCGGCGCGCCTGCCGAGTCCCGGAAAGGCGATGACTCCGCTGGGCGTACGCACCGCCTGGTCGTCCAGCCGCAGCCAGCCGCCGCCCGCCTCGTCGAACCGATCCAGGTGCACCTCCACGCCCGCGGTGTGCACCTGGCGTGTGTGGTCGTCGAACGGCACCAGCCAGACGGGGCTGTGGAGCGCCGACCGGGCGAGGGGCATGAAGGGGCTCATGGCGTCGCCGTTCCCTCGATGATCCGGCTCCGCACCGGCCGCACGGGCGTCTCCACGGCCGAGTCCAGGTCGACCACGCGCACCTCGTAGTTCAGCGAGAGCCGGTAGGGCTTCTGGATCGCGTACCAGACCCAGGACTTCTGGTCGAGGGTCAGCGGTGTCAGGGTGAGGTGCAGGGCATCGGTGCTGCCGGCCAGACCGCCGGACAACTGACCGCCGTCCAGGATCGCGTCGTCGTAGAACGTCTGGAGGGCGCGCCCCAGCATGCGGTGCTGGGTCGCCTGGTCGCCGCCCCACGGGGTGATCAGGTACCGCAGCAGCAGGGCCATCGGCGGTTTGCGGGTGGTGAGCGGGCCGGGTGGCTGGGAGCGCACCGGAGGCCGGTTGCGCGCGGTGGGGTCCTCGGCGATCTCGTAGAGGAACACGGTGAGTTTGGGGGGCGGCGTCTGCACCGTCTCCGAGAGGTCGTTCAGTTCCGCGATCGGCGGTTCCACCTGGCTGAGCCCGCGGAGGGACTGCGTCAGCGTGTTCACGATGACCGACGAGACGTCGGCGATCACACCGAAGTCACCCAATGCGAAGCCCCCCTCGGCCCGACGTGCCCGACCACGTATGCCGCGAGGATGCACAGTCCCCTGTGATCCGTCCGCGACTCACCCGTCGCACCAACGTCACCGACGCGTCCACACCGTGCGCCATGACGTCACCGGACACGGATCGACGACGCCGGGGTGACACCAGTGCGGGACACTCAGTTCCCATGGAGACCCCCTCAGCGCGGTCCGGTGTCCTGATAGTTCGGGTTTGGGTGGAAGGTGGTGGCGGGCCGGACGGCTTGCGCGCGCGCATCCTCCAGACCGTCGACGGGGAGGAGAGGCATCCCTCGGCGGCGTGCCGGCCCACCGACGTCCTCCTGGCCGTCCGGGCCTGGCTCGATGAGCTGCTGGAACAGGACGGGTGACGTTTCCGCGACGCTTCGTTGATTCCGGCGTGACGCCCGTACCACTAAAGAGTCGATCCTGCGGTCATAACTTGCCCGTAAGATGGCTCCGTCAATTTAATGATCCGAGCCGATAGTTCACCTAAACCGACATCGGTACCGGGGGCGTCGATGAACGGACAGGCACATCTCATTACCCTGAGACTCCTCAAGGGCTTCACTCTCGCTGTCGATCACACGCGCATTCCGGTCTGCTCCAGCACTCAACGGCTCCTGGCGTTCTTGGCTTTGCAGGACATGCCGAGGTCACGGACCTACGTGGCAGGAATTCTCTGGCCGGACGTCACGGCGTCGCGGGCCAGCGCGAACCTGAGGTCATCGCTGTGGCGGGCGGCGCAGACCGGCCATCCCATCATCGACGTGTCAGCGCGTGAACTGGCGCTTTCCCGGCACATCGTCGTGGACCTGCACGAGGCGGTCGCCTACGCGCACCGCCTGCTCGACAGTTCGCGTTCGTGCGACGACATCCTCACCATGCAGACATTGTCCAAGCTTTCGGCGGACCTGCTTCCGGAATGGCCGGAAAATGACTGGATGCTGATCGAGCAGGAGCAGTACCATCAGCTCCGCCTTTATGCCTTGGAAGCGATGACCGAACGATTCGTGTCGGCTCAGCGCTACGGCGAGGCCGTAGCCGCAGGACTCGCGGCCGTACGCACGGAACCATTACGGGAAAGCGCCCACCGCGTTCTCGTAAAGGCGCACCTGGCCGCCGGCAACAGGGGCGCGGCGCTGCGCCAATACGAACAATGCCGCCGCATCCTCCGGGAGGAACTCGGGCTGGAGCCCTCCTCCTCGCTGAGAGCCCTCGTGCCGCTGCGCGACCCGGAGCTCAGCGAGCACCCACGACTCCACCCCTCCACGACGGCCTGAGCGGCAGCCGCCGGTCCTGCCCTGCCCTGCCCTGCCCTGCCCTGCCCTGCCGCAGGAGCCGTTGCCACGGCGCCACTGGTTCGTCGACATGAGGTGAGGAGTCCCCCGCCGAAGGCACCTTCGAGAGCTCCGTGTCCTGCCGCGCCGAGCCTGCCGACCGGATCTCGTGACGCCCGCCCCCGCCGCTCCCGCCGGAACGGTACGCGCGCCGGCCGCCCCCCACCCACGCGCCCGGGAAGACTCGGCTACGCCCGTGAACCGAATGCCTTCCGGTACCCCTGCGGACTCGTTCCGACCACCCGGCGGAAGCGTTCGCGGAAGGCCGTCGGCGAGCCGAATCCGCACTGCCCGGCGATCCGCTCCACCGAATAGGAGGTCGTCTCCAGCAAGTACTGTGCCCGCCGCACCCGCGCCCGGTGCAGCCACTGCAGCGGCGTCGTTCCGGTCTGCTCGCGGAAGCGGCGGTTCAGGGTCCGGGTGCTCATCCCGGCACGTCCGGCGATGGCGTCCAGCGTCAGGCCCTTGTCACAGTTGTCCTCCAGCCAGCTCAGCAGCGGCTCGAAGGTCGCACCGGACGGTGCCGGTGGGCGGTCGTGGACGATGAACTGGGCCTGCCCACCCTCCCGTTCGAGCGGCAGCACGGACATCCTGGCGGCATGTGCGGCGACCGCGGAGCCATGATCCCTGCGGATCATGTGCAGGCACATGTCCATGGCCGCCGCCGCGCCGGCCGAGGTCAGGAACTGGCCGTTGTCCACATAGAGCACGTTCGGGTCGACCGTCACCTTCGGGTAGCGCGCCGCCAGGTCCGGCGCCGCGATCCAGTGCGTGGTCGCGCGCAGGCCGTCCAGCAGGCCCGTCGCCGCGAACAGGTACGCGCCGACGCAGACGGAGGCGATCCGGGTGCCCCCGTCCGCCGCCGCGTGCAGCGCCTCGGTGACACCCGGCGGCAGCGGGTCCGGCGGATCCTCCACACCGGGCAGGATGATCGTGTCCGCCTCGGCCAGCGCGTCCAGTCCGTACGGCGCCTGCACCGTGAACGCGCCGGCACTGACCTGCTCCTGGTTCGAGCAGACCCGTACCCGGTACGCCTCACGGCCATCCGGAAGCCGGGCCCATCCGAAGGCGTCGATCGGCGCGGAGAGGTCGAAGGGGATGACCCGGTCCAGTGCGAGGACGGCGACGGTGTGCATGACGGAATCGTAGGGCGGGATTGTGGGGGTCCGCCGAGGTGCCGCCGGCCACCTTCCACGCCGCCGCCTGGCGGCGGAGGAGCCGTAGCGCCCCACGAATGCTCCGTGGCGTAAATCCGTTGAGGCATGGCACTATTGCCACTTCTCCCCCGCACCGGACGCCGCCTACCGTCACGGCCGTGACCAAGTTCCTCCTTGCCGTCCACGTCCTTGCCGCGATCATCGCGATCGGGCCCGTCACCGTGGCCGCCAGCATGTTCCCGCCCGCCGCGCGCCGGTCCATGGCGTCGCCCGCTGATCCGCGGGCCGTCGAGACCGTGCTGCTGCTGCACCGCGTCTGCCGGGTGTACGCCACCGTCGGCGTTGTCGTGCCGGTCTTCGGCTTCGCCACCGCGTCCACCATGGGAGTGCTCGGTGACGCCTGGCTGATCGTGTCCATCGCGCTGACCGCCCTCGCCGCACTGGTCCTGGGCGCGCTGATCCTGCCCGGGCAGAGCGCACTGCTCGAAGCGAACACCGGCAGTTCGCGGGAGGCGACCGTGCGGCTCGCGATGTTCACCGGTGTCTTCAACCTGTTGTGGGCGGTCGTGACAGTGCTGATGATCGTCCGGCCCGGGTCCACGACCGGCGCCTAGGCCGTGTCCGGCGTCGATGTGAAACGAGGGAGGGCATCCGGGTCAACACCTGGCTGGCCCATGCGCCTCGACCCGGGAGCCGGCGGCCGCCGTACCCGGCCCCCGTACTCCGGTGAAGTCCGCGGGCGCTCCACCTCTGGCTCCACCCAGCGGCGCAGGAGCCACGGCTGCGGTGTCAGTGTGCTGACGTATCCTTCCCGCCACCGCACACCGACTGGGGGGACCAAGAGAATTGACTGGCATGTCCGCTTTCCCACTGCCCTTTCAAGCTTCCCGTTCCCTATCCTTCGCGACACCCCGAACACTGCGGGAACTGCAGATGATGCAGTGCAGCTCCCACATTCGAGCGAAGCCGGGGTGGTTCGACAAGATGAACGATGCCGGCATCGTCGCCAGATGGACGCAGGAAGCGGTCGACCAGGGCCTCACCGAAGCGCAGGTGCGTTACGTGCTTGCCGAGCTGGTGCATTACGCCGCGCTGCGGGACGGACGGACCGGCATCGAGGTGTCCGCCGTCGACGGGGTGTGGCAGTCGGACACGCTGATCGACGACAAGCTCAGGTCCCGGCTGCGCGAGGCGGTCGAGGTTCTGGAGCAGGTTCCCGAAGAAGGGAAAGACTGGCATCCCGGATCTGACGGCCACGTACTGGATCTGGTCCATCCCTCACTGTTCTGCCTGGTGAAGGAGGCGAGCGGCGCGCCCGAGCGGGCGTGGCGGAACCCGACGGACCGCTATTCGACGTACGAATTCTCCGAGAAGTTCCAGTGGTTGCCCACGGACGTCGACGTGAGTGACGACGGCGATGTCACCTTCCGTTCGTACGTCAACAACGTCCACCCCGAGACGCATCGTGAACTGGCCGACGTCCTGCCGGACTTGCTCGCACGGTTCCGCCCGCTGCTGGAGAACGTGCTGACCGACCTGCGCCATCCGCGGCCCCTGCGGATCGAGGCCGATCCGTACGGGTGGTACGACTCGGAGCCGGAGTTCCCCGACAAGTCCTCCTACAGCGATCAGGAGGCCCACGCGGAAGCCGTCCGCGCATGGGAAGAGGCCCAGGACGACTGGTGGGAGAACCGCCGCCCGGTCATCCCGGACGCCCCGGTCTTCATCTCGCCCGAGGTGCCCGATGCATCCGCCCGAGTCGACCTGCGCGGCCGCCGTCTCCAGATCATCGTCAAGCTCGCCACCATTCATCTCACCCCGGACAAGCCCGAGTACCCCGGCGGTTCCTGGCATGTCGAGGGGATGTTGAACGAGCGGATCGTCTCGACCGGCATCTACTACTGGGACAGCGACAACATCACCGAAAACCGGCTGAGTTTCCGGACGGCACTCGACGACCCCTCCTACGAACAGAACGACGACAACGGTCTGCGTGAGGTCTACGGCCTCGAGGACGAAGACGGACTGAACCAGGTGCTGGGATCGGCGTCGACTCCAGCGGGCCGCTGCCTGGCGTTTCCGAACATCCTGCAACACCGCGTCGGCTCATTCCGCCTCATGGACCCCACCCGCCCGGGACACCGTAAAATTCTCGCGTTCTTCCTGGTCGACCCGTCGGAAACGATCGTCTCGACATCCGACGTACCACCACAGCAGCCATGGGCCGCCACCTCGACCATGACGCTTGAACAGGCCAAGGCTTACCGCGAACAACTCATGCAGGAACGCAAGTTCTTCGTCGACGAACACAACGAGCAGCTCTATGAACGTGAATTCTCCCTCTGCGAGCACTGAACCTCTTCGGTGCTGAATACGTTCAGGCCAGGACGGTGTGGACGGTCCGGATGACAGTGCGCCAGGAGCATTGCGTGCTTGTCCACCCGTCGACGATCGACCGGTCCCGTCGCGCCCCCGCGGTGGCCCGACCGGACAACTCGCCGCCCGGGTAGGGGAGATCGGGACCCGACGGCGACGTCCGGCCGCCGGCCGTCAGGCTCTCCTCCCCTGACCCACCGCGAGGCGAGGACGCGTACGCGCGCCTCGCCGCCGGGTTCGGCATCGGCACTTGTCGGACCTGTGGCATGAGGGAATACTGCGGCCCATGATCTCAAAGAAACTGAGGCAGTCATTGGTCGGCGCGGCTGCGGCAGGCGCGATGGTGCTGATCGGTTCGCCACCTGCCCACGCCGCCGCCGAAAATGTCGGCAATTCGGTGCTGACCCTCTCAAGTGGGCGCGGGTCCGTCACACACATAGATGACGGCGACAAGTTCATGGCCTGTGACCTCAAAGCCGACGGGTACGGCGTCTCCGGTGTTCTCTGGCACGTCTTCGACGACGGTTCCGCCACAATTGTCGCCCGTTACGACGACGGCGGCGACGCGGGATGCGACGCGGTAACGTACGACATCAAAACCGGAGAAACGTACTACATGACCCTGAGGTGGAACGGCTCCAGCTCCGGAACCGTTTCAGAGATCATGTACATCTGGGAATAGGCGGACGTCAGCGGCGACATCGTCCTGGCCGCGGTCCGCTCCGCGGCAGGCTCGGCCGTCAGACGGCTCCCCCGACCGAGCAGCGCCCCCTGCCGATCCCGGATCGGACGGTGTCAGTGGCTGGTGACAGGATCGAGGGGTGCTGATCAAGGGATACGACGTCGGCCCGTTGGTGCCGGGCGAGTCACTGCTGGTCCGCCCGGGCTTCTGGTCGAATTACCTTCTGGCGATGTGCAGCGACGGATGGTGTGCCGAGCGCCCGGTGCCGGAGTGGTTCGGCGACGACGGCGCCGATGTCGATGAGCTGTCAGAAGTGCTCTTCGATCCTGAACGCTGGCCGGTGTTCAGGGTGCCGGCAGAGGACGGCCCCGGAGCCGTGGTGGTCCACCGCAACCTGGATGGCGACTACGGCATGGACTACCTCCTTACCCATCCGGGCAGGAGCCGCGTCGAGCAGATCGCCGGCTGGGACGGAGATTTCTGGGGCAGGGGGCTGACATGGCGCGAACTGATCCGGATCGCTGACAGTCCGTCCTTTGCGGCCGAAGGCGTCCAGGACACGGCCATCCGCTTCCTGCTGCTGCTTCCCCTCCTCACCGACCCGGACGTGCCGGAAACGGCATCGGCACGGCTTGTCACCGCCCTGGCCGCAATCGGCGCGCCGCAAGACACCGCCTCCATCACGGCGGAGCATCTGCTGGCGCACCTCACGAGGAGATCCCGACACGACCCCAGGTGGGCGTCCCCGCTGAGCGGCAGCTGAGAGGCGATCCCGATTCCGGGTGCCCGGGCGGCCCCGAACCGCTCCGGCAGATCCCTCCGATGAGGCGTTCGGCGATGAGTCGCACGGATCCGCGTGGACACGAGGCGGGGCGGTACAGACAGCTGTACCGCCCCGCTCGCGTTCAGATGGCGCATCCAGGTGGGTGATCCGCCCTCTGCTCCTCCTCAAGGTGTCGCGCTCGCCGGAAGGTGAGCCCGCACAGCACGTTGGTGGCGAGGGGTGAGCATTCGCCAACGGTCACTCATCAGACCAGACCCGGCGGGTACCCGTAGTGCTGCCCGCCTCGTGTGAAGGCGCGCCAGGATTCCTCCGTGGCGGAGCGGTCCGGGAGGATGTCGACTCTGAACCCGCGGGTCGCCTCCAGGGTCAGCGCCCCTGCCGGCCCCTGGAGGACGGTCTCGACCTGCGGGCAGGCCCCGCCAAGTACGCGGCTGAGGAGAGCCGCGCGGTCGTCGTACAGCGTGGCGAAGTTGTCGAAGGCGTCCTCCTCCGCGCCGCCTCGCACGTACGTCATGTCACGGGAGCCCAGCAGTACCTGGCCGTCGTGCACCACCCGGAAGGCGCACTGGATGTGCAGCGCGAGGTCCTCCCCCTGCACGCCGGTGAGTTCCAGTACTCCCATGTCCACGGCACGGCCGACCGAGCGGATCACCGCTCCCGTCAACAGCCGCCGGACGCCCGTCGACTCCAGGTCAGCATCCACCGAACATCCCCTTGGCCTCGTCGATGATGCGATGGTAGTCGTACCCCTGACCGGTGATCCGGTCGTGCAGGGCACGGCGCTCGGCAGGGGTCACCTGGCGGCCGAGATCGCGCTCGACGGACCGCAGGGCATCCCTGAACTCCTTGTTCTCGGCCTGGTTACCGCGACGTGCGTGGTAGCCGTCGTCGTCCTGGTTGACGGCAAGGCCGACTACTGGGTGATCAACCCCAACGGCTCCGTCAACGTCCATGTCAATCAGGGCGGCGACGGGCACGGTGGCTGGAAGAACCTCGGTCAAGTCGCCTCGGGAGTGACCACCGAACACGGCCGCGTCCACTTCACTGACTTCGACGGCGATACGCACGCCGACTTCCTGCTGCGCGGCAGTGGCACGAGCACCGCCTACAGCGCCTGGCTGGGCAACGGCAGCGCCAACGGATGGAACGGCCTCGGACAGATCGCGAGCGGCGTGTAGCGACGCCGGATCGGTGCCTGCCGGCAGGCACAATTGCGTCCGGTCGGTCCCCACCGACCGGATGCTGCCGCGGTTGGTGACCCGCGGTCCAGGGTGCGGAGCGGTCGTGTCGGTCGCCGGGCAGACCCATGACGTTCAGCACGGATTCCGCACACTCGGGGATCTCGAAGGCGGAGTTCGCTCCTGAGGACGAGGCCAGTGCGAAGAGCCCGCACCGCCTCCAGGGTGGGCGCGTGCACTCCCACGCCCATAACCATGATGTCCCACCACATACGCCCCTGACCTGCGCGTTCCTACGGTCTGGCGACATGCGCATCGTCGCCGCGAGTCTCATCGGCACGACCGCTCGAGCGGGAGGAGGGGGTCCCGGCCACACGAGGTCTCGGGCAGTGGCACGGCCCGACGTGGCCAGATGCAAACGGCCGCCAACAACCAACGGATCCGCCCTCATCAGCCTCCCAGCACCGAATAGAGGAACGCCGCCACGGCCAAAGACAGCGTGACCGTGCCTGCGAACACGGCTCCGGCATGAAGCAGCGCATTCGCGTCGCAGGCCCCGCCACGCCGGGCCAGCATGCCGGCCGCCACCCCGACCAGCAGACCGAACAGAACATCGACCGCGACGAACAGGCATACCAGTACGAACTGAAGCGTGGACGGGCTCAAGGTCCCTCCCTCTGTCGATACGGAGTCTGTGACCGGCAATTTCGCGACTTTTGCGTTCGGCAGTGTCCACGGCGAACGAAGATGAACGAGAACGGTCTTCGAAGGGAGTGCGTCCGGCATGGGTGAAGCGGTCGACGGTCCGGCAGCGGCGCTCGCCGCACGACTGCGCGAGCTCCGCTTGCGGCGCGGGTTGCAGATGGGCGGGCTGCAACAGCGGTCCGGGCTGGGCCGCACCACCATCAGCCAGGCGCTCAACGGGCGCACGCTCCCGTCCGAGGCGACCGTCGTGGCACTGGCACGGGCGCTGCGTACGGAACCCGGCCCTCTGCTCGCACTTCGCCGACAGGCCACCCCGGAGAAGAGCGGGACAGCCGTGGCCGCCCCACACCGGACGTTCACCGATCGGTACCTGGACTATGTATCCGAACGGCACTCCCATCTGACCGTGGTAGGTCTGGACCTCAGCCGTCCGGAAGCGGCCTCCTGGCCGTTGGATGCCGCGTATCTGAGTCTCGAACTCACCGAACAGAACGAGGACTGGCGCGATGGCGACGACAGGCCGCACCAGACACACACCGTGTGCCGGGCCGAGCACGCGCTCGCCGGCCGCCGGCGCATCCTTCTCAAAGGGCTTGCGGGGAGTGGCAAGACCACTCTCCTGCAGTGGT
Source organism: Streptomyces sp. NPDC041796 (assembly GCF_055590785.1). Classification (NCBI taxonomy): domain Bacteria; kingdom Bacillati; phylum Actinomycetota; class Actinomycetes; order Kitasatosporales; family Streptomycetaceae; genus Streptomyces; species Streptomyces sp. NPDC041796. Next base: position 103,641 of record NZ_JBVJAH010000016.1, read on the forward strand.
TGGCAGTGTCCGCGGCCAAGGAGCGACTGCCTTCGGAGCTGGCCGACTGGCGGCGCAAGATTCCCTTCGTGCTCCCGCTGCGTACTCTCGTGCGGCGAGGACCGCTCCCCGCGCCGCACGAGTTTCTCGCCTCCGTGGGCTCTCCACTCGCCGCGGCGCAACCGGCCAGGTGGGCCGACGACCTTCTGGCCCGTGGACAGGCCATCCTTCTCGTCGACGGCGTGGACGAGGTCCCGCACGAGCAACGCCAAACAACTCGGAACTGGCTGGTCAACCTGTTGGCCACCTACCGTGACGTGGCCTGCGTGGTCACCAGCCGCCCCTCGGCCGTGCCCGAAGGCTGGCTGACGCCGGCGCCGCTGGGCTTCACCGAGCTCTCGGTACGCCCGATGGGTGCCGCTGACACCAGTCTGTTCGTCAGCAGGTGGCACACGGCGGCACGACAGAGCTGCACCACCGAGGAGGAGTCGATCCACCTCCACCATCTGGAAGACGCCCTGCGTCTGACGGTGCGGGCCGAGCGGGACGTGGCCCAACTGTCCACCACTCCCCTGATGTGCGCGCTCATCTGTGCCCTGCACCGGGAGCGACGCGGCCATCTGCCGCACAGCCGTATGGAGTTGTACGACGCCGCTCTGTCGATGCTGTTGGTCCGGCGCGACCGCGAACGCGACATCGCGGTGCCGGAGGGCATCCATCTGACCGAGCACCAGAGCATGCACCTGCTCCAGCATCTGGCCTACTGGCTGATCCGTAATCAACAGACGGAGATGGCGGAGAGCACTGCGGTCCGGCTGCTGGAAGAGACCTTGCTGTCCATGCCCACGGTCTGCGAGCAGGGCGGGGCAAGGAAGATTCTGAGCCATCTCGTGGGACGAAGCGGGTTGCTCCGTCAACCCACCCTCGACACGATTGACTTCGTCCATCGGACCTTTCAGGACTACCTCGGGGCAAAGGCGGCGGTGGAGGCACTCGACTTCCCGCTACTCGTCCGGCATGCGCACGACACGCAGTGGGAGGATGTGCTGCGCATGGCCATCGCCCACGCCCGCCCGGTCGAACGCGCGAGCCTGCTGCGCAAGCTCGTCGAGCGCGGTGATGAGGAGCCGGAATACCGCGCACGGCTGCACCTGCTGGCGGCGGCGAGCCTTTCGTACGCGACGGAGGTCAGCCCGGAGGCGCGGGGGCTTGTGACGAAGCGAGCGGCCGCGCTCATGCCGCCGCGCAGCCGGCAGGAGGCGGACACACTTGCCGCGTTGGGTCCCGGGGTGCTGGATCTCCTGCCACGGGATGCGGAGGGGTTGCAGGATGACGAGATAGGGGCCGTGGTTCGGACGGCCGGCCGCATCGGGGGTGATCAGGCATATGTCTTCCTCAAGCACTTCGCGCCGGCGTGCACTTCTTCATCCCGACACGAACTGGTGGACGCGTGGACGAACTTCGACGCCGTCGGGTTCGCCAGGGAGATCTTGGCCCCGTTCCGCGAGGATCTCACCATCGCGGTCAGCACACACGCACAGCTCGATGCCTTGCCGCTTCTGGCGCCCACCAAGCGCGTCACGTTCCGCCTGCCTTTGACGGAGGAGGAGATCACCAGGCACTTGTGTCCCGAGCGCCTCGAGGTACTTGACGTCTGGCAGGGGCACCGACTCTCGGACTTGTCTTTCGTCCGGCGCCTGACCGCGTTGAACTACCTCGCCGTCCGCGAATGCGCGGGGCTTGCCCATCTCGAGGACCTGGCGGGGCTAAGTCTTCCCCGTCTTCTACTCGGCGACCTGCCCGACACCATGTCCTTCAACGCTTTGGAAGCCCTGGCCGGCCTGACCGATCTCAAGCTCTACACAGTGCTGCCGTGGCGAACGCTCCGGGACCTTCCCGCACCTTCAGGGCTCACCAGTCTGTGGCTCGGCCAACAGATCCAGGCGTCCATCACCGGCATCGCTCGGTGGGAGAGCTTGCAGGACGTCGTCGTGAACCATCGGCTGGACGCCGTGGAATGGGAAGAACTGGCGAGTCTCCCACAGCTGGCTCGGCTCAACGCACGGGACATAGACCTCACCGCCGCTCCGCACATGCCTCACATCACCGAGCTCGTAATCAGCGGGGAGCGCACCGACAGCCGCTTGGACCTAGTACCAGACCGCTTTCCGAACCTGGAGGCCCTCACCCTCAGCTGCCTCCGGGAGTGGTCCCCCGACATCACTCCGCTGCAGGAGATCGACAATCTGCGGTTGACCATCATGAACACACGCCGCGTCACCGGTCTGGAGGGTTTCCCGTCTGACCGCATCCGCCTCTTCCCCAGACCGCGGGAGCTTTCCTGACTGGGACACGCGTACAGGTCGGACACGCGGGGCGAGGGGACGTTTAGGCCGCCTTGGCTGACGCAGCACGAGGCGGAGATCGTCTACGGTCCGGGAGGACACGGACGGTGACAGCGACCCCCGCTTCCATCCCGAGGTCGCCTTCACCCCTCCGGACAGCGATGAGGTCAGGGTCGAATCCAAGCTCGGCCGGCTGTATCCGATCGACTGCCCGACGCGGATACGCGTCCGGTACGACCCAGCCAAGCCCCGACGTGCCCGTCTGCAGGGCTACGGCGAACCTGGCATGTTCGGATCCCTGGTGGGCGGGGTCGCCGGGGCCCTCGTCGCCGTGGTGCTGATCCTGTCGATCTTCCGCACCACCTGGCCGCCGGCACGGCCCAGGAACAGGTTCTCGATCCGCCGCCTCGCCCCCTCGGTCATCGTGTTGACCTGACCCTTTGACGACCGCTCCCAGGGCGACGAACTCGCGGAGCCGACAAGGCATTCAGCGCCCTGAACAGAGGCATCACGACAGCGAACGCGCCGACGCCCTGCTGAAGGTCACCTTCATATGCACTGGCCCGCGTAAAGGAGGGGCACGAAACTGCCCCTTAGGGTGACCTGTCGGGAAACAGAGATCAACGCAGGTGAGAGATCACCATTGGGGGGACGAGAACGTGGCGGGACTGGTAGGCAGATCGGCGGAGCTCGAACGGCTGGATGCACTGCTCGTGGACCTGGACCGCTCCGGGCAGCCAAAGGTCGTCGACGTCGTCGGCGAACCCGGCATCGGAAAAAGCAGGTTGCTCGACGAGGTGTGCGCGCGGGCCCGCCGAGCCGGGATCACCGTGCTGCGCGGACGGGCCACCGAGTATGAACAGCATGTTCCCTTCCATCTGTTCACGGACGCTTTCGCCGATGCCGATCCCGGCGCACAGACCGCCTTCGCCGACCCTGCCGTCGCCGAGGTGCAGTCGGTGTTGCAGGGCATCCGGCACGCCCCGGGCGGCGGTTCCGTCGAGAGTGCGGCCGCCCGGTTCGGGCTGCATCGTGCGGTCGCGGCGTTCCTGACACAGCTGGGTGAGCGCGGTCTGGTGCTGGCTCTGGACGACGTGCACTGGGCGGATCCCGCGTCACGCGAGCTCGTGGACCATCTGATCCGGCACCCCGCGCGCGGACGCGTCCTGCTGGTGGTGGCCCGGCGGGTCCGGCAGACGCCGGCATCCCTGACCGCGGCGCTGACGCGCGGCTCGGACAGCGGGACCGTGCTCCACCTCGCCCTTGCGCCGCTCTCCGAGCAGGAGTCCGTCCTGGCGCTGGCGCCCGACATCGCCGAGGACCAGGCCAAGCGGCTGCACGCCGCCAGCGAGGGCAACCCCTTGTACCTGCTGGCGCTGGGGCACGCCCACCGCACCGGGGCGTTCCCGCCGGGCCTCGGCTCGGACACTCATGTCGCCGCCACGGACGACGCCGGGTACGCGGCCGACGTACCCGGCGGGCTCGCCGCGCTGCTGCTCGACGAGTTGGGCACGCTCACCGGATCGCAGCGCCGACTCGTCGAGGCGGTGGCGGCGCTCGGCGACCACGCCTCGTCCGCTCTGCTGGCCGTGGTGAGCGAGCGAGCCGTGCAGGACGTGGAGGAGGAGACCGAAGCCCTGGTGGCGCGCGATGTGCTGCGGGCCGGGCCGGGCGGCCGGTGGACGCTGCGCCATCCCCTGGTCCGGGCCCTGGTCCACGAGAGGACCGCGCCAGGGCGGCGAGCCGAACTCCACCGCCGCGCGGCGCGGGAACTGGCCCGACGCGGCGCTCCCGTCACCGAGCGGGCCGGCCACGTCGCACGGTCGTTGACCTGCTGGGACGCCCAGGCGGCGGAGGTGCTCATCGAGGCGGCCGCACGGTTCGCGTCGACCGCGCCGGCCACCGCCGCCCATCTGCTGGATGTCGTCCTGACCCATATGCCGGACGGTCCCGACCGCTTCACGCAACGCGGCGAACTGGTGCTGGCGCGCGCCCGCGCGCTCGGCGTCAGCGGGCACCTCCGAGAGAGCCGGGACCTGCTGCACACCCTGATCGAGACCGCCGGGAAGGACCATCCGGAACTGCGGACGCGGGCGGTCGCCCAGTGCGCCGTGATGGAGCGGCACCTCGGCCACTCTCCCGAGGCCACCGCCCTGCTGCGCCGGGAGCTGTCCCACGATCCCGGCCCGTCCCCCGCCCAGGCGGTCTCCCTGCGCCTGGCCCTCGGCATGTCCGCTCTGCTGACTGCGTCCTATCCGCAGGCACGCGCGGACGTCGCGCAGGCCGTCGCCGTCGCTCGCGCCGACGACGATTCCACCGGTGAGGCAGCGGCGCTCGCGCTTGCGGCCCTGGGCGAGGCGTACGAGGGAGAGACGGAGGCGGCGGCCGGGTTCGCCGACTCCGCCGCGTCACTCGCGGACGCGCTGACCGATCCCGGCCTCGCCGTTCTGTGCGAGGCGCTGGTCTGGCTGGCCTGGGCGGAAACCCTGCTGGAGCGCTACGCCGACGCCGAGCGGCACATCACCCGGGGGCTGGACATCGCCCGTCGCACCGGACAACTCCACGTTCTGCCCCACCTGTTGACGAGTCGCGCCTTCGTCCACCTCACCACGTGCCGTCTGCCGTCCGCGCTGGAGGCCGCCGAGGATGCGGAGTCCATCGCCCGGGCCGCGGGCAGCGACGACCTTCTGGGCTTCACCCTGGCCATCAAGACGCTGGTGCTGTTGCTGGCCCGACCGCTGGGCGACGGAAGCGCCCTGGCCACCGGTGAGGAGGCCACCGCAGCGGCCGGCCGCAGCAGGGGCTGGTGGTCGTCGCTGGCCTGGTGCATGCTCGGGCACGCGACCTTCGTCGGCGGTGACCCTCATCGCGCCCAGGAGACCATCACGAGGGCAGGCGGCGGCCCCGGACTGCCCCTGCTGCAGCCGTCGATCCGTCCGGGCCAGCTCGACACCCTCGCTGCCGCGGCCCTCACCGCCGGGGACGTCGCGGCGGCCGGCCGCTGGGCAGCCCAGGCCACCCACGAGGCCGACCGGCTCGGCCTTCACGGTCAGCGCGCGGCCGCCCTGCGCGCCCAGGCCACACTGGCCGAGCACCATGGCGAGACGGGCGAGGCCGTGCGGCTCCTCGACGCGGCAGCACAGGAATACGTCCGCTGCGGCCAGCCCCTGTGGGAGGCGTACTCGTTGCTCCGGGCGGCGCCCTTGGTGCAGCACACTGGTCAGGGAGCACGCGCCGCCGCGATGTGGCACCGGGCCCACCGCATCGCCGTCGGCGGCGGCGCACGCCTGCTGGTGGACCTCGCCGAACTGATCCGCCCACAGGTGATGGCGGAGACGCCGGCGCTTCCGGCGCAGCTCGCGGAACTGACCGCTCGTGAGCTGGAGGTGGCCGAGCTGGTGGCGCAGGGGCTGAGCAACCAGGACATCGCCGCCCGGCTCCATCTCAGCCGACGCACCGTCGAGACCCACCTGTCCTCGATCTACCGCAAGGCGTCGGTGCCGTCCCGCTCGGCCCTGGCCGGTCTCATGACCCGTGTCGGACTGGGAGCCGGGTCGTGAGCGAAGATACGCCGTGCAGTGGTCGCCGTCATTCATGAGTGCGGTCGTCAGCCACAGCACCGGGAGCAAGCACCGACGCCGTCCTGGCCAGGGCGATCAGCAGCCCGTACGTCCCACCGCGTCGGCCCTGCAAGGCGCCGGCGGGCGACAGCCCCATCGGCAGGAGGGCCAGAGGTCCCTTGCCCTCGCCTCGGTGTGGCGGTGCCGTGGGGCCGGCACGGCACATCCGTGAAACCACGTACTCCACGCCACCTCCGCACCGAACACCCGCGACTTGGCGAATCCCGTAGTCGATTACGTGTTTCCACTGAGGCCGCTGCCCCCGCCGCCGTCTACGGTCGATCAGTCGGACAACTCGAGCGGCAGAGGGGACTGCGTGAGAGGCAACGCCTGTGGCGTACGGGGCATTTGGGTGCCACTCCTGGTGACGGGGAGCCTGCTGGCCGGGTGTTCGGCCCAGGGGGCTGACGGCGGGTCTCCGCGGCGGACCGGGGCGTCCGCGCACACCGCCTCGCCGCGATCCACGGCGCCCCCGTCGGGCGGGTCGACCGCCACCCCCGTCCTCACACCCGACGCGTCCCTCGTTCCCAGGACGTCGAAGGACGGTCAGACGATGGTGGAGGCGGTGGTGTTCGCCCCGGGTGACTGGGGGCGGGGCTTTGTCGCCCAGGATCCGGCCGTGAGCAGGCCTGGCACCTGGGCCGTGCTGGACGACGGCTGCCGCTGGGAGCGGGAGAAGGCCCCTCGGGGAGTGCTGGCCGGCCTGTCCCGCTACAGCCTGCTGCCCGCCGGCCGCTCCCAGAACGCCATCAGGGTGACGGCCGCGGCCACCGTGCACTCCTCCGCCCTCGGCGCCGACGAACAACTGAGCACCACCCTGGAGGAAGTCCTGCGCTGCCCGGAGCAGCACCTCCGTGCCGACGCCCGGATCACCGGCCTGAACTCGCTCGGCACCCCCTTCGGCGCCCGCGAGCAGGAGTACGCCGACGACTCCGTGCTGGAGGCCGGGCAGTACGTCGAGAAGGGCGGCGCTGTCCAGCCCTACCGGTGGATGGTCGCCCGACTGGGCACGGTCGTCGTGGCCGTCTCCGTGACCGGCGGGAAGGGACACACGGAGCAGGAACTCCAACAACTGGGCGCCGACGCCCTGGGACAGATGCTGGCGCGCGTCCAGCAGCGCTTGAAGGGGAAGTGATGGACCCGCTGCGTACCTCCGACCCGTCCAGCCTGGCGGGTCATCGGTTGCTCGGACGCCTCGGGGCGGGCGGGATGGGCGTGGTCTACCTGGCCCGCTCGGCCGGCGGCTCCCTGGTCGCACTGAAGGTGATCCAGGCCGAGTATGCCGAGGACGACGGCTTCCGGGAACGGTTCCGCAGGGAGGCGGAGACGGCCCGCCGGATGACCAGTCCTTGGGTGGCGCCCCTCGTCGACGCGGACCCGGATGCGCCGCAGCCCTGGCTGGCCACCGCCTTCGTGCCGGGGCCCTCGCTCGGTGAGGCCGTCGCTGCCCACGGGCCGTTGCCCCTACGGGGCCTGCGAGTGCTGGGGATGCGGCTCGCCCAGGCGTTGGGGGACCTGCACGGCGTCGGCCTCGTGCACCGGGACGTGAAGCCGGGCAATGTGCTGCTGGCGCTCGACGGGCCCCGGCTGATCGATTTCGGTGTGGCCCGCGACCCGCAGGACACCGCGCTGACCTCGACCGGTGTGGTGGTCGGCACCCCCGGCTTCCTGCCGCCCGAACAGGTCCACGGCACAAGGGAGTTGGGTGTATCCGGCGACATCTTCTCGCTCGGGTGCGTGCTGGCCTTCGCGGCCACCGGCCGTCCCCCGTTCGGCACCGGCTCGCTGGACGCACTGCTGTACCGCACGGTGCACGACGCCCCGGACCTGGAGGGCGTACCCCGACCGCTCGCCGAGGTGGTGCGCGGCTGCCTGGAGAAGGACCCGCAGCTGCGGCCCACGGCGGAAGCGCTGTCGGAGACGCTCACGGTCGCCGCGTCCGAAACCCCACCCGACCCACGGGAGGTGCTGCGGGCGGTGCGTCCCGCGCCCATGCAGGACACCGACGCGCCGGATGCGATCGCCGACGGCGAGGCCGAGCAGGCGGCCGACGGGCGATTGCCCGCGGACGACGCCTGGTTGCCCGAGCCGTTGGTCCGGCTGATCGCGGAACGCTCGGCGGCCGGGCTCGCCCTGCCCGCCGTCGACGAGACCGAGGTCGACCCCGCGTCCGCCGGCACCGCCCCGCCGGACACCGCGGCCACGCAGCCGGCGGCCCGTGCCGTCGGCAGACGCCGGTTCCTGCTGCTGACCGGAGGCGCGGCGGCCGTCGCGGCGGGGGGTGGACTGGCGGCGTGGGCAGCACTCGACCGTGACGGCGGCGGGGAGGACGACGCCACGCCGGACGCCACCGGTCCGGTGTACACCCTTGGCCTGCACGCCGACCTGACGGGTAGGCAGAGGGAGGTCGGGCGGGCTCAGGAGCGAGGGCTGCGGCTCGCGGTCCACGAGTTCAACTCCCGTGCTGCGGACAAGCCCTTCACGCTCGCCGTGAAGACGGTGGACGACGGTGGCGATGCGACCCGGGCGCCCGAGGCGGCCAAGGAACTCGTCGCCGACCGTTCCGTGCTGGCGGTGATCGGTCCGACCACGGACGCCACCGCCCTGGCCTCGCTGGCCACGTACGACGCCGCGTCGCTGCCGCTGATCGCGGTGACGCCCGGTGCCACCGTGCTGCAGGTGATGGGCAGCCGGTCCTTCCTGCACGCCCGGGTGACGGACACGCTGCTGCCCCTCTATCTGGACGTGTACCTGCGCGGGACGGCAAAGTCGCGCACGGTCGGGATCGTCGACGACCGGGCGGCGGGCGCCTACGCCTGGGAGATCAGCAGCACCCTCGCCACCGTCCTCCGCAAGGTCCCACTGCCTGCCGTGCCCAAGGTGGTCAGCGCACTGCGCACCGACTTCGGGCCGACCCTGGACGCCATGCTGGTCAGGGGCGCCGATTCGGTTGTCTTCGCCGGTTACCACGACCGGGCCGCGCTGCTGGCCCGGGAACTGCACCGCCGTGACTTCCCGGGAGCGAGGGCCGCGGCCCAGGGGGTGCTCGACGCCCGGTTCCTGTCCGCCGCGGGGGACGCGGCCGACGGCTGGGTGATCGTCGCCCCAGCCATGGACGCAACCGTGGCGCCTGAGGCGAAGTCGTTCAGGGCCGCCCACCGCAAACTCTTCGGCGCGGAGCCGGAGCGGTACGCCGTGGAGACGTACGACGTGGCACAGTTCGCCGTGAAGACGCTGCGGTCACTGAGCGCCGGGCGCCGCACCCGGCAGACTCTGACAACGGCCCTGCGATCGGGGTCGCACAAGGGCATCGCCCGGAACCTCGCGTTCGCCAAGGAGACCGGGGCGCTGGTGGCCGACGGCAGCGGGGTCTACCTGTGGAAGGTCGAGGGCGGCAGATTCGCGTACCAGGGCCCGGCGCCGTACCAGGTGGCCACCTGATGGGGCATTGATGGAGCCGTTGCGCGGAGCCGACCCGGCCAGGATCGCGGGTTACCGGCTGCTGCGCCGCCTCGGCGCGGGCGGCATGGGCGTGGTCTACCTGGCCCGCTCCGGGGGAGGCTCGCTCACCGCGGTGAAGGTCATCCGCGCCGCGCACGCGGACGACCCGGGCTTTCGGGCCCGCTTCCGCCGCGAGGTGGAGGCGGGGAGCCGGGTGGCGAGCCCCTGGGTCGTGCCTCTTCTCGCCGCTGACCCTGACGCGGAGTCGCCGTGGCTGGCCACGGAATTCGTGCCGGGGCCCTCCCTTGCGGAGGCCGTGGAGGAGTGCGGCCCCCTGCCGTACCGGAGTGCCCGCGTCCTGGGGGTGCGGTTGGCCGAGGCGCTGGAGGCGGTGCACGGGGCGGGTCTGGTGCACCGGGACGTCAAGCCCGCCAATGTGCTGCTCGCGGTCGACGGGCCGCGGTTGATCGACTTCGGGATCGCCCGGCCGCCGGAGGACACCGCGCTCACCACGAGCGGGATGGTGGTCGGCTCCCCCGGGTTCCTCTCCCCCGAACAGGCTCAGGGGCGGGGGCGGGAGATCGGGCCGGCCAGCGACGTCTTCTCGCTCGGCTGTCTGCTGGCATACGCGGTGACGGGCGAACGCCCCTTCGGGTGGGGCTCGGCGGCCGAGGTGCTGGTGCGTACGGTCCACGACGATGCGGACCTGGACGCCGTACCGGCGCTGTTGCTGCCGCTGTTGCGGGACTGCCTGGCGAAAGAGCCCGGCGCCCGCCCCACCGTGGCCGAGGTCCGCGCGGCTCTGGACCGTGCGGACGAGGCTGAGGGCTGGTTGCCGGAGGCGCTCACCCGGTTGATCGCACGCCGTTCGGCCGCCGTCCTCGCTCTGCCCGCAGCCGAGGCGACCGAGGTGACCGGCACCCCGGCAGGCACCGACACGGTGCCGGGCTCGCGGGAACGGCCGCCGGGCGTCACGCGGCGCCGCCTGCTGGCGCTGGGCTCGTCCGCCGGGGTCGTGGCAGCGGGCGCCGCGGCCACCTGGTGGACCGCGGGTCGCCCCCGCCGCGCGTCGGCACAAGGGGGCGACACACGGCTTCCGCAGCGGGTGGTCGCCCTGCACGCCGACCTGACGGGGGACCAGAAGACGGCCGGCCTGGCGCAGGAGAGCGGTGTCCGGCTCGCCGTCGACCACCTCAACTCCCGTGCCGGCCGCGGCTTCGACCTCGCCCTCGAAGTGCGAGACGACGCGGGCAGCCCCACCCGGGCACAGCGGATCGCGCGGCAACTGTCGGCCGACGACCGGGTCAGCTCGGTGATCGGGCCGACCACCGACGCCTGTGCCAAGGCCGTCCTCGAGCAGTACCGGAAAGCGCTGCTGCCCATGATCTGCGTGTCGGTCGGGCTCGATGGGGTGTCCGCCGAGAGGTACCGGACGTACGCGGCCACCCGGCCCCCCGACCGCAACTTGGCGGCACCCCTGGTCGCCCACCTCGTCCGCACCGTCCGAACACGCAGAACGGTACTGATCGACGACGCTGCCGAGGGCGACTTCAGCTGGGAGCTCTGCGCGGACGTCGCCCAGGCGCTCCCATACGGACAGCGCACCACGACCCGGCGTACCCTCGCCGCCGAGGACGATACGACTGACGACTTCCGTGCCCTGGCCGAGTCGGTGACCGGCGGGAAGGCGGACGCAGTGCTGTTCGCCGGAGGCTTCGAACGCGCGGCGAAACTGGCGCGAGCGCTGCGCGCGGCCGGCTACTCCGGAGCCCGGTTGACCACCCAACGGGCCCTCGACCAGGACTTCTTCACCATGGCCGGAGAGGCCGCCGAGGGCTGGGTCTTCGCCACCACCTTCCTCGATCCGACCCGTGTGACGGCCGCGAAGTCCTTCGTCACCGACTACCACCAGCGCTTCGGCACCGCCCCACCCTGGTACTCCGCGGAGGCCTACGACGCGACGCTCTTCGTGGCCCGCGCGCTGACGACGCTGGGCGCGTCCCTCACCGAACGGGGCCCGCTCGTGGCACGGTTGCGGCAGACCGACTACCGAGGAATCACCAAGCGGCTGCGCTACACGGGCTCGAGCACCGGCTACGCCACCAAGGCGATGTACCTCTTCCAGGCGTCCGGCGGCCGCTTCCGCTTTCTGGGCCAGTTCGAGGACGCCACGGCCTGAGCCGCGCGAGCGGGGGTCCGCTCGCGTCACGGCTCCTCGGCCGCCAACGCAAAGGCCTGGGTGCAGGAACGACGACGAATGGCAGCCGTGGAAGGAGTGACGAGCCGTCACCGTCCTCGTCGGCGTGAGTCCGGTCGACTACGTGCGCCACTACGTGGTGTCCCGGATGGTGGAGCCATGTCGCCTCTGCGGTGATCGCTCCTCCAGCGGTACAGGACCGGGCGGGGCAGGACGCCCACCACCGAGTCGATCGCGCTGGCCGCCCTCTACGTGACCGCGCTGATCGGCGGCCCATGGCGGCCCAACTCATCTACATGGTCATGTTCGATGAGTTCTCGGAGTCCGAGCTGGTCACGATCACACCACTATGGTTCTTCCCGATCGTCTTCGGACTGTATGGCTTCGTCTCCCAGCGGCTGCTGCGCTGTATCGCCTCCGGACGCGCCGGGACCCTGGGCGAGGCCGCCCGCATGACCATCGACGTGGCAGGGCCATGGGCGGCCCTGGTGCTGTTCCCGTTCCTGGTACTGAAGTGGCGCAGCTCCCTGCTCGTGTCACTGGCCGCGGCGCTCTTCTGGGCCGTCCTGCTGCCTGTTCCTCACGGCCGTCTTCCCCAGCCTCTGAGCCCGGCTTCCGACACACAAGGAAGTGCCGCACATCAGCGCCGGTTCACCCAGCGCTGATGGTATGGAGGACCTCCACACCTCTATCAGCCCGACGGTCCGCTGCTGCCCGGCCGACGCGGCCGACGGCATGGCACCATCGGCCGGCTCCTCCGCGAGCTCGCGTCCGATCGTCGTGTCGCTCATGTGGCGTCTCCCCCTTGATCAGCGGATCCGCCGTTGATCGGAGAGTCCCCCGGCCCGTGAGGACGTTCAGCGCTCCGGGGCGCCGTCCCCGGCGAGCGCGTCGAGGTCCGGAAGCATCCCGGCCAGTTCCTCCAGCAGCCTGCCCATGTCCACCACGTCCGGCAGCGGGTGGTGGACGAAGCAGATCGCGTCCTTCGTCACCGACACCGCCGGTCCGGCGAGCTCGACCAGGCGCCCCGGCAGCTCCGAGGCGTAGAACCGCTCGGTCGTCCCCGCGCGGTCGTCGCTCATCGGCAGGTACGGCGCATCCAAGTGGAAGGTGAGCCCGAGCTCCGCCGCACTCCAGTTGCGCTCCAGACGCAGGCTCGGCCGGCTGCCCGGCACGTCGAACACGAAGACCAGCCAGTGGGCGTCGACCTTGCTCGTCAGGTTCTCAACGAGCCTGGCGACGGTGACCTGGTGCTCGCCGAGCGGACCGGTCACGGTGGTCCCGAGCTGCGCCCGCAGCAACCAGGGGAAGTGGACCGCATAACCGGCCCACCGCGCCCCGTCCTCGTCGCGCTCGACCTGCCGCCAGCCAGGACGAGCGGCAAGGGCACGCATCGCCCGGTCCGCCTTGCCGACCCGGCGCGCGGTACGGACCGCGAAGGTCAAGCCGATCAGGGACGGGGCCAAGATGACGGCGAAAAAGATGATCCAGCCCACCACGTGGTCCCTTCGCTCCGGCCCGGTAAGCCGTTCGCCCGTATCTTCGCGTCCTGGGTCTCCGCAGGACATCGGGGAAACCACGTAGGGGCCTACCGAATCCGGCGCCCGCCCGCCGCACACCCGGCCGCCGAGAAGGCACGAACGTCCAAACTCGGCCAGCCTCGTATGCGGACGTGCAGAGACGGTTGCGGAGGCACTGACACCAACTCCATGGTGGCCCCGCGCACACCCGACCCCATAACTATGGTGTCCCACCACATACGCCCCTGACCTGCGCGTTCCTACGGTATGGCGACACGCAAACGTCCCCGTCGACCGCCAGGAAGTGGTGCCGATGTCCTCCCCCGCGACCGCTCCACCAGCCCCCTCCAGCCTCAAGCGCATCGTCGCCGCGAGTCTCATCGGCACGACCATCGAGTGGTACGACTTCTTCCTGTACGGGTCTGCCGCCGCGCTCGTCTTCAACAAGCTGTTCTTCCCCGGCTCCGACCCCCTCGTGGGCACCCTGCTGTCGTTCCTCACGTACGCCGTCGGGTTCGCCGCCCGGCCGCTCGGGGCATTGGTGTTCGGGCACTACGGGGACCGGCTCGGGCGGAAGAAGTTGCTCGTGCTGAGCCTGCTGTTGATGGGCGGGGCCACCTTCGCCATCGGGTTGTTGCCGACGCACGCCACCATCGGGACGGCCGCGCCCGTGTTGCTCACCGTGTTGCGGTTGGTGCAGGGGTTTGCGCTCGGGGGCGAGTGGGGCGGGGCCGTGCTGTTGGTGTCGGAGCACGGGGACGCCGGACGGCGTGGGTTCTGGGCGTCCTGGCCGCAGACCGGGGCGCCCGCGGGGCAGTTGTTGGCGACCGGGGTGCTGTCCGCGCTGACCGCGCTGTTGTCGGACGCGGCGTTCACCTCGTGGGGGTGGCGTATCCCGTTCCTGTTGTCCGGTGTGCTGGTGATCGTCGGTCTGTGGATTCGTCTCTCCGTCGACGAATCGCCCGTTTTCAAGGCCGCGTTGGCGCGGGCGGAGGCGCGCGAGGCGGAGACCGCGCAGGTGGAGAAGATGCCGCTGGTCACCGTGGTACGGCACCACTGGCGCGATGTGCTGATCGCGATGGGCGCGCGGATGGCCGAGAACATCAGCTACTACGTCATCACCGCGTTCATCCTGGTGTACGCGACGACCTCGACCGGGCTCAGCAAGCAGACCGCGCTCAATGCCGTGCTCATCGCCTCCGCGGTGCACTTCGCGGTGATCCCGGCCTGGGGAGCGCTGTCGGACCGTATCGGGCGCCGACCGGTCTATCTGATCGGGGCGGTGGGCGTCGGGGCGTGGATGTTCCCCTTCTTCGCGCTCATCGACGGCAAGAGTTTCGGCGGCCTGCTGCTCGCCGTGACCGTCGGACTGGTGCTGCACGGGGCGATGTACGCGCCGCAGGCCGCGTTCTTCTCCGAGATGTTCGCGACCCGGGTGCGCTACTCGGGCGCCTCCATCGGGGCGCAGTTCTCGTCGGTGGCGGCCGGGGCACCGGCGCCGCTGATCGCGACCGCGTTGCTCGCCGACTACGGCAGCTCGACGCCGATCGCCCTGTACGTCATCGCCGCGGCGCTGCTCACCGTGGTCGCGATCGCGTGCGCCCGGGAGACCCGGAACCTCGACCTGGCCGACGAGGTGGAGGAGGAGCGGGTCGTGGCGGGGCGCTGAGCCGGTCGGGAAGGGCCGGTCTCCCCCATGTGGGGAGAGCGGCCCTTTCAGCGCGTGACCGCGTCCGCCATCGAGTGCAGGCGCAGCGCGAGCTGGATCTCCAGGGCACGGGACGGGGACTGCCAGTCGGGGCCGAGGAGCCGGCCTATCCGTTCCAGGCGCTGCGCCACTGTGTTCACGTGGACGTGCAGTTCGTCCTTGGTGCGGACCGGGCTCATCCCGCTCGCGAAGTACGCGTCGAGGGTGCGCACCAGGTCCGTGCCACGGCTCCGGTCGTAGGCGACGACCTCGCCGATCGTGCGGGACACGAAGCCGGCGATGTCCCGGGTGTCGGCGAGCAGCAGGCCCAGGAAGCCCAGGTCCGAGGCCGCCGCGCCCTCGCCGGAGCGGCCGAGCAGGCGCAGCGCGTCGAGGCAGCGGCGGGCCTCGGCGTACGCGGGGGCTATGTCGCCCGGGCGGGCGGCGGGCGCGCCGACCGGCGAGGAGGCACCGACGGTGACCGACTCGCGCAGGGTTCCGCCGAGGTGCCTGGCGGTCTGCCGGGCGAGCTCGGCCGCGGTGTCGTCCGGTCCCAGGGGCAGCAGCAGGACCGTGCCGCCGTCGCGGGCGGAGGCGAGGCCGTGGCGGGTGGCCGCCAGGTGCGAGGCGGCCGACCAGAGGCGCTGCCGGTCGGCGCCGTCCCGGTCCGTGCCGGGCGGGTCGGTGGCGGCGGGGTCGGCGTGCGGACCGGAGTACGGACCGGCGTGCGGACCCGGCCGGTCGAGGCGGGCGGCCAGCACCACGTGCGGGGCGTCGAAGTCGGTGCCGAGGCGGGCGGCGCGCTCCTTCAGCAGCCGCCGGTCGCGCTCGGGGGCGTCGAGCAGGTCGTCCAGCAGTTCACCCCGTACCCGCTGTTCCGCCTCCCCGGCGGAGCGGCGCGCGAGGAGCAGCAGGGAGGTGACCATGGCGGCCCGCTCCAGGGTCCGCTGGTCGACCGGGTCCAGGTCCGGCTGGCCGCGCAGCACGAGGGCCCCCAGGGTCTCGCCGCCGGCGGAGACGGCCGCGACCCATTCGTCACCGCGCCGCGTGGTGTGGCCGTCGACGGACTCGGCGGGAAGGGGGCCTTCCGTGAACTCCACGGCCCCGCCCAGGACTTCTGAGACGGTCGCCGCGACATCATGCACACCGCCGCCCCGCAGGACCAGCTCGGTCAGCCGGTCGTGCACCTCCGAGGCCCGCTCGATGACGCCGCTGTGGGCGCGGATGATGCCGTTGGCCCGCTCCAGCTCGGCCAGCGCCGACCTGGTCTCGGCCAGCAGGTTGGCGGTGTCGATGGCGACGGCCGCGTGCGCGGCGAACGAGCCGAGCAGCGCGACCTGTTCGCGCTCGAAGACGCGGGCGCGCCGGTCCGCGGCGAAGAGCACCCCGATCACCTGGCTGCCGAGCATGAGCGGCACGCCGAGGATGGCCACCAGGCCCTCGTCGCGTACGCCGGAGTCGATGGCCCGCGTGTGCCGGAACCGCTCGTCGTCGAAGTAGCTCTCCGTCACGTACGGTCGGGCGGTCTGGGCGACGAGGCCGCCGAGCCCCTCCCCCATGCCCAGGCGAAGCTGCTGGAAGCGTGCGGAGACCGAACCCTCGGTGACCCTCATATAGGTGTCGCCGCGGGCGGGGTCGTTCAGACTGAGGTAGGCCACCTCGGTGCCCAGCAGTGAACGCGCGCGCTGCACGATGGCGCGCAGCACCGCGTCGAGGTCCCGCAGCCCGGCGAGATCGTGCGCGGTCTCGAACAGCGCGGACAGCTCGGCCTCGCGGCGTCGTCGTCCCTCCAGCTCGGCGCGGACGCGCAGCGCCAGCTGCTTGGCGTGTTCGAGCGCGGCGAGAGCGCCGGGGCCGGCGCCGCTCGCGCGGGCGAGCAGCACGGGCCGGTCGTACGCCTCGACGGCCGCCCCGCGCGCGAGAAGCCCCAGGTAGGCGGCCGGGTCGGCGCTGGGCTCCGGCTCGCGGAGCTGTTCTTCGGACATGGTCACAGGGATACCTGCCGTACGGGTGGTCGCACCAGCCCTGTGGACAACCCCGGGTGCGTTCAGTGGGCGGTCCAGCCGCCGTCCAGGACCAGCGAGGTGCCGGTGATGAACGAGGCGTGCGGGGCGCAGAGGTAGGCGACGGCTTCGGCGACCTCGTCCGGTTCGACGAGCCGTTTGAGTGCCGAGTCCTTCAGCAGGACCTCGGTGACGACCCGCTCGGCGGGGATGCCGTGGGCGTCCGCCTGGTCGGCGATCTGGGCCTCGACCAGCGGGGTGCGTACGTATCCGGGGTTGACGCAGTTGGAGGTGACTCCGTGGGGTGCCCCTTCGAGGGCGGCCGTCTTGGAGAGGCCTTCCAGGCCATGTTTCGCGGCCACGTAGGCGGACTTGTAGGCGGAGGCGCGCAGACCGTGGACGGAGGAAACGTTGACGATGCGGCCCCACCCCTGCGCGTACATGTGTGGCAGTGCGCCTCTGATCAGCCGGAAGGGGGCTTCCAGCATCACGGTGAGGACGGTGTGGAAGACGTCCGGGGGGAAGTCCTCGATGGGGCGGACCAGTTGGATTCCGGCGTTGTTGACGAGGATGTCGGTGCCCGCCGCCATCTCTTCGGCGGCGTCGAGGTCCGTCAGGTCGAGTACGTGGGTTTCGACCGCCCCGCTCGCCGCGGAGGCCGCTTCGGTCAGGGCGTCGAGCCCCGGGGCGTCCCGGTCGACGGCCCTGACCTTCGCCCCGGCCGCCGCGAGCCGCAGCGCGCAGGCGCGGCCGATGCCGCTCGCCGCGCCGGTGACGAGGGCGGTCCGGCCGCCGAGGTCCAGGGAAGCGCGGCCGCCGAGGTCGAGGGAGGTGACGGTGTGGGGTGCGGTCATGCTCCGCACCTTATGGAGCGCGGCCTCCCGAACCGATGTGGTCCGCACCCATACTTCGCCCTAGTCGGCCATGGTGGAGAACCATGTGGGGCCGTCGGTGAGGGCCTGCTTGATCCGGAACAGCTCGCCCTCGCGCAGCGGCGGCAGCGCGTCCAGCGCGAACCACCCCACCTCGAGCGATTCGTCGTCGTTGACGCGCGCCCGGCCCCCCACGGCCCGGCAGCGGAAGCAGGTGTCCATGAACTGGCACTGGTCACCGTTGGCGTATGTGACCGTCGGCAGCGTCTCCACGAGGACCACGCGCTCGACGACGCACTCCACGGCCGTCTCCTCGTACACCTCACGTACGGCGCTCACGGCCGGCTGCTCCCCCGGTTCCGGAATGCCTCCGACGAGCGACCACCTGCCGTTGTCCGCGCGCCGGACCAGCAGGAGTCTCTCCTCGTCGTCGAAGACGACCGCGCTGACGCCCGGCAGGAGGAGCAACTGGTGCCCGGCGGTGGCCCGGACGGCCCGGATGAAGTCAGGAGTTGCCATGGGCCGACCCTAGGCGGTCGGGGCGGGCGGCGTGGACCGGCGGCGTGCGGCCCCCAGGTACGCGCTCCAGCCGACGCCTGCGGCGGCGAGGGCCACCAGGGCCGCCTCGGGCAGGGTGCCCATACGGGTCGCCGGCGTCAGCGAGGAGCGCAGCGGCACCTCGGCCACCAGGGCGTCCGGGGTGAACATCCGGGACTCCCGCACGATGGTGCCGTCCGGCCGGATGATCGCGCTGACGCCGCTGGTGACCGGGACGACGACGGAACGACTGTGCTCGACGGCCCGCACGCGGGACATGGCGAGCTGCTGGTAGGTCATCTCGCTGCGCCCGAAGGTGGCGTTGTTGCTCGGTACGGAGATGAGCCGGGCACCGTGGGTGACGGTGTCCCGCACCGCCCAGTCGAAGGCTGCCTCGTAGCAGGTGGCGAGTCCCACCCGGGTACCGGCGAGGTCGAACACGCCCACCTTGGTACCGGGTCCGAAGTCGCGGCTCACGCGGTCGACGTCCTTGTTGAAGATCCGCACGAAGGACCGCATCGGGATGTACTCGCCGAACGGCTGGACGTGCCGCTTGTCGTACGTCGCGACCGGACCGGCCTGCGGGTCCCATTGGATCAGGGTGTTGCGCAGGGGGCCGGTCTCGGGGGTGACGACGGCCCCGATGACGGTCGGCACGCCGATGGCCCTGACCGCCTCGTCGATGACGGACCGGGCGTCGTCGTTGCGGTAGGGGTCGAGATCGGAGGAGTTCTCCGGCCACAGGACGAAGTCCGGCCTGGGCGCCTTGCCGGCCGCGACGTCGTCGGCGAGCTGCTCGGTGCGGCGGGCGTGGTTGTCGAGGACGGCACGGCGCTGTTCGTTGAAGTCCAGGCCCAGTCGCGGCACGTTCCCCTGGATCGCCGCCACGGTCGCGGTGCCGTCCTCCGGAGCGTCGGAGACGAGGGGCTGGGCGGCGAGGGCGGCGGTGACCGGTACGAAGAGGGAGAGCGCGGCCGCGGCGAGGGGGCCACGGGGGAGGCCGCCGGTCGCCCTGTACGCCAGGAGGAGGCGTACCGCCTCGTACAGCCCGAAGCCGCACAGCGCGACGGCGAAGCCGAGCACGGGCGTGCCGCCCACCGCCGCGAGCGGCAGGAAGAGGCCGTCGGCCTGGCCGAAGGCGATCTTGCCCCACGGGAACCCGCCGAAGGGCACGCGCGCGCGTGCCGCCTCTCCCACGATCCACGCGGCCGCGGCGAACACCGGCCAGGCGGGAAGCCGCGACACGGCGGCGACGAGGAGACACGCGGCCGCGACGAAGAGGGACTCGGCGGCGACCAGCGCCAGCCACGGCACCGCCCCGACCTCCTCGCCGGTCCACACCAGGAGGGGCAGGAGGAAACCGAGCCCGGCGAGGTAGCCGAGGCCGAAACCCGCCCTGAGCCGGCGGCCGCGCAGCGTCCACCCGAGCAGGGCGAAGCCCGGCACGGCGAGCCACCACAGCGGGCGGGGCGGGAAGCTCAGGAACAGCAGGGCGCCGGACAGCAGCGCGCCCGTCGGCCGCGCCAGCCACCGAGGCAACCGGGCCCCCTGCTCCTCGGGGGCGGGGGGAGGGACATCGACGGTGGTCATGGTGGCGCTCACGTGCGGAGTCTACGGCGACCATGTGTGCGAACCCCAGCCCGGACGGCCGCGCCCCGGTCCTCCCCCCGGACGCGCCGGGTCAGGGCGGGCCCGTGGTGCCGGGGGGGCCGGGTAGTGGGGCGCCGTCCGGCCCGGGATCCTCGGGGCGCACCGCCTCGGGACGCACGTCCCGTGGACGCCCGTCCCGTGAACGCACCGCCTCGGGACGCACCGCCTCGGATCGCGGGCCCTCCGCCCGCGGGTCCACGGGACGCACCGCCTCGGGACGCACCGCCTCCGCGCGCAGGTCCTCGGGGGTCGTCCCGTCCAGGCCCCGCCACTCCGGCACGGCCGCCGCGCGCTGCTGGCCCCGGTGGCGCAGGCGGTGGCGGATGACGCGGACGGCGGCTTCCGCGTCGTCCACGGTGACCGTGAAGCTCCGCCCGTCGCCCAGGGTGAGGACGAGGCCCTCGCCCCGGCGGACGACGACCGCCGTGCCCTTCTCCGGGAGCCAGCGGTAGCCCCAGCCGCCCCATTGCCGTGGGGTGACCGAGGGGGCGAATTCGGCGCCCACCACGGTGTCGAGCGGGATGCTGCGGCGCGGCACGCCCATGTGGCCGCACCGCACTTCGAGGGAGTGCCGGTCCACCGTGAGTTCGACGTACACGAAGGCGAGCGTCCCGAAGAGCACGAGCAGCCCCGCCGCGACGCAGCCGACCACCGCCATCAACAGGGCGGCCGTACCGGAGGTCCACGACAGGTCCACGGCCAGTTCGATACCGAGGGCCACACAGGCCGCTCCGGCGGCGGCGAGCGCCCATTGGACGCGGTTGGTGGCTCGTCCGGTCCATACGTCGGGCACCGGGTCCGTGGGGGGGCGCTCGTTGTGGGAGTGGTCCCTCATGAGTAGCAGCGTACTCACGTACCGCAATCACGGCCCCTTGCGCGGGGCCGGTCCGACGAGCGGCCGGACGCTTCAGCGTGTCGGCGCGGCGGCTTTGAGGAGGCGGCCTTCGGCGTAGGTCACGGCGGTGTGCGGGAGCTCCGCCTCCCGGCCGCTGAGCAGCACCGTGAGGTCAGCGGGGTCCGCGGCGGGTGTCGCGCCGGGGTCGGGAAGGACGCCGATGCGGCGCAGTGCCTGGGCGGCGACCGCGTCGGCCGAGCCGTACAGCACCACGGGAGGGCGGCCGACGGGCCGTACGGCCGTCCGGATGCGTTCGGCGACCAGTTCGTAATGGGTGCAGCCCAGGACGACGGCCCTCACATCGGTGGGGGTGAGCGCGGCGGCCGCGGCGATGGCCCGGTCGATCGCCTCCTCGTCGGCGTGCTGGACCGCGTCGGCGAGGCCGGGGCAGGGCACCTCGGTGACGTCGACGGAGCCGGCGAAGTCACGGATGAGCCCGCGCTGGTAGGGGCTGCCCGTGGTGGCGGGGGTGGCCCAGATGGCGACCGGCCCACCGTCCGCCGCGGCGGGCTTGATCGCCGGGACGGTCCCGATGACCGGGATGGCGGGCTCCAGCTCGGCGCGGAGGGCCGGCAGGGTGTGGACGGAGGCGGTGTTGCAGGCGACGATCAGCGCGTCGGGCCGGTGCGCGGCGGCCGCGCGGGCCACGGCGAGGGCGCGCGTGGTGAGGTCGTCGGGCGTACGGGGGCCCCAGGGCATGCCGTCGGGGTCCGAGGAGAGCACGAGAGCCGCGTCCGGCCGCAGCCGACGCACCGCGGCGGCCGCCGCCAGGAGGCCGATTCCGGAGTCCATGAGCGCGATCTTCACCCGGTCACCCTAGCCGACACCCCTTGCGGCCCCGTCATTGTGGGGCAGACTGCGACGAATGAGCACCATTGCGTGGATCGCCCTGGGGTCGGTGGCCGCCTGGGTGTGGCTGCTGTTGGGGCAGGGCTTCTTCTGGCGTACGGATCAGCGCCTGCCGGGCCGTACGGCTCCGGCGCGATGGCCGTCGGTCGCCGTGGTGGTGCCCGCCAGGGACGAGGCGGAGGTGCTGCCGCTGAGCCTGCCGTCCCTCCTTGCGCAGGACTATCCGGGGCCGCTGGAGATCTTCCTCGTGGACGACGGGAGCGAGGACGGTACGGGGGACGTGGCACGAGCCCTGGCCGTCCGGTACGGAGGGCCGCCGCTGACAGTGACGTCGCCCGGGGCGCCGGCGCCGGGCTGGACGGGGAAGCTGTGGGCGCTGCGGCACGGAATCGGGCTGGCACGCGCGCGTGGGGCGGAGGCGGACGCGGAAGGGGCGGGCGGTCCGGAGTACCTGCTGCTGACGGACGCCGACATCGCGCACGAGCCGGACAGCCTGCGGGAGCTGGTCGCCGCGGCCACCACGAACGACCTGGACCTGGTGTCGCAGATGGCGCGCCTGCGGGCGGTGACCGGGTGGGAGCGACTGGTGGTGCCCGCGTTCGTCTATTTCTTCGCGAAGCTGTATCCGTTCCGCCGGGTCAACCGGCCGGGGGCCCGGACGGCGGCCGCCGCGGGCGGGTGTGTGCTGCTGCGTACGGAGGCGGCCGAGCGGGCGCGCGTACCGGAGTCGATCCGTCAGGCCGTGATCGACGACGTGGCGCTGGCCCGGGCGGTGCGGCGGGCCGGTGGCCGGATCTGGCTGGGGCTGGCCGACCGGGTGGACAGCATCCGCCCGTATCCGCGGCTGGTGGAGCTGTGGCGGATGGTGGCACGCAGCGCGTACGCCCAGCTGTGGCACAACCCGGTACTGCTGGTCGGCACGGTGGCGGGGCTGGGGGTGGTGTACGTGGCACCGCCCGCTGCGGTGTGCGCGGGTCTGTTCGCGGGCGACGCGGAGGCCGGGGTGCTGGGGGCGGTGGCGTGGGCGGTGATGGCGGGGACGTACGTCCCGATGCTCCGCTACTACCGGCAGTCGCTGTGGCAGGCGCCCCTGCTGCCCTTCACGGCGTCCCTCTATCTGTGTATGACGGTGGATTCGGCGGTTCGCCACTACCGGGGCCACGGAGCCGCCTGGAAGGGCCGCACCTATCCTCGTCCCGAGGTGGCGCCCGAGAGGTGACGGAGCGTCAAGGACTCGATGTCGGACGGAGCTGGAAAGGGGCGCCGATACCGGATGCCGGTGCTGATGTCGCAGCGCACTTTTCCCGGCACGCGGAGTAACGCCGTCTCAATTCGATGTTGATGCGATGTTGATGCGGCGTGAAGACTCCGCACGTCTGGCGGAACATTGATCAATTTAAGCATGGACATGCAGAAGCCCACCGCCGGCCGCCACGCCTGGATTTATGTATGGGGCACCTTGAGGGTGCGTCTCGGCACGCCACGCGGACCTGCCGGTAACCCCCCATCAGCCTGGCCTTTACACGGACGGTGACCGTTTTTCCCAGGTTCGCTCGTATTGGCGATCCGCCGCCACTCACACCGCGTAAAACAACCTGCTTATCGGCCTCCCCAACCAGCACATCGTGGGCTTAACTTATGTGCCATGACCTCCCCCCGTTCCTACGGCGGCGCTTACTACAACGCGCCGTCGTTCCCGGACACCCCGATCTACGACTCTCTCGTCGCGGAACGGGGCACGCCTCAGATCGCGCCGATCCGAGTGCCCGCCGCGTACGACACCGGCAACTCCTACCTGCCGGCGCTCCCCACGGCCCTTCCCGCCCTGCCGGCGGCTCCCTCCCAGCCCATGCCGTCCTACGGCGGCTCGTACGGCTATCCCCAGCAGGCAGCGCCGCAGCCCGCCCCGCTGCAGCACATGTCGGCGCCGTACATCCCGCAGCAGCCGACGGCGCCCCGTGGCGGTTACGGCTACCCGGGGCCCCAGCCGCACCAGCAGGCGCGGCCGGTCCCCGCCGGGTACGAGGCGATGCGCCCGGCGGCTCCGCGGCCCGTTCCGGCGCCCTCCCCGTACGACGACCCGTACAACCGCCCCTACCAGGGCGGGGGGTACTGAACCGTTCCCTAGGGATGTCATGCGTGCTGGCAGGATGAGGTCATGCCGAATCCTTCCCTGCACTCCCTGCACGTCCGTCCGGTCAAGTCCCTCGGCGGGTCCTCACCCGTCGAGGCGGCGGTCGAGCCATGGGGGCTCACCGGGGACCGCCGCTGGATGCTGATCGACGCCGAGGCGAAGGTGGTCACCCAACGTCGGCACGCCCGGCTGGCGTTGGCCTTCGCCGAGCAGTCCGCCGACGGCGGGGTCAGGGTGTCCGCACCGGGCATGGAGCCGTTGCCGGTCCCCGTGCCGGAGCCGTCGGTCACCGTTCCAGCGGAGATCTTCCAGACGAAGGTGGAAGCGGTACCGGCGGGAGCGGCCGCCGACGCGTGGTTCAGCACCTACCTGGGCGAGGACGTACGGCTGGTGCACCTGGACGACCCGGCCCGCCGCCGCCCCATCGACCCGCGCCACGCGCTGCCCGGCGAGACCGTCAACTTCGCCGACGGCTACCCCGTGCTCGTCACGACCGTCTCCTCGCTGGACGCCCTCAACTCCCTCATCGCCCAGGGCGACCACCCCGAGGAGGGCCCGCTGCCCATGGACCGCTTCCGGCCCACCGTGGTCGTCGGGGGCACCGCCCCCTGGGACGAGGACCACTGGACCCGTATCGCGATCGGCGAGGTCACCTTCCGCGTCGCCAAGCCGTGCGCCCGCTGCGTGGTGACCACGACCGACCAGCGGACCGCGGAGCGCGGCAGGGAACCGCTGCGCACCCTGGCCCGGCACCGCCTCAGCGGCAAGAAGATGATCTTCGGCCAGAATCTGGTTCCCGAGCGCACCGGCACCCTGCGCGTGGGCGACCCCGTGGAGATCCTCGCTTAGCAGCCGTGCGGTCCGTCGCATAGGCCGTGCCTTCACGGGAACCCGGGAGCTCGGCAGACGCGTTGACGGACACGAAAGGGGGTGCGGTGCTGTGCGTGCGGTCGTGGGGCTCTGGCGCTGGCGGCACAATCCTCTGCGCCGGGCCACCGATCTCGCCGAGGCCTGGGTGGCCCTGGCCGCCCTGCTGCTGATCTGTGTCGCCGCGCCGCTCACCGGCCTGGTCACCGGCGCAGCGACGAACACCTCGCTCCAGCAGTCGGTTCGGCTGCAGCAGGAGCAGCGTCATCCCACCACGGCCTGGGTCCTCGACCGCGAGGAGCACGACGAGCACGACGGTCGTGACCGGGTCGACGAGAACGAGGGGCGCGACGGGACCGAGGTGGCCGAGGAGCGCGACGGGCGTGGCGCGTACGAGCGTTCGGGGGCGCGCGACGCCGAGGCGACCACCGACCACCGGCTGCGCCGGTCGGTGCCGGCCCAGTGGACCGGGCCCGACGGCACGCGCCGCACCGGCGCGCTGACCACCGCGCGCCACGACCTCGCCCCGGGGGACACCTTCCGCATCTGGACCGACGACCGGGGGCGGCCGGTGAACCCGCCCATGACCGAGCAGACCGCCCGTGACCACGCCGTGCTCGCGGGCATCGGCACCATGCTCCTGTCGGCCGGACTCGTCGAGTGTGTCAGGCGGTTGATCGTATGGCGGCTGGTGCAGCGGCGGTACGCGCGCCTGGACCGGGCGTGGGCGCAGGCAGGTCCCGACTGGGGCAGGACGGGCGCGGGCAGCTGACCGGTCGTCGTCACCACGGTGACCGACCGGTCAACTCGCTCCCGCCGCGCGCGCTACGGTGGAGCGATCGTCCGGAGAGACGCGCGGCGCACGAGGTGGGGGCAGAGCAGCACCATGGCACAGGGCACGGTCCAGGTGACGCACACCGGCACATCGCGGTGGCGGCGCCGCACGGGCGAGTACGCCTCCCTCGCCGCGGCCCTGGAGGCGGCGGGCGACGGCGATGTCCTGACCATCTCCCCCGGTACGTACCGGGAGAATCTGGTCCTCCAGCGCGCCGTCACCCTGCGGGGCACGGAGGGCGCGGTCGGTTCGGTGCGCATCGCCCCGGCCGACGGGGTGCCACTGACCGTGCGGGCCTCGGCCACCGTCCAGGACCTGCACGTGGAGGGCCAGGACACCTCGGCGCCCGCGCTGCTGATCGAAGACGGCACACCGGAGCTGCTGGACCTGCGGATCGTGACCCGCTCGGCGGCCGGGGTGGAGGTACGGGGCGCGGCGC
Source organism: Streptomyces sp. NPDC041796 (assembly GCF_055590785.1). Lineage (NCBI taxonomy): Bacteria > Bacillati > Actinomycetota > Actinomycetes > Kitasatosporales > Streptomycetaceae > Streptomyces > Streptomyces sp. NPDC041796. Next base: position 129,511 of record NZ_JBVJAH010000016.1, read on the forward strand.
GGCCCACCGTGCGGCGCTGCACGGTCGACAACCCGGCGGGCGTCGGGATCGGCGTGCTGGACGGCGCGGGCGGCGTGTTCGAGGAGTGCGAGGTGGTCTCGGCGGGGCAGTCGGGCGTCTCCGTGCGCGGTGGCGCGCACCCCCGCCTGGAGCGCTGCCGGATCCATCACGCCTCGGGCTCGGGCCTGTCCGTCACGGGCGAGGGCAGTGGCCTGGAGGCGATCGGCTGCGAGGTGTACGAGATCAAGGGCAGCGGCATCCAGGTCGCCTCCCGGGCCGCGGCCCACCTCACCGACTCGTCGGTGCACCGGACGACGGCCGACGGGATCACGCTCGACACGGACGCCGTACTGACGCTCTCCGACTGCGACATCCACGACATCCCGGAGAACGCGGTCGACCTGCGTTCCCGTTCCGTGCTGACGCTGACCCGGTCCACGGTGCGGCGGTTCGGCCGCAACGGTCTGTCGGTGTGGGACCCGGGCACACGGGTGGACGCCAACCAGTGCGAGATCCACGACAGTACGGGCGATTACCCGGCGGTCTGGGTCAGCGACGGCGCGACGGCCGTCCTGGACTCGTGCCGTGTCCACGACGTGCCCGACGCGCTGTTCGTCCTCGACCGCGGCTCGCGTGCCGACGTGGTGGACAGTGACCTCTCCCAGGTACGGAACACGGCGGTGTCGGTCAGCGACGGCGCCACCGCGCAGCTCGACGACTGCCGTATCCGGGAGGCGTCCACCGGAGCCTGGTTCCGTGACCACGGCAGCGGCGGCACCCTCAACGGCTGCACCATCGACTCCGTGCAGACCGGCGTCATCGTCACCAAGGGCGCCGATCCGGTGATCGAGCGGTGCACGGTCACCTCCCCCGCGGAGGCGGGTTTCTACGTGTCGGCGGAGGGCCGCGGCACGTTCCACGCCTGCCGGGTGACAGGCAGCGGCGGGTACGGCTTCCACGTGATGGACGGCTGTCGTACGACGCTGAGACGGTGCCGTACGGAGCGGTGTGCACGCGGTGGATACGAGTTCGGAGAGGACGGGCCCGTCGTCGAGGACTGCACCGGCGACGAGAGCGGGGTCCTGACCGCCCGGGCCGGGACGACGGTCCCGGCCGCGCCGCCTTCGGTGGGCGGACTGCTGGGCACGGTGGCGCCCCGCGTCGAGACCCGCGTACCGCCCCAGACCCTGCCCCGGGAACCGGCGGACAGCCCGGCGACGACCGTGCCCGAGCCGTCCGCCGGGCCTGCCGTACGCACCTCCCAGGACGTCCTGGGCGAACTCGACGCGCTGGTGGGCCTGGAGAGCGTCAAGCGCGAGGTCCGCACCCTCATCAACATGATCGAGGTCGGCAGGAGGCGCCAGGAGGCCGGTCTCAAGGCCGCGTCCGTCCGCCGCCATCTGGTCTTCACCGGCTCCCCCGGCACCGGCAAGACGACCGTCGCCCGGCTGTACGGCGAGATCCTCGCCTCCCTGGGGGTGCTGGAGCGGGGGCATCTCGTCGAGGTGTCGCGGGTGGACCTGGTCGGCGAACACATCGGCTCCACCGCGATCCGCACCCAGGAGGCGTTCGACCGGGCGCGCGGCGGTGTGCTGTTCATCGACGAGGCGTACGCGCTGTCCCCCGAGGACTCGGGGCGGGATTTCGGTCGCGAGGCGATCGACACGCTGGTGAAGCTGATGGAGGACCACCGGGACGCGGTCGTGGTGATCGTGGCCGGGTACACGGCCGAGATGGAGCGGTTCCTGACCGTCAACCCTGGCGTGGCCTCCCGCTTCTCACGGACGATCACCTTCAACGACTACGTACCCGACGAGCTGCTGCGGATCGTCCGGCAGCAGGCGGAGGACCACGAGTACCGGCTCGCCGAGGGGACGGCCGAGGCGTTGCTGAAGTACTTCACGGAGCTGCCGAAGGGCCCCGCGTTCGGCAACGGCCGTACCGCCCGCCAGACCTTCGAGTCGATGGTCGAGCGGCACGCGGGCCGGGTCGCCGGGCTCACCGAGATGAGCACCGACGACCTCACCCTGCTCTACCCGGAGGACCTGCCCGAGCTGCCCTGAGCGTCGTCGGGCGAACCCGCTCCGCCCCGCTGCTCGGGCAGGGGGGCCGGCAGGGGAAGGGCGGGCGGAAGCCGGTCGAGGAGTACGGTGCGTTCCTTGGCGAACACCGGGTCGGCCTGGTAGTCGCCGTGGCCCAGGATCGGTTCGGGCAGCGGGTGCTCGGGGGTGCGGCCGTAGACGACCGGGTCGCGCAGCGCCCTGTGGTCGACCTCCGGCTTCTCCCCTTCCGCGGGGAGGTTCACCGGGCCGCCTATCGGGTCGGTACGGCGCCACAGGTTGCGCCAGCAGTGCAGCTCCCGGTGGAGGGCGCCCAGGGGCCCCGGCCCGAAGTAGGCGGGGAACCACCGCCCGTACAGCCGCTCCAAAGGCGATCCGTAGGTGAGCAGCGCGACCCGGCGACGGGTTCCGGCGGGAAGCTGCCAGACGGCCGCCGCGGCCAGCACGCTGCCCTGGGAGTGACCGGAGATGACCAGGCGTCCGCCCGTGCGGCTGGTCCAGGACGACATCCGCCAGGCCAGGTCCGGTACGGCCCGCTCGGCGTAGCAGGGCGGGGCGAAGGGGTGGGCCGCGCGCGGCCAGAACGTGCCGACGTCCCAGAGGATGCCGATGGTGCGGCGGGCGGAGGCGTCCTTGTAGGCGCGGCGGCCCCAGGTGACGAACAGTATGAATCCGAAGCCGATCAGCCAGGATCCCAGCGCCTGCGCCGTCTCGGCCGCGCTCTCCACGAACGGGTGGCGGCCGGTGAAGGCCTTGCCGGGTACGGTTTCGCTCACCCACGCCCCGACGAGCGCGCCGGCGCCCAGCAGGAGGGTGGCGCCGGAGATGAGGCCGACGGCGGCGGGCGCCAGGTCGGTGAGCGCAGCACGCGCGCGCGTACCCGCGATGCGCCGGGTACGGACGGCGTCCGGCTTCTCGCCCTCGTACTCGGCCTCCACGACGGGCGCCAGGCGGCGGGCGGTGAGTGCCGTGCGGACGGCGAGGACGACGGCCGGGACCAGCAGCAGGATCAGCAGGACGGGAATGACGGAGGCCTGCCAGCTGAGCAGCACGGGCGGCCCGATGGGGTCCTCGCCGCTGCCGGGGGTGGCCGGGCCGTCGAGCCAGTCGGCGACGCGCTGGGCGACACCGCCGCTCATGACGCCGCCGAGCGCGCAGGCCAGCATCGCCACGGCCGGGCCGCCGAGCCCGTACAGGACGGTACGGGTGTGGGGGGCGCGCCGGTGCAGTCGCCGTGCCACCACGGCGAGTGCCAGGACGAGGGCGCCCTGGGCGAGGGTGATCACACTGAACGTGGTGTCGCCGGGGAGCGTGCCGTCGGACCGCCAACCGGGGCGCGACCAGGCGGCGTAGAGCACCGCGCAGACGAGGAGGGCGAGGGAGGCGCCGGGCAGCCAGCTCACGACGGTGCGGTCGAGCGTGCTGTCGAGCCGCTTCTCGCTGCGGCCCCGGCGGCACACCACCCAGACGACGACCACCGCTCCGAGGAACAGGGCGGCCTCCAGGGTCCAGCCGAGCACCTCACGGGCCGGGCCGGCCGCGTTCCGGTCGTACCTTGCCGCGGCCCCGCCTACCGCCGCCGCCACGGTGAGGAACCCGGCGGCGGTGTGCGCGGCGCGCAGCCGGGCGACGAGGCGGCGCCCGTACCAGAAGCCGGCCCGGCCGAGCGCGGGCCGCACCTGCCGGTCGAGCGTGCCGTCGCCGTCCAGTTCGCCCCGGGGCGGACGCTGGGCCTCGTACGCGCTCCAGGTGCGGTTCGACAGGTACCACAGGAGTCCGACCAGGGCCGTGGGGACGACTGCGGCGACCACCAGCCGGCGGCCGGGCTGGGACCACCAGCCGCCCTCGGCCGCCGACATGAACCCGAGCCAGGACCGTTCCTCGGCACAACGGGCGGACCCCGCGCACTGCCAGGCCGTCAGGTCCAGAGCGACCTCGCACGCGGCGGCGGTGAGCAGCACGGTCAGGCTCAGGGCGACCAGCCGCACGAGAACGCCGTAGAGCCGGACGGACGCGGCCTGGCGCTCGGCGGGCGGGCGCATCCAGTGGGCGAGGTTGACCACCATGAACGGCAGGAGCAACAGCCATAAGGCGCGGGAGCCGTTGCCGGACGTGAGATTGCACCAGCAGTACGCCTCGGGGACCGGCCGTCCGTCGGCGAACCGCTCGGGTTCCCTTTCGGCGTGCTGGTCGACGGTGCGCCGGTAGATCGCCGCCGTCCCGTCACCGGTCACCCGAACGGTACGGGGATCGTCGAGCATCAGCTCGGGCGTGGTGCCGCCGACGCCGTGGACCAGCAGTTCCAGCGCGGCGCCGGGGCGGGTGGGCTCCGGGGTGGCAGGGGGCACGGGTGGGCTCCCTCTCAGGGTGGGGTCGGAGTGCTGGACGAGTGCGGGGGACCGGTCGTGACCGGACGTGACAAGAATCGTCGAACGCGGCGGTGGATGTCAGGGTTCTCACGGAATCTCCCCGGTCCGGGGTCCTTGTCCGCGGTCCGGGGCCGTAGTCCGGGTCCATGGTCCGGGTCCGTAGTTCCTGGTCCGGGTCCGGGTCCGCGGCTAGTGGTCCGCAGCCCCGGGGTCCGGCCCGTGGCCCGTGGCCCGCGGCCCGGGGTCCGGGGCGGAGGCCGCACCGCGAACGGTCTGGCGCCGCAGGCCCCCGTGGCAGAAGCCCGGTCCGTCGCCGCAGGGCCCGTGGCAGGATGATGACCCTTGGCCAGCGGTGTTGACGATACGGAAGGACCGGCCACTGCGGTGAGCGACAACCAGAACCTCCTCGCGGAGCAGCGGCGCGCCTTGATCCTCGACGAGGTGAGGCGGCGGGGTGGGGTGCGGGTCAATGAGCTCACCCGCAGGCTCAACGTCTCCGACATGACCGTCCGCCGGGACCTGGACGCGCTGGCGCGGCAGGGCGTCATCGAGAAGGTGCACGGCGGTGCGGTGCCGCTCGTCGAGGCGAGCACCCATGAGCCGGGGTTCGAGGTGAAGTCGTCACTGGAGCAGAGCGCCAAGGAGGACATCGCGCGGGCCGCCGCGGCGATGGCGGCGCCGGGCAGCGCGATCGCCCTGTCGGGCGGGACGACGACGTACGCGCTGGCGCAGCACCTGCTGGACGTGCCGGATCTGACGGTGGTGACCAACTCGGTGCGCGTCGCCGATGTGTTCCACACGGCGCAGCGCACCGGTTCGGGCGGCGCTGCCCGGCCGGGTGCGGCGACCGTGGTGCTGACGGGCGGTGTGCGGACTCCGTCGGACTCGCTGGTCGGTCCGGTGGCCGACCAGGCGATCCGCTCGCTCCACTTCGACGTGCTGTTCCTCGGAGTGCACGGCATCTCGGTGGAGGCGGGGCTGTCCACCCCGAACCTCGCCGAGGCGGAGACCAACCGGCGTTTCATCCGCTCGGCGCGGCGCGTGGTGGTCGTGGCGGACCACACCAAGTGGGGCACGGTGGGCCTGAGTTCTTTCGCGCGGCTGGACGAGATCGACTCCCTGGTGACGGACGGCGGGCTGTCGGGCGAGGTCCGCGCGGAGATGGCGGAGCACCTGCCGGGGCTGGTGGTGGCGGGCGAGGAGGACGCGGTCTGACGGTCGTTCCCGGCGGCGCCGGTGCGAGGTTCGGCGGACATACGATCGGGGCATGGCTCTGTTCCGGATCGTCCGTAATGCCCCGATGTCCACCGCCGAGGCGTGGCAACGGCTCACCGATTGGCCGGCCCACGCGGCCCGGGTCCCGTTGACCCGTGCCACGGCGGTGACTCCGGGACCCGTGCGGCCGGGGAGCCGGTTCACGATGCGCACCGGGATCGGGCCGGTCGGGTTCGACGACCCCATGGAGGTCGTCCGCTGCGAGCCGCCGGGGCCGGGCGGTACGGCCGGGGGTGCGGACGTGGGCGTGTGCCGGCTGGAGAAGCGGGGCCGGGTGATCACCGGGTGGGCCGAGATCGAGGTGCGGGGGGCGGCGCCGGACGGCGTCCGGGTGACATGGACGGAGGAGCTGCGCGTACGCGGCGTTCCCCGGGTGTGCGACGCGGTGGTCGCGCGCACGGGCCGATGGGTCTTCGGCCGGGCGCTGTCCGGTCTTCTGGGGGACAACTGACGGGTCGCCAGCTATGGTGTGGGGCCCAGGTCGTGTCCGTGGAGTCCCCCGCGTACGGCGTCGGCGCCGGATAGAGCCCCGACCTGCGCGTCGCCGCCCTGCGGGCCCGGTCCGCCGCTTCACGGCACTGCCTGACGCCGCCATCCCCCTCACATGCTGGAGGTACGGTCCCATGGCACGCCGACTGCGCCCGGTACGGCTCGACTTCCTCGACTCCGCCCCCCTGCGTCTCGTCTTCGACACGGAGGTGTCCGCGCCTCCCTCGGCGGTGTACCGGGCACTGGCCGACGAGGTCGCCGACAGCCCCTCCTGGTTCACCGCCATCGCCGCCGCCCGGCCGACCGCCGGTGGCGCCGGCCGGGAGATACGGCTGCGCGGCGGCGTGGTGCTCCAGGAGCGGATCATGGTGACGGACGCCGGCGAACGCTACGCCTACCGGGTCGAGGAGACCAATGCCCCCGGTGTACGGGCCCTGATGGAGGAGTGGCTGCTGACCCCGGCACCGCACGGGACGGGCACCCGCGTGCGGTGGACGATGGCGGCCGAGGGCGCCGCGCCGTTCCGGCTGGTGATGAGGCTGGTCCGGTCCGGCGTGGGGCGGTCGTTCCGGGACGCGATGCGCAACCTGGACCGCAGACTCACATCGACCCCGGCACCGTGACGACGCGTCAGGCACGGCCGTCGCGAGGTCGGGGCGCGGTCGCCGGGGTGTCGGCCACCGTGCCGCCGACCGTCGGTCACAGGTCGCCGTGCCGCCGACCGTCGGTCACCGTGCCGTCGGTCGCCCGCCATCGGCAGTGGTGACGGTGGCGGGCCGGTCCGGCCAGACACCGCTGCTGAGGAACTCGTCGATGGCGGCGCTGTACGGAGTGATGTCCAGGCCCTGTTCGGCGAGCCAGGCGTCGGAGTAGTACTTGTCCAGGTAGCGCTCACCCGGGTCGCAGATCAGAGTGACGACGCTGCCGGTGCGGCCCCCCCCGACCATCTCGGCGACGATCTTCAGCGCGCTCCACAGGCCGGTCCCGGTCGAACCGCCCGCCTTGCGCCCGATGGCGTTCTCCAGGGCACGTACGGCGGCCACACTCGCCGCGTCGGGCACCTTCATCATCCGGTCGATGGCGCCGGGTACGAAGCTCGGCTCCATCCGGGGCCGGCCGATGCCCTCGATGCGCGAGCCGCAGTCGCTGGAGGCGTCCGCGTTGCCGGTGGTCCACCCCTCGAAGAAGCAGGAGTTCTCGGGGTCGGGGACGCAGATCCGGGTGTCGTACATCATGTAGTGGACGTAGCGGGCGATGGTCGCCGACGTACCGCCCGTTCCGGCCGTGGCGACGATCCAGGCGGGTTCCGGATAGCGCTCCAGCCGTAGCTGCTGGTAGATCGATTCGGCGATGTTGTTGTTGCCGCGCCAGTCGGTGGCCCGTTCGGCATAGGTGAACTGGTCCATGTAGTGGCCGCCGGTGGCGGTGGCGAGGGCGGCGGACTCCTCGTACATCTTGCGTGAGTCGTCGACGAAGTGGCACTGCCCGCCGTGGAATTCGATGAGCCGGATCTTCTCCGGGCTGGTGGTGCGCGGCATCACGGCGATGAAGGGCACACCGACCAGGCTCGCGAAGTAGGCCTCGGATACGGCGGTCGAGCCGCTGGAGGCCTCGATGACGGGCTTTCCGGGGCGGATCCAGCCGTTGCACAGCCCGTAGAGGAAGAGCGAACGCGCGAGGCGGTGCTTGAGGCTGCCGGTCGGGTGGGTCGACTCGTCCTTGAGGTAGAGGTCGATGCCCCACCGTTCGGGCAGCGGAAAGCGCAGGAGGTGCGTATCGGCGCTCCGGTTGGCGTCCGCCTGGACCTTGCGTACCGCTTCCTTCAGCCACTCCCGGTACGCGGGGTCACTGTGGTCCACGTCGATGGTCGTGGCCGGTCCGTTCGACTGCGCCGGTTGTTCCGGCTGTGCTGGTTGCGTCGCCTGTGACGGCTGGGTCGACTGTGTCTGCCCTGCTTGCCCCATGGTGCTCACACGCCACTCCTCATCCTTCTCTCCCCTGCTGCCCCACCTCGAACATACCTCCCTCACCTGCACAAACGATGACTTTGATGCCCCATAGGGAACGCTTGCAGAGCCGGGCGCCGGGGCACGGGGGCGCATCACCCGGCGGTACGCGCGCAGGGGGCGCATCACCCAGCGCGGCACACGGCGCAGGGGGCGCATCTATCTACGCGCCCTGGCGTAGAGGCGATCCCTTGTGCAGACTGACCGGCATAAACCTGCGCGAAGGGGGCTGGGTACGTCATGGCTGAGGCTGATTTCAGCGCCACAGGCGTACGGATCGAACGGTGGCCGCGTTCACTGACCCGGGCGGGCGAGGTCCTGATCAAGGACGGCAAGCTGGCACTCCTCACCAGCTACGGACGGGTGATCGACACGGCGCCGGTACGGGCGGTCAGGGCCGGCCGGCCCTGGTTCGCGGGGCGCGACGACGCCATGGTGGCCACGCTCAACGGCACGCGGTACCGGCTGACCATGGGGCAGCGCGGCGGACAACGGGGCGGGGCGGCGGCGACGGCACTGGCCGGCCGCCTGCTGGAGGCCGTACGCCGAGCGGGTGGCAGCAGCAACTGAGAGAAGTGCCGCAAGGGACCCACGGGTAACCGGTTGCCGCGAGTTGCGAAGCCGTCACCCCTGGTCCACGCTGGACTGACATCACTACCCAGGGTGCACCGGCGGTGACGCTGCGATCCAGCCCGCCGGACCAACAGCCAGCCAACTACTGGATCCGATCTCCGTCTTCTTCCGGACCTCATTTCGGGGAGTCGCAGCCGTGATCAGCCAGGCAAGCAGGCAGTGCACGGTAGAGCTCCAAGCCCTGCCGTCGCGGATCGGTCAGGTCCGCAGAATCGTTTCAGCGCAATTGCGCTACTGGAATCTCGATTGTCTGATCGAGAAGGCCGCGCTCGGTGTCACCGAGCTCCTGACGAATGTCCATCAGCACGCCCAGCCCGACAAGGTGTGCACCGTCGAGATCGAGCTCCTGCTCGACCGGCTGACGGTCTCGGTCCACGACCACGATCCTCGCCTCCCCACTGTCAACACGTCGGATCCGATGGCCACTTCGGGCCGCGGTCTGGCCCTGATAGAGGCGGTCAGCGAGAGTTGGGGCGCCAGGCCGCAGGGCGATTCCGGGAAGGTCGTGTGGTTCACCCTCCCGGCGCCGTCGTCCACGCCCCTGCCGATACCGCCCCTTCCCGTGTACGGGGCCGCCACCAGCGGTCCTTTCACGGGCACGGTGCCCTTCGGGGACACGGCCGAGGCGGCCGACGCGGTACGCGAACGGGCCGCGGCCCGGCCGGCTGTGGCGGGCTGACCGGGGCGGTGCCGCGAGGGCGGCGCGCTGATGGAGGCGCCGCCCGGTAGTCACCCGCCCGGTACTCACCCCTGCCCGGCACGGAGAACCGTCGCCGGCACTCGACCTCGCGTGCCCACTGCGAGGCAGTACGCCTGCGGTGCGCATCCTCGCGCGGCTACGACGAGGGAGTACGCCCCCGGCACTCCTCCCCACGCGCCCACGACGAGGGCGTACGCCGCCGGGCTCTCATCCCCGCTCGCCTACGACGAGGAAGTACGCCGCCAGGTGCTCGACCTCGCACGCCGACGGCGGAGGAAGCACGCCCCCGGCCCTCCTCACCCGCCCACGGCGAGGGAGTACGCTCGCCGGTGACGGAGGGGGAGGTCATGAGCGAGGACCGCGCGGGTGTGGTCGTCTACTGGCGGCCGGGCTGCCCGTTCTGCATGAAGCTGCGGCTCCAACTGCGTTTCACCGGGCTGCGGTACACCGAGGTGAACATCTGGAAGGACCGTGAGGCGGCGGCTTTCGTCCGCTCGGTCGCCGACGGCAACGAGACCGTGCCGACCGTGAGTGTGGCGGGCAAGGCGTCGCTGGTGAACCCGTCGCTGCGGCAGTTGCTGAACACGGTCAGGACGCACGCCCCGCACCTGATGTGAACCCGGCGGTCGGGGCGGGTTGGGCGTGCCCCATGACCCCCCATGCCCCCTGAGACCCGGCGCTTCGCGCGGCCGGGCAGCGCGGCTGCTCGGGCCGGCTTACGCGGCCGGGCGGCCGAGGGCGGCGAGGGGGTCGTCCAGCACTGGTTGCCAGGCCAGTTCGGCCGCGCCCGCGAGGCTGTTGTGGTCCAGGGTGCAGCCCAGGATCGGCACACCACCGCTGCGGCCCCACAGGCTGCGGTCGGCGACCACGGCGCGGAGCCGCTCGGGGTCGGCGGCGAGGAGCTCGCGGTGCAGGCCGCCGAGGATGATCCGGTCGGGGTTGAGGATGTTGACCAAGCCCGCCAGCCCCAGGCCGAGTCGGTCGATGAGCTCCTCCGTGGCCGCCCGTACGCCGGGGTCGTCGGGGTGGTCGCGGAGCAGGTCGCGGCTCTGCTGGAGCAGGGAGACCTCGGGCCCCGGTGCACGGCCGGCGGCCGTGAGGAAGGCGAGGGGGTCGGCCTCGACGTCCAGGCAGCCTCGGCTGCCGCAGTAGCAGGGGCGCCCTTCGGGGTTGACGGTGAGGTGGCCGACTTCGAGGGCGAGCCCGGAGCTGCCGGTGTGGAGGCGCCCCTCGAGGACGAGGGCACCGCCGACGCCGCGGTGCCCGGTGGCGACGCACAGCAGGTGCTGGGCGCCGCGGCCCGCGCCGTGCCGGTGCTCGGCGAGCGCGGCGAGGTTGACGTCGTTGCCGGTGAAGGCGGGGCCGTCGATGCCGGCCGCCCGGACCAGCTCGGCGAAGAGGGCGCGTACGGGCGCCCCTGCCGGCCAGGCGAGGTGGAGCGGGTTGAGGGCGGTGCCCTCCGGCTCGGCGACCGCGGAGGGCACGGCGAGGCCGGCGCCCACGCAGCGGAGCCCGGTCTCGCGCAGCAGCCCGGCGCCCGCCTCGACGACGGCCGCCAGGACCTGGGCCGGGTCGGCCGAGACGGTGACGCAGCCGGGTGCCGTGGCCACGATGCGGCCGCCGAGGCCGACGAGGGCGGCGCGGAAGCCGTCGGCGTGGATCTGGGCGGCGAGCGCGACCGGTCCGTGTTCGTCGACGGTGAGCCGGTGCGAGGGCCGGCCCTGGGAACCGGCGGCGGCACCGGGGCGGGAGTCGACGCGGATGAGGCCGAGGGCTTCCAGTTCGGCGGCGACGGCACCGGCGGTGGCGCGGGTGACTCCGAGCTCGGCGGTGAGGACCGCGCGGGTGGGGGCGCGTCCGGTGTGCACCAGCTCCAGCGCGGGGCCGAGCGCGCTGCGGCCCCTGTCCAGCCGGGGTGATCGGGTCGTGGTCGCCTTGCCGTTCATGGGGGCGAGTCTCCCATGATCCAGCGGCCCGCCCGGCCCGGTGGTGCTGTTTCGGCCGGTCGTGGACGGGTACTGCGGGCGGCAGGATCGCCGAGGTCCACATCCCGAGGCCCAGGACGGCCCAGGACGCGGCGGACGGTCGCCGCGCGAGGTTCCGGGAGGTTCCATGGCACGCCCCCACAGTGACAGCGGGACGACGGTCCGGGCCCTGCTCGACGAGGAGGGCCGTACGTACGCGGAGGAGGCCGGGATCCGTCTCGGGGACAGCCCCCAGCCGCTGTACCAGCTCCTGGTCCTGGCCCATCTGCTGAGCGCCCGGATCAGGGCCGACACGGCGGTCGCGGCGGCCCGGGCCCTGTTCGACGCGGGGATGCGGGACGCGCGGCGCATGCGCGACGCCACGTGGCAGCAGCGGGTGGACGCGCTCGGCGAGGGCGGTTACCGGCGCTACGACGAGAGGACGTCGACCCAGCTCGGCAAGGCCGCGGAGCTGGTACTGGACGCGTACGGCGGTGATCTGCGCCGGATGCGCGACAAGGCCGGCGGTGACGTGGAGGAGCTGCGCGCGCTGCTGCAGGAGGCGCCGGGCATCGGCCCCGCCGGGGCGGACATCTTCCTGCGCGAGGTCCAGGGGGTGTGGCCGGAGCTGGCGCCGTACCTGGACGACAAGACGCTGGACGGAGCCAGGCGGCTGGGCCTGCCGGCGGACCCGGAGGCGCTGGCCCGCCTGGTCGGGAAGGAGGAAGTGCCCGCGCTGGCCGCCGCGCTGGTGCGCGCCGCGCTGGACAAGCACGTCGTCGACGAAGTCCACGAGACAGCCAACGAAACACAGGGAGGATCCGGATGACCACCGACCACGGCGGACTTCCGCTGCCCGATTACGACGAGCTGCCCGTCGGCACGCTGGAGCACCGCATCCGCTCGCTCAGCGTCCCGGAGCTCGACCAGCTGTTGCACTACGAGCACGAGCACGCCGACCGCGCCATGGTCGTCCAGGTGCTCACCGCCCGGAAGCGGCAGCTGGACGCCGGAGCCCCCCTGTCCGGTGGCAACCCCGCCGCCTTCAAGCCCGAGACGGCCGGTCACGGCCACGGCGGCTCACGGGTCTCGCCCGCCACGTCGCCGGAGCCCATGAGCCCGCCGCCGCACGGCACGCCGGACCAGCAGGGCAAGCCGAAGGGCGACCGCACCGGCTGACGCCCCGCTGGGTGGGAACCGCCGGGCGGACGGCGAGTCGCGTCGGCCCGGCGGTTGATGGCTGTCGCGCCGACCCCCTATCCTGAGTTTGTGCCGCTACTAAACAAACTACGGACGGCCGCTCCGGGGGGATCCGGCGGAGACCCCGCCGCGCGCTCCCTGACCCGCCTCCGCACCGCTCTGACCCTGTTCTTCGCCCTCGACGGTTTCCTGTTCGCCGGCTGGGTGGTCCGCATCCCGGCGATCAAGCAGCAGACCGGCGCCTCCGCCGGTGACCTCGGGCTCGCCCTCCTCGGCGTATCGGCCGGGGCGGTCGTGACGATGACGCTCACCGGCCGCCTCTGCCGTCGCTTCGGCAGCCACCCGGTGACGGTCGTCTCCGCGGTGCTGCTCAGCCTGAGCATCGCGCTCCCGCCGCTCACCCACTCGGCGCTCGCGCTCGGCCTGGTCCTGCTGGTGTTCGGCACCGGGTACGGCGGCATCAACGTGGCGATGAACAGCGCCGCGGTCGACCTCGTGGCCGCCCTGCGCCGCCCGGTGATGCCCAGTTTCCATGCCGCGTTCAGCCTCGGCGGCATGGTCGGCGCCGGGATCGGCGGCCTGGTCGCGGGTGGCCTCTCCCCCACCACGCACCTCCTCGGCCTCACCGTCGTGGGCCTCGCCCTCACGGCCGCCGCCGGCCCCGTGCTCCTGCGCCACCCCGCCCCCACGGTCCCCGAGGCGGTGCCCTCCGAGCGGCCGGTACCGGGCGGACGCCTCGACGGGCGGTCGCGCCGGCTCGTGACCGTCTTCGGCGTGATCGCGCTGTGCACGGCGTACGGGGAAGGGGCGCTGGCCGACTGGGGGGCGCTCCACCTGGAGCAGGACCTGCACGCGCACCCCGGTGTGGCGGCCGCCGGGTACTCGGTGTTCGCCCTCACCATGACCGCCGGGCGTCTCTCCGGCACGGCGATGCTGGAGAGGCTCGGCCAGACCCGCACTCTGGTGGCGGGCGGGGCGACGGCGGCCACCGGCATGCTGCTGGGCGCTCTGGCGCCGACGGTGTGGCTCGCGTTGCTCGGGTTCGCCGTGACGGGGCTGGGCCTGGCGAACATCTTCCCCGTCGCCGTCGCCAGGGCGGGCGCCGTGGCCGGCCCCGGCGGGGTGGCCGCCGCCTCCACGCTCGGCTACGGGGGGATGCTGCTCGGACCGCCCACGATCGGGTTCCTCGCCGACTGGTTCTCGCTGCCCGTCGCGTTGACGACCGTGGCGGCGCTGGCGGGCGGCGCGGCCCTGATCGGGTACGCGGCACGCGACGCCACGGCGACCGCGCGGCGGCCGTGACCGCTTCCGGCCATACCCCTCGGTGGTCCCCCGCTGGCAGAATCGCGCCATGGAGATCACCGAGCACATCAAGTCCCTGGCCGCCGAGGGCCAGTTGCTCGCCGACGCGGCCGAGCGGGCGGGTACGGGCTCGCCGGTCCCGACCTGTCCGGGCTGGCAGGTGCGGGACCTGCTGCGGCACACGGGCATGGTCCACCGATGGGCCACCGCCTTCGTGAGGGAGGAACACACCTCGTACCACCCGGCCGAGGGCGAGCCCGACCTCGACGGCGCGGAACTGCTCGACTGGTTCCGCGAGGGCCACGGCCTGCTGGTCACCGCGCTGACCGAGGCCCCCGACGCCCTGGAGTGCTGGGCTTTCCTGCCGGCACCCTCGCCGCGCGCGTTCTGGGCACGGCGCCAGGCGCACGAGACCGCCGTGCACCGGTTCGACGCGCAGACGGCGCTGGGGGCGGGAGCGGCGCGGATGCCGGAGCCCGCGCCCGCGTTCGCCGCCGACGGGATCGACGAGCTGCTGTGCGGCATGCACACCCGGGAGAAGAGCCGGGTGCGTACGCCGGAGCCGGGCGTCCTGCGCGTACGGGCGACGGACACCGGCGACGTGTGGAGCGTACGGCTGTCGGACCGGGCTCCGCGCGTGGAGCGGGCGGCCGAGGGGCCCGCGGACTGCGAACTGAGCGGCCCGGCCGCACAGCTCTACCTGACCCTGTGGAACCGGCTGCCGGCCGACGCCCCGAAGGTCACCGTGTCGGGGGACGTGCGGCTGGCGAGGCTGTGGCGGGAAACGTCCGCCGTCACCTGGTCGTAGAGCCCGGTTCTCCGGTGAGCATGCGGCTGAGCACGGCACGCTGAAGGGGTTGCGCCTCGGCGTGCCGGGCCCGGCCCGCATCGGAGAGGGCCACCCGCACCCCGCGCCGGTCCTCGCTGCACATGCCGCGGGTCACCAGCCCGTCCTTCTCCAGCCGCGCGATCAGCCGCGACAGGGCACTCTGGCTGAGGTGCACCCGGGAGGCCAGTTCCTGCACGCGATACGCGCAGCCGCCATCCTCCGCCGCGCCCTCGGCGAGCACGTCGAGGACCTCGAAGTCGCTGGCACCGAGCCCGTGCGGATGCAGCGCGCGGTCGAGCTCGCACATCGTGCGGGCGTGCAGGGCGAGCACGTCACGCCACTGTTCCACGAGCGCGCGCTCGGACTTCTTCACAGCCATGGAGTCACGTTACCAGGGAAGACACCATTTGTTGCACAGGAATTAAATGCGCTTGCATTCAATGCATGTGCATGTAGTGTGCTGCGCATGACCTCTCCGCTCAACCCCCCTTCCCCTGCCGTGGGTTCGGCCACGGAAGACCGCTGGAGCCCCCGCCTGTGGGGCACTCTGCTGGTGCTGTGCGCCGCCATGTTCCTCGACGCCCTCGACGTCTCCATGGTCGGCGTCGCCCTGCCGTCCATCGCCACCGACCTCGGCCTGTCCACGGCCACCCTGCAGTGGATCGTCAGCGGCTACATCCTCGGTTACGGCGGTCTCCTGCTGCTCGGCGGCCGGGCGGCCGACCTCCTGGGCCGCCGCCGCGTCTTCCTGATCGCGCTCGCCGTCTTCGCGCTCGCCTCCCTGCTCGGCGGACTCGTCGACTCCGGCCCGCTGCTCATCGCGAGCCGCTTCATCAAGGGCCTGAGCGCCGCGTTCACCGCACCCGCCGGCCTCTCGATCATCACGACCACCTTCAAGGAGGGCCCGCAGCGCAACCGGGCCCTGTCCATCTACACCACCTGCGCCGCCACCGGCTTCTCGATGGGCCTGGTGCTCTCCGGGCTGCTCACCGAGCTGAGCTGGCGCTGGACCATGCTGCTTCCCGCGCCCGTCGCGCTCATCGCCCTGGTCGCGGGCCTCAGGCTCATCCCGCACAGTGACCGTGAGGAGACCCGCGGCGGCTACGACGTGCCGGGCGCCGTCACCGGCACCGCCGGCATGCTGCTGCTGGTGTTCACCGTGGTCCAGGCGCCCGAGGTGGGCTGGACCTCCGCCCGTACGCTGCTGTCGTTCCTGGCCACCACCGTCCTGCTCGCCGCCTTCGTGACCATCGAGCGGCGCAGCGCCGCCCCGCTGCTCCGGCTCGGCGTGCTCCGCTCCGGTACGCAGGTGCGCGCCCAGCTCGGCGCCGCCGCGTTCTTCGGTTCGTACGTCGCCTTCCAGTTCATCGTCACGCAGTACATGCAGTCGCTCCTCGGCTGGAGCGCCCTGCAGACCGCGCTCGCCTTCCTGCCGGCCGGTGTGCTGGTGGCGCTCTCCTCCACCAAGATCGGTGACGTGGTGGACCGGTTCGGCACGCCCCGCGTCATCGCGACCGGCTTCACGCTCCTGGTCCTCGCGTACGCGATCTTCCTGCGGGTCGATCTGACCCCGCGTTACGCGGCGGTCATCCTCCCCGCCATGCTGCTCCTCGGCGCGGCTTGCGCCCTGACCTTCCCCTCGCTCAACATCCAGGCCACCAACGGTGTGGACGACGACGAGCAGGGCATGGTGTCCGGGCTGCTCAACACCTCCATCCAGGTCGGCGGCGCCGTCTTCCTCGCCGTCGTGACCGCCGTGATCACGGCGGGCGGTCACGAGGGAGATGCCGCCGCGTCCCCGCAGGCGGTGCTGGACAGCTTCCGGCCGGGTCTCGTCGTGGTGACCGCCATCGCGCTCGCCGGGCTGCTGGTCACCCTCACGGGACTGCGACGCCCCCGGCGCACGCGCCGGCAGTCGGTCGTGGTCACCAAGTCCGCCGGTACGGCCACGGCTTCGGTGGAGCGGCCCGAGCCCGTCGGCGTACGGGACTGACCCGGCGCGGCGCGGCGTGCGGCCGGTGGGTGATGTCCTTGCCCACCGGCCGCGCGGTTGTGACACTCGGGCCATGGGGAATCGAACGCAGGCACAACGGGACGCCATGACCGTCGAAATCGGGTACGCGCTGGTGACGGCGGCGTTCCTCGCGGTGGGGCTCTTCGTCCTGTGCGCCGCGCCCGTGCTCGTGCTGGACCTGGGGGGCGGCACGGCGCGGGGTACGTTCATGGTGGCCGCGACCGTGGCGGGCCTGGGGTTCGTGACACGCGTGGTACGGGTGTTGTGGCGGTTCGGAGGCGGGCCTGGCACCCGGCACTGAACGTCCGCACCGGCGCCCCGGGTTACCCGCGCTCCGCCGTGGCGGTGAACTCGACGGCGACGTCGTACAGGCCCGGATTCGGCGTGACCGGCGTCCGCGCGTCCTCGCGGGCGGCTCGGGTGCGCTCCTGGAACTCGGTGTCCGCGGTGGCGGCCTCCCACGCCTCCCGGCTCTCCCAGTGGGAGACGTTGACGAGCTGGAACCTCGCCTCGGACGAACGTGCCCGGTGCAGACGGGAGTCGAGGAAACCGGGCTTGGCGCTCATGAGCGCGGCACGGCGCTCCCACTCGGCGACGAACCCGTCGACCTCGTCGGCGGCGATCTCGAAGACGTTGATGAACGTGACCGGGGTCATGGAAACTCCAGGAAGGGATGGCGCCGCCCGGCCGGCTGGACACCGGCGCGAGGCCGGTGGCCAGAACCTGCCGCGCAACGCGGCGAGTTGGAGGTGGCGAACACCAGGCAGGCTTCGTCACGCTTCACCCACACGCTACTTCGTCGGTGTCGACGAGACGCGATCACGGTGGCCCACCTGACAACTACGGTCGGGTGCCGGGAAGTTGACCCTCGGCGAGGAAGCCGACCACGAGCGGTGTGGCGATGTCGGCGAACTCCTCGAAGTAGGCGTGGCGCGCACCAGGTACGAGGTGCAGGCGGGCCTCCGGGACGCGTTCGGCGAGCAGGGGGGCGTCGGCCGTGGGGTTGAAGGTGTCGTCGGTGCCGTGGACGACCAGCGTCGACGCGGTGATGCGGGGCAGCGCGTCCCAGGCGTCGTGGCGGGCACTGGCCCGCAGATGACGACGGCGGGCGTGGGCGGGCATCGACGGGTCACCGAGCGTGTGGAACGTCCGCCCCGGGTGCGTCCGCAGCCGGCCGGGCGTGTACATCAGCTCCAGCAGGACGCGACGCGCGGCCTCGGGGTCGGACTGGGCGAGTGCCCGCCGTACGTCCGGCCCGCGTTCGACGCCGTGCGGCGCGCCCGGGGACGTACAGCCGAGGACGAGGCGGTCGACGCGTACGGGGTGGTCGGCGGCGAGCCATTGGGCGACGCGGCCACCCATGGACGTGCCGTAGACGTGGGCCCGGTCGATGCCGGCGTGGTCGAGGACGGCGAGCGCGTCGCGGGCGAAGCCCGGTGTGGTGTAGCTGTCGGTGTCGGGCCGGTCGCTGTCCCCGGTACCGCGGTAGTCCATGACGACGGTGGTGAAGCGTGCCTCGAAGCCGGCCCGTACGGCGTCCCACCACCGGTGATCGTTGGACTGGCCGCTCAGGAGGAGGAGCGGGTCTCCGGAGCCGTGGACCTCGTAGTACAGGGCGGCCCCGTCGGCCGCGTACGCGTACGGCATCAGCGCAGCACCCCGAGGTCGCGCCCCAGCCGGTCGACCGCGTGCGCGAAGAGCGCCTCGGGGTCCTCGACGACCCGGTTGAAGTGGCCGAACACCTCGAACGAGATGAGCCCGAACAACTGGCACCAGGCCCCCACGAACGCCACCACGAGGGCGGGCGGCAGGTCGGGAGCGAGGTCGGCGGTGAGGCGTTCCGCCTCGGCGCGCAGCTCCTCCGTGAGCGGCGGGGGCGCGACGCCGTCGGTGCGGTGGGCGCCCCGGAGGACGGAGAGCAGGACGTGGGCCACGCGGGAGGCGGGGGCGACGGTGGCCTGCGGGGCGGAGTAGCCGGGCACGGGAGAGCCGTAGATCAGGGCGTATTCGTGCGGATGCGCGACGGCCCAGGCGCGTACGGCGCAGCAGACGGCGGTCCAGCGGGCGCGGGGGGTGCGGGCGGCCGGGGTACGGGCATCGGAGGTGCGGGCGCCGGGGTCGGCGGTCGCGACGGCGGCTTCCGCGGCGGCGGCTTCGGCGGCGGCGCCGATGGCGTCGTACGCGTCGACGATGAGCGCGGTCAGCAGGTCGTCGCGGCTGGGGAAGTAGCGGTAGAGGGCGGAGGAGACCATGCCGAGTTCACGGGCGACGGCGCGGAGCGAGAGTTTCGCGGCGCCCTCGGCGGCGAGCTGTCTGCGGGCCTCGTCCTTGATGGCGGCGGTGACTTCGACACGGGCCCTGGCCCTGGCTCCTCGCACGGTGGTCATGGAGAGCAGTGTGCCACTTTTCGGAGCGGTGCACTGAATCGAGAGCAGTGCTCTTGCTTTGACTCACCCCTTCCGTGCACACTGCTCTCAACCGAGAGCACTGCTCACACTTTGGAGGGTCCGGCCCATGTCCTTGCCTGCGGAGTCCCGGCATGTCATCAAGCCCGGCTGGTTCACCATCCACGTCGTCAACCGGGCGGTCGCCTGGCTGACCCGGCGCGGCGTCAGCGTCTGGGGCTCCCGTGTCCTGGCCGTGCGCGGCCGCAAGAGCGGCGAGTGGCGGCGTACGCCGGTCAACGTGCTCACCGTCGACGGCGACCAGTACCTGGTGGCGCCGCGCGGTCACGTCCAGTGGACGCACAACATGCGGGCGGCGGGCGGCGGTGAGCTGCACCTGGGCAAACGCGTCCAGGCGTTCACCGCGGTCGAGGTCGGCGACGACGCCAAGCCCGAGGTCCTGCGCGCCTACCTCAAGCGCTGGAAGGCCGAAGTCGGCGTCTTCTTCAAGGGCGTCGGCCCGGAGTCCACGGACGCGCAGCTCCGCGCCATCGCCCCACGGCACCCGGTGTTCCGGATAACCCTGAGCTAGCGCTCCCGGCCCCGCGCTGGCGAGGGGCGGCTGCGGACGCCCACGTGCGCGTGCCACGCACCACGGGGCACGGGCACGCACGGGGCACGGGCACGCACGGGACACGGACCACAAGGCCCGCACGGGCACGGGCCACCGGCCACAGGCCCGCACGGGCCACGGCCACGCACGGGCCACCGGCGACCGCGGCGGGCCGGGCCGCTACAGGCGGCGGTCCAGGGTGTCGATGGCCCGGCGGGCGAACGACGAGCTGCGGACGAGACCGCCCAGGGTGGTGACGCCGCGGGTGATGTCGGTGAACGCGTGCCACGCCGGGCGGAAGCCGGTGATCGTCGCGTGGAGCAGGCCCGGCCGCTTCTCGAACAGGGCGAGCATCCGGCGCCCGACCGCCATCTCCACGCCCAGCCCGGCCTTGATGGCGAACGCGTAGTTCAGCGCCTGGCGCCGGGCGTCCACGGCGTCGTTGGCCTCCGCGATCCGTACCGCCCACTCCCCCGCCAGCCGCCCGGACCGCAGCGCGAAGGAGATGCCCTCCCGGGTCCACGGCTCCAGCAGCCCGGCCGCGTCACCGCACACCAGCACCCGCCCGCGCGACAGCGGCGAGTCGTCGCTGCGGCACCGCGTCAGGTGCCCGGACGAGATGGCGGGCTCGAACCCGGCGAGCCCGAGCCGGGCGATGAAATCCTCCAGGTACCGCTTGGTGGCCGATCCCTCGCCCCGCGCGGAGATCACGCCCACGGTCAGCGTGTCGCCCTTGGGGAACACCCAGCCGTAACTGCCGGGCATCGGCCCCCAGTCGATGAGCACCCGCCCCGCCCAGTCCTCGGCGACCGTCTCGGGAACCGGGATCTCCGCCTCGAGGCCGAGGTCGACCTGGTCCAGCTTCACCCCGACGTGCGCCCCTATCCGGCTGGCACTGCCGTCCGCGCCCACGACCGCCCGGGCGAGCACGACCTCCCCGTCGGCCAGGACGACCGCGACCGTACGCCGGTCGGGGACCGCCGTGCCGTGCTGCTCGACGCGTGACACCGTCGCGCCCGTACGCAGCTCGGCACCGGCCTTCTGCGCCTGCTCGACCAGGCCCGCGTCGAACTCGGGCCGGTTGACCAGCCCGAACAGCATCCGCTTCGAGCGGCGCGTCCGGGCGAATCGGCCGTTCATCGAGAACGTGACCGCGTGCACCCGGTCCTGCAAGGGCAGTTCGAAACCGGGCGGCAGGGCGTCGCGCGACGGGCCGATGATGCCACCGCCGCACGTCTTGTAGCGCGGCAGGTCCGCCTTCTCCAGCAGAAGCACCCGCCGGCCCGCGACGGCCGCCGCGTACGCCGCGGACGCTCCCGCCGGTCCCGCGCCGACCACGACGACATCCCACACCGGCGCGGAGTATTCGTTACCGGCGCCTGCGTTCTCGCTGCTCACGATGTGCTTCTGCTCCTGATCCCGACTGGTCCCGACTGATCCCGACCCATTTACCCATGCCTGTGATCGCATCCTACGGCGTGGGCCGCGCCCACCCTCTGTGGGAGGATCGGTCCCGCGTTCGCCGTACAACCACACGCAACGCCAGTCTTAACGTCGCACCCACCAGGAGCGTGCCCATGACCGCCCAGCCGAGCCGGCCGATCCCCGGGATCGCCGCGACCGTCTCCTCCCTGATGCCCCGCGCGAAGGCGGAGCTCACGGAACTGGTGGCGTTCCAGTCGGTGGCGGATCCGGCGCAGTTCCCGCCGAGCGAGTGCCGGGCCGCCGCGGACTGGGTGGCGGACGCGCTGCGGGCGGAGGACTTCCAGGACGTGTCGGTGTTCGACACCCCGGACGGGTCCCAGTCGGTGTACGGCTACCTCCCCGGCCCCGAGGGCGCGCCCACCGTGCTGCTGTACGCCCACTACGACGTCCAGCCGCCGCTCGACCTGGCCGGCTGGGACACGCCGCCGTTCGAGCTGACCGAGCGGGAGGACGGCCGCTGGTACGGACGGGGGGCGGCCGACTGCAAGGGCGGCTTCATCATGCACCTGCTGGCGCTGCGCGCCCTCAAGGCGAACGGCGGGATCCCGGTCGGCGTCAAGGTCATAGCCGAGGGCTCGGAGGAGCAGGGTACGGGCGGCCTGGAGCGGTACGCGGAGGCGCACCCCGAGCTGCTGGCCGCGGACGCGATCGTGATCGGCGACGCCGGGAACTTCCGGGCCGGTCTGCCGACCGTCACGGCGACGCTGCGCGGGATGACGATGGTGCGCGTCACCGTGGACACCCTCCAGGGCAATCTGCACTCGGGGCTGTTCGGCGGGGCCGCTCCGGACGCCCTGGCCGCGCTGATCCGCGTGCTGGACTCGCTGCGGGCGGAGGACGGTTCGACGACGGTCGACGGACTCGACGCCGAAGGCCGGTGGGAGGGCCTGCAGTACCCCGACGAGGACTTCCGCAAGGACGCCAAGGTGCTCGACGGCGTGGAGCTGATCGGTCACGGCTCGGTCGGTGACCGGCTGTGGGCGCGGCCGGCCGTGACGGTCATGGGCATCGACTGCCCGCCGGTCGTGGGCGCCACCCCGTCCGTCCACTCGACCGCTCGCGCCCAGATCAGCCTGCGGGTGCCGCCGGGCCAGGACGCCGCCGAGGCGACGAAGCTGCTCACCGCCCACCTGGAGGCACACACGCCGTGGGGCGCGCGGGTGTCGGTGGAGCAGGTCGGGCAGGGTCAGCCGTTCCGGGCGGACGTCACGAGCCCGGCGTACACCTCGATGGCCGAGGCGCTCCGGGCGGCCTACCCGGGCCAGGAGATGCAGGTGGCGGGCATGGGCGGGTCCATCCCGCTGTGCAACACGCTGGCGGCCCTCTACCCGGACACGGAGATCCTGCTGATCGGGCTCAGTGAGCCGGAGGCGCAGATCCACGCGGTGAACGAAAGCGTGTCGCCGGACGAGCTGGAGCGCATGTCGGTCGCGGAGGCGCTGTTCCTGGTGAACTACGCCGCTTCCGTGCGGGATTGAGCCGACGGCGAATCTGCGCACAGCAGAGTGGGCGGCGGCGGACCGGCGCGGGTGCGTACGTTCGCCGCATGACCATGAACGTGGATGTCATCGAGGTACGGTCCCGGCTGCTCATGCTGCGCTTCCCCATCGGGCAGGCGTACGTGTGGGCGGACGGGGACGACGACCTGACGCTGATCGACGCGGGCTGGGCGGGCACGGCGCCGCTGATCGAGGAGGCGATACGGAGCCGGGGCCTCCACCCGGAGGGCCTGCGCCGGATCGTGCTGACCCACTGCCACCGCGACCACGTGGGCGCGGCGGGCGAGCTGGCCGGGCGGTACGGCGCCGAGGTGCTGGCGCACGGCCTGGACGCACCGGTGGTCCGGGGCGAGGAGCCGGTCCCCGATCCGGCTCTCCTCGACTGGGAGGTGCCGCTGTACGAGCACGGGCTCACGGTGCCCGAGGCGCCGCCGATGCGGGTGGACCGTGAGGTCGCGGACGGGGACGAGCTCGGTTTCGGCGACGGGGCGCGGGTGATCCACACGCCGGGCCACACGGACGGTTCGATCGCGGTGCATCTGCCGCGGCACGGTGTGCTGTTCACGGGCGACACCGTCGCCGCGGTGGGGCGCGTGACACTGGGCGTGTTTCATGTGGACCGTGAGCGGGCCAAGGCGTCGATGCGGCGGCTGGCCGGGCTGGCGCCGGAAACGGTGTGCTTCGGACACGGCGAACCGCTGACGGACGGTACGGCGGCAGCGCTCCGGGCGGCGGCGGACCGGGAGGCCGCCGACGACGACGTACGGCCGTAGAGGCGGACGCGCCGGTCAACCGGCCGCGGCTGGGGGCCGGGCGCGGCGCTGGGCCGGGCGCGGCGGTGGGCCGGGCGCGGCGGTGGGCCGACCGGGGTGGGTGAACCGGGGTGGGTGAACCGGCCGCGGTGCTCGCCGACCCGCCTGGTCACCGCCCGTCCTCCGCCCCGCCCCTCCCGGCGTCGCCCGGCCCCGCCGCAGGCGGGAAGGGGCGGGAAGGGGCGGGACCGGCGTCAGCCGACCGGGACGCCCGCCTCCAGGTTCAGGACCGTGCCGCGCTCACGGGCGCGCAGCGCCCAGCGGAGCCGTTCGTAGCGGTTGGGCGGCAGCATCCCGGACGCCTCGCCCTCGGTGACGAACCGCCAGCCGCGCAGCTCGGCGCCCGGCAGCAGGACGTTCCGGGCCTGGGCGGCGGTGAGCCGGCCGCCGTCGAAGAGGAGCCGGAGGCCGCCGTGGCCGGGTGGCCGGGGCGGCTCCCAGTCGACGAGCAGCAGCTTCGGTACGGCGTCCAGTTCGAGCCCTATCTCCTCGGCCACCTCCCGCATCCCGGCGCGGGCCGGTGGCTCACCGCGTTCGACGACTCCGCCGGGGAACTCCCAGCCGGGCTTGTAGGTGGGGTCGACGAGCAGCACGCGGTCCTGCTCGTCGAAGAGGAGGACGCCCGCGGCGAGGGTCTCGCCGGTCGGCTCCGGCGTCTGCACGATCCCGCACGCCGTCGCCGCCCCGGTGCGTATCGCGTCCGCGATGGTCCGGGCGGTTTCGGCCGGTGTGAGGCGGCTGTTGTCGACGGCGTGGGCGTCGGTGGACAGCCAGCCGCCGAGGGCCGCGCGGTACGGCTCGATGTGGTCGTACGCCCACTGCCGTACCCGCTCGTTGCCCTCCGGGTCGTCGTCGAACTCCTCGCGACCGGCGATACGGCTGCGCAGTATCGTTTCGTCCGGTGTCAGCAGCACATGGTGTACGGCGATGCGGCGGGCGGCGAGCCCGCCGAAGATCTCGTCGCGGTACTCCTGGCGCAGCAGCGTCATCGGCACCACCAGGACGCCACCGACCTCGGCGAGCATCGCTGCGGCGGCGTCCACCACCATCCGCCGCCACATCGGCAGGTCCTGGTAGTCGGTCACCTCGGCGAGCCTCTTCTGCGGCAGCAGGTGGCGCAGCGCCCCGCCGATGATCTCGGGGTCGTAGACGGTGCTGTTCGGGATCAGATCGATCAGTTCGCGCGCGGCACTGGTCTTGCCGGCACTGAACGCACCGTTGATCCAGACGATCACGGTTCCCCCTCCTCCGTAGCCCCCAGTGGCTTGCCCGCAACACCCTGCCACGGAAACCCGCCCGGACACGCGGGTGTCTGATCGCGCGCAGAACTGTGGCCGGGCTGTTGCGATTCCGTCGCGTCCGACGGGGCACCAGAAACGTCTCACTGTACGAAGAGATGCCCGCACGGGCCGTAACGCTCCGGACCCGGGTGTCGTTGGAGCAGTTGATGGACAGGGGGTGCGCGATGGCACGCACGGTGTTGGAGAGGTTCCCGGCGGGAGGCCCGCGGGGCTCGTGGCCGGCGGAGGAGTTCGCCCAGGCCCGCCGGAACGAGGGCCTGGCGGCGGAGGTCGTCATGGACATCGAGGCGGACGCGTTTCTGGTGATCATCCCGCAGCCCCGCACGACGCGGGCCCGCATGACGGAGCTGCGCACGGCCGAGAAGCGCACGGCCGAGACCCACGCGGCCTAGGCTCGTACGCCCGAGGTCGGTACGCCCGGCCGCGCCCGAGCCTCGTACGCCCGGGACGCCTGCGGACGGGCTCCACGTCCCGCCCGCCGCGCACTGACGGCCGGTCAGCCGGTGAAGGTGACCGCCGCCGGGCCGCGCCGGGCCGGGGCCGCCGCGGCCGCCGCGCCGAGAAGGCCGGCGTCGCCGCCGGTGAGCGCCGGGGCGACCGTCAGCCGCTGGACGAAGGAGAGCGTGGCGTAATCGCGCAGGCACCGCCGCAGCGGGGCGAACAGGACGTCACCGGCGCCCGCGACTCCCCCGCCGATCACCGCGATGTCGATCTCGACGAGGGTCGCCGTGGCGGCTATCCCGGCCGCGAGGGCCCGGGCGGCGCGTTCGAACGACGCGGTGGCGATCGGGTCCCCTGCGCGGGCCGACGCCGCCACCGCGGCGGCCGTGGTGTCGCCGTCCGGCCCGGGGCGCCAGCCGTTCTCCAGGGCGCGGCGGGCGATGTTGGGGCCACTGGCGATGCGCTCGACGCAGCCGCGCGACCCGCAGGGGCAGGGGTCGCCCTCCAGGTCGACGCTCATATGGCCGATGTGACCGGCGTTGCCGGTGGGACCGGTGTGCAGGCGGCCGCCCAGCACCAGCCCGCCGCCGACGCCGGTGGAGACCACCATGCACAGCGCGTTGTCGTGGCCGCGCGCGGCACCCTGCCAGTGCTCGGCCGCCGTCATCGCCACACCGTCGCCGACCAGCTCCACGGGCAGGCCGCCGGTCGCCCGGCGCACCCGCTCGACGAGGGGATAGCCGCGCCAGCCGGGGACGTTGACGGGGCTGACCGTGCCCGCGGAGGCGTCCACCGGACCCGCGCTGCCGATACCGACGGCGCCGACGCCCGGCCACAGCGGTGACGCCGCGAGTTCGGCCAGAACCCCCTCCACGGCGCCCATCACCGTCTCGGCGTCCTCCCGCGCCGGGGTCGGCCGCTGCACCCTCAGCAGCATGCGGCCGCCGCCGTCCACCAGCGCGCCGGCGGTCTTGGTGCCGCCGATGTCCAGCGCGGCGACGATGTCGGAATGCATCGGTGTCGGATCCCCCGTAAGAGCGTGAACGTGCCTGGGCGTGCGTGAGCGTGCCGGAGCATCGGGGCGCAGAGCCGTACGGGTGCCGGAGCGACCTTGCGGAGCTGCGCTTTCGAGGCCTCGTTCAAGAGCGGTTCAAGAACGGTCCGGCCTCAGTCTCCCCCGTCATGACAACGTTGTCCAGGGCCTATGCTCGACGCCACAGCCTTGCACACCCACCCGCACGCCGGACGACGAACGACAGGACAGCGCACCGTGGCCGAGACCGCCCGCCGCCCCGCCCACCGCTACGGCAACCGGCCCACCATGAAGGACGTGGCCGCCCGCGCGGGCGTGGGGCTCAAGACCGTCTCCCGCGTGGTCAACGGCGAGGCGGGCGTCACGCCCGACACCGAACGCCGCGTCCTGGAGGCCATCGAGGCGCTCGGCTTCCGTCGCAACGACAGCGCGCGGGTGCTGCGCAAGGGGCGCACCGCCTCCATCGGCCTGGTCCTGGAGGACCTCGCCGACCCGTTCTACGGCCCGCTCAGCCGATCCGTCGAGGAGGTCGCGCGGGCGCATGGGGCGCTGCTCATCAACGGTTCCAGCGCCGAGGACCCGGACCGAGAGCAGGAGCTGGCGCTGGCGTTGTGCGCGCGCCGCGTCGACGGGCTGATCGTGATCCCGGCCGGCGGCGACCACCGCTACCTGGAGCCGGAGATGCGGGCGGGTATCGCGACGGTGTTCGTGGACCGCCCGGCCGGGCGGATCGACGCGGACGTGGTGCTGTCCGACAGCTTCGGCGGCGCCCGCGCGGGCGTGGCCCACCTGATCGCGCACGGGCACCGCCGGATCGGGTTCATCGGCGACCAGCCGCGCATCCACACCGCCGTGGAGCGGCTGCGGGGCTACCGCGCGGCCATGGAGGACGCGGAGCTGGCGGTGAACGACGCGTGGGTGTCGCTGGGGTCGACGGAACCGGAGCGGGTGCGGGAGGCGACGGCGGCGATGCTCGGCGGTCCCGACCCGGTCACGGCGATCTTCGCGGGCAACAACCGGGTGACGGTCACCGTCGTACGGGAACTGGCCGGGCGTGAGCGGCCGGTCGCCTTCGTCGGCTTCGACGACATCGAGCTCGCGGACCTGCTGGGCATCACGGTCATCGCCCAGGACGCCGCCGCGCTGGGGCGCACGGCGGCGGAGCGCCTCTTCCGGCGGCTGGACGGCTTCGACGACGCCCCGGCGCGGACCGTCCTGGACACGGTGCTGATCCCACGAGGCTCGGGCGAGATCCCTCCGGCGTGACGCCCCGCGCGGGCTCGCTCCGGACACGGTCCGTGCCCGCACGCGCCCGGCGACGACCTGTTGGTCACACGGCGCTGTTCACTCGCCCGGCAGCGACCTGATGGTCACCCAGCGGCGTTCTCTCACCCGGCGGCGCCCTGGTGGTGCTCCAACGGCGTCCTCTCACCCGGCGGCGCCACGGTGGCCCCCCCACGACGTCCTCTCGCCCGGCGACGACCTGATGGCCACCCAGCGGGCTCTCGCCCAGCGGCGACCTGACGGTCACCCAGCGGCGTTCTCTCACCCGCCGACGCCCTGGTGGTCCCCAGCAGCCCTCCCGCCCGGCGGCTCGGGCGGGTCACCGACGCGCCCGGGCCCGGCCACCGCACCGGTCAGCAGACGGGGAGGCCGGGCACCGGCTGGTCGTTGTCGCCGCCCTGGATGTAGACGTCGCTGACGTACACCCCGGTGTTGCCGCTGTCGTCGTCCGTCCTCGCCCACCAGACGTTGGTCCACTCGCCGTGAGTCTCGCGGCGGCCCAGGTTGGCCTGGCAGTAGAAGTAGTTGGTGCCCGCGTTGAGGACGCCGGCCTCGCTGCCGTCGGCGCGGATGGACTTCGCGGTGCGCCACACCTGGCAGTTGTACTTGCCGCCGCCTATGGAGTGACAGACGGGCGCGGGCGCCGGGTCCCCTCCGCCGCCGGTGGTGGTCGTGGCGCCGCCTCCGGTCGCGGAACCGCCGCCCGTCGAGCCCGAACCGGAGCCGGAGCCCGAGGCGGAACCGGTCGTCCCCGACCCGTCGCCGGTGGAGCCGCCGCCGTCCGTGCCGCCGTCCGTGGTGCTGCCGGCCGCCGCCGAGGCGGAGGCATGTGGCTTGTCCGCCGCCTTGGAGGACTTCGCGTCCGTGGGCTCGGAGTCGGACGGCTCGGTGCCCGCCTTGTCGTCGGTGGCGGAGGGGCTGCCGGCCGGAGCGAGCGGGCGGCCGGGGTCGCGGGTGTCTCCGGGGTCGGCCTGGCCTCCGGCCAGTTCCTGGCTCCCGGCCGACTTCTCGCCGTCCATGAACGCGTACGTCACCCCTCCCCCGGCGAGCAGGACGGCGACCGCCGTCAGCGCGATCAGGGCCTTGCCGCGGCTCTTGCGCTCCGCGCGAGCCGCACGGGTCACGGGAGCCGCGGCGGCCGCGGGAGCCGCGGCCGGCACCGGGGCCGCCGGGGGCTGCGGCATGGCCGGCGCGGGGCCGAAGCCCTGCGGCTGGTGCGGGAGCACGGTGCGCTCGGTCGGGACGTACGTCGGAGCCGCGCTCTCGGGGCCCGGCCCATGTCCCTCCGCGACCGCCGCCAGCAGCCGGGCCGCGGTCGCCGCGTCCGGCCGCTGTGCCGGGTCCTTGTCCATCAGCTGCCGCAGTACGGGGCCGAGGGCGCCCGCCCGCTGCGGTTCGGGCAGCGGTTCGACGACGATCGCGGTGAGCGTCGACCACGTCGACGTACGCCGGAAGGGCGAGGCACCCTCGACCGCGGCGTACAGCGTGGCGCCGAGGGCCCAGATGTCGGACGCCGGGCCGGGGTCCTGGCCCTGCGCCCGCTCGGGGGCCAGATAGTCGAGCGAGCCGACGATCTCGCCGCTGCGTGTCAGGTGGGTGGTGGAACCGTCGCCGGGGTCCTCCATGGCGGCGATGCCGAAGTCGGTGAGGACGACCCGGCCGCCGCGGTCCAGCAGCACATTGCCCGGCTTGACGTCACGATGCAGTACGCCCACCGCGTGCGCGGCGTCGAGCGCCTCCAGCACCTTGGCGCCGATCGCGGCGGCCTCGCGCGGGTCCATGACACCGCGCTCGGCCAGGACGTCGTCGAGGGACGGCCCGTCGATGAACTCCATCACGATCACCGGGCGGCCCTGGTGGTCGGCGACGTCGTGGACGGAGATGACCCCGGGGTGGCGGACCCGTGCGGCGGCCCGTGCCTCGCGCTGCATCCGCAGCCGCAGGTCGGCCAGCTCGTGGCCGGAGGAGTCCGTGTAGGTGCGGAGCTCCTTGACGGCCACCTCGCGGCCCAGGACCTCGTCCACGGCGCGCCAGACGACGCCCATGCCCCCGCGCCCGAGCTGCCGGACCACCCGGTAGCGCCCGGCGATCAGTTCGTTCTCCCCCGAAGACACCGCTGCCCCGTTCCCTGTGTCGTGTTCCCGTCCGAACGCGTTACAGAGTACGGGGCAGCTGTGACAGCGCCGACAGGCGCTGGGCTTACTGGGCGGTGGCCGTCAGGTCACCCCGGCGGGGGGCGGCGAAGCCGTCGAGGTCCGCGCGGGTCAGTCCGGTGAGGCGGGCGACCTCGCCGGTGTCCAGGGCGCCGCAGTCGATGCCGCGCAGCAGGTAGGAGCTGAGGGCCTTGGCGGTGGCGGGCTCGTCCATCACGTCGCCGCCGGCGTGGCTGGCGTACGCGGAGAGGCGGGCGGCGGCCTGCTCGAAGCCCTCGCGGTAGAAGGCGAAGACGGCGGCGTACCGGGTCGGCAGGTGGCCGGGGTGCATGTCCCAGCCCTGGTAGTAGGCGCGGGCCAGGGCGCGGCGGGTGAGGCCGTAGTGCAGGCGCCAGGCGTCGTGGACCTTCTCGGTGGTGCCGACGGGCAGGACGTTGGTGGAGCCGTCGGAGACGCGTACGCCGGTGCCGGCGGCGGCGACCTGCATGATCGCCTTGGCGTGGTCGGCGGCCGGGTGGTCGCTGGCCTGGTGCGCGGCGGAGACGCCGAGGCAGGCGCTGTAATCGAAGGTTCCGTAGTGCAGGCCGGTGGCGCGGCCCTCGGCGGCGTCGATCATGCGGGCGACGGTGGCGGTGCCGTCGGCGGCGAGGATGGCCTGGCTGGTCTCGATCTGGATCTCGAAGCCCAGGCGGCCGGCGTCGAGACCGTGGGCCTTCTCGAAGGCCTCCAGGAGCCGTACGAAGGCGCTGACCTGCTCGGCGTAGGTGACCTTGGGCAGGGTGAGGACGAGGCCCTCGGGGAGGCCGCCGTGCTCCATGAGGCCGCTGAGGAAGACGTCGGTGGTGCGGATGCCCCGGTCGCGTACGGCGGCCTCCATGCACTTCATACGCACGCCCATGTACGGGGCGGCCGTGCCCTCCGCGTACGCCTCGGAGATCAGGCGGGCGGCGCGGGCGGCGTGGGTGTCCTCGTCGTTGCCGCCGTACCCGTCCTCGAAGTCGACGCGGAGGTCCTCGATGGGCTCGCGCTCCAGTTTGGCCCGCACGCGCGTGTGAACGGCGTCGGCGAGCTCCTCGGGCAGGCCGAGGACGGCGGCGAGGGAGGCGGCGTCCGGGGCGTGCTCGTCGAGCATGGCGAGGGCCTGGTCGCCCCAGGAGCGGATGGTTCCGGCCTCGAAGGCGTCGCCGGGCACGTACACGGTGTGGACCGGCTGGCGGGTGCCGGGGTCGCCCGGGTAGCGGCGCGCGAGCTCCTCGTCGACCGAGACGAGCGAAGCGCTGATGCCCTCGCTGACCGCGCCGGTGAGGCTCGTTGCCACCTTCTCCTGCTGACCCATTCCCACACCCTCCAAATTTCCACTACACGGAATCAACAATCCGTATGGTGAAGTTAATGGGTGGCGATGACCTGCGTCAATGGTCGCCCCAACGGCGCGGGGGGGGGGGGGGGGGGGGGGGGGGGGGGGGGGGGGGGGGGGGGGGGGGGGGGGGGGGGGGGGGGGGGGGGGGGGGGGGGGGGGGGGGGGG
>NZ_JBVJAH010000017.1:0-147426 GCF_055590785.1 Streptomyces sp. NPDC041796
TTCCTTCTGGAGGTCCCCTTTTTCGCCGCCCCGGCGGCGTGCTGGTGGGCCCGGCAGACGGTGGAGTCGACGTTGACCTCCCAGGTGATCAGGCCCTTCGCGTCCGCCTCGGCCTGGAGCTGCGTGAGGATCCTGGCCCAGGTCCCGTCCCGTTGCCAGCGCCGGAACAGGTCATAGACCCGGTCCCACGGGCCATACCTTTCGGGCACGTCCCGCCACGGGGCACCGGTCCGGGTCCGCCACCGTATGCCGTCTATCAGCTGCCGCCGCGTCCACACCTGCGGACGTCCCGGCTTGATGCCTCGCGGCAGTAACGGCTCCATCCGGGCCCACTGGCCATTCGTCAGATCCCCACGTCCCACGAAGCACGATCATCAACGAGCAAGATCCACTTTCGCAACAGGCCCTAGCCGCGTGCGCGCACAGCGCGCGAGCCCGCCCGTGTACGGGTGCTGACGGGGCAGGACCCGGGCACGGCACAGGTCGCGACACACGTCGTGAAAAAAATATGCATGAGACCTGCATGGACGGGGTAGGCGCGGCTCACTGACCGCCAAGATCAATGAGGCGGTGCTGACGTGGGAGGGGACAGGACGATGACGACTTCGGTGGCCACGAGAGGCCTGACGGATGCGGGTGTCGCGGAGCTGCCGATGGTGGCGGACCCGGGCAGGCTCGCGCCGAAGGACGCCCGCGCCCTGTCGCGGATGTTCTTCGACCGGCTGACCGTGCTGGAAGAGGGCACACCGGAGTACCAGTACGCCCGGAACACCCTCATCGAGATGAACATGTCGCTCGTCCGCTATGCCGCCGGAAGGTTCCGCAGCCGCGGGGACCAGATGGAAGACATCGTCCAAGTCGGCATGATCGGACTGATCAAGGCGATCGACCGCTTCGAGCTCTCCCGCGAAGTCGAGTTCCCCACGTTCGCCGTGCCGTACATCGTCGGCGAGATCAAGCGGTTCTTCCGTGACACATCGTGGGCCGTGCACGTGCCGCGGCGCCTGCAGGAGGCCCGCGTCGAGCTCGCCAAGGCGACCGACGAGCTCAGCACCCGCCTCGGCCGTGCGCCCACGGTCCGCGAACTCGCCGACCTGATGAGCCTCTCCGAGGACGAGGTCAACGAGGCCCGGCTGGCCGCCAACGGCTACAGCTCCACCTCACTCGACGCGGCGCTCCACAGCGGCGAGGACGATGACACCGCCCTGGCGGACTTCATCGGCGAAGAGGACCCGGCCATGGAACTCGTGGAGAACTTCCAGACGCTGGCCCCGCTCCTGGACAAGCTCGATGACCGCGACCGCCGCATCCTCCACCTCCGTTTCGTCGAAGAACTCACCCAGGCGCAAATCGGCGAACACCTCGGCGTGTCACAGATGCACGTGTCGCGACTGCTCACCCGCATCCTGGCGCGGCTGCGCGCGGGAATGCTCACGGCCCACTGAGGGCACCGCCCACCGCGCGGCGCGCCACCGAGCGGCCCGCCCGCTGCGGCGTGCGGGCTGCGCCGCTGCGCATCACGCTGTCGTGAACGAGCGATCGGCTCCGTCCCACCCCCGGGACGGAGCCGATCCCCCCTGATCGGGAATCCCCTCGTACGCCCCTGCCACCGCGCCGTGCGCGAGTTCTGCCGGCGGAGACGGACGAGCGCCCACATGATGAGGGCGGAACAGTGCCGCATCACCAGTCTTGTCCCGGTCCTGGGGAGGATCGATGGGAACGGCAGTACACGTACCGCAGACGCGGGACATGCTCGGCGAGGAACTCTCCGGCGACGAAGCCTTCTCGGCGCTGCGGCACTACGGGGGGCGGAAGCTGTTCATCGACGCCTTCACACGCTTTCGCTACGCCGACGGGTTCAGCTCCGCCCGCTCCCTCGGGTACCAAGTCGTACTCGGCATCGTGCCGTTCACCATCGCGCTGGTGGGGATCACCACCACCATGCACACGGAAAGCGTGGGGCAAGCCATTGAACTGGCTCTCGCCCAGATCATTCCCGGCACCAGTACGGAACTGGTGCGGCAGGCGCTCTCCGACACCCGGCGCAGCGCGGACGCCGACACTGCCGGAGCCGTGGCCATGTGGCTGGGTCTCGGCTTCGCCGTCATCAACCTCGCAGCGGCGATGGGACAGATCGAACGCGGCTGCAACCGCATCTATGGCATCGAGCGTGACCGTCCCTTCCCCGCCAAGTACGGCCGAGGAGTGCTCCTCGCACTGTGTGCGGGCCTCCCGCTCGGAGGAGGGTTCCTCGCGATGGTCGCGGGCCGGGGCATCGGGCAGGCGGTCGTCGAGGCGCTGCACTGGCCGCCGTCGCTGCTGAGCTGGTGGCATCATCTGCACCTGCCCGTCGGGATCCTCCTCGCGGCCGTCGCCTCGGCTGTGATCTTCCGCTGGGCCCCTCGCCGGGACCAGCCGGGCTACACCTGGCTCATCTTCGGCTCCGGCATCCATCTGCTCCTGTGGGTGACCGCGACGTGGCTTCTCTCCCTCTACGTCAACAACAGCGGATCGTTCGGAGCGGTGTACGGGCCGCTGACCGCGTTCGTCGCCCTCCTGCTGTGGGCGAACGTGACCGGCATCGCTCTTTTCCTGGGCGTCGCTTTCGCGGCTCAGCTCGAAGCGGCTCGTGCGAGGATCACCGAACCGATTCATCCGGACCCCGGTCCGGGGCCGTGACCCGGATGCTCCGGGGCGGGGAGCACGGGACGGATGCCGTACCGCCGCTCAGGCCGATTCCGCGGACGACGTCGTGCCACCGGCCACGTCGTCCCCCTGGGCAGTGGTGTCTTCGACGGCGAGGCGGAAACTGTTCAGACCGGCGGCGAGCGCCGT
Source organism: Streptomyces sp. NPDC041796 (assembly GCF_055590785.1). NCBI lineage: Bacteria > Bacillati > Actinomycetota > Actinomycetes > Kitasatosporales > Streptomycetaceae > Streptomyces > Streptomyces sp. NPDC041796. The sequence goes on from NZ_JBVJAH010000017.1 coordinate 2,836, forward strand.
GCGCTTCGAGGGCGGCATGGCGGAGATGACCTCGAGCAGTGCGGCCTCCCGGCGGGCGCGCAGGTCCTTCAGGTGGCTCTCACCGCGGCTCGACAGGCGCAGCTCCAGCTCGCGTCGGCTGGCCGAGCTGGGGGAGCGCTCCACGAAACCCAGCGCGTCGAGACGGTCGCACATCCGGCTCACCGACGACGGTGCGGAGCCGAGCACCTCACCGAGAGTACGCAGATTGATCGGCTGGTCGCGCTCCAGGATGTACAGAACCCGCAGCTGCGAGGTCGAGACCGGAGCCGGCGACGTGGTGTCGCGGCCCTTGTTCCACAGCACCTCGAGCAGTTCGATGACCTCCCGGGCGGCCTGTGCGGCAGCATCCCGGTCGGCGCCTGGAGAAGTCTCGGAATGCATGCCCTCAACTGTGACACTTCGCAACGGCCTTGTCAGTCGCTGGGACACAGGGACTCCTCCTTGTACTGCTGGGCAAGGGCTTCACCGCCATGACGCGCCCGGGAACGCCTCCCCGGGGCGATTACACATGCGCATGCAGCCCAGCCTATGCCCACTGCCGGTCACAGCCCAGTGAGGACATCGTCACCCCTCGGGATCAGGAACAGGTACGTGTCGTCGCGAGAACGCGGCACACGTGTCACAGAACCTGGATGCCGATGAGACAGGTGTCGTCGTCGGTGTCGGACTTGCTGTGCGTGAGCAGCCCGTCGAGCCGCTGCTCCAGCGTGGTGGTCGGTATACGGGCGTTGGTCAGCAACTGGGCCAGGGAGTCCTGAACCGACTGGTCCCTGCGCTCGACCAGCCCGTCGGTGTACATCAGCAGAGTGTCACCGGGCTCCATCTGCAGTTCCTCCTCCTCGAAGGTGGCCTCCGAAAGAGCACCGAGGAGGATCCCGCCCACCGTGCGCAGCGTGGTCGCCTTCTGGCCCCGGATGAGAACGGGCGGGAGGTGCCCCGCCCGGGCCCAGCGCAAGGTGTGCCGCTCGGGATCGTACAAACCGCACACCGCTGTGGCCGTCACGTGCTCGGTCAGGTAGTGAGCGACGGTGTTGAGCCAGGACAGGAGCTGGCCCGGCCCGGCGCCGGTGACGGCGAGACCCCGCATGGCGTTGCGCAGCACCACCATGCTGGTCGCGGCCTCGATGCCGTGCCCGGCCACGTCTCCCACGCACAACATGATCTTCTTGGAGGGCAGGACGACGGCGTCGTACCAGTCACCGCCCACCATGGACTCGGATTCGGCCGGGCGGTAGCGCACCGCGACCTGCAGGCCCGGACTGTCCAGCGGAGCCTGAGCGGGCGGCATGATGGCGTGCTGGAGCTGCAGGGTCATGCGGTTGCGTTCGGCAGCCTGCTGCTCGGTGTGCGCCAGCTGGTCGCGGGTCGCCGCCAGGGCCACTTCCGTCCAGTGCTGTGCGGAGATGTCCTGGTAGGCGCCCCGCACCGCCAGCATGCGATGGTCGGCGTCGAGGACCGGCTCGGCGATCACACGAATGTGCCGGGTGACACCGTCCGGGCGCTGGAGGCGAAAGGCCGCGGACGCCGGCCGCCGGTGGTGCAGGACGGCGCGCAGGAACCGGCCGATGGTCACGGCGTCGTCCGGGTGGGCGTGGGCGGTCAGTTCTTCCAGAGGTACGGGACTGGTGTTGTGGGGACGGCCGTAGAGATCGAACAGCTGGTCGTTCCAGGTGATCTCACCGGTCGCGACGTTCTCCTCGAAGCCGCCGATCCTGCCGAGGCGCTGAGCGTGCTGGAGGAGGCTCGCCAGCCGGGCGGTCTCGTCCTCGATCCGCCAGATGAGCAGCACGCTGCTGCCGTGGCGGCTGACACTGATGTCGGCGACGGCGGCGAGAGGGACCTGGTCGACCAGGGCGGTCAGGGTCATCCGCTGGGCACGGAACGGCTCGCCGGTCGCGTAGACCCGCTCTATCTTCTCGAAGAGCTCGCCGCCGCCAAGGGCCATGGGGTAGGCCTCGAGCAGCAGCGCTCCGTTCACTGCGCTGCGCGGGCGACCGGCCGGATCGACGAAGTGGCTGTTCGCGTGATGAATCCGGAAGTCGGCGAGCTGGCCATGGGGGTCGAGATACGGAATCAGCACCAGCGCGGGGTCGTAAAGGCCTTCAGCGAGGTCGACCAGTTCGCTGAGGTCCGGGGTGGTCGCCCAAGGGTTCCCGCCGGGGGAGACGGCGGCGCCCGGCCGGCCCTCCAGGGTGTGGGCGCACAGCTCCGCCAGCGCCTCGATCTGGCGTGCGATCTGCGGCGGCTGCGGTTCCAGGGGACCCGGCCAGCAGATCTCCAGGATCCCGTGCACGCGGCCGCCGGTTCCCGCCGGGAGTGCCACCCGGCCGCCGCCCGGGTTCTGCGCCCAGCCGATGGAAGGCAGGCCCGCCGCGGACAAGGACGTGACGTGCACCGCCTGACGCTCGGCCAGCGCCTGGCGAGCCAGCGTCGACACCCCGGGGGGTACGTAGCGCCAGCGGACGGCCTCGTCGGTGGGGAACCCGGCATGGCCCGCGAGGGTCAGCGAGGCGTCCGGACCCGCCGTCCACACGGCGACGGCGTCGGCCCCCAAGGGCGTCAGCGCGTGTTCCAGGAGCGACTCGGCGACCGCCTGGGTGTCTCCCGCCGCGAGGGCACCGCTCTCAGCCGTACGCAGCCGCACTCCGACGGAGACACCGTCTTCCGCGGCGTCCACGGAGCCCTTCGCTCGCTCGACGAAATCACTGGCCACTTCGGTGACGTGGTCACGTGCCGCCTGGTTGACGATGTCCGCCGCCAGCTCCAGCTGTGAGACACCCGACTCGTCGGCCAGAGCCGCCAGCTGCTGGGCGGCCATCGAGGGCCCGCACTGGAGCCGTTCGATCAACACGCCCTTCGCGAGTTCGATCAGAGCGCGGCCGTCGGCCGCGGCCTGCGCCGCGCGGATCTCGTTACGCAGCCTCTCCACCGTCGCTGCCAGCCGTCCCAGGCCGGTGCCCTCCTCCCGTACCGGGGCCGCCGTGGGAGCGGCCGGCACTGCCGGCTCATCGGCCGGTGCGGACTCCGCGGTCCGCTCCGCCGGAGACGAACCAGGGGCAGGGACGGAGACGGGGGAGCCGGAGGTGGAAACGACCGAGTGAGCAGGCGTCAGTAGCCCGTCGTCGGCCACGGACTCTCCAACATGGTCAGGAGTGCTCACTGTGCTGCTGACTCCTCGGTCGGCGGGGGAGGGGAGGTGGGGCTGCCGGGCCGGCCGGCCCGCGTCACTCATCGGACGGTCAGCCAGTGACCGATGCAGGCGATGAGATCATTGGCGTCCACGGGCTTGGTGACGTAGTCGCTCGCCCCCGAGGCAAGGCTCTTCTCCCGGTCTCCCGGCATGGCCTTGGCCGTCACCGCGATGATGGGCAGCGTGGCGTAGGCGGGATCCTCTCTGATGGCGGACGTGGCGGCGTAGCCGTCCATCTCGGGCATCATCACGTCCATCAGGATCAGGTCGATCTCGGGGTGCTCGCGCAGTGCCTCGATGCCCCTGCGGCCGTTCTCGGCATGCAGGACCTTCATGCCGTGCAGTTCGAGGATCCCGCTGATGGCGTACAGATTGCGGGCGTCGTCGTCCACCACCAGGACCGTGTGGCCGGCAAACGTCCCGTCGACGGGCTGCGAGGGCTGCTGGCGCGTCTCCTCGGGACGTACCAGGGGGAGGACGTCCCCCGGCTCCTCGGCGGACAGGTGCAGGGCGATCCGCTCGCGGAGCTCGTCAAGGCTGGAGATCAGTTCCAGCGGCCGGCTGTCCGAACGGCTCTGCAGCTTCTCTTCCTGGGTCGGCTCCAGACGGCGGCTGTTGTGCGCGAGGACGGGCACGGTCGTCACCGCGGCGTCACCGTCCATGGCGTCCAGGAACAGCAGCGCCTCGTCCCTCGGCATGTCCAGTTCCAGGACGACGCAGTGGAAGGGCCCGGCGGCCAGGCTCTCGGCCGCCTCCTGCGCGCCCACGGCGGTGATGACCTCGATGTCCGCCATGTGCTTGGGCAGGTCCTTGTTCCCGGACAGGTCGGCGACCGCGCTCTCGGCGACCAGGGAGAGCAGACCGCGTGTGCGTTCCTCGACGACCAGCAGCCGGCGCTTCTGCCGGGGCGCCGGGGCAGGCCGGGGCGTCGTCCGGCCGCGCTCCGCCGCATCGGCTCCCTCGTCCGTTGCCGCGTGTCCGACGGCCGCGGCGACGGCACGGATCTCCCAGTCGGCCCGCTCGACCGGCAGATAGAGAGTGAACGTACTGCCCTGCCCCTGCGTGCTCTCGGCCGTCACCGCACCGCCCAGCAGGTGGGCGATCTCCCGGCTGATCGACAGTCCCAGCCCTGTGCCCCCGTACTTGCGGCTGGTGGTGCCGTCGGCCTGCTGGAAGGCACCGAAGATCGCCTCCAGCTGCTGTTCGGCGATACCGATACCGGTGTCCTTGACGCGGAACGCCAGCACCGCCTCACCTCGGTGCACGGAAGGAGGAAGCTCCTTCTCCGTGGCCACCTCGATGCGCAGCTCGACGCTGCCGTGCTCGGTGAACTTGACCGCGTTGGACAGCAGGTTGCGCAGCACCTGCCGCAGTCGTGAGTCGTCCGTCAGCAGGTCCGCCGGAACGCCGGGGGCGGCACTGATGGTGAAGTCCAGGCTCTTCTGTGTCGTCATCGGCCGGAACGTGGCCTCGACGTACTCGAGCAGCTGGCGCAGCGGAACGCGCTCGGGGTTGATGTCCATCTTCCCCGCCTCGACCTTGGACAGGTCCAGGATGTCGTTGATCAGCTGCATCAGGTCCGACCCGGCCGAGTGGATGATGCCCGCGTACTCCACCTGCTTGGGGGTCAGGTTGCGCGTCGGGTTCTGTGCCAGCAACTGCGCCAGGATGAGCAGGCTGTTGAGCGGCGTACGCAGCTCATGGCTCATGTTGGCCAGGAACTCGGACTTGTACTTGGACGCCAGCGCAAGCTGCTGGGCGCGGGCCTCCAGCTCCTGCCGGGCCTGCTCGATCTCGAGGTTCTTGGTCTCGATGTCGCGGTTCTGCGCGGCCAGCAGCGCGGCCTTCTCCTCCAGCTCGGCGTTGGAGCGCTGCAGCTCGTCCTGCTGCACCTGCAGCTCCTCGGAGCGCACCTGGAGTTCGGCCGTCAGCCGCTGGGACTCGTCCAGCAGCTCGTCGGTGCGGGCGTTGGCGACGATGGTGTTCACATTGACGCCCAGCGTTTCCATCAACTGCTCGAGGAAGTCCCGGTGCACCGCGGTGAACGGCGTGAACGAGGCGAGCTCGATCACGCCCAGGACCTGGTCCTCGACCACGATGGGCAGCACGACCAGGCTGCCCGGCGCCGACCGGCCGAGCCCGGACGAGATGCTGACGTAGTCCGCGGGCACTCCCTCGGCGGTGATGGTCCGCCGGCTGCGTGCCGCCTGACCCACCAGGGACTCACCCAGCTTGAAGCGGGTGTGCTCCGTGAAGTCCGCCGGACGGCCGTAGGAGCCGACCAGCGTGAGCACGGTGCCGCCGGAGGCCTCCTCGGCCAGGTAGAAGGCCCCGTACTGGGCCGACACCAGCGGTGTCAGCTCGTCCATCACCAGCTCCGCCACCACAGCGAGGTCGCGGTGCCCCTGCATCAGGCCGGAAATGCGTGCCAGGTTGGACTTCAGCCAGTCCTGCTCCTGGTTCGCCCGGGTCGTCTCGCGCAGGGACTCCACCATGGAGTTGATGTTGTCCTTGAGTTCGGCGACCTCACCGGAGGCGTCGACCGTGATGGAGCGGGTCAGATCGCCCTCGGCGACCGCGCTCGCGACCTCGGCGATGGCGCGAACCTGCCGGGTCAGGTTCCCGGCGAGCTCGTTGACGTTCTCCGTCAGGCGCTTCCAGGTCCCGGAGACGCCCTCGACCTCGGCCTGGCCGCCCAGGCGGCCCTCACTGCCCACTTCGCGGGCGACGCGGGTGACTTCGGCGGCGAACGAGGAGAGCTGGTCGACCATCGTGTTGATCGTGGTCTTCAGCTCCAGGATCTCGCCCCGGGCGTCCACGTCGATCTTCTTCGACAGGTCACCGTTGGCGACGGCGGTGGTGACGAGGGCGATGTTGCGAACCTGACCGGTCAGGTTGTTCGCCATCGAGTTGACGTTGTCGGTCAGGTCCTTCCAGGTGCCGGCCACGTTGGGGACCCGGGCCTGGCCGCCGAGGATGCCCTCCGTACCGACCTCGCGCGCCACGCGGGTGACCTCGTCGGCGAACGCGGACAGCGTGTCGACCATGGTGTTGATCACACCCGCGAGAGCCGCGACCTCACCCTTCGCCTCCACCATGATCTTCTGGGACAGATCACCCCGCGCCACTGCCGCGGCCACCTGTGCGATCGAGCGGACCTGGCCCGTCAGGTTGGACGCCATCACATTGACGTTGTCCGTCAAGTCCTTCCACGTGCCCGACACCCCGCGGACCGTGGCCTGACCACCGAGATTTCCTTCGGTGCCGACCTCGCGGGCGACGCGGGTGACCTCGTCGGCGAAGCCGGAGAGCTGGTCGACCATCGTGTTGATGGTCTCCTTCAGCTCCAGGATCTCGCCCCGGGCGTCCACCCGGATCTTCTGCGACAGATCGCCCTGCGCCACGGCGGTGGTGACCTCGGCGATCGAACGTACCTGGGCCGTCAGGTTGTCGGCCATCACGTTGACCGACTCGGTGAGGTCCTTCCAGGTACCCGAGACGCCCTTGACGTCGGCCTGCCCGCCGAGCCGGCCCTCGGTGCCGACCTCGCGGGCGACGCGGGTGACCTCGTCGGCGAAGGCGGAGAGCTGGTCGACCATCGTGTTGATGGTCTCCTTCAGCTCCAGGATCTCGCCGCGCGCCGTGACGTTGATCTTCTGGGACAGGTCACCCTTGGCCACGGCCGTGGCCACCTGCGCGATGGAACGGACCTGGGCTGTGAGGTTCCCGGCCATGAAGTTCACCGAGTCGGTCAGGTCCCGCCACGTGCCGGACACGCCCTTGACGTCGGCCTGGCCACCGAGGATCCCTTCGGTGCCCACTTCGCGCGCCATGCGGGTGACCTCGTCGGCGAACGAGGAGAGCTGGTCGACCATCGTGTTGATGGTGTTCTTCAGCTCCAGGATTTCACCGCGCGCGTTGACGGTGATCTTCTGGGACAGGTCACCCTTGGCCACGGCCGTCGTCACCTGTGCGATGTTGCGCACCTGGTCGGTGAGGTTGCCGGCCATGAAGTTCACCGAGTCGGTCAGATCCCGCCAGACGCCACCGACGCCCGGCACCTGGGCCTGACCGCCCAGCTGGCCCTCGCTGCCCACTTCGCGGGCGACGCGGGTGACCTCGTCGGCGAAGGCGGAGAGCTGGTCGACCATCGTGTTGACGGTGTTCTTCAGCTCCAGGATCTCGCCGCGCGCGTCGACGTCGATCTTCTGCGACAGGTCACCCTTGGCCACGGCGGTGGCGACCTGGGCGATGTCCCGGACCTGGGTCGTGAGATTGCCCGCCATGGCGTTCACCGAGTCGGTGAGGTCCGCCCATGTGCCGGAAACGCCCGGAACCACGGCCTGTCCGCCCAGGGTGCCCTCGGTGCCCACCTCACGTGCCACACGGGTCACCTCGGAGGTGAACAACGAGAGCTGGTCGACCATGCCGTTGAAGACGGTGGCGATCTCACCGATCAGCCCGTCTCCCTCGTCGGGAAGCCGTGTGCCGAAGTCTCCGTCGCGCACTGCCGTAAGACCGGCGAGCAACTGCCGCAGCTCCGACTCGCCCACCTTGCCGCCCCCGGGGGCCGGCCGCGACCGCGGTACCGAACGCGAACCCTCGACCGCCGTCTCAGCCATGACCAACCTCGTTCCACTCAGATGCCACGACGAAAAGACCGAGCAGACGCACACCCGGAGCGGGCGGCCCCATGCCATTCTTTCGACACTTAACCGTTGCCGTATGACAAATACGCTGAAGGCTAACCCACACGGCGTCACATGGGCAATCGAGTCCCAGGGCGCGATTTGCGCGTGCTGTCCGAATCCCGACATCCATGGAGGGGGCAACCGCCCCCCTGTGACGAGGCCCTCTGTCGCCGCCGTATCGGCCGTTCACGCGCCGCCGCATCAGGCTACGGCTTCGCGCCGACGCGGAGGGCGGTTCGCGGGGCCGCAGGTGACCATCGGCACACCGGGGCGGGCTGCCGCCAGCGGCGGCAGCGAAAGACCCCGCCGTGACGGGGGATGCACGGCGGGGTCCTGCTGCGCGTATGCCCGGCCCACCACAAATCCACACCCTCGGTCGGAGGGGCGCGGCATCCACGGCGTCCGGATGCGTTCCCCGGTCACTTCGGCATGCGTTCCCCCACCGTTCCGAGGGCGTCCCTCCACCCCTTCGGCACGCGCCCCACCGTCCTTCGATGGAGGCGTGCATCGGGCCCCCGGGGGCACCAGCAGCCAACAAGGCGCGGTTTTCGGCTCGGGCCTTTCGAGGACGCGCTCGGGCCTTTCGAGGACGCGAAGGGAGACCCTCATGAGCGAGAACATCTGGGAATATCACCCGGCCGTGGGGCACGTCGACGGAGCCCTGCTCGTGGGCTACCAGGTCGAGGCGACCGACGGGAGCATCGGCAAGGTCGACAAGCACACGGACGAGGTCGGCTCCGCCTGTCTCGTCGTCGACACCGGGCCTTGGATCCTGGGCAAGCGGGTGCTGCTGCCGGCCGGCACGGTGACCGAGATCGACCTGGAAACGCACACGGTCTTCGTCGGCCGGACGCGGGAGCAGATCGAGAACGCTCCCGACTTCGACCAGGACAGGCACCTCGACGACCCCGGGTACCGAAACCTCATCGGTGGCTACTACGGCAGCCCGGCCACGTGACGGTGAGGGACCGGTCCGGCCGCCGGGGGTCATGGGCGTGAGCCCCAGCGCACCGCGACGACGGTGGTTCCCCGCCCCGGAGTGGTCCGGACGTGGAATTCGTCCATGAGGCGGCGAGCGCCGCCCAGCCCATGGCCGAGACCGGACCCGGTGGTGTATCCGTCGATGAAGGCCGTGTCGAGGTCGGGGATCCCGGGCCCCTGATCGGACACCGAGAGCTGCAGTCCGACGCGGCCGGCGCGTCGAATGGTCTTGAGCTCGAAGGTACCGCCGTGCCCGTGAATGTAGGCGTTGCGCGCCAGTTCGCTCGCGGCGGTGACGATCCGGGTCTGGTCCACGAGGCAGAACCCGGCTCGCAGCGTGGCGGCCCGCACGGTGTGACGCAGGGCCAGCAGGTCCTCCTCAGAACGCAACGGCTGAGCCGGGACGGAGTCACTGTGCTCCGCCTCCGTAGCGGTAGTGGCTGAGGGCGGGGTGTGCCGCGTTTCGTCCGGGTCGTCATGGGGGAGCATCGGCAGCCCCTTCCTGAGGCCTGCGACCTCGGTACCGGCCCAGCGCGGCCATGCCGTGCTCGGCGTTGAGGGCGGTTGTCGTGCCGGGAAGGCCTGAGTCAGGTTTCCCTGGTGTGAGGGGCGTGAAGGGGCGGATGCCCGCCCCCGCCCCTCGTCCCCCCGGGCGGGTGGAGGGCGTGGCTGACACGTCGTCGAACCCGGTGAATTCTCCCGTCGCCAGGTACTCGCCCGGACGCAGAACGGGTACGCCTGCACCGAAGGGCGTGCTCACGCGATCGCCGCGGAACCGGCCCGCTGGGCGGGCTGTTCGATGAGCCTCATCGCGGCGGCCAGTGCGTCGGCGAGGGTCGCACGGGTGAGGATGGGGGACAGGTCGATGCCCAACTGGGCGATGATCTGGGCGATCGGTGGGCGGATACCACTGATCAGGCAGTCCGCCCCCATGAGGCGCACCGCGTTGACCGTCTGCATCAAGTGGTGGGCCACCGCGGTGTCCACCGTGGGGACGCCGGTGATGTCGATGATCGCCACATGCGCCTCGTCCCGCTGGATCGCCTCCAGGAGGTTCTCCATGACGACTTGTGTGCGGGTCGTGTCGAGCGTCCCGATGAGGGGTACCGCCAAGACCTTGTCCCACAGGCGCACCACGGGGGTGGACACGTCGAGGAGCTGTCGGCTCTGCCTGTGGATGATCTCCTCGCGCCCCTTCACGTAGGTTTCGAAGGACAGGGCACCCGCGGCATCGAGAAGGCGGTTGACCAACAGCGCCGACGAGTAGAGAGCGTCGGCCTCGCGGGTGAAGTACTGCACCGCCTCGAGCAGCGCCTCCTTGAGCGTGAGCACGGCCAGCGACGTCGCCGTCGGCGTGGCCCCGCTCCGTGCCCGGCGGAGCGACAGCTCGGCGATCCCCTCGCGCAGGACCTTCTGCGTGGCGACGATCCGGTCCGCCGGCTGGTCGCTCTCCAGACCGGACCGCAGTGCGTCGACGAGCACGTCGGCCTCCTCGCGAAGCTCGGCCTCGCTCGGACCGTGTCCCGGCGCGGCCTGCTCCAACTGCAGCTGCACCCAACGGTCGGCCACTTTCTCGGGCTGCTCCCGCAGCACCGCGAGGACATGGACGCGAGCCTCCGGCTCACTGGCGTTCATTCCGATCCACCTTCGCAATAGTTGTCGCACGGCAAAGGTACTCCGCCCTCGAGGACCGCCGAAACCCCGCAAGGGGCAGGCATGCCGGAGCCGATGGTGGGGCACCAGCAGGGACAACGAACAGGTAGGAAGCCACCCGAGCGGTACATGAGCGACAGGGACGTAACGCCACCCGAGAGTGGTGTGCGCACGACGAGGGCGGCGGACCGGCGCGACGCCGGTGCCGTGAAGGCGGCAGCCGCTGTGCCCGAGACAGTGTGGATGCGTGCTGATCCGTGCGCATCCGGGCCTCCTTGCCCCACAGTGCCCGCGTCGGCGGGCGTGGGATGTGGTGGCGCCTTCGGCCGGCTGTCCGTGCGCGTTCCTGGAAGGCGCGGAGCTCCGTCCCGACGCTCCCTCGCCGGCGACCGGGGGGTGGTGGCGCACGGAAACCCATCGTCATCGCGAAGCGGCCGGGGGCGCGTCAGGTGGCGGCTCTCCGATGTTGTCAATCCGTTAATGCACGGAAACTGTTGCCGTTTGACAACTGTACGTCGGAGGAAACACCCTTACGTAGTGGGCCCGTCTGCGTCGGCGTGCCCGCCCCGCGGTCGCACGCTCGAGAAACAAAGGCAGGTGAACCTGTGAAGCGGACGACATGCCGGCCCCGTCCGGGGGTCAGGCGGACTCCGCTGCGTCACCAGTGGCTTTGGAGGCGGCGCCCTCGACGGCAAGGTGGAAACTGCTCAGACCGGCCGCGAGTGCCGCGCGCTCCGCGGGTGGCATGGCGGAGATGACATCGGCCAGCGCCGTCTCCCGGCGGGCGCGCAGGTCCTTCAGGTAGGTCTCACCGCGGCTCGACAGGCGCAGCTCCAGCTCGCGCCGGCTGGCCGCGCTGGCAGATCGTTCGACGAAGCCCAGCGCGGCCAGACGGTCGCACATGCGGCTCACCGAGGACGGTGCCGATCCGAGCACTTCACCAAGGGTGCGCAGATTGATCGGCTGGTCCCGGTCCAGGATGTACAGCACGCGCAGCTGCGAGGAGGACACCGGAGCCGGCGATGCCATGTCCCGGCCCTTGTTCCACAGCACCTCGAGCAGTTCGATGACCTCCCGGGCGGCGTGTGCGGCAGCATCCCGGTCGGCGCCTGGAGAAGTCTCGGAATGCATGCCCTCAACTGTGACACTTCGCAACGGCCCTGTCAGTCTCTGAGACATGAGAGGCCATCCGCTCCTTTTGCTCATTCTTCTTGAACAGGTGGTAATCGAACGGTGGACAGACTCTCGGCTGTGGAACGCGCACTGCGCGGAGCCCCTGCCCACGCCCTCCTCGAAGCGGTACGGGACGGGCTCGTCACCCACTACACGGCCGCCTCCGTCGACCTGCTCATGGCCGATTACGCGATGACCATACTGCAACCCGTCAACGCCCTCCCTTACACCGCTGAGCCCGTACCCGTACACGCCAGCGCCCCGGGACGCGCCTTCGGGTCGCAGCGCCCCCATGTGGAAAGACCCGCACGCGCCACCGACGTCATCGCTCACTTCCCGGTCACCGTCCGCGGCGATCGCATCGGCGTCCTCACCGTCCGCCTGCCCGAGGGCCACTACACGCCGCAGACCGAGCGGGAACTGCAGGACATCGCGGAGATCCTCGGCCACGAGATCGTCGTGGCCGAACGCGACACCGACCTCTACCTCCAGGCCCGCCGGGCCAGCCGGCTCACCCTCGCCGCCGAAATGCAGTGGCAACTCCTGCCCGGCCGCTCCTGCGCGCGGCCCGAGTACGAGATCGGCGCACAGCTCGAGCCCGCCTACGCGATCTACGGCGACAACTTCGACTGGTCCACCTCCGCCGACCACCTCACGCTCACGGTGACCAACGGCATGGGGCAAGGCATCGAAGCCGCTCTCCTCACCAACCTCGCCATCAACGCACTGCGCAACGCTCGCCGAGCCGGACTCTCCCTCACCGACCAGGCCTTCCTCGCCGACCAGGCCATCTACGGCCACTACCACGGGGCCGCCCATCTCTCCGTCCTCCTCCTGCGCTTCGACCTCGGGACCGGGCAGGTGGAGATCGTGGATGCCGGATCACCGCGTATGTGGCGCCTGAGGCAGGGCAAGGCCGAGCCGATCGAACTCGACGCACAGCTTCCGCTCGGCATGTTCGAGGACACCATCTACACGGCTCAGGCATTCACCGTCCTGCCCGGCGACCGTCTCTTCTTCCTCAGCGACGGCGTCTACGACGTCGCCTCACCGGCCGGCGAACGCTACAGCGAGAAGGCCCTCATCCGCGCCATGACAGCCACCCGCCTGCTGCCGCCCTCCCAGGTGCCCCGAGCGGTGCTCCAAGAACTCGCCGGCCACCGAGGCCCCATCGACGCCGACGACGACGCCATGGTGGTCTGCCTCGACTGGTACGGCCGCCAGTGAGGCTGCCATTGCGCTGAGGCAGGTCCGACGGAACCGGCTCGGGGGCGCTCAGCCGCTGATGGGGAGCTGGCGGGCGAAGCGGCGGACCGCGTCGGTGAACGCGTCCGGATCGTCGAAGTTGGCGAGGTGCTTCGCCCGAGGGATCAATTCGACGCGGGCGTGCGGGTGCGCACGGGCGAAGTCCCTCTCGCCGGACCGGAAGACGGTGTCCTTCTCGCCGTTCAGAATGAGCACGGGAGCCGTCACATGACGCATGGCACTCGCGTCGAAGCGGCCCATCACCTCGCCCCAGGCGGCCGGAAGGGTGTGGAAGGCGTAGCCGGAGCGAATGGTCGCCTCGACGACCTCGGCGGGATAGAGCCGACGCAGCAACCAGTCGTTCCACCGGGCCAATCTGTCCGCCGGTACGCGGGGGACGAGCCCGGCGACCCACCGGTACGGCGACGCCCACGGGCCGCGCGTCGAGGCGCTGGCGCCCGCGAGGACCAGCCCGCGCAGGCGCTCGGGGCACCGTCGCGCGAATTCCAGCGAGGCGTATCCGCCGAGCGAATGTCCGACCACCAGAGCGGGCCCGCGGTCGAGCGAGTCCACGGCGGAAGCGATGATCCGTGCCGCGGCGTCCAGGCTCCAGGGCTGAGCGGAGCGGGTGCCGTGGCCCGGTAGGTCGACGGCGGCCACCGGGAACTCCCCCCGGAGGGCGGTGACCTGCGGGCTCCACTGACCCGCGCTGAATCGTGTTCCGTGCACCAGGACGATGGGCGGTGCGTCCGCTGTCGTCATGAATCCCCCAGACCTGCGCCTCTCCTCGGACCGACTCTACCGGGACGTCCCCCACATCCCGGCACGGCGAGCTCCCATGACCGAACCGCCCATTGACGGTGCGCGTGTTGCCGGATCAGCCCGAGTGGCCCAGGACGACCGCCCCCGTGAGGCAGACCAGGGCGACGACGACCAGGAGCCAGGTACTCAAGGGCACGACCATGAGTCGGGCTCCCCGGTCGACGGGGGGCTGAGGGCGCGGAGGCTCCTCGACGCCGTCATGAACGCCGGTGAGCCACAAGAGGGACAACTGCTGCCAGCGGCGCCGTTCGTCGGCCGGAGCGGCCGGGGGAGTCCATGGGGGTGGAGCGGTTCCCGGGGATCCGTCCTGGGCCGCCCCGTCCAACTGGCGCAGGAGGTCGAGCCGGTAGACGTCGAACGCCGCCTTGAGCTGCTCGGCGTAGCCGACGGCCGCGCTGACCGCGGTGCGGTAGAAGAGTCGTGCGACGAGCATGCCACCGCCGAAACAGCAGACGAACAGCCACCAGCGGTCCCGGCCGAGCACGAGCAGGGTGCCGGCGTACAGCGCGAACACGGCGAACAGCGTGGCCGTGACGAGGCCGGCCTCCATGGTCGCCCGGCCGGCGTTGAGCCCCGCGACGACCCGGTCGGGCAGCAGCGGATACAAGCGGGGCCACACCGTCACCGTGTCGATGCCGTAGCGCAACCGGGGATGCCGTTCGGCGCTCCGCAGGACGTTGCCGAGCCGGGTCGGCAGAGCGGGCTCGTTCGGTGTCGCCGGAGGGTAGTAGTCGTTGAGGAGCCCCCGGGCGACCGGGTCGGCGCGCGCCGCCTCCGCGAGCTCTCCGCGCCGGCGCCGATGCCAGGTGCTGCCGAGCTCCGCCAGGAGGCGGCCGAGCGGAGTCGGCCAGTACCCCTCGTACCAGCGCAGCAGCCCCACCGCCGAGCCGCTCAGCAGCGTCGCGACCACGACGGCGACGGCGATCGCCGCGGCGACGGTCAGGGACTTGTCCAGCAGAGGCAGGGCCGACCAGGCCTTCCTGGCGCCGCCGGGACCACGCGCCACGACCGCGGTGAGCGCGCCGGCACCGGCGAGGAACGCCAGGGTGGGCAGCAGGACACCGAGAAAGAAGCGACGGTCGAACAGACCGGCGCTCCCCTTGATCACCGTCCCGATCACGGGTCCGCTCACCCGCTTTCGAGCGGATGCTCGTCGGTGTCGTTCTCGCACCGCTGGGGATCGTCGGGGTCGTAGACGACGATGTTCCGGTTGATCGTCCCGCACCGCCCGCACCGGACCGTGGCAAGGCCGGTCTGGGGCGGACCTCCCAGTCTGTCGGGCGGACTGCCCCACCATCCGGGGCCTTTGACCACCGGTTGCAGACCGGCCTCCTGGTCGACGATGTACTGGTCGATGACGCTCGCGGGGACGATGCCGGTGATGCTTTCCGCCCCGGTGACTCCAGTGACTCCGGCGACTCCGGCCGTTTCCGCGGTGCCCTCCATGCCGGAACCGAGGCTGTGTTCCCGCGTCACCGCGACACCGATGACGGGCAGGTCCAGCAGTGTCACTGAGGGGCTGTCGAGGAGGTCGGGGAGGGTGCACGAGCCGTCGACGAGTACCAGGGGCGGCAGGCCCGACCCGGGATCGGCAGGGGGACGGGTGAGCCGGCGCAACCGGTCGGCCTCGGTCAGGGAGAACGGCACACCATGCGCTGTGACGATCACGTACCCGTCCACCGGTGGGACAGGTGTACCGCTGCTGGTGACCTCCATGGTGGTGTAGGCCGGGTCGGCCAGTCGGGCGAAGGTGGTTGATGGGTCGATCGTCATGGTCCGCCCCCGATCACGAGGAATGGCGCCCAGAAATACGGATGGTCGAACATCGGCCGGCTGTAGTCCACCTCGGCGCGTACGGAGTGGGCGGCAGCCCGGCGGGCCTGCACCGCCCCGATCCGGGCGCGGGTCCACACCGGTGAGCCGACGGGCTGCTCCCGGGTCAC
Organism: Streptomyces sp. NPDC041796; assembly: GCF_055590785.1. Classification (NCBI taxonomy): domain Bacteria; kingdom Bacillati; phylum Actinomycetota; class Actinomycetes; order Kitasatosporales; family Streptomycetaceae; genus Streptomyces; species Streptomyces sp. NPDC041796. The sequence continues at coordinate 18,555 of NZ_JBVJAH010000017.1, forward strand.
GGCCGCGAAGGCGTCCGCGGCCGCTCGGTAGTCCCGTGCCCAGAACCGTGCCGTGGCGATGTCGAGGTCGAGGCCGGGGGCCATGGCCGGCTGCTCGGCCCGGATCCCGGCGCAGTACTCGACCACGTCCGCGGCGGTGACCCGGCGCACGTCCAGCTGGGCCTGACGCAGGGCCGCCGCCTCGTTCATCCCGGACAGCCGGGCCTGGTAGAAGCCGCGCATGAGCAGGCTGGTGGACAGCTCGTCGACCGACCACAGGCACGCCACGACGGCGGAGGCGCCGGCGTACAGCAGCGCTCTGGTGAGGCCGATCAGTTCGTCGCCGGAGCGGCGGTCGTTGCGTCCGGTGTCGCAGGCGCTCAGCGTGACGAGGTTCGCCGGCAGTCGGAGGCGGAGGATGTCGGCGGCGCTGAGCCGTCCGTCACCGGCTCCCTCCGGCGCCAGCAGCAGCCCCGACCGCATGGGCTGGGCGGGGTCGAACTCTCCGTGGCAGGCGAGATGCACCACGTCGAACGCCCGGTCGGACCGGGGGATGAGGCCGGTGAGGCGCCGCGCGGTCGCCGCCTCGCCCACGAAGAGGCGTGCCCGGTGGTCGAAGAGGCCGGCGATCGCCGCGGCCTCCTGCCGGGCGTGGATGAGCGGACGGTCGGCCCGGCCGTCGGCGAGGATGAGCACCCTGTCGCGGTCCGGGTCGCGTTTACGCGTCGTGTGCGGGCCGGTCGACGCGCTGGGGGTGTAGCGGACGGGGTGGTGATCGGCCACGCAGGTGCGATCGTCGATCCGTACGGCGTGCAGGGGAACGTGGTGCAGTACGTCGTGCGGGACGAACCAGACGGTGTCGCCCGGGGCGCACCACCGGGTCAGCGGGGCGACCAGCGGACGAAGCCCGTCCTGCCACGTTCCCGGCGAGCTGTGCCGGAGTCGCCGCGCCGCGCCGGGCCCGGTGAACACACCGTCGCAGAGCGCGTGCAGTCCGGCACGGCCGAGAGGCACGTTCACCACCACCGGGCGGTCCAGGTCCGCCCGGCCGACGAACAGCAGGGTGCTCTCCTCGGTGACGAGGTACTCGGCGAGGACGGTGCGGGACTCCTCACGGCGCAGGAGACGGCGCACGTCGTCGTAACCGACCGGCGCGCCGGCCCGCAGCGCCGCGTACTCGGCCAGTGATCCGTGCGCGAGCATCTCCGTCCAGCAGCGGGTCAGCTCGCCCTGGGCGGCGCGCAGTTCCACCACGGCCTCCCGTCGGGCGCCGCCCGTGCGTAGTTGCTCCCGGGCCTTCGCGAAACGGCGGGCCGAGGCCCGCTCCTCCTTGATCAGCTCACCGCGCTCGGGGTCGTGAGGGGCGGGCACCCGGCTGCCCATGAGTTCCGCCAGGACGCGGGACCTGGCGCGCTCGGTCAGCTCGAAGGCGACGAGTCCGGCGAGCCGGTCCGGGTCGTCCATGTCCACGATGTCCGGTGACCCGGCCCCCAGGGACCCGGCCCCCGGGGACCCGGCCTCGGGCGACTCGACAGTCGTCAGGCGCACTGCCGCCTCGTACATCTCCTCCGCCTGTTCGAACAGCGCGATGCGCAGGTCCTCGTCGGTGACGCGCACGCGCAGTTCCTCGTACCAGTCGAGCGCGTTCAGCAAGAGCCCACGGGCGGCCGGCGGATCGATGCGGCGCAGCGCGAACCCGAACCACCCGTACAAGGAGAAGGCCGCCTGGATCAGGCCCAGCCGCTCCAACGTCCGCGCCGTACGGACCACATGACGGACGGCCCGTCGGTACCGGCGCCTGTGCCAGTTCTGGAGCGCGGCGGAGATACCGGCACCGGCCGGTGTGGACGCCACAGCGGCGAAATCCAGGTCCACCCCGCGCACCGACACGGGCGCCTCGGGGTCGTCGGGTTCGATTCCCGTCCAGGCCAGGGCGGCGGGGGACACCCGCTCCAGCGCCGCGAGCAGCCAGTCGTCCACCCGCCTGTCCCGCCGGACGACGAACGTCACACTCCGGTCGTCGATCCGGCCCTCCATGAAACCGAGCCGCGTGAAGTCGTCCTGTCCGACCGCGATCGCCGCGCCCTCGCCGAAGGACCGCTCGGCGGCCGCGGTGTCGCCGAGCCGGAGCTGGAACGCTCCGGTGAGCATGACGGCCCGGCGCAGCAGCAGTGGCAGCACCGATGGGTCTTCCCGTACGGGAGCGAGGGCGGCCAGGGCTTTCTCCGGCGTCAGGTAGTCCACCATCGCCGCCTCCAGCCGGCAGACGGCCGCGAGGTCGCTGTTCTCCCGCCGGCCCCAGATCCGTGCCGCGTCGAGATAGGAGGCCGCCGCCTCCTCGCGGAAACCGAGGAGCTGATAGACCTCGGCCAGCGTCCTGGCGCAGTAGCCACTGACCAGGGTGTGCCGGGCGCGGAATCTGTCCAGTTCCTTGCCCGTGAGCCGGGCCCGGGCCTCCTCCTCCGCGGCGCGCAGGAGCTCCGCCGCGTCGTCGATCCAGGCGATGAGCCATTCGTCGAGCCTGAACCGCCGGGCGTCCCGGTCGGCCCGCGGCCACATTCCGGTGAGACGCACCGGGGGCGACGACCGATCGCCGAGCGTGTGACCGATCCCTTCCCGGATGAGGGTGCGGGGCAGCGTGAAGTCGGGATAGCCGGGCCGGGCGAGGATCGCGTCGTGCAGCCACGCCGATACGGTACGGGCGCGCATGACCGGGTCGATGTGCACGAAGATCGAGGCGTCGAGTTTCGCCTGCGCCTCACCGGTGCGCCGGACCAGGTAGAGCGACAGGACCGTGGCCGAGCCGATCAGCCACTGCGCGGCCACCAGCAGTCGTTCGTCCGGTCGGTGGACGCCCGCGGCCAGGAAGAGGGCCAGCGCCGGTCCGGGGAAGAGGCCGTAGGACGCGGCGAGGCCCAGTCGCAGCCGCGGACCGGAGAACACGGTCAAGGCCCGGGCCAGCGTGGCCGTGTAGGCGCCGTGCAGGAAGTACAACAGCCACGCGCCGAGCAGAGCGACGACGACGGCGTGCGTGTACAGGAGCGGTTGCTCCCGCCAGGCGCTGACGAACCAGTCACCCACCGGACCGGTGGACAGCGCGGTGAGGTGGAGCACCCAGAGAACCGACGCGAACCGCACTTCCTGGCGGTTCTGGCGTGTCATCCGCCCACTCTCGGCGTGCACGTACCAGTGCAGCGCGGTGAGCGCGGCGGCAGCCGTGAACGAGCCGAGCCCGCCGGGCCTGCCCGTCATGGCGACGGCCGCCACGGGCACCAGGCCGGCCAGCACGTTCGCCACGCCGACGAGACGCACGCCGGGGCCGGGGCCCGCGCGGCCCGTCGGCCCGGCGAAGTACGCCGGGTAGCGCCACCATCCGGGCCGCGCCTGCCGGTACGCGCGGACGAAACCGATCGACGCTCCTGCCACGAGGGGGACGAGCCACCACAGCAGCGCGGGGCCCGCATCCGCCAGGAAGAGCACCGCTCCGGTACCCACGCCGACGGCGAGGACACCGAACAGCCCCAGCAGCAGGCCCAGGCCCATGAGCACGGCCGGATGGGTGGCCTGGACCTGCGCACACAACGGATCGGCCAGCAGCCGGCCGACCAGGGCCCAGAACACCACTCGGACGACTCCGTAGCGGGCCACAGCCATCCAGAGCCTCAGCAGCACCGACAGGACCGGCGGTAGCAGTCTGCCCACCACCGGACGGCCGAAGAAGCCGTACGCGACCGCGCCGGCCACCACCAGAACGGCGGCGGTGCCGGTGACCCGGTCGCCCAGCAACTGGACCGTACCCGCGCCGATTGCGGCCCAGAGGACCAAGGTGGCCGCCGATGCGCCGATCGTCATCATCCATGTGCGCACGCGCGGATCGGGCACCAGCCGTACCAGTTCCGACAGTTGCCCGGCGGCGAAGATCGCGGCCGCTGTCCACCGGACCTGGCTGTCGTCACTGAACTGCGCGGCCACCATCCATGCCACGGCGGCCCAGACAATGCTTGCGAACAGTGTGGTGAAGAGCTCCCGGAGCACCGAGGGTACTGAGGGTATGGGCACAGAACGACTGTATGGGCCCGGGTGAAGCGCTTGTGTGCTTTTCCGGTTTTCACCCCTCGGTATCCCGGTACCCGGCGACGGACGGGTCCTGGAAACGTCCCGGTCCGGCTCCCCGCGGAGCCGGACCGGTGTTGCCCGGTGTCCGTGTGCCGGTGCCGGTACGCGCCAATGTACGGCCCGGCTCCGTCACCGGGCCCACCGCGGAGTCAGGACGACGGCACAAGCGAGGAAGCCGCTCTTCCCGCGTGGCCATGGTCTGTACGAACGCGCCACCGCCGGACCGCCGACTGATGCGCCTCGCCGTGACCATCACCAGCGGTGCGGTGCTGCTCGCCGGCACGACGTTCGCCGCACACACGGCAACCGCAGCCGACCGGACCGGGTTCGACGCGCAGGCCCGTGATGCCGGCTTCAGCGGCGCCCAGGCGGACGTGTTACAGGCGCAGGTGCAAGCCGAGCTGGAACGCTCAGGAGGTGCCCAGACGGCAGCCAACGAGATCCGCCTGCCGGACGGCAGCGAACTGCTCCTGCCGCTGCCGGGCGAGGTGTACGCCCGCGACCTCGACGCTCCTGCGCGGGTACGAGATCAGCAAGCTCCTTCCTCCTGCGCCTCCTACACCTTCTGCGCGTACTCCGGCACCGACTTCACCGGAACGGTCAAGCGGCAGCGACTGTGCAGCGAGCCCATCTCGATCGTCTGGAACGGCCCGGGCTCTTGGAGCAACAATCAGTCCAGTGGCACCAGGGCGCGCATGTACAACGGCTCCGGCCGCCTGATCTGCACGACGCCGGGCGCCTACTCGGAAGACCGCAACGGCGACTGGACACCGGTCGCCAAGGTCGACGCCTGCTGAACCGCGAGGCGGGACTGCCGGGAGGGCGCGGCCCTGCCGGCAGCCCCGCCGCCGGCCGTTCGTCAGTCAGTGGTTGAGAGCGGCGGCGCGGTGCGCGGGCGATGGGCGCGAACGTCCACGGGGCGTCCATCGGGATCACGAGCCGTCATCGTCCACTGAGTGGGCAGGGTCTCGATCTGCCCGACCGGCCACCCGGCACCCAGGATCCGTTCACGTGCCTCACACAGTCGCGCGTACGTTCCCACGCGCAGCCCCCAACCCGCCCGCCCCAGGGGATCGAGATCCATGGCGGAGGTGGTGGCGGTTTCGACGACCATCAGATGGTCGTTCCCCCCGACGTCGAGGACCGCGATCCGAGGATCAGAAGGGGTCGCGGCACGCTCGAACGCGAGCGTCGCTCCGAGCACCTCCGTGTAGTACGTCACGAGCCGGTCGAGGTCGGTGGTGGACACCGTCAAGTGGTTGATTCCGAGGAGATCAGGCATGGTCGGCCAACTGTAGTGGCCGGCGGCCTCGGCGTGGAGCCCTGCCCGGACCCCACCGGACCACAGCGGACCCCACCGGACACCGCCGCACACGGGTGCGGCCCGGCGGCGGGTGCCGCCGGGCCGCTCGGGGTGCGCGACGGCTGTCGCGCGGGGTCACTTCCGCCGGTAGGCGTTGCGGACCGTCTGCGTCACGGTGTTGCCCTGCTTGTCGACGGCGACGGCACGCAGCGAGATGCTCCGGCCGGCCGCCGGGTTGCGCACGAGGAAGCCGCCCTTGACCGCCTTGGCCTTCTTCCACGTCGTACCGTCGTAACTGACCTCCACACCGAGCGACTTGAGGTTCCTCCCGGCTGCGGCGCCCAGCACCTTCACCGGCATCCTGGTGAGCACTCCCGCCCGGGCCGCCGACGCACCGTCCAGGCGCGGCGCGAAGCGGACCACGGAGAGGGGAAGCGCCTCGTCGGCGGCGGTGTGACCGGACCGGAACGTCCAGTCCGCCGTCACCTCGACGGGGGCGGCGGACGGGCCGCTCCGGGAAGCCGACGCGGTGAGCCGGAACGCACCGGTCTCCGCCGGGACGCTCACACCGGTCGAGCAGTCCAGCAGCTCCGGGGAGGAGGCGACCTCGACGCCGTTCCGGTACAGGGCCGCGGTCACGGTGTCCTCGGACGCGTAACCCCAGTTGCCGGTGCTGTCGCTGAGGAGTCCGACGCAGCCGGTGATCCTGTCACCGTTGCGGAAGACCCCTTCGCCGGTCCTCAGCGCGGGGCTGAAGACCCCGATGCCCATGTCACGGCGGTAGGACTTGCCGGCCTCGTACCGCTGGATCCCCGTGCCGTGTGTCAGCTCCGGATAGGACCCGTTGGCGTCGAGCTGCTCCAGCGCCATGAACCAGTCGGTGCCCGCTGTCGTCACGTACGTGGTCGTCGCCGTGGGCAGCGGGCGTGTCACACCCGGACTGATGAAGGAACCGAACACGTCGGGGTCGATCGGCCGGGCGACGAGCTGGCCCTGCTTGCCGGGGACCGTGGCCCCCTGCCGAATGGCGATCTCCGCCATGTCCCGTGGCCCGGCGTGGCGTTCGAAGCCCGTGGCCAGGCGGGTCACCTTGTCGCCGTAGGCGTAGCGGTACTCCTTGGCGCCGTGGATGTCGAACGCGCTGAACTGCTGGTAGAGCATGCCCTCGGTCGCGAAGTCCGGTCCGAGGTGGGCGGTCCGGATGGTCGAGAAGGAGGTGCCCGTCATACCGGTCGAGAAGCCGTAGTCCGGGGTGCTCAGTTCGATGAACGTCTCGGCGAAGAGACGCTGCGCGGCCGGCTCGGGACCGGTGATGTCGACCGGCCTTGCGGTACGCGCGTCCAGCGTGACCGTCGTGTCCTCGGTGACCTCGAAGTGCGGCGCCGAGATCTGGCTGCGGTTGTCGCCGACCCCGTAGATCAGCGCGTCGAGGTAGTAGACGCCTTTCGGCAGGCGGGCCGTGTACGTCCCGGCGGTCGTGGTCCGCGCGTACTCCTTGCCCACGGCACCGAGGCCGCTGAGCCGGTGCAGGGAGGGCCAGTAGTGGGTCGCGGGCGCGCCGTCGGGGCCGATGTGACGGACGGTCACGTCGTACGACTCGACCTCCCGCTCGACCACGGCCACCGTCCGGACGGCCTGGTCCGCGCCCCGGGCCGTCACGGTCGCGCTGTACACACCGTTGACGTCGCCGCCCTGCCGGGTGTCGGCGGTCAGACCGACGGTGGCGCCGCCCTTCGCCGGAACGGTCAGGCGCTCGGCGTCGAGCGTGAACATGCCCGTCGGTGCGGGCTTGCCGTCCGGCCCGACGGCGCCCACCGACAGGTCGAGGGTGACCGGTTCGGTGCCGAGATTGCGGTACGTGACCTGTTTGGTGACGGATTCGTCGTCCGCGTGCGGGAAGGCCTGCCGGCCGAACGCCACCGACGAGGGCTCGGCGACGACGGTCTGCTTCACGGCCGCGGCCACGTCGATACGTCCGGCCCCTTCGGCGAAGACACCCGCGCCGGCCGGCCGGGTACCGGCGACGAGCGCGGCCTTCAGCTCCGCACTCGTCCACTCGGGGTGCTGCTGCTTGAGCAGCGCCGCCGCTCCCGCCACGTGCGGGGTGGCCATGGACGTGCCGGAGATCGTGGCGTATCCCGGCGGTTTCTCGCCGGCCTCCCGCGCGACGCGGCTGCCGGGCGCGACGGCGGCGGTGATGCCGACCCCCGGCGCCGTGACGTCAGGTTTGACGACCAGGCCGTCGGCGGTCGGGCCGCGGCCGGAGAAGGGCGCGACGGTTTCGTCGTCGTCCACCGCGCCGACCGCCAGCGCGCGTTCGGCACTGCTGGGGGAGTCCACGCTGTTCGCGGCCGGGCCCTTGTTGCCCGCCGCGGCCACGAAAAGGATGCCGCGCTCGGCCGAGAGCCGGTTGACGATCTCCTCCACCGGGTCGACGCCGGGAAGATCGTATCCGCCGAGGCTGAGGTTGACGATGTCGGCGTTCCGGGCGGCCGCCCATTCGATGCCGGCGATGACGTCGGAGTCGCTGCCGTAGCCGTCGTCGTCGAGCACCTTGGCGTCCAGGATGCGGGCCCCAGGGGCGACGCCCCGGAAGGAGGCCGCCGATTGGGCCCCCGTACCGGCGGCGATGGATGCCACATGGGTGCCGTGTCCGACGCGGTCCACGGCGTCGGGCGCGTCGGAGAAGTTCTGCTCGGCGTCCTGGCGGCCCGCGAGGTCGGGATGGGTCTCGTCCACGCCGCTGTCGACGACCGCGATGCGAACCCCCCGTCCGTCGTAGCCCTCCTTCCAGGCGGCGGGAGCCCCGATCTGCGCGGTGCTCCGGTCGAGGCTCGCCTTCCGCACCCCGTCGAGCGAAACGCGGCGCAGCCCGGGGTCCGCGCTCCGTTGGCCGGCACGGGCCTTGGCCGACGCGCCCGGTGTACCCGCCGTACCCGGTGTACCGGTCAGCGTCTCCCAGAGGTCTCCCGCCGACGCGGCGGGCACGGTCACCGCCTCCGCGTCGAGGCGGGGGAAGGCACGCCGTACCTTGGCCGTACCGTCCTCCCGCAACTCCGACTTCAGCGCCCGGGCCGCCTTCCCGGCCGTGCCGCCCGCCCTCGAGCCGTTGTAACCGACGATCAGCCGGATGCCCGAGGCCTCGCGCTTCCGGTACGCCGGTCCGCTCAGCTCCGTGATGTCGAACAGCCGCTCGTCGACCCGGCCGGCGTCGATGAGCTGCCGTGCGTCGTGCGGAACGACGAGCGTATGCCGCTTGGTTCGCTCGACCCTGATCGGTATGGTCTCGCGACCCTTGCCGCGTACGATCCGCACGGGCTCGCCCGACGCGTTCACGCCCACCGCGTCACCCGTGATCAGGGTGATCCAGCGTTCCACGGGCCCGGCGCCCATCCCGCCGCCCGTCCCGGTTCCCGAGCCCGCCCGGCCACCGGCCGTCGCCGCGGCGGGCCTGTCGGCAGCCGGGTCGGCGGCGGGTGGAGCGGAGGGCGGGGCGGCGGTGGCCGGCAGCGCCGTGACTGTGCCCGTCGCCAGAGCGAGCGCCGCCATCACGGCGACCCTGGCCGGTGTGCTGTGTCTCCTGCGCAACTGTCCCCCTCGGTGAGGCCATTGAGCACACATGGGATCCATGTGCTTACGCTCTGATGACGTGACGCGGAGACCGGAATGTTTCACTTCCAGTTGGCGGGGAGGGCCCGGCGCCTCTCGGGACGGTTCCGCGAAGGCAGGGCTTCAGGGGCGGGAAGTGCCGTCGGCAGACGGCGCAGGGCGGTTCAGCCGCCAGACCACGTTGATCCCGCTGCCGGAGGGCGCTGCGGGCGGCGTTGCCCGTTCGCGCCGGACTTCGGTGAAGCCCAACCGGCGTGGTACGGCGGCGCTGGAGGTGTTGGCCAGGTCGTGCGCGATCTCCAGGTACTCCACGTCCGGCAGGGTGAACATCTCGGTGACCATGGCCGCCGTAGCTCTCGTGGCGATGCCTTGACCAGTGGCAGCAGGGTGCAGCCAGTACCCCATGCACCGGCCCTGGGGTTCTGTCCCACGGTAGGACTGACACATACCAACGAGGGTGCCGTCCTTGGCGATGGCGTAGGTGTACACGTCACCGCGCGCCCAGTTCGCCTCGGACCTCGCGAGGAAGTCCCGGGTGCTCTCCTCGCTGTGACGGGCGACCCACGGCTCCCAGGGGCGCAAGTGGTCCAGGGACTCCTCGATCAACGTGAAGGCGGAGGCGAAGTCGCTCTGCCCCCGCCAGCGCCGCAGGACGAAGTCTCCACACCCGATGATCTCCCTCGGTCGCTGCATGGCGGCCATGATTGTCCGCGGACCGGCACGCCTCAACGGGGAGAGGAAAAGAACTCGTCGGCCTCCGGCCGGGAACGGGATCACGGCCCGGACGTGGACGCCCGTGACGGGCTCAGGCAGCCTCCTTGCCCATCTCGCCCCTGAACGGCCTGCGACGTGAACCGCCGTACGGCGTGCTCCAGTCCGCCGGGTTCGTGCCCCACCAGAGGCGGACCGAAGGTGGGCAGCAAGCAGGTGAGTTGGGCCAACCGTGGTCATGAACCAATGATGGTGTTGTGACCTGGGAACGGGGACGGAAGCGCGAAACAGGCCGCCCCACGAGCCACCCGTTGCAATCGGCAGGCTTGTCACATCCCCGGACCGGCCCTCTGCCATGCGGAGCCGAACAGCGCTGTACAGTGCCGTTCCGGCGGAACACCGGCCCCACCCGCACCGCCCTCCCCCCGCGCATCGCTCCCTCATATTGTGCTGCCCCGGCCTTGCGCCGCGTGGTCCGGAAAGGGCCCCTTACTCTGTGATCACTCGTACCCGGCTGAGCGCGCTGGCCACGACGGCCGCCTTCGCCGCCACCGGCGGTCTCCTCACCGCCACCCCGGCCTCGGCGGCCGTCACCTGCACCTCTCCCATCTGGAAGGCGCAGTTCTTCGCCAATACCGCGTTCAGCGGCACGCCCGAGCTCACGAGCTGTGACGCCACCATCAACGAGAACTACGGCACCGGCGACCCGGCCGGCGTCACCTTGCCCAGGGACAACTTCTCCGTCCGCTGGTCCGTCACCCGCGACTTCGGATCCGGCGGGCCCTTCACGTTCGCCGCCGCGACGCAGGACGGCATCCGCGTGTACCTCGACGGGGTGCGCAAGATCGACCTGTGGCGGAACGTCTCCGCCACGCAGAGCAAGACCGTCAACGTCACCGTCCCGGCCGGACGCCACACCGTCCGGGTGGACTACGTGGCCTGGACGGGCTCCGCGAACGTGCAGTTCACCTACGCACCCCGCACAGCGGCCACCGTCGACACCGTCCGGCCGCTCGCGCCCGTCGGTACCTCGGTCGTCCACGACCGGGTCACGAACAAGGCCACGCTGCGCTGGTCGGCGAACAAGGAAATGGACCTCGCTGGTTACCGGGTCTACCGTCGGCTGAGCTCCACCGCCTGGGTGAAGGTCAGCGGTACCGCCCTCGTCACCGGGACCTCCTTCGTCACCTATCCGCCTGCCACCGGCGAATCGTTCCTCTACGAAGTCCGAGCCGTCGACAAGGCCGGCCTTGAGTCCCTGGGCAGTGCCGACCAGACGGTCACCGCCGTCGACCGGACCGCGCCCGCCGCGCCCGGCGGGCTGACCGCGACCGACACCCAGGGCGGAACGGTGCTGGCGTGGCAGCCGGTCGCCGGTGCGACGAAGTACACCGTCTTCCGGCAGCAGCACGGGCAGACCGACACCGGAAGCACCCACCCCGTGGTCCAGCTCGCCGCGGTGACCTCCACCGCCTGGACGGACGCCACCGCCGCCGAGCGGACGGGCTACACCTACGCCGTCTCCGCCACCGACGCGGCCGGCAACACGTCCGCGACGCGCAGCGTGGTGTCCGCCACCCGCGGCGACTACGCGCCCGCGGTGCCGACGGGCGTGACCGCCCGGTTCGAGCCGCGCAACGGCATCGTCGTCGCATGGACCCCCTCGACGAGCGACGACGTCACGCATTACCGCCTGTACCGCTCCGGCGTTCTGTACAAGGAGGTCTGGGGCAGCACCTACACCGACATGTCGGTCGGCCACGGCAGGACGTACACCTACACCGTGACCGCCGTGGACCGTGCGGGCAACGAGTCCCCCGTGTCCGCCTCCGCGTCCGCCACCACCGACGGCGACCGGGTCGCCCCGGCCCCCGTCACCGGCCTGAAGGCGACCGCCCGCGAGGACGGCGTACTGCTGGAGTGGCAGCCGAGCACCGAGCCCGACCTGAAGCGGTACGAGCTCTTCAAGGCAGTGCGGTACGACGACGGCGACGGCGGCCAGGTCTGGCTCGCCCACCGGGTCGACTACATCGCCGAGAACACCACCTCCTTCCTCCACGGCAGTACGGCGGACGGCGAGACCGTGATGTACGCCGTGGTGGCCGTGGACGACTGGGAGAACTCCCTTCGCGCGGACGACGAGGGCGTCAACTGGGTTGAGGTCACCGAGCTCGGCACTCCCGCCGCGAGATGAAGAACCCGCGACGCCGGGGTGAGGCGGAGGCGGCCGGCTGCGGCGGTGACCTTCAGGACTGCCTTGCGCGGTCGGACGGCACGGGATCAGCAGCCCGGCCCGAAGTAGCCCGGCCCGCCCTCGGAACCCGTCGCGCGCATGAGGAAGGCCCCGCCGGACGCAGGTCCGGCGGGGCCTTCCTCGGGGGTGGGTCAGCGGGCGGGGGCGGGACCGACCGAGGTCAGCCCCCCTTCTGCCGGCTCGCCCTTCAGCTCCGGCCGGGCCGTCAGAAGCCGGTCCGCGAGCGGCGGGTGCAGCAGCAGCCGGTCCGGGTGGGGCGGCAGCTCTTCCCCGTCGTACAGCACAGGTGAGTCCCAGTCACCTGGGTCGCCCACGCCCTGCCGGTCGACGATCACGGCGCGAGTCGGCACGGGAAGCGCGGCGGCCGTGGCGAGGACGGCCGCCTCGACCGTGCCCGCCTGCTCCCGCGTGAGACCGTCCAGCCACAAGGTCTGGATCTCGCAGCCGAGCGGCTCGTAGGCGTACTCGTCGACCACGTCGACGTCGGCGGACAGCCACCAGTTCATGGTGAGGGACGCGATCCGCAGCCCCAGCAGCCGGCCGAGCTCCTCCGGACTCATGAGGACGTCGTCCCCCTCGATGTCGAGCACGACGGCCGCGCCCTTGGCGGGGTGTACGAGCCCGAGACCCTGCTCCTCGAACAGCTCCGCCTGTGCGGCGAACACCGGCGTGGCCGCCGACTCGCGGTACCAGCGGATGTATCCGTCAGCCATGGTCAGCAGCTCGGCAGCGTGAAAATGTGGACATTCTCTTCTCCGAAGACCTTCTTGGCCTGCTTGATGGCCGATTCCGGGGTGTTGTCGGCGAGGTAGTAGACCGCCTTCACGCCCGCCTCGTCGGCCGCGTACTTGTTGATCTTAAGGGCCTTGCCGAACTTGGACGGATTGGCCGCCTTGGCGCCACCTCCGACGTACACGTACGAACCATCGGGCCCGATGACGTCGAGGCCGCTGGAACCCACGTTGGGCATGACGATCTTGATGTCCTGGCCCTTGTCGTCCTTGGCGACCTTCCCGCCGATGAGCTTGGCGATGTACTCCTCACGAGCCAGGCCGATGTCCTCCGCGTCCTTGCCGCCGCCGGACCGCGCCGCGAGGGCGCGCTGCGGAGCGGCCGCCTTCGCCGCGGCACTCCTGGCCGCCGGACCGCTCTTCTTCTTGTCCGTCGCGCAGGCCGGGAGCTTCTTCCATACGTCGTCGAGGATCTCCTCGCCCTTGTCGACCAGCTTCTTCGCCTTGGCCGACTTGTCGAGGAACTCCTTGATGCCCCAGATGGCCTTGCCGATCTTCGGGAGCTTGCTGACGATGGCGGCCGCCTTCGTCCACGGCAGGTTCTCGACGATCGCCCACAGGCAGGTGGGGATGTCCGGGTCGTCCCAGCACTCCTTGATCTTTTCGGCGGCGATCTCGACGAGGAGTTCGGCGCCGTTCTCCATCAGGTAGTCGAGCAGGTCCTGCTGGGCGAGGGCGCGGGCCGCCTCGAACTCGGCCGGGCTCATCCCCGCCGCCTCGAGCGCCTTGCGCTCGGCCGCGTCCAGGGAGTAGGGGTCGCCCTTCTCCTTGGCCTTGGCGGCTTCCTCGCGTTCCTTGCGTTCGAGCTCGCGCTGGTATTCCTCGGCCTTCTTGGCGGCCTCGTCGGCTTCCTTGGCGTAGGTGCCGGCGTTCTTGGCGGCCGTTTCGGCGGAGGTGGCGTGCTTCTCGGCCGACTCCGCGAACGAGTTGGCGTCGGCGGCGTCCTTCTCCGCCTGGGCGGCAGCGCCCTGGGCGACGCTGGCCTCCTTCTCGGCCAGACTCGCGGCGCTGTTGGCGGCGGCCGCGTGGTTGTCGGCCTCGGCTGCGGCGCCCCGGGCGCGGGCCGCCTCGGCCTCGGCCTGGGTGGCGGCGTTGCGTGCGGCTGCCGCGTCGGCGAACGCCTGGTTGGCGGCCGAGCGGGCGAGCTTCGCGTCGGCCTGCGCCTGGGCGTCGGCCTCGTTGGCGCGGGCCGCGGCGGCGCGGGCCTTGGCGCCGTCCTCGGCGGCCTGGGCGGCGGACTTCATCGCGGCCGCCGAGGAGCGTGCCGCGTCGGCGGAGGAACGCGCGGCTGCCGCAGCCGCCTTGAAGGCCGGAGCCACCTGGGCGTTGGCGCGCTTGGCCGCGGCCTCGGCGGCTTCGGCGGCCTTGAGCGCCTCGGCAGCCCTCGCCTCGGCCTTGGTGACCTCCGCCTGGCCCATGGCCTGGGCGGCCTTGGCCACCTCGGTGGCGAAGTCGGCGTCGACGTCCGTGCCGGTGAACGGCGCGGTGAGCATGATGGCGGTGTTCGCCGGGTCGGCGATGCCGGCGGCGGTGGTACGGGCCGAAGTGGCGGCCTGGACCGCGATGCCGGCCTGGAGGCGGGCCATCGCCGCCTCGCGGGTGGCGCCGTCGGCCTCGTCGCGGGTGCGGTTGGCCGCCTGGAGCGCCTGGTTGGCGTGGACGGCGGCCAGTCCGGCCAGCCGGGACGCCTCGTGCGCGGCGATACCGGCCCGCGCCTCCTGCGCGGTGGCCTCGGCCGCCTGGGCGTTGGCCCGCTGGGCCGCGGCACGCGTGGCGGCGGCCTCCGCCTCGGCCTTGTTCGCCGCCGCGTTCGCCGCGAAGGCGGCTGCCTCGGCCTTGTTGGCGGCGGCGTTGGCGCGAGCAGCGTGCGCGGTGGCCTCGGCGGCCGCCGCACGGGCGCGGGCCGCAGCTCCGGCCGCCTCGATGGCCGCCGAACGGGAACGTACCGCTGCCGCCGATGCCTGGTCGGCCGCGCCCCGGGCACTGCCGGCCGCCGTGCCGGCGGCGTCGGCCGCGGACCTGGCCTCCGTGGCCGCCGCGCGGGCGGTCTCGGCGTGCTCGGTGCCCTTGGCCTTGGCGGCCATCGCCTCGGTCGCCCTGGCCCTCGCCGCTTCGGCATTGTGGACGCGCTCGGCCTCGACGGCCTTGTTGCGGGCGGTACGGGCCTTGGACTCCTCGCCCCGCGCCAGCTCGTCGGCCTTGGCGGCGATGCCCTCCTGGGCCTGCGCGGTGGCCCGCTTCTCGGCGGCCACGGCCGCCGCGGCCTGGGCGTCGGCCCTGCGGGCGGAGGCGGTGCGGGCCTCGGCCTCGGCACGCGCGCGTGCCGCCGCGGCGATGTCCCGCTCCCGCTCGGCCCGTGCCCGGGCCGCTGCGGCGAGGTCACGCTCACGTTCGGCGATCGCCCGCTGCTCGGCCGCGATCTTGGCCTGGCGCTGGGCCTCGATCCGCGCGTCCCGCGTCTTGCGGGCGTGCTCCCACGCTTCCTTCTCGGCCTGCTCGGCCGCGACCCTGGCCTGGCGGGACTTGGCCGCCGCGTCCGCCGCGATCTTCGCCTGCTTGGCCGCCGCCTCGGCGAGGCGGGCCGCGGCCTTCGCGTGCTCCTCGGCGTTGGCCCGCCACTTGGCGGCCTGCTGGGCGTGCAGCTCGGCCTGGTTCTTGGAGTTGAGCCCGGCCGCGTCGGCGGCGGTGGCGTCCACCGCGTGCCGCGCGGTCGCCGCGGCCTTCGCCGCCGCGTCCGCGGAGCCCGCGATGCCCGTGGCCACCTCCGACCACTGCACCCCATGGGTCAGACCGGTCCCGACCAGCACGTCGGCCTGCACCTTGGCCTGGCCGGCCGCCACCTGGGCCGCCTTGGCGGCGTCCTCGGCGATCCCGACCTGCCGGGCGACCTCGGCCTTCACCGGCCCGTAGTCCGACAGCCGCTTCCCGGCCTTGTCGGCCGCCAGCATCCGGTCGGCCTCACGGGACTGCGCCGCCGCCGCGCTCATCGCGTTCGACGCGGTCTTCAAGGCCTTGACCGCTTCACCATGAGCGGCGATCAGCTTGGTGCGGGCCGCGGCGGCGGTGGCCGCCTTCTCCGCCAACTCGCGCAGCCGCTCCGCCGCCTCGGCCGCCTCCTTCTGCGCCTTCTCGTGCGCCGCCCGGTCGTCCGCGTCCTTCTGCGCCGCGACCAGATAGCCCTTCTCCAGGAACTCGGCGATGACCTTGTCGTCACCCGTGGCCAGTGCGGCCTGCGCGGTCCGCTTCACCTCCGGTCCGCCGACCGTGGCGAGCATCTCGACCCGCTTGCGGTTCTCCGCCGCGCGCTGCTGGTCGTTCTGCTCGGTGGCCTTGTCCCGCTGGCGGGCGATGTCGGCGCCGAAGGCCAGGAAGTCGGCGCGGTCCTGCGCGGTCCCCTTCAGGACCCGCTCGACCTCGGCGTTGAAGAACGGTCCGCCCGTTCCGCGCAGCGCCTCGATCTGGCGACGGTTGGCGGCATCGGCCGCGTCCCGCTTGTCCTTGGCACGCTTCCGTGCCTCGGCCTCGCCGCGTTCCAGGAAGTCGCGGATCGCGTTCGGGTCGGTGCTCGCCAGCGCCGCCTTGGCGGCCTCGCGGACTTCCTCCTCCTCGTCGAACTCCGCGAAGTCCTCGACCAGTTGCCGGTCCCGTTCGTCGCTGATCCGGTCCAGCTCCGACGCCGCCGGCGGGGGCTGGACGGTCCCGGCGGCATGAACGCCGGCCGTGACGCCCGTACGGGCGACGTCGCCGTGGCCCGCCGGGGTGACGGCACCGGCCTCCCCGGCCGTACCGCCGAGAACGGCCAGGGCAAGGACGGTCGACACTGCCCTTCCCAGCAGACCGGATGTCCGGCCGCGGGTTCTTCCGGCTCTGCGCCGGACTCCTTCCCTCACGGGAAACTCCTTCAATGGATCGACACATGGACAAGTCGATGGGTTGGTGGGGCAGCCCCTGAAGACCCGGGTTATGCCGGGCGCGTTACGGGTTCAGCCCTTGAGGCCCCGGTCATGCCGGGCGCGTTACGGGTTCAGGCCCTGGAGGCCCTGGTTCCGCCGGGGACGTTCCGGTTTCAGCCCCGGCAGGCCAGGTCACGCCGGGCATGTACCGGGTTCAGCCCTGCAGGCCCTGGGCCCGCCGGGCGTGGACCGGTTTCAGCCCCGGCAGGCCGGCCCTGGGCCCGCCGGGCATGTACCGGGTTCAGCCCTGCAGGCCCTGGGCCCGCCGGGCGTGGACCGGGTTCAGCCGCGGCTGCGGCTCTCGCCGTCCTGGGCGCGGTCGAACATGGCCTTCCAGAACGCCGCCGCCTCGTCCGCCGCGGCACGCTCCCCGGCCCAGGCGGCCTCGTGGTCGTCGGCGGTGCCGGAGATCGCCTGCCAGAGGCGCTCGGCGGACTCCCGGGACAGCTGGGCGACGTTCCGCCAGTTCTCCGCCTGGGCGGCGGCCGCGGCCTGCTCGGCCTGCCAGGCCCGCTGAGCGGCGTCGGCGTGCTCCGACACCGCCTGCCAGGCGCGTTCGGCCTCGGCGCGGGCGCCTGCGGCGTCCGCCGCGTCGGCCACGGCCGCCTCGGCCGCCGTGGCCTTCGCGATCAGGCGGGTCAGCGTGTGGTGACGCACGGCCTCCGCGTCGGCCACCCGGGTCCGGTACGCCGCCAGGTCCAGCGCGGCCCCGGTGGCCCAGCCGTAGCCGAAGAACTCCGCCACGTCGGCGTCGGTGGCCCCCGGGCGCAGCGCCCACTGGGCCGCGACCCGCACCTGCTCGCCCGGGTCCCGCACGCCGAGGCCGCGGACGAAGTCCCGGTCGGCGGCGGCGACGTCCGTCCGCTGCTGCTCGTCGGCCTCCCGCGCGGCGCGGTCACGGCGCTGCGCCTCGGCGTATCCGGACGCGACGAAGGCCGCCTGCTCGGCGGCGCCGCCCTTCAGCGCCCGTGTCGCGGCCGCCCGCACCTGGGGGGAGAACTCCACCGTGTGCGTGGCGATCACCCGCTCGCAGAACGCCCTGTTGCGGGCGCGGGTGTCCCGTGCCCGCTGCTTCGCGGCGTCGAAGCCGCCGCCGGGAGCGAGCCACTCGACGACTGCCTGGTCGCCCCGGGAACTGCGCAACGCGTTCCACGCCGAGGTCCGCACCTCGGCGGCCGGGTGGGTCTTCGCCATCGACGTGACCCGCTTGCGGGCCTCCTCGACGGCCGCGGCCAGCTCCGGCGACAGTGCCTGCTGCTGCGGCGGGTCGGCCGGTACGGCGGTGACGGTGGACGCCACCTGCGGCGGTGCGGCGGGCGGGGCGGTCTCCGCCCACGCCGGTAGGCCGCCCGCGAGGGCGATCGCGCCGACCAGCGCGCCGACGGTCACCGCTCGCGCGCATCTCGACTGACGACTCAATTCAAAGCCCCCCTCGGGAATGAAATACGGTTCACAACCGCCGGGGCGGGACCGTGCGTACGGCCCCGCCCCTCCGCGGCGTTCAACGGGCGCGCCCGCGCGCGCCGGCCGGCCGGCTCACGCGACCGGCCGGACCTGCCACAGCTGGGCGTCGGTGCGGTTGCAGGTGTAGAGCTGGGCGTCGACGGCGTTGTCCTGCTTGCCGCTGGGAATGTCGACGCACATGCCCTCGGCGTGCGCGGGCTGGAGCTCGTACAGCTTGCGCACGGGGTCGACCAGCATCATCCGCCAGCGCTGGTGCTCCCCCTGGCCGCACGTGAACTGCTGGACGGCCGCGCCGGCCTTGACACTCTGCTGCTGGATTTCGAGGCACTTGCCGCTCTTGACGGAACGCAGCTCGAAGGTTCCGCCGGTCTTGGCGACGGCGGTCCACTTCTGTGCGTCAGTGCTGTTGCAGGTGTACTGCTGGGCGTTGATGCCGTCCGTGGTCTTGCCGCCCTCGATCTCGAGGCACTTGCCGCTGTGTGCGGCAGTGAGGGTGACCACCTGCTGCGGCATCGCGGCGCGGGCCACGGCCTCCTGCCGCGCCGCCGCGGCGAGTATCGCCGCCTCGCGGGCCGCTTCGGCGGCGGTCGCCGCGGCGGTGCGCTTGTCGGTGTCGCCGTCGGCCTGGACGGCGGTGGCCGTGCCGGCGAGGACGGCAATGGCCGCGCCCGCGGTCAAGGCTGCCCGGATGATCCGAGACATGTGGGGATCCGTTTCTCTCGCGCGTTAGGGGGATCAGGCGGCCGTGACAGGCTGGATGCGCCACTGCTGGGCGGGCGTGCCGTTGCAGGCCCACAGCCGCGCGGTCGCCCCGTCCGTCTTGCTCGCGGACTCGATGTCCAGGCAGAGGTTCGCGCCCACGGCCGTGTGGGCGGGCTTCAGCTCGTACAGTTCCTTGGCGATGTCGACCATGACCAGGCGCCAGCGCTGGTTCTGTGCCCCCACGCACCACCACTGCTGGACGGCCGTGCCGGTCTTGGTGCCGGAGGCTTCCGCGTCGAGGCACTTGCCGCTGTGCCCGAAGCGCAGCTCGAAGGTTCCGGCACCGGTGGGCACCATGTCGAAGCGCTGGTTCTCGGCGTCGTCGGCGCACGCCGACTGGACGGTGTTGACGCCGTTGCGGAGGCTGGCGCCGGGGACGGTGAGGCACTGGTCGCTGTGCGCGACCCTGAGCTGTACGGCCGAGGGGGCCGGGGCCGCGGCGGCCTTGACGGCGTCGGCGCCCACGGTCGCCGTGGACACCGTGGTGGCGTTGGACACCGTGCCGGCCGTGGACACCGTGCCGGCGGTGGAGGTCGACGGGGTACGCGCCTCGTCGGCGACGGCGACGGTCACGCCGCCGGCGAGCGCGGCGACACCGGCCGCGACGGCCAGGGCGGATCGGACGATCCGGGACATGGGTGCTTCCGTTCTTCTCAGGTCTGAAGGGAGGGGCTCGGCGGGCGGGCGGTCAGCGCGCGAGCGGGGTGACGATCTTCCAGGAGGCGTCCTGGGCGAAGTCCTTCTCGACGTCGAAGCGGTTCTTGGCGGTCTTGTTGGCCACGAACAGATCGCCGTAGTACTCGCGGAGGAAGCGGCCGGGCTGACCGGCGGACTCGAAGGACGTACCGGAGCCGCTCAGCCCCTTCTTGGCGCACCAGGTGGCGTCCTTGCGGAACTGCGCGCTGTTGTCGCTCGCGGCCATCCTGACCCGGAGGTCCTTGTGCGTGAGGTAGTGGCCGAGCTTGCGGGAGGACTCGAACGAGTAGCAGCCCGGCTGTCCGTTGAGCGCGGGGACGACGACCCAGGTGGCGTCCTCCCGGTCGGCCTGCTTGGACGCGGCCGACAGGGGGGCGATGAACGCCTCCCCGGCGTCGGGCGTCGACTGCCGGACGTAGAAGCCCGCCGGCTTGCCGCTCGCCGGCTGGAAGGACTGGCGCTTCGCCCGGTACTGGCTGTCCTCCCTCAGGAACTGGGCGACGGCCTCGTCGGTGCCGGCCAGGGCCTTCTTCGCGGTGGCGACCAGGTGGGGATGGACGCCGGTCTTCTCGGCGGCGGCCTGGATCTGGAGCGCGAGCCGGCGGTTGGCTTCGGCGATCTGCTTGCGGCGCGCCTCGTCGTCCTTCTTGTACGCCTCTTCGGCGCCGGTGTGGATGAACTGCTTCCACACGGCCGGGTCGGGGCTGAGGACCGCGCGCTGCGCCGCCGCGTAGAGCTCGCTGCCCTTGGCGTCGGCAGGCGCGGTGCGGAGCAGTTCGCGGATGAAGTTGTCGTCGCTGAGGGCGAGCATGGCCTCGGAGGGCGTGATGCGGAAGAGCGCGGCCGCGTTGGTGCGCGCGGCGAGCTCCTTGCGGCGCTCGGCCTCCGCGCGGTCCCTCTCCTCCAGCTCCTTGAGCTCGTTGGCCACGTCGCGCTGGTGGGCCTCCCGGACGCCGTTGGCGATGAACTCCTGCCAGGCGGCCGGTTCTCCGGCGAGGGCCGTCGCGGCGGCGGCACGGACCTCGGGGCCGGCGGCCTCGTGCCGCATCACGGCGCGGATGAAGTTGTCGTCGCTCAGGTCGAGCAGGTCCGGGCTGTTCGGGATGCCGACCGCGATCAGCGCCTGGGACTTCGCGAGCCGGGCGGCGCGCGCGGCGTCGGCCTTGTCCTTCTCGCGCTGCTTGTCGACGGCGTACGCCTCGTGGATGCCGGTGACGATGAACTGCACGTGGGCGTCGGCCGATTCGCTCATCATGGCGGCCTCGGCGGCCTGCCGGACCGCGTCGAAGGTCTCACCGCCGTCGCGGGCCTTCTGCCAGATGGCGTGGATGAAGTCGTGGTCGCTGAGCAGCAGTACGTCCGGGCTCGGGTCGAGGCGCACCACGGCCGCGGCGTCCACCCGCTGCGTGTCGGTGGTGCCGATCCCGGCTGCCGCGGCCGGTGCGGCCGGCGGGGCGGCGACAGCGGCCTGCGGCGCGGCCACGGCGGTGACGGAGGCGAGCGCGGTTGCGGTCACGATTCCGCGCGTGACGGCTCTCCGCACGCGGGCGGAGTTCGGGTTGCTGTTCTTCATTCTGCTTTCGGTCCCCCTGCTAGGTCCCGCACGCGGTTCCCGACGCGTGCCAGGTGGTCGGGGCGCAGTCTTGGAGATCACTCAGGGGGAGTCAAAGTGGAATTGACAGCTCCTGTCCGATCAGTCGCCGGTATAGCCGTTTAATGCATTACTTGACGTCAATCTTTGACTCAAAGGCGACTTGCGCCGACTGGTTGGGAACTCGTGAGTAACGTGGAATGTCGGGTTCCATGTGGTGAGTGACCAAGGAGTACGACATCGCACCGCACCCGTGGCATGCTCCCGGCCCAGACGGCACACGGCTCGTTCGCCCCGGGCGTCCGGCCGGATCGCGTCGGTCCGCATCGGTGAGGATCATGTGAGGAAAAAATGTGGGCCGGTACACATCAACGACGCGGCCTCCCTGGTGACGTATCATCCGGCCCCTCCACACCGTGGTCGTGCGATCGGCCGAGGACACACCACCCGCCGCCGAGCCGGTCCGGCCGCCGCCCGCCGGCCACCTGAGAATGCCGCTCCGCCGCATACCATCGCCGCCTCTGTGCGGCCGGTGGCCCTTCCCCCGGTGACGGCCGCGCCACCGCCGTAACTGCCGCGCCGCCGTGTCGCCACCGTCGTTGCGGCGTCTTCCGCACCGTTTCGAGCAGGGTGAAGCGGACTTCGTGGAAGTCCCGGCGGCCTTGCGGGCACTCGGCGTCTCACGGCGTACGGCTCGGCGGCAGGTCGCCGGCTCCCGCACGGCATCACCTGCCAGGCGGACCGGTCGGGTCCGGGGTGATGACAAAACGGCGCGGGCGGAAGCTCCCGCGCTGACCGGTTGCGACGCTGGTGCCGGAGGCGGTCCGGGGCAGACCGGGATGCCTTGGGGCTCGCGTGTGCAGAGATTTCCGGATGCCGTTACTCAGTCTCGCGATGTCATACCCCAGGTCAGCCGCAGCTCGGAACTGTCACCGCGTGCACGTGCCGGGGCCGTTCGCGTCGCGATGCGACTGGGGATTCGCGGACGCTTCGGACAGCGGGCCGACATGGTCTGTTGTGTGCCACCCCGGCGCGTCCCGTCGTCCGGCCGCGACGGCGCGGCAGGAGCGGAAGCGACAGGAGTGGTCCGGTGCGCATGGCCGCAAACCTGCGCCCGTTCACTGACACAAGATGTCAGGGGACCGGTCCTAGCGTCTGCGACATGACGAACAACGACTTCGCGTTCTTCACCGGCACCTACGACGTCGTCAATCGGTGGCGCAAGGACTTCCTCGACCCGACCGAGGGGGACGACCGTTGGGAGGAGTTCCCCGGCATCACGCGTGCCTCCTGTCACTTCGACGGCGCCGCCAGCTTCGACGAGATCGAGTTCCTCACCAAGGGCTTCTCCGGGCTGACCCTGCGGTTGTTCAATCCGGCGACCGCACAGTGGTCGCTGTACTGGGTGAGCAAGCGCACCGGCACACTCTTCCCACCCGTCACCGGCAGCTTCGGCCCCGACGGCACCGGTGTCTTCCACGGCGACGACGAGCACGACGGCCGCAAGGTCCTCGCGCGCTTCCTATGGTCCGGCATCACGACCGACCACGCCCACTGGGAGCAGGCGTTCTCGCTCGACGACGGGCAGACATGGATCACCAACTGGCACATGGACTTCACCCGGCACGCAGCCACGGACCGCGCGTAACGGCGCCGACGACCCCTTCGGAACCCGTTTCACCGTCGGGACGGCCCGCTTGAACGCCGTCGTCGTCGCGGCCGTCAACGAGTGTCTGTGATCAGCGCAGTTGATACAACGCCGGCAAGGTGTCCGCAAGCATGGAACCGCGGTTCACGCGCCGGCTATGTCGAGGAGGATCCGCGCCAGTTCGCGTGGCTGGGAGAACATCGGCCAGTGGCCGGTGTCCATCTCGATCAGCCGCCAGCGCTCGCCGGCCAGCAGCTTGGCCACATCGTCGCTCGGCTCGGGGTCACCGAGCGTGCACTTGATGTAAGTCGCCGGGAGGTCACCGAGCGGCCTTTCCAGCACGGCGGGTTCGGTCAGCGTGGCACCCGGGTGCGGCGTCGAACCGCCCATGATCCGGGCGATCTGCTCATCGGTGAGATCGTGGCCCTCGAAGTGGGCCGCGGGCGCGACCGGCCAGAATCCTCCGTTCTCGGCGATCGATGCCCTCACCCTCGCCCCGCCGTCCGGCCACGCGGAGACGAACGGTTCACCGTCGGCCGGAACGCTGGAGTCGAGGAAGACCAGGTGAGCTAGCCGGTCACCGATCCGCCCGGCGGCCTGACCGCTCGGAATACCCGAGTAGCTGTGACCTACCAGGACAACTTCACGCAGGTCCTGGCGCTCGACCTCATCAATGATGTCCTGGACGTGGGTCTGTTGCCCCGCGGGCACGCCTTGCTTCTCGGCGAGACCGGACAACGTCAGCGGGTGGATGCCATGGCCGGTCGCACGCAGATACGGCACCACATCGGCCCACGCCCACGATCCGAGTCGCGCACCCGCAATGAGCACAAAGTTCGCCATGGCCGCACCGTAGTGGAGCGGCCCGACGACCGCTCCGGAAATACTTCGATGCACGCCCTAGGTGCTCAAGGGGAAGCCGCGGCCAAGTCCAGTCATGAGAACCAGTCAACCTGGAGTCCTCCCTGCCGCAGCCACCGCTCGCCAGTCGCAGGGCGTACCCCAGGTTGGTCAGTGCGCTGCCTTCACTGTGGTGGTCGCCGGTGTCGTGAAAGATCTCCACTGCGGCGGTGAGGGCTTCGACGGTGTCTTCCCACCGCCGCACTTCCCACAGAACCAGCCCCAGGTTGTTCAGTGCCTTGCCTTCACTATGGCGGTCACCGATGTCGCGGAAGATGCCCGCCGCAGTGGCATGGACGTCGATGGCTTCATCGAATCGCCCCACTTTGTCCAGGACAGCCCCCTGATTGGTCAAGGCAATGCCTTCGCCTCGACGGTCGCCGGAGTCGCGGAAGATGCCTGCGGCTGTGGTGTGGGCGGCGATGGCCTCGTCGAAGCGGCGCACCTGCGACAGGACCAGCCCGAAGTTGGTCAGTGCCTTGCCCTCGCCATGACGGTCGCCGCAGTCGCGCATGATGTTCACAGCCGCAGTGTGGGCGGCAATGGCCTCGTCGAAGCGGCGCACCTCGGTCAGGGTCAGCCCCAGGTTCGTCAGTGTCCCGCCTTCGCTGCGGCGGTCGCCGGTGTCCCGGTGGATGCCCAAAGCTGCTGTCTTGAGGGTGATTGCGTCTTCGAAGTGGCGACGGTGGTCGAGGAAGCGGTTGAGGACCGAGGCCAGGACGGTGCATGCGCCGGCGTCGGCGGCCGCAGCGGCAAGGAGGTTGGGGCGTTCGGTGTCCAGCCAGTCCAGGGCCGTGGCGCGGTCGGGGAAGCGGTCGGAGACCGGCAGGCCGGCCACGGTCTCCAGGTGGGTGTCTGCTGCGGCGGCGAGGGTGGCGTAGTGCTCCAGCAGACGGGCCAGCGCGGCGGCGCGTTGGCCGGTGTCGGCATGTACGCGGCCGTGGTCGTCGGCGAACACGCGGACGAGATCATGCATGGACCAGCGGTCTTGACGTCTTGGATCGGGGTGCAGCAGGTGGGCTCGGGCCAGAGCGTGCAACAGGCGTTCAGAGCCCGGGTGTGGGAGCAAGGCGGCAGCCGCGTCGGTGGAGAAGTCGGGGCCGGGAGCTGAGGCGAGCAGGCGAAACGCCTGGGCCTGGTCGGCGTTCAGGTGCTGGTAGGACAGTTCGAAGGTGACCCGGACAGCCAGTGGTCGGCCTTCATCGTCCTTGTCGTCGCAGGCAAGGGCGTCCAAGCGGGTGCGGACGTCCTCCAGAGCCTTGACCTGGGCGGCCACGGACCGAGTGCGTACGTCGCTCAACAAGGCGGCTGTGATGTGCAGGGCCAGGGGAAGGTGGCCGCACAAGGCAGCCAGGCGCAGGGCGTCCTCGCGCTGGGTGGCGATGCGGTCATCGTCGGCTCGGACTGCGCGCAGGGCGCGCTCCAGCAGATCAAGCGAGTACGAGGCTTCGAGGGCCTCGAGGGTGATGCGGCGGACACCGCGCAGCGCGGACATGGTCTGCCGGGAGGTGATCAGGGCTCGGTGCGGGGAGCCCGGCAGCAAGGAGCGCACCTGGTCGGCGGTGCGCGCGTTGTCCAGCACCACCAGAAGCGGGCGGCCTTGGCGAGCCAGGTCGTTGACGACTATCCGCCAGGCGTCCAGCTTTTCCTCCGCGCCGGCGGGCAGGTCCTCGGCCTTGACACCCAGCGCGCGCAGAAAGCGGTCGGCCACCGCCGGCGGGCCGACTTCAGGGTCGGTGCTGTAGCCGCGCAGGTCCGCGAAGAGCACCCCGCCGGGAAACCGCCCGTCCTGAGAAGCCTGGTGGGCGGCGTGCAGGGCCAACGCGGTCTTGCCGACCCCGCCCATCCCGGCCACCGCCGACACCACCGCCGACACCACCACCGGCCCCGCCTCCGGGCCGGACTCCGCCTCGGGGTGCGGGTCGGGGTTCAACCACGCCAGTACCTGTTGGAGCGGTCCGTGCCGTCCGACCAGGTCGGCAGGGCCTGCGGGCAGCATTACGGGGCCGGCGCTCTCAGCCGGCGGACGGCCCGACATGACCGCGTTCTGCGCCATGACTTCTTCCAGCGCGCTGGTGGTGCCGGGATGACCGTGCCGAGTGATGAGGTCGGCGAAGTCGGTCTGGTCAAGGGCTTCCTGGATGGGGACGGCGTGCAGACGGCGCCAGCCCATGGTCCGGTTGTCCTCGACCGCCACACCGACCAGTCGGCGTGACAGAAGATGGCCGAGCCTGAGGCGCCCGCCCACGGCCGTTCTCCGCCACCTCCGGGCGCCGGCCAGACAGGGCAGTCCAGCACCCAGCCCGACGACGACGTCGAAACCGCCGGTAGCTCACCGCGCAGGTATTCACACTGAGCCACGCTCCCGGCGTCAGCCGCGAAGGCTGGGAAGCCGGCACCCTCGAACGGCACGGGGACAACGCCGCCAGGGCGGCCCCACCGCACCGGTCCCGTACTGATCACCACCGGTTCATCCAGCCACAGCAGCGCCACGTCGACGGTCTCCGAGGGCCCGGAGGCCTTCTGCGGGTCGGGCCAGCACACGCGCGCTGACCGCTGAACCAGGTCGGTCCCGTAGCGGGGGTGCCCCACCTCCACCTCAACGCGCCCGGCCCACCGTTCGTGAGGACGCACGACATGCAGCGCTGTCAAAACCAGATGAGGACCGACCAGGTACCCGGAGCCCGAACCGTGCGGTGCCCCCGTGCGTACCAAGGCAAGACGTTGTGGATCCATCTCACGCCTCCCAAGGCCGCGGCTGAGCGCTCCCCTGCGAGGCATCCGATCCGCCGTCGGCCGACTCGGCCTGGGGCTGTTGCCCCGGCCCGTCGTTGCCTGGGGTGTCGAGGCCTCCGGCACTACGGCGAATCAGGGGCCGCTGCCCGCCCAGGGCCTCGTCCCGGACCTGCAGCGTGAGCGTCAGCATCTGGCGCCGGGTGCTGCCCGACACGCTGCCGGCCTCGCCACCGACCTTGGCTCCCGGCAGGCCGACTTCTACCTTGACACCGCCGTTGGCGTCCCGCCGGAACTCCACCTCCAGCGACAGCTCCGCCTGCTCCACCTCGAACCGGAATTGCTGGTCGCTCCCCACGGCCTGCGCCGCATACAGCTCCCGCCGCAACTCTCCGAGCACCTCGGAAAGCGATATCCCCATGTCCATGATCCCCCCGGTCTTTGTACGCCCGGCTCAGACGGTCTCCCCGCGTCCGATCGCAGTTTTTCCTGTACGTCCCGCTCCCCGCAGCGTTCTGCAAACCCGCGCCCCTGGACGACGTAGGGAGGGCGCTACATCCGCTGCTCAGTGGGTCGCGGCCTCGTCGGACCTGGCGGCGGAGCCGCGGCGGGGGACCGGGGGGGTGTCCCGCCGGAGTCCCAGGCGAACGGGGAGGTCGCTGGGCCGGACGGGAGGAGGAAGTAAGTGGCTCCGGGGGCGCGGCCGGCCGGGTCCGGGTGGCTCTGGCCGCGGCGACCGGGCCCGGTACGAGCCCGCGTCCCACCTGTCGCCAGTCGCGCCGGCGGGGCCGCAAGGGGCGCTGCCGGGTTGCCGACCTCACCCCACCCCACCTCACCTCACCGGCCGTCGAGGGTTGTCGGTCGTCGGCTAACGGTCGCCATTCGCCGACTCGTTGCCGTCGACCCCTGCGCCGTCCCGGTGCGGCCTTCCTGCCGACCGAGTAGACCGACCGTGTGCCCCCGCTGTGACAGTCCACTGGTAAAGTCCGAACCTTCGGTCGGTGGAAGCCGGCTGGAGTCCTCCGAGGGGTTTCCCTTGACCTCCGTCACCACCTCCCCGGCCGACCGTCTCGAAGCGGCCCTCGACCGCATACGCGTGACCTTCGCGGGGATGACCGCCCGAGCCGACGAGAACCAGTGCGACTGCCACTGGGGCAGCCAGGAAGAGCTCGAGCTGCTCCGGACACCAGATGTGCCGCTCGAACCCGATTTGCTGTACCGCACCTGGTCAGCGCCGGACTGGCGCGACCACGGGGCGGTGATGGGCCGCATTCTTCCCCAGTTCGCCGAAGCCCTGGCCGCGGGGGAGTGCACCCATGCAGGGCAGGCCGGGCGATCGCTGGCACTGGCGAAGTGGCGCACATGGCCACAGGCGGCGGTCATCCGCGAATTTCTCGAGGCTTGGTGGGCATGGACCCTGGAACAGGATGAGCCACCGCTCCCGGCGGACGACGTCTTCGAGGTGTGCGTCCTCGCGGCCGGCTCGGTCACCCCCTGGCTGGCCGAATGGGCGCGGCGAACAGGCCCCGTCCCCGACCGGCACCTTCTCGACGCCGCGTCGGCGTGGGTCGACGACCTGGAGAGGGACGAGTACCCCTCGTACGACCTGCACTGGGACGACGACGAGATGGCGCTCGTACAGGAACTGAGTGCCTGGCTCGCCCGCCACGCCGCGGCCCGGCTGGCCGCGCGCGGGGCGGAGCGGGAACTGGTGGACCGGCTGACGATGCTCGCTGTGCCGTTCGAGTGGCGTTGGACCACGCCCTAGGAACGGCCCGGGCGAGACGGTGCCTCAGGGGCCTGCCGGCACGCGGCCTGCCGTCAGCCGGCCACCGCCTCGATGAGGGAGAACGGTGTGGCCTCCGTGAGCGGAGTGACCGAGGCGAGGGACAGTCCCGCGCGTCGGCACACTTCCTCGAAGTCCTTGCGGGTGCGCTCTCTGCCGCCCAGGTTCACCATCATGTTGAGGTCGCTCAAATAGGTGACCCCGCCGTCGATGACGTCGGCTTTCGCACTGATGTCGACGACTTCCGGAAGCACGGGCTCCACGATCAGGACGAGACCGCCAGGTGGCAGCACCTCGCGGCAGTGGCTGAGGATCGTGACCGCCTGGTCGTCCGTCCAGTCGTGCAGAACGCTCTTCATCAGATAGAGATCCGAGCCCTCCGGGACCGAACGGAAGAAGTCCCCGGCGATCAGGGAGCAGCGCCCCTCCACCCCGTGCCGTTCCATCGTCTTCGGAGCCTCGGCCAGACCCTCCGCCGTGTCGAAGACCACACCGGTGAGGCCCGGGTGCGCGGCCAGCACGGCGGCCAGAAGGGTCCCGTCGCCCCCACCGACGTCCGTGACCGTGGTGAACCGGCCGAAGTCGAAGGCGCACGGCAGCGCGGCGGCGGTCTCCGAGACGGCTTGGCTCATCGCCACATTGAACGCCTCCGACAACTGGGGGTGCTGGGCGAGGTGGCTGAAGAAGTCCGTGCCGAAGACGGTGTCGAACGCGACCTCGCCGGTGCGGACACTGCCGTCCAGGTGCTCCCAGGCGCGTACTATCGCCGGCTCGGTGAACATCCCCACGAACGACGCGAGCGAGTCGGGGCGGCCGGGGTCGAGGAGTGCGCCCGCAGGTGTCACCGAGAAGGAATCGGGGGCGTGTTCCCGCAGCAGGCCGAGACCGGCCAGGGCGCGCAGCAGCCGCGTCATGGGCTGGGGTTCGGCACCGGCGTCGACGGCCACATCGGCGGCCCGGCGTGGCGTATCGCCCACCAGCTCCAGCACCCTCAATCGGACCGCTGCACGCAGGGTTTGCGCGGCCATGCTCCCGAACGCGAGCCGGACGATCAGATCGCGGTCAGCCATGCCTGCTGCTCGGACATCGGTGTTCACCACAGGTGGTTTCCTTCCTTCGTAGGGTGGTACGTGCACGAACCGGCGTGGGCACGCGTGCGTAGCCGGTCTCCTTGATGCGGGCACGGGTCAGCCGGTGGACGGAGCCCTGCCGGCCAGAGCGCCCGGCGTGCACCCGGCGAGGGCCAGTACGTCGCGATGGAGATGGGGCTGGTCGGCGTACCCGCACGCCAGGGCGACGTCGCTGGCGCTCTCGCCCGCGCGGAGTGCTCGGGCAGCGTGGTCGAAGCGGACCAGCATGGCAGCACGCTTGGGGGTGAGGCCGATCTGGGCACTGAACCTGGACCACAGCCGCTTGCGGCTCCATCCGCAGGAAGCGGCGAGGTCCCCGACCCGTATCCTGCCTCGACGGGCCACGATGGCGTCCCAGGCGGCGGCGACCTCGGGCGACATCGACGGTGCTCCCGCAGCCCGCTTCGTCAGGAACTCGTCTGTCAGCGCGAGGCGTTCCTGCCACGTCGTGGCGTCGGTCAACTGCTCGCGGAGGAGTCGCTCGGACCGCCCCCACAGGTCCTCGAGACCGGTGACAGATCCGTCCAGTTCGTGCGGGGACACGCCCAGCAGCGCATAGGCGGCCCGGGGTGACAAGCACACTTCGACGCACTCGACGCGCTCGCCACGGATGCGGGCCGGGCCGGGCGACAACGAGGCAACAAGGCTCCTCATGGGCTGGTGCCCCGTGGCAGTCTCCATCGTGAGCGGATTTCCCCCGAGCCCGATGACGACGATCACGGCCGGCTGGGGGAGCACCCGCATATCAAGCCCGGCGGCGAGGCGATCACGGAATCCGGCCATCCGGACGCCGTCGAGGGATGTGCCGCCGAGAGGGTGGGCTACCTCCCAGCCCTTCTCGGCATCGCGGTCCAAGGGGTTGGTCCCCACTTCGTGTCTGCGCATGCCTCTACCGTCGCCGACTTCGATCGCCTTGTCTTGTACGAAAGTTCCCTGGGGGCGGGCCGTCCAGCGCATCGGACCGTCTTCGCGGGGCGGTGCTTGGTGCGTGCTGGTGAGCGATGGTCCGATGCAGGCCCGGGCGCCGCGGCACAGGCATGATCCGCCGGACAAGACCTTCGGACCGGCCGGTCCGAATGCCCTCGGAGGCGGACGGACCGCCTTGACCTGCCGGGCCACGACCGGTCCGACGCACCGGTGCGCGTGCCGGTGCCCGCACGCGCGCATCACAGCTGCAGTGCGCCGCACCCACGCGGAGGCGGCCGCGAGGACCAGGGCAAGGGAGGCGGAACCCACAGGCGGCCCGGGATCTCTCGCAGATCTGATGTGTCGTCACCGGTAGTTGGTGTACAGCAGGCCCAATCCGGCGTGCGGTGGTGTCACCGGGATCGCACCGCATGAGCTTCCGCACCCTTCCAACCAGTGGTTTACCGCGGAAAGTTCGGGATGTCACTGAAAGGCGCCATAGCGTTTTTGTGTGGCGCCCCGGGAGGTGGCCGCATCTCGAGTGGAAGAGGAGTGCATGTTCCAGGTCAAGAGGACCCGCCTCATAGCACTGACCGGCGCGGGCCTCGCCGTGGCGGCGACGGTGCCGACCGGGGCGGCCGTCGTGGCTCCGCGACGGCAGCGTCTCCCAAGTGCCGTACGTACAGGTCGGCGCCTTGGTCAACACCGATGGCACGGTCCTGCACTCCACGTGGTGAGAGCGGTCACCGCCTCGATCGAGCCATGTGTACCGCGTCGAGGCCGACAACCGTGATGTCGATCTGTCCCGGGTGATCGTCATCGCCACTCCCCGCGACACCCCCGGTTCGACGCTCCGGGCCATTCCGGGCACCCGTACGAGCGGCAAGGGCGTCACCGTCGGAACGTACAGCCACTCCGGCGGCGGCAATCCCAACGCGTTCCACAACGCGTTCCACAACGCGTTCCACAACGCGGTGCACTGACCCGCACCAGGCGACCCGTGCGGCCCCATGGCACAACAACAGGGGCCGCGCCCCCACGACTGCGTGAGTGTTCTGTTCCCGCTTCCCTGACCGAGGAGCCCTCATGGCTTGTCGTCGCGCCCTGGGCGGGCGTGCTGTGGCAGCGTTCACCGCCGCGGCCTCCGCCGTGCTCGCCTTCGGACCATCGCCGTCACCGGCACCGTACTGAATCCCCCGGACATCCCCTCACGGCCGGCGCCCCACCATCGCCTTCGCCCCCGGCACCCAAGGCCTGGCGGACAAGTGCGCCCCCTCGCCGTCGTCGGCGCACCGCCCGCAGACCTGAACAAGGTGGCCGACAGCATGGACGGCTCGGCCTACGGGGCGTTCTTCAACTACATCCTGTCCGGCCTTGCCACCGCGTACGGCATCGACATCGATCCGTACCTGAACGCCCACGGCAAGCGCGTGACGAACGACCTGTGGGACAACCTGTGCACCACACAGGCCCTCGCCAAGTACCCCTTCCTGCACTCACGTTTCCTGACGGTGGACGGGCGCCCCCTGACCGAGCGCCTGGGGCGCGCCCCGTGGGCCACGATCGTGGCGGAACAGCAGCTCGGCAGGCGCAAGCCCGCGGTTCCCGTCCTGCTCTCCCACGGTGCCCTGGACGATGTCGTCCCCCAGCAGGTCGGCAAGAACCTGGCCGCCGAATGGTGCAGCCGGGACGCGACGGTGAAGTTCGCCGGCAACCTCGTCCCGGGGCACATCGCAGTGACCGAAGCCACCAGCACCGAGGGCCTGCCCTGGCTCGTGGACCGCTTCGCCGACAGGAGCGCACCAAGCACCTGCTGACCCTGGCGGTGCCCTCCGAGCCCACCCCACCCCCCGGGGGTGAGGAACCGCTGTGGCTCCGGTCCCGCGCGCCCACAGAGCCAGGCCCCCGCGGCCTTGGCCTCGGCCGACTTCAGCGCGCCACAGGGGCTGCGTCGCGGCGGGCGCCTGCCCCCAGCCCCGGGGACTGGCACTGGTGCCGCTGGAATCTCTCCCCAGCAGATCGCGGGCGGCCAGAGCGGACCGGGGCATGGCCTCCCTGTGACTGCCCGGCGGGTGCGGGTGCGTTCGATTGGGCCGGGGTGCAGGCCGGCGGACCGGGGACACCCGCCTGTGCGGGAACCCGGGACGACGTCCATATTTTCGTGTCTTCCGCCAAGCCTGACGGTCAACCAGGTTGGGAGAGACTGCCAGCCACAGGCGGCGAACCGTCCCGATCGCGGGCGGCCGGAGCCGGTGACATGGTGAAACACGCGGGGAGGACGACGCGATGAGCGCGCAGCAACAGTATGACGAGATCGGTGAGGCGTACGAGGGGTTCAAGGCCCTGCCTCTGGAGCAGTACGCGGTGGTGCCCAGCTTCCTGGTCCCTGGTCGGGGACGTGAGCGGCAAGTCGGTCCTCGACCTGGCCTCCGGCACCGGTTTCTACAGCCGGGAGTTCAAGCGACGGGGCGCCACGGACGTGCTCGGAATCGACATCTCCGGCGAGATGGTCGCCGTGGCGCAGAAGCTGGAGGAGCACGACCCGCTGGGCGTGCGTTACGAGGTCGGCGACGTGTCCACGCTGCGGGCCTTCGAGCAGCCCTTCGACGTGGGCCTGGCGGTCCAGCTGCTCAGCTACGCACCGGACATCGCCACTACTGAGCTGATGTGCCGCAACATCCACCAAAGCCTGAAGCCCGGCGCCGAGTTGTTCCTGCTCAACCAGTCGCCGGACTTCCGCTTCGACGGGCCGTCTCCGGAGAAGTACGGTTTCCGCAGCGAGCTCACCGGCGAGGAGGCCGAGACCGGACCGCAGGTCCGCACCACGGCTCTGCTCGACCCACCCGTCTCGTTCATCGCCAACCGTCCGCGCCGTGAGGTCTACGAGCGCTGCCTGAAGGCGGCCGGATTCAGCGAGCTGACCTGGGTCCCGGTGGAGGTGTCCCAGGCCGGCGTACGTGAGTTCGGCGAGGACCACTGGGCGGACCTCCACGCCAACCCCCCGCTGGAAATGCTGCGCTGCCGCGCCTGACGACCCACCGGACCTTCCGGCGACCCGGCTTCCGATGCATCCGTACCGGGGCCGGTCGCCAGGTCGCCGGTTCCGGGAGCGCCGTCGGGACAGACGCGGCTCGTGGGAGAAACCTTGCGGTGTCCCGCCTCACCCACTGGCCGGGGCTCCCTCGCAGGATCGCGACGGCAGCGGTGCCGGCGGCTTCGAGCACCCCTCGGCGCCACGCTGCCTGAGCGGTGGACGGGCATCGCCCCTGAGCTCACCAGGCACGTCGCCGCCGTCGGCTTCGATCCGGTCGTCGGCCGGCCCACCGCATGCCTGAAGCAGTCAGCCCGGGCGACGAAACCCACTCGGAACACACCCGGGTCACCGCGGTCGCCAACAAGGCGGCGGGCCGGGCTGTCGCGCGTGCCCTGCGGATCCTCCCCCCGGCGCCGTGCCGGTCTCCGAGCCGGCCGACGCCGCACCGAACCCGGGCCCGGGCCCGCCCCCGCCGGACCGGTGAAGCCCGGGCGGACGGCGTGCGAGGGGACCGCTGTGCCCTCCAGGCACACCGCGAGGTCGCACCGCCGTCCCGGGCCGGTCCACCTGACCGATTGCGGAGGCGGTGGAGCGGCAGAGCCGCACGATGCGCGGTCGCAGTCGCGGCGCCGTCCCCGAGCAGGAGCCCTTCCGGTTGTTGCGCCGGCCCCGACTGAGCGGGACCGCGTACAGCTCCGCACATAGGCATGCAACGCGGCTGGAGCGGTGGCATCAGTTCGCCGTCGGGCCGAGGGGCAGGGCAAGCGCCGGTCGGCAACGCCGACGGCGGTAGAACGTGGCCGTCAGGCGGTCGGCGGTAGAACGTGGCCGTCAGGCGGCCGGCGGTTGACCGAAGGACGCCGCCTGGTCGGCGGGCTGGTCCAGTCGGTGCCGATGGCGCGGCTGGGTCCGATGCCTCGTGGGGTGACGGAGGGGCTCCCGGGTCAGCGCGGTCCATTCATTCCGTTTAGGCTGCCGTCCCGGGCCGGCCCGTCGGCCGGTAGGGGATCAGGGGGACGACAGTCCGATGAGCAGCACCACCGAGGTGTTTCAGCCGCTCCAGGCGGATGACCCACCCGTCGTGGCCGGTTACCGCCTCGCGGCCCGGCTCGGCGCGGGGGGCATGGGCCGGGTGTACCTGTCGCACACCCAGGGCGGCCGCCCGGTGGCGATCAAGGTGGTACGGCCGGAACTGGCCGACGACCCGGCCTTCCGGCGGCGGTTCGGCCGGGAGGTGGAGGCCGCCCGCCGCGTCAGGGGCGCCTACACCGCGGAACTCGTCGACGCCGACACCGACGGCGTACCCCCTTGGCTCGCCACGGTGTACGTGCCCGGGCCCTCCCTCACGGAGGCCGTCGCCCGCAGTGGCCCACTGCCGGTGTCCGCCGTGTTGTGGCTGATGGCAGGCGTGGCCGAGGCGCTCCAGGCGATCCACGCCGCGGGAATCGTGCACCGGGACCTCAAGCCGTCCAATGTGCTGCTGGCCGCCGACGGTCCGCGCGTGATCGACTTCGGCATCTCGATCGCCGCCGACCTCTCCTCGCACACCGCCACCGGTACCACCGTCGGTACACCCCACTTCATGGCCCCCGAGCAGGCGACCGCCGGTGCGATCACCCCGGCGACCGACGTCTTCGCACTGGCCCAGACGGCGGCCTTCGCGGCGCTGGGTGAACCGCTGTACGGGGACGGCATCGCGCCCGTCGTGCTGTACCGGATCGTGCACGAGGAACCCGACCTGTCCCGGCTGCCCGAGCCGCTGCGGCCGCTGATCGCCCGGTGCCTGGCGCTTGATCCAGGAGCGCGTCCCACGCCGGCGGAGGTTGTCGAGTGGTGCCGGCGGCAACTGGACACCGAGGCCGACGCGAGCACCGGGCCGGCCGTGTGGCGCGAGATCACGGGACCCGAGGCGACCGTTCCCGACCCGGTACGCACCCCCGTGGCTCCGTCGACCGCGGCCGCGACGCGGATGCTGAAGCCCGCCCGGCGGCGTGTGCCGGGACGGCGTACCGTGCTGATCACGGCCGCGGCCGTGACGGCGGGCACTCTGGTGCTCACCGGACTGACATGGCTCGCCGGAGACCGGTTCGGCCTCGGCGAGCGGGCCGCGGACACGCCCGCTTCGACACCCGGCGCGACGAAGTCCGCACGGTCCACGGCGCCGCCGTCAGGCCCCCTGCCGGCCGCAGGTGGCTCCCCCCGGGGGTCGCAGCCCGCCCCGAACACGTCCCCGGCGCCGGGAGCCGTCGTGGAGTCCCCCGTGTGGCTGAACGAGAAGAACTCCCTGAGTCTCACCAAGCCGATGCTGCGCGAGGACCGCACGGGCGACATCCGCCTCGACTGCGAGGACGACGTCGACTGCGCGCTGCAGAGTGACACCAGCGTGTTCGTGCAGCTGTTCAACGGAAAGGCTGCCTCCCTCGACACCTGCCGTCACCTCCTCAGCGGCGCCACCGGCTCCGCATACCGCACCTGGTCGCTCGCGGCGGCGGACGTCGGCACCCAGCTCTGCGTCAAGAACGCCTCCGGCGACATCGCGGTCCTCGCGATCCAGGTCAAGCAGACGGCCCTACGAGAAGCCGCCTTCCTGCAACTGGGCATGAGCGTCTGGAGGAAGGCGGCCTGAGGCCTGCGCCAGACGCACCTGTCTCCCGCTTGAGCAGCCGGCCCGCCCTTCGCGACAAGCACGAGTGCGCCTGCTCGGTGTCCCGCGGGCGCCGTGGTCAATGCCGCGTGCAGGCTCGACGGGTGGCTTCGATGAGCCGCCTGCCCCGCGGTGGCGGAGGGCGCCTACAGTGAGCTCCGGGGCGGCGGATAGCGTGCGGGCATGACGACAACGGGGAAGCGGCAGGTCCTGTACCGGCAGAGCAGTGGGTTCTGGCGGATGACGGCGAAGTGGGTTGTGGTCTTCGGGGCCCTGTCCCTGGTGGACGGCGGGCTGCTCCGGTCGTGGGGCCACGCTGTGGTCTGGCCGATGATCGGGATCCTGCTGTGGGCGCCTTTCGGGATCGGCGTCTTCTGGTACCCGAAGAAGGACCAGCGTATCGAGCTGACCACGCGTGAACTGCGGGTACGCCGTAGGCGGCTGCCGATAGAGAAGGTGAACCTGCTGCACGTGGCGCGGCTGTGGCTGGAGGGGCGGTCAACCGCGGACGACCAGCCGGTGGGGGCATGGTCACGGTCCGACCGGGTGGTGTGGGTGCCGCTGTGGGACGGCCAGGCGCTCGGCATGGAGTTTCGCGACCCGGCCGCGTTCGCCAAGGTTTTCGGCGCCTTCGCGGTCGCGGCGTGCGGCGGGCCCGACATCGTCCGCGCGAGGGCCGCAGCGGAAACCTACCCGGAGCCGCGCCCGCTGCGGGTTCGCTCCGCCGCCGCCGGCTCCCGGCTGGATGTCCTGGACATCTTCAGCTGACAGCCGTGAAGGCCGGCAACGGGCAGCGCGCCATCGGGCGCACACGGGGAGCAGCGAGAGCGGCACGGTTGCCGTTCCGTTCCGGGAAAGTTCAACACCGAGATGTCGGCGCTCTCCCG
The DNA here is from genome assembly GCF_055590785.1 of Streptomyces sp. NPDC041796. Taxonomy (NCBI): domain Bacteria; kingdom Bacillati; phylum Actinomycetota; class Actinomycetes; order Kitasatosporales; family Streptomycetaceae; genus Streptomyces; species Streptomyces sp. NPDC041796. The sequence continues at coordinate 55,452 of NZ_JBVJAH010000017.1, forward strand.
CAGGGGCCACCCTTCCCGTGCACACGCGTGACCCGGCGGCGTCGAACAGCGACGTGGGTTTTCGTGATCAGGTGCGTTGTCAGTGGCTGCTGGCAGGATCTGCGGCATGGGGCTGAACATGGTCGTCGGCGTGCTGACCGATGCCGAGGAAGAGTACGCGGAGGCGCTCGGCGCCGACTTCGCCGCGCTCGGCAAGCTGCTGGAGCGGGCCGGAGCGCCCTCGTGGACCGAGCCGGACCGGGTCGACGCACGGGAGACCGAGTTCGAGATGTGGGCTACGCCGGGCTGCACACCGTTCGGCGCCTCGCCGTCCACCTGGCGGCCGACGGGCGGCTTCCTGAACCTTTGCCGCTCGACGGTTCGCGCGCCACCGACGATCCGCTCCTGCGGGAGGTGTATCGAACCGTGCCGGACAGGGACCGGCCGGGCCCGTTCGACCACCTGATCCACCACTCCGACTGCGAGGGCTACTACGTCCCCGTCGACTTCCCTCACGTCATCGTCGACAAAGCCGCCCCGGGTGGCTACATGGGCTCCTCGGTACGGCTGCTCGCCGAGACCCGCCGTCTCGCTCAGGCTCTCGGTCTGCCCGAAGACCTTCACCCGCACTCCGACGAGGTCTGGGACGCGGCCGAAGCCGGGATGCCGGTCGCCGGCGGCTGGCAGCGCTACGGCATCGAGTCCTACGTCTGCCTGCAACTCCTCCATGCCACCAAGCTGTCCCTCTCGGCCGGTTCGGCCATTGCCCTTGTGTAAGAGAGTGGGCGCGGTGCTGATCCTGGGCCCACTTGGCCGTGCTGCGGTATCACGGCGTACCGCCGTCAGAGGGGGCTACCCCCAAGGCTCACCGTCCTTCGCCGCGGCTGCCACGCTCCAGCGGACGGACCCGTTGCTCACCACGAGCGAGGGAATCAGGACCAGGTATGCGGCCGGCGTCGAACTGTTCGGCGGTCCGCACGGCCAGCAGCGCCTTGCCGTTGCTGGTGGGCCACGATAACCCCAGTCCGCACGCCTGCCGGCGGAAGCGGCGCGTCTGTGGGCAGCCAGAACGCGCGCACCAGGGCGACGACCACCTCAACTGGGTACTCAGGCAAGGGCTCCAGCACCTGCGGGTGTCTCACTTTCTGCGCGTGGGACGAGGCTTCCCACCCGCAGGTTCCTTCGCCGAACCGGAATTCAGGCCGCCGCGGCGCGGAATGTGCTGGGGCTCAGGCCTTTGTGGCGTTTGAACGCGGCACTGAAACCGAAAGCGTCGGCGTAGCCGACCAACCTTCCGATCTGGGCGATACTGAGATCGGTGTCGGCCAGAAGAGTCTCGGCCTCGTCCATGCGGCATTCGGTGAGGTAAGCGAGGGGCGGACGGCCCATCAGCTTGGTGAAGCGCTTGGCGAACAGGGCGCGGGAGACTCCGGATCGAGCGGCCAGTGACGCCACCGTCCAGGCCTCGGCGGGCCGGTCGTGGAAGGCCTGCAAGGCGGGGGCGAGGACTGGGTCGGCGAGACCCCGGTACCAGATGGGCGCGTCGGCGCCGGCCCGGTCGAACCAGTTGCGCAACGTGCACACCAGGGCCCAGTCGAGAAGCCGGTCCATCAGCGCCTGTGAGCCGGCCGAGAGTTGGGCGGCGTCGACGGCGGCCGTCTCCAGCCAGGCACAGACCTCGATGTCCTCCTTGATCACCAAGACGGGCGGCAGGGCACGCAGGAGCCGCTCGTGGCGGTGACCTGACGCGCGGTAGGCGCCCACGATCAGCGCGGTCGCCTCCTTCGAGTCGGTGCCCCATCCGATACCGCCGAGTTCCTGGGCGGTGCACTCGGTGTCCGTGGTGAAGCAGGCGATCTCGTACGCGGCATGGGGGCTGTGGAGAGTGCTGGGGCGGTCCGCCAGATGGAACGGTGCGGGGCCGTTCACAATGGCCGTGTCGCCCACGCCGACCGCGCGTTCGGTGCCGTCGGGCAGTATCAGGGTGCCCCCGCCACGCAGCACGCTGATCATGGTGAGCGGTGCGTCGTCGGCGAAGCGGATGGTCCAGGGCGCCGTCAGTATGGCGTGGGTGAGGACCGAGCCCTCTGCCCGGATGCCGCTCAGGAGTGAACTCAAAGGATCCACGGAGCTCAGCGTAGACGATCTCCTATGTTCTGGAGCGTTTCTCCCATGGATCATCCACCTCGTCGCGGCTGTACTGGATCCATCGAACCGACCGAGATCAGCCGGGAGACACCGTGACGCAGTACGACACCCATGCCAGGACAGCCCTCGTGGTCGTTGCACACCACCGCACCGATTCCCTCACCGCGCACACGGCTCGCCGTGCTGCCGCCCGGCTCGAAGCCGCCGGATACCGCATTGACTTGCTCGACCTGCACGCCGAAGGGTTCGACCCGCGGATGAACACCTCCGACCAGCCGGACTGGGGCAACAGGGACAAGGCGTATTCGGACGAAGTGCACGCCCATATGCAGCGCATCCTCGATGCCGATGTCGTCGTCGCCGTCTTCCCGGTGTACTGGCAGAGCGTGCCCGCCATCCTCAAGGGATGGATCGACCGCGTATGGAACTACGGATTCGCCTACGGCCGCAGCAAGCCCCGCCTCGCCGGCAAGCGCATGCTGTGGCTGGGCCTGGCCGGTGCCACTTCCGGCGATCCCATCGTGGAGGGGATGCAAACCGTCCTTGAAACGAATCTGAGCGAAGGCATCGCCTACTACTGCGGCTTCTCCCTCTCCGCCGTCGGCCTGCTCACCGACGCGGAGGAGCGCCCGCAGCGCGTCGACGCCGAAGGCAACCTCCTGGTCGGCGAAGCGGTCGGGGGCGCTGAACGCGAGGCGCAGTACGCCGATCTCGACCGGCGCGCCCGGGAGATCGTGGAAAAGTTCGTCGCCGAGGAACCCGTGGCGGTCTGATCGCAGGGAGACGTACGAGGTGATGGGCCTCCTGAGGGTGTCGAACGTCAGAGGTCGCGCCGGTACCCAGGGCCCGACTGCCGCCCCTGGTGGACACCGGCACCTCGGGCGGCCGGATGACGCGCTGCGTGCACCAACAGTACGGGTGGTCGCCATCGTCCGTGGGCGCCAGCGCTCTCGCCCGGGCCCACACCAAGCATCGGACGCCATGAGGCCGTGCGTCCAGGCATTGAGCGGGATGATCGTCCCCAAGCCGATCGACGGCGGTCAGGAGTTCAGCCCACAGGTGCCGTCGGAGTCGGTGTTGCCACCGAGGTCCACGAACCTCGCGAGTACGGCCCGGCAGTTGTCCGCGCCTTCCAGCCGGGAGTTGTCGGTGACGGTGGAGTTCTTCAACCGGACGCTGCCGGGGCCGACTCGTACTGGCGGGGCGGGGGTGTAGCCGAGGGTGATGTTGATGCCGCCCCCGCCCTTCTCCGCGTAGTTGTCGGTCACCTTGGTGTCCACAAGGGTGACGTCCCTGATTCCTCGTACATCGATGCCGCCGCCGTAGCCCGCCAGTTCGCCCGGCCGCGTGGGCTCGTACGGGTCGATGACCCGGTTGTTACTGATCGTGGACCGTTCGACCAGGCCCGCCGAGTCGAACCGGATGCCACCGGCTTCGCCGGCCTCGTTGTGGTCCACGAGGCTGTCGCGCAGGGTGAAGGAGCTGAAGGGGATGTTCTGTACGGCGCCGCCGATCCTGCCGGTGTTCCTGGTGAGGCGCACTCGCTCCATGGTGAGCTGCGAGGAGTTCAGCGCGGCGCCACCGCCGTAGTAGTTGTAGAGGGACGCCGTGGGCTCTGAGCGGCCCCGGGTGATGGTGAGGTCCGAGATCGTCGCCGGTCGCATGACGGTGAACACCCGGTCGATCCCACGCCCGTCGATGACCGTGGCGTCCGCCCCGGCTCCGGTGATCGTGGTGGGTGCGAAGATCTTCAGGTTGCCGTGTGCCGTATCGGCCAGGGTGTAGTCGGTGAAGGGCCGGCCGAGCAGCGGCGGGATGCTGAGGCTGTAGTGGCCCGCGGGGAGGGCGATCGTCGAACCCGGGTGTGCGTTGGCCTCCATGACTGCCGCACGCAGGGTGCAACCGCCCTTGGTCGACAGGCACTTCCCGTCTTGCGCGGACGCGTCCGGTGCGTCGATCACGCGGTCGACCATGATCCGCTGAGCCGTTGCCGCGTGCGCCTGGCCCGTGCCCGGAACCATTGTGGCGACACCGACGGCCGCGGCCGCGGCGGCCAGCACCCGGCGTGCCTCCGCTGTTGTCTTCTTGGCTTTGGTCATGGCCCAGAAGCTAGCTCCCGGCACTACCGGCCAGTAGGACATGTTTCACATAACGGGATATTGACCTGATATCGCTCATGGCGCTGTCCCGATGGAAGGGCGACGGCCTGATCCGGATGCCCCTATTCCCGGCACCGACACCCCTGTTGGCGGCGCTCGCGTCCAAGCGGGTGGAAAACTGCGCCGACAGCGGAGGCGGGCGGCATCCGATGTCCGGATTGCCAGGACCCCGTGCGACTGGGACACGGTGACCGAGACGACCCCCTTGCGCCGCAGCGCCTCGCGGTGGTGGTGGGACGGCGTACTCATGACCGGCTTCCGGGGCGGGCAGCGGCGGATGGGGAGGGAACCGCCTCACCTGTCGATCAGGCGCTCCCTACCGCAGCGGACGCGCTGGGAGGGAGTCACCAGTTGCTTTCAGCGGCTGGCTTCAGCAAAGGAGCCGGCTCCCGGTTACCGCGCCCGGGCGCCCGCTCTGTCGCTGGCCGTCGTCGTCGCACCGCCCGGGCCGGAAGCCGCTTCGCCCGTCCGGTCGCCCTTCCGCTGCTGCTCCGCCGGCCGCCGGCCGCCGTCCCACTCCGCCCCGTGGCCGTCCCGCGGCCGTCCGGCGCCGAGGCAGTCACGGGCCGCCGCCGTCCGCGTGCCGAGGTCGGCCCGTCACCGCCTCGTCCGCTGCGCAGGATCGTGCGGCTCCGCCGGGGTGCCGCCGTCCGTCCGCCGGCGCTTGCCGGACTGAACGTGTACGGCCACCGTGCCGGCACCCGCGCCGGGGCCGTGCCGCCCCGGGCCGCGTGCCGTCCCGGGCCGTTCCGGACGGTGTTTGCCCTCGCGCTGGTGGCAATCACCAGGCTCAGGCCGCCTCTTTGTGCCACGCCGAGGACGGGTTGTGGGACCAACCACCGCCTGCTGCACCGTGCCGCTCGCCACACACCGTGTTGGGGTCTGCCAACCGGAGTCTTAGTCCGTCGCCAGTGACTACGGTGTCGCGTCGGCGGCTCGGCGGAACCGCTCGAATTCCGAGTCTCCTGACGGCAGCAGGCCCGCCCGCACCATGGCCGTGCCCAGCTCCAGCTCCCGATCCTCGTCCGGGCACTCCAGGCCGCACTGGATGATTTGGGCGACCATCTCGGTGGTCCCGGCCAGAAAGATCGACCCGCTGTCCGACTGGTAGAACCAGGCCTCGTAGACGGGCGCACCGTCGACCACCACGTCCCAGAGCTCGCAGTAGTTCAGTACGGATTCATCGTCGGGATCGGGGGAGAGGCGACGGTCGGCCGGGAGGTCCTCGTCGTCGTAAGCAGCACCGCACAGGGCGACCTGCTCGGCCTGGATGGGAGTGAGCTGTGCCACCGAAGTGATCTGTCGCCTGTTGGTGAAGTCGGCCATGCGTGAAAACTAGCAGGGCTCCCACTGACCCCGTCCCGTGCCTCTGGGGCCGTCTCTGACAGGTGCGGCATCGTCACCGTTGGCCCGGTGCCTTCTGACCGAATCGCTTGGTCAGGGGCGAGGGCAAGGCTTCTCCCGTTTTCCAGCGGAGGGCCAACACCCAGCAGGTCGGCCTGCTCGTTGCTCGCCTCCTCCGGTGACCGGCCCATTCCCCGCCCAGCTCGCGCAGCGCTTCTGGCCAGGAGCAGTTTCTGTGATCAGGAACGGGTGTTCTGGCCTGGGTCGATCAGGTTGGGGTGGGGTTGTGGTCGGACGGTGCTGGTGCCTCGGTAGCCGTGACGACGGTGGTCGCCGGTCCGGGGGTGTCCTGATCTGTGGTCGGATGGCGGGCGGTGGTGGTCGAGAGGTGCCGTCTGCGCTGGTGATCCGCCGTCGCTGAGGTCGAGGCAGATGGTGTCCGGCTCCCTGCGTGGGCCGTCCACCCGAAGGGCCAGGTTCCAGCGCAGTGCGGCCATCATGTCGGGCGCGGCGCGATGGTGGAGGTGGGGGTCACCACCGCACCCCGGCGCAGTTCCAGGACGCCCATGAGGTAGACGTTGCGCCAGGTCCCGTTCTCACCGCCATAGTCGAGCTGCTCCAGGGCGTCCGACAGCAGCTGCCGTGCACCGGTGTGGTGCAGGTCGGCGAGCGCGACGTGGTGACGACCCGGACTGCCCAGCAGGAGACCCGCCGCACGATGCGGGGCACCTCTGACGCGGGGGACCGCCGAACATGCCCGCCGTGACGGCCGCGGACTGCACCGCGGGTGGCGGGTCGCGGGGTCACCCCTACGACCCGGGCAGGGCGGAGACACGGTGGGCCAGCAGCGACAGGGGAACGGCGGCGATCCAGCTGTACATGGCGGCGGGAGGCGACCAGAACGCGATGGCCACCGACAGCAGGAACACCACAGCCTGCGCCGGCAGGGCGACGCTGCGCCAGGACGCGCGGCGGTGGGTACGGGCGATGTGCAGCTCCACCGCGTACAGCACCAGCGCTGCCGCCCCGATGACAGCCCCGTACAGGGCCGGGCCGAGGGGCAGGTAGGAGTACTCCTCCAGAACGCGCGTCGGGAACGGCATCAGGGAGACCAGGACCAGGAAGACGACGTTCAGCCAGAACAAGTGGCCGTCCACCGACTCGGCCTCTCTTAGCGCGGCGTGGTGGGCCCGCCAGAACAGCGCGATCACAACCGCGCTCAGTACGAACGTACCGATCTGGGACAGGACGTCTTCCAGGGCGTCGTCCAGCGCCGCGCCGCCCAGCCCGTCCGGGAGCTCGATGTCCAGCACCAGCAGGGTCATGGCGATCGCCACCACGCCGTCCGTCAGGGCGAGGATCCTGTGCTTGGGCATCCGGTGCGCCACCTCTTGTGGCGCCGACTGCCCGTGACCGTTGTTCATGCACCTGTCGTAGCATCCACCGGCCGGGGACCGCCGCCGCCGAGGCGTGTCGCGCGGCCCCGTCGCTCCGTTGCCGGTGGCGGCCCAGCAGTCGGTCACGTCCCGCCTGCCGGGCGCCTGCTCGTCTTAGAACAGAGCGCACAGGTGAGTGACGGTCCTGTCCGCGGGCGCGCCGCAGCTGGACCACTGTTTCCGGGTGCTTTCGGATCAGTCTTACGTCAGGACGGCTGACCGGAGTCGTGTCGAGTCCATGCGGAGGAGCTCATCCGCTCGGCGTGCCGCCGAACCTTGGCGTGATGTCGGGTCCTCCTGATCGCGGCGTCTGGCAGTCGTCTCCTCGGTCTGCTGTCGGCCCTCCGTCTCACCCCCTGCTGTTTGGGTGCCGCGTCGTGCCTGCCGTGTCCGGCTGAGTCGTCGCTCGGGCCGGTCGCCGCGACCGTGCCTCTGTGGGGCGTCAGGCCCACTACGGTCCACTGTGTCGCGCTGCGCGCCGTGGTCGTGCCGCCCACCCGCCCGCCGGTCGCTCCGCCCCACCTGATTGCCGCTCGTGTTGACGTGCCGGGCGGGCTGCCCGTCGCCTTCTCGTCCGCCTAGCCCTTGCCTTGCTCAGGTACCGTCAGGCTGTCATATCGGCGTCCTGCGCCGCCGCGCTCCTCACGGTGTTGTCGCCGTTCCGGGTCGCCATGTTCGTTCCGGCGCTGACGGCTCGCGTGGTCAGGACGCAGAACTGCTTGCCGGGCTCGGTGCCGGGTGGTGGTGTGAGCATCTCGGCTCCCGGAAGACTTGCCGGCCTGGTTGTTCGAGAAGGCAACCAGTCCCAGCAGTAGGGCAGCCGCTGCACCGGTGCAGCATACGGTCTGACGACAGGTCATACGTCGCTCCTGGCCAGCCCCACTTCCCACCGGCCTCATCTATCGAGCGTCCCCGTACCGCTTCCGGGCTGCCCGGGGCGAATATCCGTTCCCGTCGTCGTTCAGGCCCAGGGCCGGGCGGCTGCTGGCCCCAGCCCGGCCGGGCCGTGCATCAAGCGCCTGAAGCCGTGGCACGGCATCGCCACGCGCCAGGAGAAGACCTCGGCCATCTGCCCGACCGGACTCCACACCACCGGCGTCTTCACATGGTCCGCCTGCTTATCCATGCGAAACGGCATGGGGGAGGGGCACGTGGCACGGGGGGCGGCCGGGTGACCGGCGTCCCCGGCCACGCACGCCGGACCCGATCGATCAGGAGACGAGGGGAGCGTCGTCCGCCTCGGTCAGCTTGACCGTGCACAGACCGCCGCGCTCGGTCTTGATGTCCGTCACCTTGAGCTGGGTGCCCGGCGCGAGGATGTACTCCTCCTCTCCGGTGAAGGCGGAGAAGCTGCGGATACCCACCGCCCGCGCGGGAGTCACCTCGAAGAGTGTCCGCTTGCCACGGTTGCCCAGGAACGCCCGGGCGACGCTCAGCTCCGAGGTGCACGAGGAGACACCCCACCAGGTCACCGTCCGTCCGACCGGGTACTGCGCGCGCAGGTCCAGCGACACGCCGCGCCACAGCGGCCGGGTCTGGGCGGGCAGCCCCGACACTGCCGAGAACAGCAGCCGCAGGTAGGGGAGGTAGGGCACGGCCTTGGTCCGGTCCGGGGACCGGAGTACGGCGTTGATCTCACGGTAGAAGGCCGATTCGCAGGTGTAGAGGTAGAGCGCGGCGATCGCGTCGGCGGACAGGCAGCCGGCCATCTCGTCCGCCCGCCGCTTGCCGAACTCGTGGGACCGCTCGATGTGCCGGCGGAGCCCGGACAGCACGCCGGTGACCGGGGCGAGGGCGTCATGGAAGTCCATCAGCGGTGTGTCGAATACACCGGTGATCGCCGGGAGTACGAGTCCCTCGTCCTTGACGCTGGTGAGCCGCTCCAGGTACAGCTGGTGCAGCTCCATGGTCGACGCGATGAAGGCGCCCATGCGCGCCGCGACATCACCGCCCCCGCCTGCGGCACCGGCCGTCTCCTCGTTCCAGCCCTTGCTCGGCAGCCAGTCGATCTCGTCCGCGCCCAGCGACGCGAGGGCCGCGTTCACCATGGCGAAGTGGTCGCCCTCGCAGAAGATGTCACCCTGGGCCGCGGGATTGGCATGATCGATGTGCCGGACCTCGACGTCGGGGTACTTCTCCTGGAGCCGGAGGACGATCTTCTTCAGATTGCGGGCGTGGGCACCCCACCAGGCGAAGACGACACCGCGGTCCTCCTCGTCGGCGTCCTGCTTGGCCTTGAAGATCTCCTCGACGATCCGTTCGGCGACGGGCCGCCAGAACGCGGTGTGCCGATCGGTCCCCATCGCGCCGTCACCGCTGGCCGTGAGCGAGGCGTTCAGCAGCAGCACACCCTGCGTGAGCATCGCCTGGAACCACTCCGGCGGCTGGACCGTCTCCCGCTCCTTCAGCAAGGCCCGGACGTCGGCGATGGCCGTCTTCTTGGCGATGCCGTACTTCCACATCGCTGCTGCCTTGATGATGCAGCGGACGCTGACGACCCTCCCGAACTGGCTGTCCTGCCAGTCGTTGAAAGTGTTGTCGAACATCGCTATGCCCGTGGCGCTTTCCGGCCGCGGGTACGGGTTCTGGCCGAAGACGACGACCTTCCACTTGTGCGGCGGGTTGGGCTTGAGCGCCTGGAAGGTCAGTTCCCGCACCGGGACGACTTCCGGGCTGCGGCTCTGGCCGATGAATTCGGCGGCGTCCGGCTGCGCCTCGATGACCGGCTTCAGGAGCGGAAGCCAGGGTTCACCGCCACCCTTGAAGAGATCGGTGAGGCCGAGCGGATCATTCGCGTCGGGCTGGGCCGGGGTGGTGGAGGTGGCATCGCTCATGGGGGAAGGGCTCCCGGTCGTCGTGGCGGAGGGATGGGGCTTGCCGGCCGGGTGGCCGGTGGGGTGGAGGTGGTCGGAGGCAGGGGACTGTCCGTGCGGTGGAACGATGCGTACCCGCTTGGTGACCGGCGCTTTCTCGATGCCGTTGAGCTGCGTGCTGATCGTGGAGCGCAGCTCGTCGTCGTCCTGGAACCAGTGGTCGTGGAAGAGCGTGTAGCCGGTCCACATCAGGTTGGCGCAGATCCTGGCGGGCACCCGGCCGGTCTGCGCGCCCAGGCCGACCAGCGCCACCGAGCGGATGCTGCCCGGGGCCTTCCGGTTCTGACGGTGGATGGCCTGGAACGCGGCGGCGCAGGCCATGGCCACGTTCAGGGTGGCACTCACGTTCTGTGAGGACTGCACCATGGTCGGCGTCGATATCAGGTATCGCGGGACGGCCGCCCCGGACGAGACGCAGACCGCGCTGCCCACGGGGAGGCTCCCCGCGAACCGGTCGCGGATCGCCCGCTGCACGCGCAGTTGGATGCCCGCTCCGAGGTGCCGCTTGATGACGGCGTCGACCCCGCCGTCCATCCGGCCGCGGGAGTTGGTGGGAGTGACCCAGGCGTCGACATCCTCGTCGAGGATCGAACCCCGGCGGATCTCGACCGCCGGCGTGTCGGCGAATGCCGCACGCCACGCCTCCACCACGCGCTCGTTGACGTCGGTCAACACCACCCTGAGCGCGGGCATCACAAGATTCTCGGTCATCGTCCACTCCTGTCGGGAAACGGTCCTTCCACCACCCCGGACGTTATCGGCCACCACTGACAACGCCGCGATCCACGGTGGGCAATGACGTGCCGTCATGACGCGGAGCCCGCGCCCCGCCATGCGCAGGTCGGCGGCGTGTCACCGAGCCCCTCAAGCGGATCGCCTTCTTGGCCGCCGGCGTTGGCACCGTGCAGCCCGTGCTGACGCCACACCGCCGCCGTACGAACGGGTGCTGGACCCCGCTCCAGCCGTCCCACGGCGTCGCGGCCTCCGCCCTGCCGACCGACGACTCGCGGTGCCGGCGCCGTTCCGCTGCCGCGCCGAGCTCAACCGTGCCGCCCGGGAGGTACTCCGGTTCCCCGCCCGCTCCCGAGCCCCGTGCCGAAGCCGCATCGGCGCCGTTCCGCTGCCCCGGCTCCGCCCTGGCCCGTCGTCCCCGTTGTTGCGCCGGGACAGGGCGGTCACCTTGCTGCTGGCGGGCCTGCGTCGTCGCGTCCGATCCGGTGCTGTGCTGTGCCCGCAATGTCGGATGCGGCTCGGGCCCGCCGCTCGCCCGCGCACTCCCGTCCGGTCGGCCGCCCGCCGCCGCCCGGAGGGCTTTTGTCGAGATGAGGCATCAGCGTGTCGGTGTTGGAGCCCGTGCAGAGGGGGCCACAGCGGTATCCGGCGCCAGTCACGCGCCCCGATCCGCCCCGGATGCGACGCCGCCCCCGCCACGGTCCACCCGCGTCCGCAGTTGCTCCTGCCACGGTCTCACCCCGCCTCTGCAGTCGCGCCTGCACCCGCCCCCGCCCCCGCCACAGTCCACCCGCGTCCGAGCCGCCCGCCCCGTGGTTCCGATGGCGCCGCTCCGCGCCCTCAGGTTCTTCGGCGAAGGCGAAGTGGTGATCAGCTCACGTGCGCGGCTTGCGTGCGGTCCCGCACGATGATCTTGCCGGTGTTCTGGCCGCGCAGCATTCCCAGGAACGCGTCCGCGATGCGCTCGAACCCGTCAACCACGGTCTCGTCCAGAGCGAGCTCACCACTTTGCAGATGCGGTACGGCGAACTCGTACAGCTCCTCTTGCACATCACGGTAGTTGCTGACCAGGAACCCCTCCATACGGAGGCTCTTCTCGACGATGTCCGCGTAGTTGAAGCGCGGCGGCGGCGCGTCGGGGGTGTTGTACTGGCTGACCGTGCCGATGCGGACGATGCGCCCGAACTCGCGCAGCGCTCCCACCGCGGCGGCCAGTTGCTGGCCGCCGACGTTGTCGACGAACACGTCGATGCCGTCCGGTGCGACCTCGTCGAGCAGGTCGGCGGCGGGCCCGTCGTGGTAGTCGAAGACCGCGTCATAGCCGACCTCCCGCCTGAGATGGTCGGCCTTCGCCGCCGAGCCCGTGCTGCCCACGAGTAGTCCGGCACCGAGCAGTCGTGCGAACCGCCCGGTGGCCGTGCCGACCCCACCCGCCGCGGCCGACACGAACAGGTCCTCGCCCTTTTGCAACCGGGCAATCCTGGTGAGGCCCACATAGGCGGTCAGGCCGGTTCCACCGAGGGTGCTCAGGTACGCGGTCAGGGGCACGCCGTCGAAGCGGGGCAGCCGCCGGATCTCGTCGGGCGTGACCACGGCGTGCGTGCGCCAGCCCTTCCGGTGGAACACGATCTCGCCCTCGGCCAGGCGGGGTGTGCGCGACGCGATGACCTGCCCGATGGTGCGGCCCTCCAGCGGTGCGCCGAGCGCGAAGCCGCCGGGCACGTCGTCCATCATTTCGCGGTGATAGGGGTCGACGGACCAGTAGAGGTTTTTCACCAGCGCACTGCCGGCCGCGGGGTCCGGAAGCGTGGACTCGACGAAGGCGAAGTGCTCGGCGGTGGGAAAGCCATGAGGGCGGGAGGTCTGGTGCACGGTGAGCGCGGTGTCGTTCATGATCGAACCGTAGGACGGGAATGCGCCCGGCGGGGAGCCGGTTGGGCTCATGCGACACCCCGTTCCATGAGCAGTTCTCATACATTGAGGTGAGCGCCCCGTGGCCCGCACGACCGACTCCGATCTCGCCCCGCACGAACTGCGCGTCCTGGTGGCGGTCGCGGACACCGGAGGCTTCTCGGCCGCGGCCGCGACAATCGGCCTGACGCAGTCCGCGGTCTCACACTCGATACGCGGCAGCGAGAAAAAAATCGGTGCCGTCCTCTTCGAACGCGGCCGCTCCGGCGCCCGCCCCACCCCCGCAGGGGAGAAGGCCGTGGCGTACGCCCGCCGCATCCTGCGCATGCTGGACATCCTGACCGCCGAGGCGCGCGGTGCGGCCCGATCCGACGTGGTGGAGGGGCCGCTGCGGATCGCGGCCTTCCGCAGCGCGGCTCTCCACCTGCTGCCCCCCGTCCTCCAGCGGCTGCGCGCCCGGCATCCCGCCATCGAGCCGAGGGTGCGGATCGTACGCGAGGTGGGGCGCGGCAGCGCGGGCGAAGTAGCCGACGGGAAAGCCGACATAGCCATCGCCACGCTGGGCGGCTCCCTGCCACTCGTACCGGACCTGGTCGCGAAAGGACTCTTCGAGGAGCCGTATGCCCTCGTGCACGCGGCGGGACACGCCGCTCCGCGTTCGCTGCCGCTGGTCGACTGGGCCGAGAACTGCGGCTCGTACACCCGCGACTGGTGGGCTGCCCAGGAGTGGATCCCGACGGCGACCGTCGAGGCCGAGGACGACGGAGCGGTGCTCTCCTTGGTGAGTGGGGGCCACGGAATGGCGATCATGCCCGCGCTCTCCTTGGTCGGAGCGCCGAACTCGGTCGGGATAGCCGATCTCGGCCCCGAGCGCCCGACACGCCAGGTCGGCTACGTCACCACGTCCCAGCTTGCCGGATCCGCTGTCGTGCGCACCTTCGTGAGAGAACTGCGGGCCACGGTAACCGGGGGCGTGAGTTTCCCCGGCTGCGAGGCGTGACGGCCCGGCCGCACGCAGCGCCGCCCGTCCGCCGCCCGTTGGAGAAGACGGCCGTGGCTGCGTCGCCGGCCCGCGTGGTCCCGCCGCCCGCCGTGCTGTCACGGAGGTCGCGCCTGAGTACCGCCCCGGTCGCGCCCGGCCGCCCAGACCGGTGACTGCCCAACCGCTGGTGGACAGGAGGTCGTCCTGCGTCGATGAGGCATGGCTGGCTCCGTCCGGGCTCCGATCCCGGAGCGTCCTGCATCACCGCAGAGCCGCATGCAGATCGACCCTGGACTGCGGGTTGTCATCCGCCCCAGTGGCGCCGGCGGGCCGCAGACGGCTCGCAACGTCCTGATGCGACGACCACGTCTTGGTAGGGCGCGTTCGTCCATCTCATCCCAGGTCACTTCCTCCTCGTACTCGAGGAGGGGCTGTCCGTCACCATCGGTGAATACGGAGAAGGCGACTCGCTGAAGCAACCTCTCCCAGATGCCGTGCAGCCGACCCGAGCGAGTATCGCTTGTGCACCGGGCTGAGCCGGTGAATGATCCCGGTGACCACCGGCCTATGGCCCCACCACCGGCCACGCCGCTCGTTACTCACCGGCCGCACCGAAGTCACTCACCAGCAGCAATGGCTCCAGGACCGCCCATCCCTCCCGCGGTAGTCGTTGCTGACTTCCTGTCAGCGCGCGCCTTCGGCCCCACGGCGGTTGTCCATGCGACGGTCGTGGTGGCGGTTGCGTTCGGTCAGCACCGGGCTGTTTGCGGACGAAGTCGCAGCTCCTCAGGGCATCGAACTCGGCGGATGGGCAGGTGGCGGGATGGCGGGGACAGCAGCGGCGGGATCCGGAGGAGGCCCGGTCGGGGCACGGCGGGTGCTCGCCCCGCTGGCGTTGGCCCAGTTCATCTGCAGCTTCGCGGGATCGAACATGAACGTGATGATCAACGACATCAGTGAGGACCTGGACACCACGGTGCAGGGTGTGCAAGTGGCGATCACGCTCTTCCTGCTGGTGATGGCCGCGCTGATGATCCCTGGTGGCAAGCTGACGGACAAGTGGGGGCGCAAGCGCTGTCTGCTGGCAGGGCTGGTGGTCTACGGGGCCGGGGCGGTGCTCAGCGCGGCGGCGCCGGGGCTGGGTGTGCTGATCCTCGGGAACTCGATCCTGGAGGGTGTGGGTACGGCGCTGCTGATCCCGCCGGTCTACATCCTGACCACGCTGCTGTTCACCGATACGGCGTCGAGGGCACGGGCGTTCGGCGCGATCATGGCGATGGGCGGGATCGGCGCGGCGGCCGGTCCGCTGATCGGCGGGCTGATCACCAGCGCGATCAGCTGGCGTGCGGCGTTCGTGTTCCAGGCGCTGGTGATCGTGGTGATCGTGCTGCTGAGCCGCGGGATCGACGACCCGCTGCCGCCCGACCCGGCCCGTCCCTTCGACACGGTCGGGGCGGTGCTGTCGGCGGCGGGACTCGTCCTGCTGGTCACCGGCATTCTGGCCGTGGACAACAACGGCTGGCTTGCGCTGGCACTGCTGGTGGCCGGCGCGCTTGTGCTGGCGGGCTTCCTTGCCTGGGTGCGTGGGCGGGAGCACGCGGGGCGGGAGCCGTTGCTGTCGACCAGCCTGTTCCGCAACCGCACCTCGACCTTGGGTCTCGTCACCCAGAACACCCAGTGGCTGATGCTGATGGGCGTCTCGTTCACCGTGGCCGCCTACCTGCAGGTCGTCCGCGGCTACGACGCGATCCGGACCGGCGTCATCTTCACCGCCGCGACCCTCGGCATCCTCACCTCGTCCCTGGCCGCCGAGAAGCTGGCCCGCCGCCGCGCCCAGCGCACCCTGATCATGGCCGGCTTCGCCGTGACGATCGCCGGAATCGCGGTGCTCCTCGCTCTCGTCGCCGGATCACCCAGCGCCTGGGCATTCGCCCCCGGGCTGCTGCTGATCGGTCTGGGGCTGGGGGTGATGCTCACGCCGTCGGTGAACGTGGTCCAGTCGTGCTTCCCCGAGGAGCGGCAGGGTGAGATCTCCGGCCTGTCGCGCAGCGTCTCCAACCTCGGCTCCTCGCTCGGCACGGCGGTCGCGGGCACCATCCTGGTGTCGGGGCTGAGCAAGGGCGCGTACGCGGCGGCGATGGCGGCCCTTGCGGTCATCGGCCTGGGCGGCCTGGCAGCCGCCACCCTGCTCCCTCGCGCCCACCCGGCGGCAGGTGCCGGTGCGGAGGGACCGTTGGGCACGCCGTAGGCGCAACCGAGCGGCCGCGTCACCGCCCGACGAGCCCGGGCCCGGCCCAGGTGACGGGTGGTGCGGCCGGCACGGGCCGATGCTCAGTGGGTGCCGCGTTCGGCCCGGTCGAGCTCCTCGTCCAGGGCGATGGCGGCGTCGATCAGCGCGAGGTGGGTGAAGGCTTGGGGGAAATTGCCGAGCTGCTCGCCGGAGGGGCCGATCTCCTCGCCGAACAGGCCGACGTGGTTGGCATAGGTGAGCATCTTGGAGAAGGCGTAGCGGGCCTGGGTGAGGCGTCCGGCCCGGGCGAGCGCCTCCACGTACAGGAAGGAGCACAGGTTGAAGGTGCCCTCGGAGCCACGCAGGCCGTCGGGGGAGGCGGAGGGGTCGTAGCGGTAGACGAGGCTGTCGCTGACGAGTTCGCTGTCCATGGCGTCGAGGGTGGTCAGCCAGTCGGGGTCGGTGGGGGTGAGGAAGCCGACCTTGGGCATCAGCAGCAGGGAGGCGTCCAGGACGTCGGTGTCGTAGTGCTGGACGAAGGCACGGCGCTCGCTGTTCCAGCCCCGGTCGACGATCTGCTGCAGGACGGCGTCTCGTGCGCCGAGCCAGCGGGTGAGGTCGCCCGGACGGGAGTGGGCGGTGGCGAGTCTGACCGCGCGGTCGAAGGCGACCCAGGTCATCAGGCGGCTGTAGGTGAAGTTCTGGCGGCCGCCGCGGGTCTCCCAAATGCCCTCGTCGGGCCGGTCCCAGTGGTCGACCAGCCAGTCGACGACGCGGGCGAAGGCTTGCCAGCCGCGGAGGCCGCCGATGTCCTCGGCCTGGGCGAGGGCGTAGGCGGCCTCGCCGTAGATGTCGAGCTGGATCTGGTCGGCGGCGGCGTTGCCGGCCCGCACCGGGGCGGAGCGCCGGTAGCCCTCGAAGTGGTCCAGCACCTCCTCGGTCAGGTGCGGTTCGCCGTCGACCCGGTACATGATCTGCAAGGGTTCGCCCGACGCGGTCCCGCCCGCGTCCAGGCGGTCGCGCAGCCACCGGCGGAAGGCGTTCGCCTCCGCTGTGAAACCCAGGTCGATCAGGGACCGCACGGACAGGGAGGCGTCGCGCACCCAGGTGTAGCGGTAGTCCCAGTTGCGCTCGCCGCCGATCTGTTCGGGCAGCCCCATGGTGGCGGCGGCGATCGGGGCGCCGGTGGGGGCGTAGGTGAGGAGCTTGAGGGTGATGGCGGAGCGGGTGACCATCTCGTGCCAGCGGCCGCGGTAGCGGGAGGCGCGCAGCCAGTCCAGCCAGAACGCGGTGCACGCCTCGAACTCGTCCAGGATGGCCTCGACGGCGGGGACAGGACCGCCAGGACGGCCGCTCAGAGCGCCAGTGGCGCCGGTTTCGCAGGTCAGGACGACCGCGGCGCGTTCCCCGGCCCGCAGGGTGAAGCGAGCGGAGACGTCGGTGCCGTTCGTGTGCAGGGCGATCGGCGCCGTGACCTGCAGGTGCAGGTCCGTGCCGGGCCCCCGGAACAGCACGGATCCGTCGTCCAGGTGCGTCAGGTCGTGCGAGGCACGGCCGTAGTCGAAGCGGGGCTGGCAGATCAGCTCGAAGGGCATGCTGCCGCGCACCACCCGCACGGCCCTGATCAGCCGGTGCCGGGCGGACGGCGTGGTCGACGGGTCGGGCGGCATGAAGTCGACCACTTCGCCGACGCCGTCCAGGGTCATGAAGCGGGTGATGAGGACGGCGGTGTCGGGGAGGTAGAGCTGGCGGACGGTCGCCTCGTCGCCGACATCGGCGGCGAGACGGCAGTGGCCTCCGCGGTCGCTGTCCAGAAGGGAGGCGAACACGCTGGGGGAGTCGAACCGGGGCGTGCACCACCAGTCCACGGTGCCGTCGGCGGCGATCAGCGCCGCCGTCTGCAGGTCGCCGATGATGCCGTGGTCCGCGATCGGGGGGTAGTCGTTCACAGCGCCTCCTCGGCTGCGGCGGCAAGCGCGGAGCGCCTCACATCTGCAGCACCAGCACGTCCGCCAGGTTGCCTACCGCGTCTGGACGACCCGCGACGACCGGTGCGCCGACCGGTCTGCCCCCATCATCGCGGCGCCGGGCGCCCCCGGCCACTCCTGGACGCAGAGCCCGGTCGACCGCACCGCAGGACCCGGCAGATTTTCTGCCCCGCAGCAGAAGATCTCCAGCAGGCGCTGCTGCCGACCGGCGCCGGGCGAGAACAGCGTTCAGGAGGCGGACCATGGTCGAAGAGCACGCCGTGAGGATCGTGGCTGGCGCCGACTGCTCCCGGCTGTCACGCAAGGCCTGCGGCGAGCACTGGTCCAGGCCCCGCGGATCGGTGCGCCGCCGTTGTCGAGTGGGGCCCACTACGATCCGGGCTACGCGCGGCGGTGACGTCGGGCATGGCGGCGCCGTCGCTCAGGCCGAGCAGCCGCATGAGGTGAAGGGGATCCGGCGGTCTGGCGCCACTCGTAGCGCCGGTTCTGGCGGAACTGAACCGGCTCGTGATGCTCGGTTCGGGGTGGGGGCAGACGTCGAGGTAGGGAACCTCGGGAACACAAGCCGCCCATTCGGCCGGGGGCCGGCGGACCGCCCGCACGTGCGCAGACACCGATCGCTGCCCGCTCGGGGGCGATGTCGACCGTGTGTGGGCCGGTGAACGGTCCCGCGCTGCGTACAGTGTGCGACCATGCAGGGCCAGGGAGTCGACACCACACAAGGACCCGAGGCGATGCCCTGGTCGTGGAGGGGCCCGTCAGGCGGACGGTCGGTTGGTTCGGCGGTCTGTTGTCCACCATCCGGTATCACTCGTGAGCGCAGTACGTCGTGGCGTCGTCCTTGACCTGGTCGGTCACCGCAGCCGTGGTCCTCCCGTCTCGCAAAGAGGCCAACATCCAAGAGAAGCGCGCCGAGGTCCAGGCCACCTGCACCTACGATCCGGACTCTTGATGGGGCGGTTCGTGTCAGGGATTCCAGGGCCCCGACCGGTACCGAGTCACGGTTTCAGCGGAAGGGCTCTGGCCCGACCACGCGGTACGGGCTGTGCCGGCCCGGTCATTGAACGGAACAACTGGTCCGCCTTCGAACCGAACACGCAAGCCCAGCCCCGTGCCGATGGGCCCCGTGCCCTCAGTGGAAGCGCCCCTGGCTGCCGATCCGCCGGTATCGAAGGCTGGTGCGGGGACGGTGGCTAGAATCCGGGCCCCGGGTTGCCGCCGCGCTTGAGGCATTCGTTCGCGGCGTCGAGCCACTCGCCTGCCGGTTCGATGATGTGCTCGCGCTCCAGACCGGAATCCACCTTTCCGTCAGCGGGGCGGGCGTCGTCGGCGATGTCGCGGGCCCGCTGGCACGGATCCGATGATGGGCCGGACAGCTCAACGACAGCGCCGACGACGCTTAGCGAGAGGGCGGCGGCTGCCGCCCAGGCCATCATCAGGCCTGCGGTCCGGTCCTGGATGAGACGCGGCAAGTGGCGCTGCCAGCGGAAGTACGGGATGGGGTTCCGGCTGTTCACGGTGCTCCTATCAGGCGACATGGATGGAGCCATGGACGGCAGGCTCAAGCTGCCTCCCGACCCACATTCCCAGCGTCGCACTGACCGTGACGACTTTTCACCTTGCCGGTACGGACGCTCGGAACGGCCAGGTGGGGCGGCTTCACGGCAAGGCGCATCAGGCGGCGCGGTGGGGCCTGGATGACGAACGCCACGTTCTCGTCATCCATGTTTCTGCCTTTGCCGTCGGTGCCGTGGGAGACGAAGTGGTGGTGCACAGCCGGGGCCGGCTCGGGGGCCACGTCCAGATCGGTGTGACCGGCCGATCAGGCCAAACCGCACAGACTCCATCAGCCCGACGTCGAGCGCCCAAGGCTGTTCTCATCCGGCGCCGCCGGTGAAAGGTGCTGCCGGCTCCACGCCCGCCAGTTCCGGTTGGTGATGCTCCAGGACAACTGTCGACCGTTGACGGCGCGGCCACCAGAGGCCGCGGGCAGTGCTGCTGCCGACCGCCACCGTTATGTCATCGGCGGCGGAGCGTGCGTCCACAGGAGGCGTCTCCAGGTGGTGGGTCGAGCACCCAGGCGCCGGCTTGCGCCGCGGCACAGGGGCGGTCTGCCGCCGGCCGTGACCAGCGCGGGCAGTTGTTGGACACCGGCCAGGTGCCGACGGGGGCGCGATGACCATGTGCGGGTGATGCTCGGTAGCGGCTGGGCTCACCGCCGGGCGGTCGTCCGACTGCCGTGCGCGGCGCGCCGCCGCCGTAGCGCACCATCCCGCGCCGGCGTTTCGTCGCCCCGCAGCCGCCTTCACTCAGCCCGATCGCGAGCTCCAAGGCCCACGATCAGTACCGACTACCCGAGGCGCGTCCCGGAAGGTCACTTGCACCGGACCAAGGTGCTGAAGAGCCGGATGCCCGGCCCCGCATGCCGCTCCCTCCTGTCGAGGGCCTCGTCGAAGGCATGCCTCCTTTCCCGACCCCGCGCAACCGATCGGCGCGTGCCCGATTCGCCCCATCACGCCCTGCCCCGTGGAAAAGGGCGGTAGCCTCCGTTGTCGGTGGCGTGCCAGCCGGCACCTTCGGGGTGTCTGCCGGGAGGTGACCGCACACGAGTGTCCGAACGGAACGCGGCGGGGGTACTGACGTGTTGGACGAAGCGCTGACGATGCTGGCGGCGGCGGGTGGCACCGCTGTCGTGCAGGCCGCGGGCACGGAAGCCTGGACAGGGCTGCGCCAGGCGGTGGGCCGGTTGTTCGGCCGCGGCCAAGAGGAGCACTCGGGTCGTACGGAGGAGTGCCTCGGCAGGACGGCGGCAGCGTTGGAGTCGGTGGGTCAAGAGGACGCGGAGCAGGTGCGGTCGCAGCAGGCCGTTGCCTGGCAGACTCGCTTCGAGGACCTCCTGGCGGGTGTGGACGGCCAGGAACGCACTCTGGTCGTGCACGAGCTGCGAGCGTTGGTCCAGGAGTACACACCGGGCCCGGCGGCCGAGGGCGGCGTGTCCGGGAACACGTTCAACGGACCCACGGCCATCCAGTTCGGCAACCACAACCGGCAGGTCAACCGTTTCGGGCCAGGGGCATGACCTCATCCAGACCGGGTGTACGTCTTCGGCATGGGCCGGGACGTGCGCCACAGGGCCGACATCGCCAAGAAGGTCTGCGAGGCCGCGCGCTTCATCACCGACGACACCACCCCTTTCGGTGATCCGGATCTCGCCGGTGCCCACCTGGGGCGCCTGCTGGACCGGCACCGCGAACACCGCTTCCTGCTCGTGATCGACGACGTATGGGAGACAGAGCAGCTCGCCCCGTTCCTGACCGGCGGGAGTCGCTGTGTGCGCCTGGTGACGACCCGTCGCCTGGAAAGTCTCCCGCGCGGCGTCCAGCGAATCCGCGTCGACGAAATGTCCGAGGAGCAGGCACGGACGGTGCTCACCTGGGAGCTGCCGCCACTTCCCGGCGAGACGGTACGGGGATTGCTGGCGGCCACCGGTCGCTGGCCGCTGCTGCTGCGCCTGACCAACCGTGTGATCGCCACCCAGCTCGATTCGGGTGCCGAACCCGCGGCAGCAGCTCACGGCGTGCTGGAACAGCTGGAGGGGAAGGGGCCTGCCGCAGTGGACGATCTGGCCCACTTCCCCGGCTTCTCCCAACCGGACGACCCCGAACTGCGAAGGAAACTGCTCGATGATCCCGAGCAGCGCAAGCGACTGGTGCGAGCGAGTGTGGAAGCCGCGACCGGACTCCTGCCCGTGCAAAGTCAGCGGTGTCTGGCCGAACTCGCGGTCTTCACCGCGGACGAGGCGGTACCCGTCTCTCTCGCGGTCACGCTGTGGCAGGCCACCGCCGGGCTCGATGACCTTCGGGCACGGCAACTGTGCAAGACGTTCCACGACCTGTCCCTCCTGACCATGGACAAGGCCGACGGAGGCCGGCTGACCCTGCACGACGTTATCCGCGACTACCTGCGCCATGACCTCGGGCCGGAACGCGTCACCGAGCTGCACCACGTGCTGCTCGACGCCGTGGCGGCCACTCTGCCCCCACCCGCGAACGCCGTGCCCCCGGGCCCCGCCACCGGGCCGCGTGGTGGGAGCTGACGGACGGATACCTGCTCGATCACACCATTGACCACATGATGGCGGCCGGGCACAGCGATGAGGCCGAGACCGTGGCCTCCGACCTGCGCTGGGTCGAGGCCCGGCTGAACCGACGAGGCCCCCTCGCCCCATGGAGCGACCTCGCCCGGATTCCCGCTCCCGGCGCACGGGCACGGGCCCAGGACCTGGCCCGTGCCATGCACCTGCTCGAAGCAACCCAGCCCGCCCACGCCCTCCGCGCGGTCCTCCGCAGCCGCCTCAAGCCCCTTTCCGCCTGGCACGATCAGGTCACCGCACAGGAACGCCGCCCCGGACCCCCCGTCCTGGTCAATGCCTGGCCCCCGCCGGACATGCCCGACCCCCGGCTCCGCCGCACCCTCACCGGCCACCTCGGTGAGGTGGCCGCCATGGCGATCGAACCCGGAGGAGCATGGCTCGCCACAGGCGGAGGCCACGACGGCACCGTACGCCTCTGGGACAGCACGACCGGCCGTCGACTCGCCACCCTGGAGAGCCCCTCCGGCCGCGTGAGCGCGGTGACGATCGCCCGGGACGGCGCCTCGCTCGCCGTCGGCCACGGTGACGGAACCGTGCGGATCTGGGACCCGGCCACGGGACGGAACACCACCACCCTCACCGGCCCCTCACGCCCGGCCAACGCAGTGGCGCTCGCCCCCGACGCCGACTGGCTCGCCGTCGGCCACGGCGACGGCACGGTACGGATCTGGGACCTGGCCACCGGACGGAACACCACCACCCTCACCGGCCACGCCGGACCCGTGGTCACGGTGGGGGTCGCCACCAACGGCGCCTGGCTGGCCACCACTGCCCACCACGACGGCACCGTACGCATCTGGAACACCGCCACCTGGAAGTGCGTCGCCGCGCTCGGCCGCGATCCCTGGGTGGAATCGGCGACCATCGCCCCGGACGGCACCTGGCTCGCCACCACGGGCGGCACCGGTACGGTGCGCATCTGGGACACGGAATCCGGCCGTGTCACCCGTACCCTCACCGACCCGGCGGGCCGGGTGGTGGCCCTGGTGATCGCGCCCGACGGCACCTGGCTGGCCACCACCACCAGCAACAACGAGCACGACGGCACGGTACGGATCTGGGACCCGGCCACGGGTGAGAACACCGCCCGCCTCGGCTGCCCCGGATGGGTGCACGCGATGGCGGTGGCACCCGACGGCACCTGGCTCGCCACCGGTTACGGAGACGGCGCCGTGCGCCTCTGGGACACCGGCGGCGACCGCACCGCCCCTCCTCCCACCGAACGTGCGGGCTGGGTCAACTCGGTCGCGATCGCCCGCAACGGCACCTGGCTGGCCACCGGCTACGTGGACGACAAGAACGTCGTACGCGTCTGGGACCGCGCCACCGGCCGGAACACCAGGACCCTAGCGGGGCACACCGGCCGGATTCACGCCCTGGCGATCGCTCCCGACGACACCTGGCTCGCCACCGCCGGGGGCGACCACACCGTACGGATCTGGGACATGAAGACGGGCCGGAACACTGTCGTCCACACCACCGACGGAGGCGTCGCACACGCGCTGGCGATCGCTCCGGACGGCGGCCGGCTCGCCGTCGCCGCCGACCGTCGCGTTTGGATTCACGACCGGGCCACCGGCCGGAACGCCCCCGTCGTCATGAGCCCCAACTCCCAGGTGCGTGCTCTGGCGATCGCGCCGGACGGGACCTGGCTGGCGACCGCCGGCTACGGCGACGGCGCCGTCCGGATCTGGGACCCGGCCACCGGCGTGAACACCACCACCCTCACCAGTCACAGGGCGGGCTGGGTTCAGGCGATGGCGTTCGCGCCCGACGGCACCTGGCTCGCCACCGCAGGGGGCGACGACGACGAAGTACGCGTGTGGGACCGGGCCACGGGCGAGGTCGTGGCCACCCTCACCGGCCACTCGGGCCACGTGCGCGCGGTGGCGGTCGATCCGGTCGGCGCATGGCTCGCGACCGGTGGCGACGACGGCACGCTACGGATCTGGGACGCGACGACGGGACGCCCCCTGACCATGATGCGCGTCGATGGTCCGGTCTACGCCTGCACCTGGTCACAGAACCGGCGCCACCTGGCGGTGGGCGGCATGGGCGGGGTGTACCTGTACGAGTTCCGCCCCGGAACGTAGCCCCGCCGGACCAGGTGCGCCTCGCTGGTCTTCGAACCGGTCGACCGTACTCAGCAATGCGGCGCCCGAGCTTCGGGTCGTGGCCCATCGGGACGCGCCACATCCGGAGGCGTAGGTCCGTACCGGACCCTTCCGGGACGCGTCCATGCCGAGGTGGAGGTAGGGTCGGGAAATCCTCGACCAGCCCCGCCGCCTCCTCTGAACTGAGCTCTTCCCCTGGGAGTTCGTCGCCGACCTGTGCTCGGCTTACGCTCGCTGACGCTCGGGGGGCAGGAGACCCCCGGTGCCCCCGACCTGGTGATGGGTCGGTGCGGCCGTCGGTGCACAGGCGCCGATCTATCACCGTTTCCTGAAGGTCCCGTTGCTGTAGCAAGGTGCTCGCGCCTTGAGGTTCTAGGCCTCCAGTGGATCTTCCATCTGTTGGCCAGGGACCTGTCGGCGGTGACTCGCTGCGGCAGTGTCGCCGGCATCCACGACGCCGTTGTCGGCCTTGTCTCCAATCTCAAGTGCCGCCTCGACCTCGACGGCGACCTCGACGAAGTGCCGCGCCTGATTGTCGCGATCGATGAGGCCAACCACCGTCGGGCAGCACGCCCGCTACGGGGAGACGTTCCGGCACGAGGAGGACCCGAAGACGTCCCCGGCCGTCACCGGCTCGAGGTGGCTCGCCGGCGGGCCGTGCGGCCCGCGCCCACGTCGTCCAGTACGACGGCGTGCACGAGACGCAGGCGGTCCTGTTGAATGACGGCGAAGTCGGCACCTGGCTCGCCGAGCCTACGAAGGCTGACCTTCAGCCGGACACACTGCGGGCCCCTCAGTGGGATCAGCCATCTCCCCGGGGCCCGGCTCGGGTTCGCACCGTCCACCGACACTCGGAACCCGCCGTCACGCGGTGCCGGGTGGGGCGCCTCAGCACCTCGCGACTTGCGCCGGTCCGAGCCCCGACCCGCCCGCGCGGTTGCGCTGCGGAGCTGCTGCTGCCGCGGGTTCGTTCCCGCCAACGCGAAGTCCCAACCGCGCTCGGTAAGGGACAGCGAAGGGTCGGAACACCGCCTGTTTACCAATCGTCCTATGGGGTTGCCGGGGTGTCCGTCCAGGTGGCCCGGCCTTCAATCTGCGCGTTGTCGATGTGGGCGGGTGGCAGTTCGGCCACGATCCTGCCTTCGAACGTCGCGCCCGGGGACAGCTCGCCGACGGAGCAGGTGATCTTCTCAGCTGTGCCCTCGCAGGGTGAGGTGAGCGTCACGGGTACGGTGGGCGTGACTCGGTGGTGACGACGACGTCGGCGGCCGCGGTGTCGCCGTGATTGGCAGCTGTCCACTCCCAGGTGATGCGCTGCCCGTCCCTGACCGGTTCGGTATAGATGAGGTCCACGGCAGCCTGGAGAGCAACGGCGGGTGATCGTGTCATCTCTGCGCTGGCCGGCCCAGGGGTCGCCAGTGCGATGGCGGGCATCACCAGGGCCAGCAGTGTGGCCGGCATCGTCTTACGCATGGGTGTGCAACCTCTCCGACAGCGGCCCGGCCTGTCAGCCGGATGGCACGCGGCTCAACGAGTCGGACCGGCTGAGGAACGATCCCTGCTCCTGCTGCCCCAGGATGCGGAGCCGTCGGCGCGCGGTCACCGACCCGGCACGCACACTGCGGAGCAATTGCCCGCATGGCTCGCGCATTTCGCGCGTGATGTCGCATTGGCTCCGGAGGCCACACCGGTTGAGATGCGCGCCGGCGTTGAAGAGCACTCCGCCCAACGTGGTGATGCCGTAAAGGCGCATCTCACGCCACTCGCCCTGTGTGAGCACTGAGGTGTCCACTTTGGAAAGTGGTGTGGCGAGTTGTTCACTACCGAGGACTGCGAAGCCCGCGTCCGTGAAAGCATGAGCCCACGGGGGCCGGGCGAGGAACTCCTCTCCGTACCAGTCCCGACGCGTCCGGGCGAAGGCGATCCAAGGGTGATGAGCGTGACACAGGACGACGTTCTCGCTTGCTCGTATGACGGTCGTTGCGGTGTGGAAGGTCCGGGGGTATGCCTGTTCCTCCACTCACGTCTGAGCAGTGCGCCCGGACGGTCTTGAGCTGTAGTTGTTCGGTCTCGGTGAGGGGCGCCGGACGGCGGAGGATCCCTCCGGCGACGGTCCGAGGCGAGGGCGGCCGGGCGGTTACCGGTGGGGTGGAGTGCGCTTGTCATGCCGGTGGGCGCGGCCGCGCTAGCAGCAGCCCCCGAGTGGCAGGTTCTCCTCCCACAGCTTCCAGGCGTTGGTGCAGCTCTCGTTCCAGCGGTCGTCCAGGCAGGGCTTGTAGTCGTCGAGGACAGAGGCCGGTTTTGCCACTGACCGGTGAACAGCTCTTCTGGTGTTGCGACGTCGTCAGCTGCTTGACGGTGCGGTAGGTCGTCCCGAGCTGCCGCTGTACCGAGCGCCGGCTGTGCCCCGCCTTCAGCAGGGCGTGGACGGCGGCGTGCCGGGCCAGGGTCCGATCGGCGAATCGGTGTTCGTGCGGCCAAGGAGAACCGGACGAGTCCGCGGCTGGAACGGCCTCGGGATCGGGTCCAGGGCCAGCGGCCATGGGGACCAGAGCGCGGAGGCAGCGACGGTGCTGGGCAACGCTCCGCTCGGCAGTCTCGCGCAGGTTGTGCCAGAGATGCCACCGGCCTGCGACCTGGACGACTTGCGAAGCACCGGCGCTTGAGCCCTCGGCGAAGAATGGCGACCGGTCCCGGCACATGACCTCGACTCCGGGCCGATCGGCGAGCCACGCCGCCAGGCTCGATGGTCCCCTGTCGGGCAGTAGGTCGACAGGACGACGGGTTTCGACGTCGACGAGAACGGTGCCGAAGTGGCGGCCCTTGGGGGTGGCGTACTTGTCAGCGCCGACTACACGCGGGGCGGGCACCTCCGGCCCGGGAAGAGCGTTGAAGGTGCAGAACGGTGCTCCGGCTGATGGAGCCCCCGGAGCACGGAGCTCAGCCGACCGCCGGCCCCCGGCCCGCCAGGGCAAGACCGACCGAGGCCATCGTCGAGCGCACCCGCTTGGTCCCCTGACCACGGACGGGTCAGGCCGGTTATCCGCTCGACGCAGGTCCGGCGTGCGCACCCGGGGTTACCGCAGGTGAACCGACAGACCCTCAGCCGAAGAACATCGCTTTGTCCGACGCTCGACACATCAGCGGGAAACCGCAGTTAGGGACCATGAACCCGGTTCGTCCAGACCTCGCACGCCGGGCAAGTAGCACCGTTCGCAGTGCCTTCGGCGTCGAGGCTCGCACTATCTCAATGCTCAAGTCCACCGACAGCACCACGACGTCCGTGATCGACGGGAACAACAGGTCTTGCAACGGGGCACATCTCGTCCACGCCCCGAACTGTCATGCCAACCGCCGTGACCGCGGCCTATTCTGAGGACACTTCACATACTGCCCGGAGAATCGCAGCCGTCACTGAGCGTGGCTGCGTCACAGAACTGGGCCAGAACCCCTAGAGATGAACGAAGCCCAGTTCCAGTACGTCCTGGCGACGAAGCTGGTCAACGAGCTGGTCGAAGCTGCCGACGAGAAGCAGCTGACCAAGACCATCGCCCGCCAAAGCCGCGTCGACCTGCTCTGCATCGACGAGCTCGGCGTGGAACCCGACCGCCGCGGCGCCGAACTTCTCTTCCTGGTCACCTTCACAGACCCCAGGCTCTGCGCTGTGATTGTCGATCGCCTTGCCTTCGGCGGCAACATCATCGAGACAGGAACCGATTTCTCCCATCTCGCCACCACTCGAGCCCGCGCCGAACAACAGCTGGCCACGAGCTGACCTGGGCGCACAGGGATCCGTGAGCATCCTCAGCGCTCACGGATCCTTGACCACCACCAGCCGCCCACCGTGAAGGCGTTCACCGGCCCAGGGTTCGGCAGAGTGCGACGCTCGAACTCATCGTCGATACGAGCAATCAACCGGCCGAGTCGCTCCGGGCACCGCGAGGGAGGTGAAGCATGACCTCTTCCAGATCATCTCGGGCATACTCGATCTCCAGTCCGGGCTGCCAGACCTGAGACGCGTTCAGATAACGGCCTGGTTGCCTGAACGCCCACTCGAAACGGGCGAGCGCCTCAGCAACTGCGCCAGGCCACATCCGCTCATCCTCGACGCGGCGGACAGCTGCGCGAGTCCTCGCGGTGACGTCAGGGATCCGCCGAACTACAACGTGTCTGCGAGGCCGCCATCGCTCGGCGCGGACGGCCTTCGGGCGCCTACGCGGCATCGCCCTTTCTGATCAGCAGCATGCCGCCATCCTGCCACGAACCCATCTGGCTTCGCACACAGAATCGAGCCCCGCCGCCCAGGGGTGCTCCTACTTCTCGGTTCTGGCACAGATCTCGGGGAGCCGTCGCGGAGTGTTACCTCGGTGGTCGATTACGAGGGTCTGGCTCCCGCGAGACGGCGTACGCCATGTCGCTGACAGCCGGAAGTGACGCTGCCTCAGGTTCTGCCCGTTCGCCGCTGTGGTCGGCGATGGGCAGTGATGGTGCTGGTCACGCAGACCAACGCCCTGTTCTGGAGCCCGCTGGCGTTCGAGGAGATCACCGATGTGGAGGTCGAGGCGGCTACAGCCGTGTTCGGCACGGTCGAAACGGTATCGAGAGGACGTGCAGGCGGCGCTTCATGTCCAAACTGAGGCCGCTTCTTGGGCCGAGTCCACGACCGCTATCAGCGCAGGCTGAGGGCCTTCCTCTGGCTGACCAGGGCTGCGTGATTCTGCTGAAGGTCCGACGCTTCATCTGTGGGTCGACGGACTGCCTACGCCGGACCTTCGCCGAGCCGTTCTCCCGGCTGACTGTCCGGTACTCACGGTTCACCACGCGGCTCAACCGCGCCCTGGAACGGGTGGGGCTCGTCCCGGCGGGGGGCCGGCGCTCTGCCCTGGGTAAAACCGGTGCTCAAGCCCCTCATCAGCGGTCCGTCGATGCCTCCGGACCCGGTGACACCATCCCCCGGATCATCAACAACAAGGGGGAAGTCATGCCGGACCTGAAGGCCGGAGGCCCCACTGCGGAGCCTCGAAAATGGTAACCGGCAGAGGAGGAAGACCTCTATGGTCAGACCCGGTATGGCCACACACCGACGCTGTCCCGTCCGACGCGGACCTCCACCCACGTTCCGTCGACCGCAGCCGGTGGCGGTGGGTCGGCGAGATCGAAGAGGATGTGCGCGTCGGCGACTTGGAGGGAGGCCGCCCCGTCACCGGTCAGGCCGAGTCGGCCCCGAAGCACGATCCGGTCCCCTTCCTCGCCCAATGCGGGCGAGGCCGCACCGGCAGACGTCGTGTTGCCTGCCCAGACCATGTCCTCGTCGACGGTCCACTCGACATGATGCACGCGGCCCACATCACGCGAGTCGCCCCGCCAGAGCACCGCGACGGTGCCCGCCCGTGTATTCACCCGGACGGTCACGGGCCCCGCCGAGGCCTGCCTCGCTGCTTCCACCTTGACCAACACACCGCGATCATCCAGGGGGGTAGCCCCATCCGCAATGCCCCAACCACCTGGCCGGGTTGGCCGTGGGCGATGCGGTCGGGGGTGCCCACCTCCGCGCCGTTGACCCGAGGATCAGCCCTGTGGTCAGCGTTCGGCGTCACTCTCCCCGCGGGGCCGCGACCGGCTCCTCGGAATTCCTGGGCGCCACCCGTATGAAGCAGCGAGCCGCACGTACTACCGCCTTACTCGCTCCGGTCCTTGCCGCAGCCGTAGGAGCGGCGCTCGTTCCTTTGGGGACTCCGCTGAGCGGCTGCCAGGACGGCCCAGGACGGCGAGGGGACGTGGTTCGGCGCGGTGGGTTACGCGGACACTGCCACAGGCCGCGAGCGTTCGGCCGCCGACCGCCTCACGGGGCCGGCAACACGAAGACGTTCGTCGCGACCGTCCTGCTCCAGCCTGGAGTCGGAAGGGCGACTGAGCCTGGACGACACCGTCGAAAAGTGGCTGCCGATACTGGTACAGGGCAACGGATACGACGGCAGGAAGATCACTCTACTTCAGCTCCTCAATCACACCTCCGGGTGGAGCCGGCTCGCCTGACAACAGGCGGGCCGGCCCTCGGTCTACCGCGTCAGCAGCGCGTGGGAGACCGCCGCCGGCACGGGAGCGTAGCCCGCCGGCCGGGTGGTGAAGGTTCCCCGGCCGTGTGTTCGGCTGCGCAGCCGGGTCGCGTAGCCGAACAGTTCGGCCAGCGGCACGGTCGCGGTGATCACCACTGTGCCGGCCCGGGTCGATGAGCCCGACACCCGGCCGCGCCGTGCCGCCAGGTCCCCGAGCACGCCGCCCACGGCTTCGCCGGGAACGGCGACCGTGACCTCGGCCACCGGCTCCAGGAGCGCGAGCTGAGCGGCACGCAACGCCTCTCGCAGAGCGAATCGGCCCGCGGTGCGGAACGCCATCTCCGAGGAGTCCTGGGGATGGGTGGCCCCGTCCGTCAGCGTCACCCGCAGTCCGGTCACCGGGTGCCCACCGAGCGGACCCTCGTCCAGGGCGTCCCGGCAACCGGCCTCCACCGCACGGACGTACTCCTGCGGAACCCGGCCCCCGACAACCGTCGACCGGAACGCGAACCCCTTCACCCGGCCATCGTCGCCGCCGTCCGCAGCCTCGGCGCCCGTGCCTTCGAGCGCCGCGTCCAGCGGCTCGACATCGAGGACCACATGGGCGAACTGACCGGCGCCACCGTCCTGCTTGACGTGCCGATACACCAGTCCCAAGACCCCGCGGAGGACGGTCTCACGGTAGGCCACGCGCGGACGGCCGAGGGTGAGGTCGAGCCCCTGGTCGCGACGGATCTTCTCCACCGCCACTTCCAGATGCAGCTCACCCATCCCCGACAGCACCGTCTGGCCGGTCTCGGGATCGGTCCGTACGACCAGAGAAGGGTCTTCCTCCACCAGCCTGGCCAGCGCGGACGCCAGCCGGCCGGTGTCGGGACTCCTCCGCGCCTCGACCGCCACGGAGACGACCGGGTCGGCCGTGCTGGGCGGTTCGAGCGCCAGCGGCGCCGCCGGATCGCACAGGGTGGTCCCCGGGCGTGCGGCCTTCAGGCCGGTCACGGCGACGATGTCCCCGGCCACCGCACGGTCCACCTCCTCGTGCCGGTCGGCCTGGACCCGTAGGATCCGCCCGATCCGCTCGGTGCGCCCCACGCCCGTGTTCAGCACGGCCTCTCCTCTCCGGACCGTTCCGGCGTACACGCGCATGTAGGTGAGTCGGCTCGTCGCGGTCGCACTCACCTTGAAGGCCAGTGCGGCCAACGGTGCCTCCGGGTCGGCCGCCCGCTCCTCAACCGTGCCACCCGACGTACCCCGTACCGCCGGTACGTCGAGAGGCGAGGGCAGGTACGCCACCACGGCCTCCAACAGCGGCTCGATGCCGCGGTTGCGGTAGGCCGACCCACACAGCACCACCACACCGTCGCCGTCGCGCGTGAGGTCGCGCAGTGCCAGGTCGAGCGTGTCTGCCGAGAGCGTCGACTCCGTACAGAATTCCTCCAGCGCGAGCGGGTGGAGCTCCGCCACCGTCACCTCCAGCAGACGGCGCCGTCGGTGCGCCTCTTCCCGCAGTGCGTCCGGCACCGGGCCCTCCTCGGCCGTGTCGCGGTCCGCGTCCCAGACGAACGCGCGTATGCGCACGAGGTCCACGACTCCGGTGAAATCCGCCTCCCGCCCGATCGGCAGCTGCGCCACCAACGGGACCGTGCCCAGCCGCGTACGGATCGACTCGACCGCCCGGTCGAGGTCGGCACCGGCGCGGTCCAGCTTGTTGACGAAGGCGATGCGCGGCACTGCCAGCCGGTCGGCCTGACGCCACACCGCCTCGCTCTGCGGCTCCACGCCCGCGACGGCGTCGAACACCGCGACGGCACCGTCGAGGACCCGCAGCGAGCGGACCACCTCGTCCGAGAAGTCGACGTGGCCCGGCGTGTCGATCAGGTTGAGCCGGTGGCCGTCCCAAGTACAGCTCACCGCTGCGGCGAAAATCGTGATGCCACGATCACGCTCCTGCGGGTCGAAGTCGGTGACGGTCGTCCCCTCGTGGACCTCACCACGCTTGTGGGTGGCGCCGGTGACGTACAGGATCCGTTCGGTGAGGGTGGTCTTGCCCGCGTCGACGTGAGCGAGGATGCCGAGGTTGCGGACGCCGGAGAGCGAAGGGATGGCAGACGGCGGAAGGTTGGTACGCACGGCCCGAAGCCTTTCGGTGTGTTCGAGATCAGGGCAGCGCGATTCCCGGGCGAACGCGGCCTGAGGAAGGCCGGAAGAGTCCCTGAGCGGATCACCCTGTCAGGCTGGAATGGCCTGATGGGGCGCGGTGGGTCCTGACAGTCGGCTGCCAGGACCGGTACAGGGAGAGGTCAGATGCTCGTCACGGGCAACCGGCGACGGCCGCGCAGCCGGCGCCGGGCGGACGGAGACACGAGGATCACGTCGAACCGGGACCGGGGAGCGGCGACGACAACACCACGGCAACGCATGGTCGGGCTCCCCTCGGCTGTCTCGTTCACGGCATGCGCGCCGAGATCCGATGTCAGCGCGTTACGCCGAGCGTAGTGATCCCGACCCGGCGCGGCACCTGGATTTCCCACGCCGAGACGCCCCGCCGTGCCCCGGCAACCACCCGCTTCGGGGCCTCCCTTCATACAGCGGTGGTACGAAGGGTTCAGCTCACGGCGCCGGACGGACCGACGCCCTGGGCTGCCGAACCGGTACCGTCCCGACCCAGGAGGACACCGCATGTCCCGCGACCAACCGCCCTCGAACCCGCACCCGCACCAGTACCCGCACCCGTACCCCGACGCCTTCCGTCCGGACGAAGAGCCCGCGCCACACGCACTGCTCGCGCCCGTGACCGGACTCCTGGGCACCTGGGTCGGCCGGGGGAGCGGCGGATACCCCACGCTCTCGAAGGAGTTCACGTACGCACAGGAGGTCACCTTCAGCCACGACGGGCGTCCCTTCCTCTGCTACGAGGCGCGCGCCTGGCTGCTCGACGCGGACGGGGCTCCCTTGCGGCCGTCGGCGCGGGAGAGCGGCTGGTGGCGGCTGCAGCCCGACGGGCGCGTGGAGGCGCTGATCACCCAGCCCACCGGCATCGCGGAGATTTCGGTCGGCCGTGCGGGTGACGGCACGGTCGACCTCACCACCCATGAGGTGACCCTCGCACCCACGGCCAAGGAGGTCGACGCCACCCGCCGCCGCTACGTCCTGACCGACGAGGACACTCTCGACTTCACCCATGACCTCTCCGCGGTCGGTCAGCCGCTGCAGCACCATCTTTCGGCACGGCTTCGACGTTCGACGTAGCGGCGGAAGCCACACCGCCGTGTCACCGGGCGTACGTGCGCCGCTCGTGGGCCGGAGGGCCGAGCGCGGCGCTGCCCCTGCGTGGGGTCAGCTGCCGTAGAGCCAGCTGTCGTACCCGGCGCTGTCCACCGCGTGGTACAGCCCGACGGCGCCGGGGAAGAGCACGAGGGCCAGCACACCGAGCCGTAGCACAACCGGGGCCGCGACGGTGACGCTCTCGGTCTGGCCCTTGACGGTGCGCCAGTCGCGGCAGCGCCGTATGTCACCCCCGCAGGTCCACCAGAAGAGGAGACCGAACACCATGCCGACCGCGGCCAAGGAGGCGGCGAACCCACCGACGACGGCGAGGAACGTCATCCGGTCGTGATGGTCGGCCACGAACAGCGAGGCGACCCCCAGGAGGGGAACGGCGACAACCCCGTACAGGGCCCCGCGCGCCACCACGTCCCGGAATCGGAGAAGGGGCTGTGCGATCTCGTCCTGGGCATTCATGCGCCGCACGGTAGCCCAGCCCTCCGGGCGTTCTCGAATCCGCCCGGCGATCCGGTGTTGGCGCCCGAAGTGCGTCCCGCCGGCGCTGTCGTACGTCCCGCCCGCGCTGTCATGCGCCGGGAATCGGTGGGCGTGCTGTGGTCGGCCCGCACGTACGGCGCGCCGCGGTCCACCGTGGCCACCGCGCTGGAAGCAGTGCCGCCCGGAGGGCGGTCGACAACCCGCCAATTGCCCAGGAGACCGGCCAACTCCCGGGCAGGTAACCGGGGTCGAGTCCTGCGCCCGTCGGCGGGCATGGCATGATCCGACTGCTGTTACTGGCAAGTAGGTACATGCGGTGACAGCAGCCAACCCCCCTCATGCACATCGCTCATCGCCGGAGGACACCCCCGTGCGCACTCACACCAGGAAACTCCTGGTACCCACGCTGATCTCCCTCGCCCTTGCGGCGAGCGGATGCTCTGCCACACCCGCCGACACCGCCACCACCACCGACGGAGTGGCATCCGCCGCCACCCCGGCCGCGACCCCGGCCGCCGTGGGGGAGGGAAGTGAACGGCTCGACGTCACACCGGCACCGCGGGACACGCCCACCGCCGTGGCACGACCGGCGGCCGAAGGCAGCACCGGCACCCGCAAGAGCACCTTCAAGGTCGCCGGTTACGACCGGCGGACCCGGCACGCGGTCATCGCCACCCCGTCCGCCCCCTCGCCGGCCCCGACGCCCGGGCGGTCCGCCGAGCCCGGCGCCGAAGACCCGGTCAAGACGGGCGACATCATCGCCAGCGCCCCGGCGCCCGGCGCCCCCGAGGGCCTCCTCGTCCAGGTGACGAAGGTCGTGCGCACCACGGACGAGGGAACCGAGGTCGCCACCGAGCCCGCGACGCTCAGCGCGCTGCTCGCCGACGACAAGGCCGACGGCCGGATACCCGTGGACCCGGCGAGCGTCGACGTCGAACCCTTGGTGAAGGGCGTGAAGTTCTCCTGGGCCAAGCCCGGCGGTATCCGCTTCGGTCCCCAGGGGGCGAAGGTTCCGGTCGGCCGGCTCCGCCTCGACGTCGGCACCTCGCTCGCCACCGCCGACGACGCGCCCGTCTCGGCCGCCGCATCCGTCTCCGGTTTCGTCCAACTGGCACCCGAGGTGGAGTTCTCCTACGACGGCAGCGCCCATGGGCAGGCGGGCAAGCCCGGACCCGGCTCGGCGTTCCTCGGCATGTCCGGCGACTGGTCCGCCCAGTGGGCGGTGAAGGGCCGCGCGGCCGCCCGGACATCCCAGCGCATCCCGCTCGCCAAGCTGCACGCCGACCCCGTGGTGCAGGTCGGCCCCGTGCCCGTCGTCGTCAACCTCGACCTCACCGTCTACCTCCAGGTCGAGGCCGACGGCCGCGTCACCCTCGACGTGCGGCAGGTCACCAAGGGCGACTTCCGCGTAGGCGGCGGCTACACACCCGGCACGGGCTGGGCCCCGGTCAGCATCTCCGACGTGACGAGCACCCCCATGACTGCCACGGTCACGGCAGCCGGCCGGGCGAGGACCGCCCTGGGGGCCGAGGCGTCCGTCGGCCTGTACGGCATGGCCGGCGTCACCGCCGACTTCGCCCCGTACCTGCGTGCCGAGGGCGAGGCCCAGGCCTCCGCCTCCACGGACGGTGCCACGGCCCTGACCGGTGCCTGGGCGCTCCACGGCGGCTTCGACCTGAGCGGCAACCTTCAGCTCCAGCTCTCGGTCTTCGGCACCCCCCTCTTCCAGAAACGCATCCCCCTGGGCGCCCTCCATCGCGAATGGCCCCTCGCGAGCGGCCGGGTGAAGCAGACCACCTGACCCGCACCTGCCGTTCGTGCGGCCGCCGCACGAACGGCAGGCCCAGCTCCGCACGTGCCGGCTTCACGTGCGGAGCTCGAAGAAGTACACCCCGCGCTCTCCGGCCCCGGCCAGGGTGGCGGCTGTCGGAGGCCCACGCGCAGGCGATCAGCGGGCCTTCCGCGCGTGCGAGGGTGACGACCCGCTCGTCGAGCCGGGACCAGCTCCGCACCGTGGCGTCAGTGCCGACGGTGGCGAGCCAGGTCCCGTCCGGCGAAATCACCACAGAGCTCACCCCACGCGTCTGCCGGGGCAGCATGGCGATGCGGTCGCTGCTGCCTCGGTCCCAGATCCGCCTGCCGCTGTTGCTGCCGGCGGTCACCAGCCAGGTACCGTCCGGCGCAATGGCCACCGAGCGCACCCAGTAGGCGTCCGGAGCCAGTGTGGCGGTGCAGGTGCCACGCGTCCGGTCCCGGATGTGGTCGGTGATGCCGAGCAGGACCGGGGAGTACGCGCCGAAGCCGTCGCTTTCTGCCGTGCTTCAGTGCACACAGGGGTGCGCCGGTGGCGCGCCGGGGCTGCACCCTGTCTACGCCCTCTCCGCCGTGCCCGAGAGCGTGGCCCAGCCCGGATCGTTCCGATCCACTGCCTACCGGTATCGACCGTCCATCGGGCTCTCTTCCCCTCTGGCATGAATTGTCTTGCCTGGCTCGACCAGCGCACCGACGATCCGGCTGTGATCACCACGCCCACAGCGGGCTTACCTCTCTTGCCCCTGTCGACGATTACACGCGATTTCCGGGTTCCGGTGCGCGCGTCGTGGGATCGCCTTGTGTTGCACGATGTCGGCCCATGCGGGGACGGGGCAGGTGTGGACGTCGCCGAGTGCGAGGCGGAGGGGGCCGAGGGGGCGGTGGCCGAGGCTGGGGCGGAGGTCTTTGACGGCGAGGGCCGGGGCGGCGAGGTAGACGGTCTTCTGTCCTTTCGAGAAGCCCCGTACGCGTTTCCCTCCGCTTCCTCCATGTAATCGGCGCGTAAGGGCGCAGTGAACATCTGGTGTTCCAGCCGGATGCACGCGGTGTTCTTCTCCTGCGGCCGGCGAGGCGTACGTCGTGTTTTCTGTGAGCCGGACACATGCAAGTGCGCATTCCAGGACGGCGGGGGACAGGTTGGCCGGATCGACTTCCTCCAGACACGACCCAACGGTCCGTCACCGCACGTCAGGCCAGGGAGACGGCCGGAAACTGCGCCGCCGTGGCCCGCCGCACGTGTCTCGAAACGCGCGTGCCCGCCGAAAGTGGCATCGCTCATACCCCGATTGCTCAGGATTATCACCGATGCTCGGGCCGCTTATGCAACACGCAGGTGAAGCACGCACGGAATACTGCGGAAGCGCCTTGCCGAATGGCTTGTGTGCGCCGTTGCCGGGAGGAAATGCGCGCACCTAGCTTTGTGCACTGCGTCGGCGAGACCCGCTCGATCGTGCCGGGGGCGTCGGCTCAGTACGGAAACAGCACGAGTCCTGTTCATCCCACGACGAAAGGGTATGACGATGGCCTACGAGCGTCCCACTCTCACCAAGGTCGGCGACTTCCAGAAGGTCACCGGACTGGCCGGCAAGGGCAGCCCCGACCTGCTGGGCGGCCACAGCCTGCTTTGATCCGGCTCGCCCATCGGCCCCGGGCGCTCTGAACACCGACGGTACGTCCTGGGGCACGTCGGGTCCGGAGTGTGGGCGGCGTACCGCGCCGCCCACACTCGTCCCTCGTACCGCTGCTGGAACCGCATCGACCAAGAGAGGCCTGTGCATGGCGACCGGTACGTCACTGCCCCCGGGGGCGAGTTGGTTCCTGGTCCTTCCGGACACCGACGCCGTCGCGGGCCTGGCCGCGCAGGTCAGCTCAGGTGCGGTGCAGGAGATCCGGCATGCTTCGGGCCGGCCCTGGCTGTTGGGGTGCTGGCCGGAGGCCAGCGTGACGACGGCGGTCTGCGGACGGACCCGGTTGTGCGTGCTGGGACAGCACGCGGTGACAAAGCGGGAAGCGGCGCGTGCGGCCGGCGCCGGATCCCCCGAGGCGGCCGAGCGGCTCGCCCGTACCTGGCCCGGCAGTCACCATCTGCTCGCCAGTTTCGACGGCGAAACCCTGGCCCTCGGCACCGTCACCGGCGTACGCAGCCTCTTCGTGGCGTCGGCTCGCGGCGCGGGCGGCGCGTGCGTCGCGGCCGACCGCGCCGACGTCCTGGCCGGCCTGGTCGACGCGGAGCTGGACGAGGGCCGGCTGGCCGTCCACCTGCTCAGCCCCGGGATCCTCCACCCCCTGACGGCACAGACGGTGTGGCGCGGCGTCGATGTGGTGCCCGGCGACCACCGCCTGACGCTCGACCGCGACGGGCGCGCCCGTACGAGTCGGCACTGGTCGCCGCCGCCGGCCGAGCTGTCGCTGGCCGACGGTGCCCGGATGGTCCGCGACAGGCTGGCCGACGCGGTCGCCGTACGCGTCGCGGGCGGCGGACCGGTCACCGCCGACCTGGGCGGGGTGGACTCCACCGCGGTGGTCTGCACCGCGGCCCGCCAAGGAGTGAAGATCGTCGCCTACACGGCCGCCGTCCACGATGTCCTCGGCGACGACGTCACCTACGCGCAGCGCACGGCGGAGGCGCTCGACTCGCTGGAACACCACGTGGTGCCCGCTACCGCCGTACCCCTGACCTTCGACGGCGTGCACGAACTCGACGACTCGCTCGACACCCCGTCGCTGTACTCCGTCAACCGCCACCGGCGCATGTACATCATCGAGCGGGCCGCGGAGCGTGGCTCCTCGCTGCACTTGAGCGGGATGGGCGGGGACGAACTCTTCAGCGGCGCCAGCGCTCATGTCCACGGCCTGCTGCGCCGGCATCCTCGTACGGGCTTGCGGCACACCCGCGGCTTCGTCACGAGGCACCGGTGGTCGCGCCGGACGGCATTGCGGCAGTTGCTCGACGGCCGCTCCTACGGGGCCTGGCTGGGCCAGGTGGCCCGCGACCTCACGCTGCCCCAACCGCCCATGTCGGTACCCCTCTTCGAGTGGGGCATCCCGCCACGGCTGCCCCCCTGGGCCACCGGCCGGGCCGTCGAGGCCGTGCGGGACCTCATCCGTACGGAGGCCCTGCGGGCGGAGCCGCTCGGCAGCGGACACGGTGTGCACCGCGAGCTGGCCACGATGCGCACCCTCGCCCGCTTCGCCCGGCACGTACAGCAGATGTCCGAGCCCCTGGGCATCACCTTCGCCTCGCCCTACTACGACGACCTCCTGGTCGAGGCGGCGCTCGCGGTCCGCCCCCAGGAGCGTGTGACCCCCTGGCGGTACAAGCCGCTGATCGAGGAGGCCATGCGGGGCGTCGTACCCGACGCCAGCCGTCGGCGGACCACCAAGGCCCACGCGGCCTTCGAAGAGGAAACCGGGCTGCGCAAGCACCGCTCCTCATTGCTCGCCCTGTGGAACGACGCCCGTCTGCACGGCCTGGGACTCATCGATGTGGAGGCCGTCCGTGCGTGGTGCCGCCGACCACTCGCCGCGGACCTGGAGAGCGCGTTGCTGCACGCCACGGTCGGCTGCGAGGTCTGGCTGCGTTCCCAGGAGAATTCCGCCGGCCGAAGGGGCCGGCCCCGAACCGACACAGGAGGCATCCCCGCATGACGATGACCCTGCGCCCCGGCGTGGTGACGGCCGACACCGAGTACGGGATGGCCCTGCTCGACCAGAGCAGCGGCGAATACTACACCCTGAACCCCACTGCCGCCGTCATCGTGCGCGCCCTGCTCGACGGCACCACCACCGACCAGGCGGTGACCGCGCTCACCGGCCAGTACGACGTGAGCGCCGAGCAGGTCGAGGAGGACATCGCCCGCATTCTGCAGGAGCTGCGCGACGCCCGGCTGCTGACGGGGTGAGTCCTGGCGCGTCCCGGCACGCGCCTCGTCGCCGTCAGGCCGCCCGGCGTTCTCGCGAGAGCTGCCCGGCCCGGCTTCCGCCCGTGTCCCTCATCGTCTGCGGCCCGCATCCGTCGTCGTCTCCGAAAGGGTAGAGCAGTGTCCACCTCGCAAGTCGTCCCGTACGACCCCAGGTCGGTTCCGCTCGGCCGGCGGCTGGTCACCCGGCTGGTCGTCGTCTGCGCCCATGTCCTCGCACGCCGGTCCCCGGCCGCTATCCGCAGCGTACTGCGGTGGCTGCGCAAGGGCGCCCGGCCGGCGACGCTCGCCGAGGCCGGCCGTGCCCGCGAGACGGTCCTGGCCGTCAGCCTGGCCGCCGGAGGGCAACAGGGCTGCCTCGCACGGTCGCTGGCCACCGTGCTGCTGTGCCGCCTGCGCGGTCAGTGGCCGACCTGGTGCGTCGGCGTGCGCACCCAGCCGCCGTTCGCCGCGCACGCCTGGGTGGAGGCCGAGGGCGTCCTCGTCGGCGAAGGAGCCCCGGCCGACTACTTCCAGCGGTTCTTCACGGTGGACTGAACGCAGGTGACCCCCTCCTCGTACTTCGCGGAGCCTC
Organism: Streptomyces sp. NPDC041796; assembly: GCF_055590785.1. NCBI lineage: Bacteria > Bacillati > Actinomycetota > Actinomycetes > Kitasatosporales > Streptomycetaceae > Streptomyces > Streptomyces sp. NPDC041796. The sequence goes on from NZ_JBVJAH010000017.1 coordinate 95,625, forward strand.
CCCTGCGACCGCCCGCGCCCGGGCCGACGGACCGCCGCACACAGTCGGTGCCGGCCGGGAAAGAGCCTTCCGTACCGCCGAAGCCCAGGCCGAGCGGCTCCCCGGAGGCAGGCGGCGCACGCCCCGGGGCAGGCGTACGCGACGAGCGGACACGACCCTGGCACGTCCTCACCCACCTGTGGCCGCACCGCTCCGGCATCCTCCTGGGCAGCGCGCTGTCCCTGGCGGGAAGCCTGCTGGCGCTCGCCCAGCCGCTGGTGGCCAAGCAGATGGTGGACGCCCTGGACCGCGGGCGCCCCGCGGCCGGCGCACTGGTCCTGCTCAGTGCCCTGGTCGTCGCCGGCGCTGCGACCGCCGCACTGGGCCAGTACGTGCTGGAGCGCACCGCCGAGTCGGTCGCCTGCACAGCGCGCCGACGCCTGTCGGAGCGCCTCCTGCGCCTGCGTCTGCCCGTGCTCAACCGCACCGAGCCGGGCGAGCTGATCTCCCGGGTGACGTCCGACACCACGGTGCTGCGCCAGGTCGCCACCCGATCGATCGCCTCAGCGGGCAGCGGCTTGCTGGTCGTGGTGGCGACGCTGGCCTTCATGGCGCTGCTGGATCCGGTGCTCCTGAGCATCACGCTGGTCACCATCGCGCTGATCGGCGCGACCGTCGCCGCGGCCGTCCCCCACATCGCCCGGGCCGCCCGCCAGGCCCAGGAGGCGGTCGGCCGCATGGGCTCCCTGCTCGAACGCACCCTGGGCGCCGTGCGCACCATCAAGGCGTCCGGTGCCGAGGGCCGGGAGACGGCCGGTCTGCACCAAGCTGCCGAGGACGCCCGTCGGGCCGGCACCCGGGCCGCCCGGTGGCAGGCCCTGTCGGCCACCACCTCCACCGTCGCCGTGCAACTGTCCTTCCTCGTCGTACTGGGCGTGGGCGGAGCGCGCGTGGCGACCGGGGCCATCACCGTGTCGACCCTCGTCGCCTTCCTCCTCTACGTCTTCGCCCTCGCCCCCCGCGTGGGCCAACTGGTCGAGGCAGTCGGTCTGTTGCAGGCCGGAGCGGCCGCCTCCGCGCGTATCGGCGAGGTCCACTGCATGGACACCGAGCCGGTCGGTCCGCCCCAGGACCCGGCCACCACGCCGGAACCCCGCCGGCCGGTCGGGGTCGTCTTCCAGGGTGTGCGCTTCTCCTACGGTCCCGAGGCCCCGCCCGTGCACGAGGACGTGACGTTCACCGTGCCACCGAAGACCACCACGGCCCTGGTCGGCCCGTCCGGAGCGGGCAAGACCACCGTCTTCTCCCTGCTCGAACGCTTCTACCAACCGGACCGTGGCCGCATCCTCCTCGACGGGGAGGACATCGCGCGTCTCCCGCTGTCCCGACTGCGCGCCCTGATCGGGTACGTCGAGCAGGACTCCCCGATCCTGTCGGGCACCCTGCGGGACAACCTCCTCCTCAGCGCTCCCGATGCCGATGCGGCGCAGGTGCGCGACGTCCTGCGCCGCACCCGCCTGGACTGCCTCGTGGCGCGCCTGCCCGACGGACTCGACACACCCATCGGCCACCGCGGCAGCACACTGTCCGGTGGCGAACGGCAGAGGGTGGCCATCGCCCGTGCCCTCCTGCGCCGCCCGGGACTTCTGCTGCTGGACGAGGCCACCTCCCAGCTCGACGCCGCCAATGAGGCCGCGCTGCACGAGACCCTCGCGGACATCAGCCGCACCACCACGATTCTGGTGATCGCCCACCGGCTGTCGACGGTGACCAAGGCCGACCAGATCCTGCTGCTGGACTCCGGGCGGGTACGGGCCGCCGGCACCCACGCGCAGTTGCTCGCGATCGACGCCTTCTACCGTCGCCTGGCATCCGCGCAACACCTTGCGTGATGGTGCGGTGCGGCAGGTCGCCCCGGCGGGCGGGCCGGCGGGGGAGACGACGGCTCGAACGGGGTTCAAACAATGTCGTCGGAGGAACGCACCACGCTCAAAGGACACGACACCGCGGTGTATGAGATGCGTTCAGCCCCGACAGCCGCACCCTGGCCACATCCAGGTACAACGGGACAGTGCAACTGTGGGACGTCAATACCTCCCTGGAACCAGCCCAGGCAATCAAGCACATCTGCCGCACCTTCGACCGCGAGCTCACCCCAGGAGAGCGCCCGGCCTACCTTCCCGACAAATCAAAGCGGGCGCGGGCTCGCCAGCCAGCGGCGCCTTCGAGGTAGAGGGTGGACTTCATCAGCATGCTCCGGAACGCACAGTAGTGAGTTGATCGCGGCCACCTTCGGCGGTAGCCGGGTCTCTGGCAGGCGGGTTTACTCGATGTACATGCCGAGCCGGCCGTCGTCCTCGTACTGGCTCCACACGGCCCGCTCGCCCACCGGAAGAAGTCGAGGCCGGCGCGGTGCTTCGGCATGCCCCGGATGCCCTTGCCGCCCTTGCCGCCCTTGACGGAGCCCTGGCTGCTGACCGGGAGGTCCAGGACGTACTGGCCGGTGCCGATGTGGCCGCGCAGCAGTCCGGCACAAGCGGGGGCCCGGGCCGGGGGCCGTGGGTGCAGGCGAGGGCGACGGACAACTCGATGTAGCGGCCGATGTCGGTGCGGGCGTGGTCGACCGCGGTGACGACGAGCAGGCCCCGGCCGCCGGGCAGGGTCAGCGGATGCAGTTCACCGGCGGGCAGCAGGCGGGCGGCGGCCGCCCGGTCGAGGGGGAACGCGGGCATCAGCGCGGGGGTGTCGGCGGACTCCACCGGCAGCCCGAAGGGAATGCCGTCGGCGAGCGCCTGCCGTCCGGCGAGGCGCCACTGGCGGCGCGGTGCGGGTGACGGCCGCGCCGCCAGAACATCCGGGCCAGGTCCGGTGCGGGACTCATCGCGCCGGCTCATCCAGGATCAGCGGAAAGATGTCGGTGACCGCGGCGGCGGCCGAGGAAGACGTCCAGGTGCCCTTGGCCGGGCAGGAGGTGCAGGCTTCGCTGCCAGGGCGGTAGTGGTTCAGGAAGTCGAAGGTGTGGCGTTGGCTCTCCGCGAGAAAGCACCGGTTGTCCTCCCCGGCCGGCAGCGCGATCCGGGCGTCGGTCCGCGGTGCCCGTCCGGCGAAGGACGGCGGCAGTCCCTCGACGTCGCCGGCCGCCACCATGTGGCTGGCCCGCACGCTCCTGTTCATCTGCGTGAAGAAGACCATCAGAACCTTGGCGAACTCGCCCCGGATCCAGTCATGGGTGGCCTCGCAGAGGTTGGCGTGGGGCCACAGGGTCGACCGTGGGCCGGGGCCCGTCGGCGCCGATGACTCTGTGGCGTGGGGCACCTCGGACGGACCGGCTGTTGTACCGGCTGGTCGCACCGGCCTTGCCGGGGTCTGAGATGCCGGGAAAGGCGAATCGAAACACGGCGGCGTGACGCACGGGACCGGAGGTGCGCGATGAGCCACGACACGGGTGCGGACGTCGACGAGCTGCTGACCATGTCGCGGCCGGAGCTCGACCGGCTGTTCCGCGCCAGTCATCCGGGGGAGACACCTCGAGGTGAGGCACGTGGCACCGTGCTTACGGCGCGCGGTGCGAGGGTGTCCAAGGCAGTGGCCGCGCTCGCACGTCTCCTCGCATGGCAGGGGAAGGTCTTCGACCGCGACGGCGGCGGACTGCGCAACAGGGTCACGCCGTTCGGCATCCGGGCGATACGCGCGAAGGTCTACCGGGACGAGAGCCTGCTGGACGGCGGTGAATGCATCGTCCTGGACTATTCCCGCACCTCGCTTGTCGCGCACTGGATACGTGACGAGATCCGCCAGGTCGGCCCCCATCTCTATCTGGGAATCGTCTACTGGGGGCGGCGCAGGATCCTCAACTTCTCCCTGCACTTCGCCGGTCCACATACCTGAGACGTCCTGCCACACACCGCGGCGACGACCTGTCAGCCGCGAGGCAGGTGGGAGGTGCTGGATATGCCGCACCAGTCGGCAGTCACCGTCCTGGCCACCGTGCCCCCGGCCCGGGTCGATGACGTGCGGGAGGTGCTCGAAGAAGCCAACCGGAAGGGAGCGGGTAAGGTCTTCCGGTTCGCCGAGGTGGAGGGGCTCCATTTCGCGCGGCTGCTCCTTGTTCCCCAAGGCTTCGACAACGCCGGGGCGTTGCTGCCGGCCAGCGTCGTCTACATGAGCGAGGTGGACATATCACCGTCCGCCCACCTCGCCGACCTTGTGCGTGCAGCGGGCGACGAGCTGGACAAGGTGTTCGGATACTGCGACGGATATCCGGCGGACGGGGCTCCGGACGGCGAGCGGATCGTCTGGCTCCGGTCGCGTTGCGTGCCGTGCGCGGCCTTCTACGTCAATACCGTCGGCAGGGGGCGGCGGCAGATGCTGAACGAGGCCCGGTTGCGCGAGGCGATCGAGGAGTTCCTCGACCGGCACGCTGCCGAACTGTCGGGGAGGAGTCCCACCCGGATACGCGCCGCCGTCCAGGAATACGTCACCGGTCGCGAGGACCTGGCCTGGGCGCGTTCGCGGCCCGCGCGGCCCGCCCTGCCCTGGCGGATCCGCCAGGCGACTCATCTCGTCGGTGTCCCGCTGGCGGGGCTGGCGTTGTCGCCCTTCCTCGTGGTCGTTCTGCCGGTCTGGGCCGTGCTGGTGAGATGGCACGAACGTCGTGACGTTCCCAGCCGGAAGCGTCCGGACCGCGACCACGTGCGCGAGCTCGCCTCCTACGAGGACTTCGTCGCACAGAACCCGTTCACCGCCGTCGGCGTGGTCAAGCCCGGCCGGTTCAGGCGGATCACACTGACCGCGATCCTGTTCGTCGTGGACTACGGAGTCCGCCACTTCTACAAGCGGGGGAATCTCGCCGGGGTCAAGACCATCCACTTCGCGCGCTGGCTGTTCATCGACGGCAAACCCCGGATGATCTTCGCCAGCAACTACGACGGCAGCCTGGAAAGCTACATGGACGACTTCATCGACAAGGTCGCCTGGGGCCTCAACGCCGTCTTCAGCAACGGGCTGGGCTATCCGCGCACCCGGTGGCTCGTACTGGGTGGCGCCAACGACGAGCTGGCGTTCAAGCACTACCTCCGCTCCCATCAGCTGCCGACCCACGTCTGGTACTCCGCGTACGACACCCTGACCGCGCACAACCTCCGTACCAATGCCGATATACGCGCTGGCTTGTTCGGCACACTCAGCCCGGCCGAGACCGAGGCCTGGCTCGCCCTGCTCTGAGGACATCTGAGAAGAACTGAGGGAAGGGAACGTGACGGTGGCGACGTTGGACCTCAACGACATGCAGGGCCTCATCCCCCGTGGCTACAGCACCCTGCGCTGGGCGAGCTTCCTGATGTTCACGATCGACAACCCCGCGAGCGCACGCGCCGCTCTCGGCGAGCTGACGCCACGGGTGACGAATGGCCGCGCGGAGCCCCCGGACACCGCGGTGAACCTCGCCTTCACATCGGACGGCATACGGCTTCTGGGTTTGGAAATCCCCAGCCCCGACGGCTTTTCCGAAGAGTTCGTCTCGGGAATGACCGACCCCAACCGCAGTCGCTTCCTCGGCGACACCGGGGAGAACGCCCCGCGGTACTGGCGATGGGGCGGCCCGGCCACCCCTCCCGTACACGTTCTCGCCCTGCTGTACGCGCGCGACGAGGCGGGGCTGGGACGGCTCGAGGCCGAGGTGCGCCAGGTCGTCCTCGCCACGGGCGGTCTCGCCGAGCTCGTTCGGCTGGGAACGGCCGAGCTGACCGAACGCGAACCCTTCGGCTTCCGGGACGGCATCTCGCAGCCGCTCATCGAGGGGATGCCCAAGGCCACGGCCGCTCGTGCCAACGCCACAGCCGGTGACGAGGTGGTCAAGGCCGGGGAGTTCGTCCTCGGCTACCCCAACGAGTACGGCCTTTTGACGGACCGGCCTCTACTGCCACTCTCGCATGACTCCGCCGGCCTGCTGCCGCGCGGCCCCGGTGGCACCGACGCGGATCTCGGACACAACGGCAGCTATCTGGTCTTCCGGCAGCTCCATCAGGACGTCGACGCGTTCTGGGGCTACCTCGACGAGGCGACCAGGCGCCCCGACGGCAGCGGCGATCCCGCCGCGCGCGACGCGCTCGCCGCACGCATGGTGGGACGCTGGCCCAGCGGTGCACCACTGGTCCACGCGCCGCTGCAGGACGACCCGGCCCTTGCCACGGACAACGACTTCGGCTATTTCTCCACCGACCGGGACGGCTTGAGCTGCCCCCTCGGGGCGCACATCCGCCGCGCCCACCCGCGTGACTCGCTGGACCCCCGGCCGGGATCGGCCGAATCGATCGCGATCGGCAGACGGCACCGGATCCTGCGCCGGGGCCGGGCCTACGCGGATGGTGGGACGGAGGGCGGGGGTGAACGCGGGCTGCATTTCCTCTGTCTCAACGCGAACATCTCACGCCAGTTCGAGTTCATTCAGCACACCTGGTTGAACAATCCGAACTTCAACGGGCTCTACGACTCCCCCGACCCGCTCGTCGCACCCCGCTCCAACCACCGCTCTACCTTCACCGAACAGGCAAGGCCCCTACGCACCCGCCACCTCGACCTTCCGCAGTTCGTCTCCGTACGAGGTGGCGCCTATTTCTTCCTTCCCGGCCTGCGGGCACTGAACTTCCTGTGTTCGGCCACCGGCAAGGGCGAGCAGCGGTGACCGCGGCGCAGCGGGTCAACAATGCGATCCTGTGGTGCGTCCAGCACGAACGGCGCGTCGATCCCTATATCCGCCCGCTGCTCGACCGGTTGCTGCGCCGACCGGTACAGGCTCTGGTGCAGTGGCTCATCAACGTCCGCCGCCGCGACGAGCACCTTCGTCCCGCCGAGGAGATGGTCCGGCCCGAGGAGGCCGGGATCGCCGAGGACATCGCACGTCGGATGGCCCGGTTCATCACACGCGAGTACGCGCCGGGGTGCGCGCAGCGGGCCGGGAACACCAAGACCTACGGGGTCGTGCGCGGGGAGTTCACCGTGTCCGCCGACTTGCCCGAGCGGCTGCGTCACGGTGTTTTCAGCCGTCCCACCACCTTCCGGGCCTGGGTCCGCTTCGCCGGGCCGGGCCCCCTTTCCCCGCCCGACATCAAGGACAACGGCGTCCTCAGCATCGGCGTCAAGCTGCTCGGGGTCGAAGGCGAGAAGCTGCTCGACGACGAACGGAGCACCCAGGACTTCACGGGCATCAGCGCGCCGACCTTCACCACTCCCGATGTCGTGGAGAACCTCAAGCTGCAGCGGCATGTCTTCGACGGCACGCCCCTCCTGTATTTCCTGGGTCCCCGTGACCCGCACCTGTGCGACATGGTGATGCAGGGGTTGTACGCCAAAACGCACTCAAGTCCGCTGGAGGCCCGGTACTGGAGCTGCACGCCGTATCTGCTCGGTGAGGGCCAGGCCATGCAGTACTCCGTGGTTCCGCGCGACGGAACCCGCACGCGGGCGCCGTGGAACCCGCCGGACGACTACTTGCGGGAGGCGCTGGCCACGACGTTGCGGGACCGCGACGTCACCTTCGACTTCCTCATCCAATTGCAAACCGATCCGCATCGGATGCCGATCGAGAACGCCTCGGTGGTCTGGCCCGAACGGCTCTCGCCGTTCATCCCCGTGGCCACGCTGCGGCTCCCGAGACAGGATTTCGACGCGACGCAACAATTCGCCCTTGCCGACCGGCTGTCTTTCAACCCTTGGCACGCGCTGCCCGAGCACCGGCCGCTGGGCAACCAGAACCGTGCCCGCCGTGCCATCTATCTGCGGCTCTCCGGGCTCCGGCAATCGATGAACGGTACACCTCACGAGGCTCCCCGGTGACGGCACCTGACACGGCTCGGCCACGCGGAGCAGTCGCCGCGCGTGCCGACGGCACATGCCCTAGCGTCATACGTGGCATGCACTACCGCTTGGGAAGGGGCATCTGACCATGGACGGCCACACAGTCGCGCGGTACAGCCTCGCCGGCATCCGGCTGGTGAACGGCGTGGCGGCGCTCCTGGCCCCCCAGGTGGTGGCCCGCCGGCTGGGAGCGGACCCGAGCCGGCCGGCGTTGATCTACGCGCTGCGGATGTTCGGTGTGCGAACCGTGGTCCTGGGCGCCGAGCTGCTCTTCGTCAAGAACCCGGACGAGCTCGACCGGGCACTGCGCGTCGGCACGCTCATCCATACGAGCGATGCGCTGTCAGCCGCCTGGGCCGGGCAGGAAGGGACGCTCGCCCGGCGGCCGGCGATGGCCGCCACGGCGATCTCGACGGTCAACGTCGCCCTCACTTTTCTGGCCCAGCGGCGCAGCTGCTGACGTCCGGCTACGCGCTGACGATGCCTTCACGAACACCCGCACCGGACGCCGGAAGGAATTCCACAATGGGCAGAGCTCACGACGGCTCAGCGAGCCGCACGACACCGCGCAGTGCCGGCGATACCGGAACCGCATCCTGGTTCGTCCAGTTGCACAACAGGCTGGCGCTGGCCGTCGACCACGGGGTCGGCTGGCAGAACCTGCCGAAGCCGCTCGGCATGCTGACCCTCATCGGTCTCCGGAACAATCTGCGCCGGAAGAACCTCTTCGACACCAACACCTACCCGACGCAGAACCTGCCACCGATCGGGCCGCCGGAACCGCGGCACCTCACCGAGCGCACAGCCGACGGAACGTACAACGACCTGGCGAACCCTCGTATGGGTATGACCGGTTCACGCTTCGGCCGCAACGCCCCGCCGGAGCGGAGCTTCCCCGAAACCGAGCCGCAGATCATGTCTCCGAGCCCGCGTGAGGTGAGTCGAGCCCTCCTCACGAGGCACGAATTCGTCCCCGCGGAGTCCGTCAACGCCCTGGTCGCGGCATGGTTGCAGTTCATGATCCGGGACTGGGTCAGCCACGGGCAGGGCACACTGGATCACTCCTGGCACATCCAGCTGGCCGACGACGACCCTTGGCCCGCCCGGCCGATGCTCGTGCCGCGGACGCTCGCCGACCCGACCCGCCCGGACAGTGACGACGGGCTGCCGCCGACGTACATCAACGAGAAATCGCACTGGTGGGATGCGTCCCAGCTCTACGGCGACGACCTGGCCTCCCAGCGACAGCTGCGCACGGGCGAGGACGGCAAACTCAAGGTCCCCCGGAACGGATCGCTGTTCTCGGACGACCCCGAACGGGACCCGGCGAGCGTGCCCGGGTTCTGGGTGGGCCTCGCCATGATGCACACCCTGTTCATCCTGGAGCACAACGCCATCTGCGACAGGCTGCGCGACGAGTACCCCGGCTGGTCGGATGAGGAGATCTTCCAGCGGGCGCGCCTGATCACGGCGGCACTCATCGCCAAGATTCACACCATCGAATGGACTCCGGCGGTCATCAGCCATCCCACGATGGTCACTGGAATGCGCGTCAACTGGTTCGGCGTCCTGGGTGAGCGGGTGCACCGGCTGCTCGGCCGGATCAGCTCGAGCGAGGTGCTCAGCGGCATCGTGGGCGGGCGTACCGACCACTTCGGCGTCCCCTACTCCCTGACCGAGGAGTTCGTGGCCGTCTACCGGATGCATCCGCTGGTCCCCGACGACTGGAGCTTCCGCTCGGTCGCGGACGACTCGCTGCTGCAGGAGGCGACGTTCCGGGAGCTGGCCGGGCGGCAGGCCTATGAGATCCTCGGCAAACACACCCTGCCGGATCTCTTCTACTCCTTCGGCACCTCCCATCCGGGTCTGGTGACCCTGCACAACTTCCCGAAGTTCCTGCAAGAGTTCCAGCGCCCCGACGGCAAGCTGATGGACCTCGGGGCGGTCGACATCCTGAGGATCCGCGAACTCGGCGTACCGCGGTACAACGAATTCAGACGCCTGCTGCATCTTCCCCCGGCGAAGGATTTCGACTCGCTCACGGACAACCCCGTCTGGGCCGAGGAGCTGCGCCGGGTGTACGAGGACGACATCGAACGCGTAGACCTCATGGTGGGCATGTTCGCCGAACCCCGGCCGAAGGGTTTCGCCTTCAGCGACACGGCCTTCCGGATCTTCGTCCTCATGGCGTCCCGCCGGCTCAACAGCGACCGTTTCCTCACCAAGGACTACACGCCTCAGGTGTACACGCAGACCGGGCTGGACTGGATCGAGAACAACACCATGGTCAGCGTGCTGTTGCGGCACTTCCCTGAGCTGCGTTCGACCATGAAGTCGGTGAACAACGCGTTCGCCCCCTGGAAGGCGTCCTCACCCCCGCGGTGATCACGCTCGGTGCCCGTCGGGTGCTGGGCTGTGGCCTCGCGATTTCGTCGATGGCCCGCTCAGCAGCCAGACCGGTTGGCGATCTGGTCGCGCTTCTCCGGGATCGTGCAGCGGGTACCGCGCTTGCGCAGGTAGGCGCGGTTCGCGCGGGAGGTGTACGCCTTGTCGGCGCGATCCTTGTCCGGTCGGCTGCTCGGGCGGCCCGCCCCGAGCCTGGGCACCCGGATACGGCCCAAGACCACCTGGAACTGCGGGGAGTCACCGTGCTGCCCGGCCGTGATCACCAGTGACATCGGCTTCTGGGCCTGCTCCACCGCCAGGTTGAGCTCGGTCGTCAGCCCGCCGCGGGAGCGTCCGAGCCCGTGGTCGTCGAGCTCGGTGAAGACACCGCCTGGCGGCTCGACCTGCAGATCCCCATTTTGCGGGCACCCGCCGCTTGCTGGTGGGCGCGGACGATGGTGTGCACCGGCGGCCGTCCGGGTCCAGATCATGCCTCCTCAGAAAGTGGATCTTGCCACATCAAGATCACTTCATTCCGGAGGTTGCTGAAGGTCTCAATCGGCTGAGCATCGGCCACCCGCGCTCAGCGCCAATCAAAGGCCTTCACCGGCGGCGTGCGGGGCCTGCCCTCCTTACTGATCCAGAGCATCCGGTTGCCGGACAGGTGCATCGTGTACGGCCCGTCCCGTGTCACCTGCAGGCGACGCCGCGCTACCTCATGGCCATCGGCGGGGTCGAGCACATGTGCCTGGCATCGCCAAGCGACATGCTGCCCCTCCTGCTCATCCTCGTAGTGGCGCAACGCGACCACATGACCACGATGGCAGGCCAGCGCGTCGATGCCCCGGCCGTCGTCCCACGTCCACAGGTGCCGGCCCGTCGACAGCGAGAAGCCGGCGAGACGGGCAAGGTAGTCGTACCCCGACAACCTGACGAACGCGATCAGCGTGTCCCCGGCCCAGGTGACCCGGCGTCGTCCGTCGGCGAGGACCCAGGAGGCGTACGGGGCTATCGAGGTGTCGTAGGCCGACGAGATCTCCGCGACGGCATTGCCGTCCGCGTCCAGTCGCAGCACACAGTTCGGGCCGCGACGGCCCTCGCCCTCGACGGCAAGCAGCAGGGGGTCCGCGGCAACGATCCGTACCCGCGCGACGGGGCCGTCGACGGGCATCGGCTTCTCCCAGCGCACGGTGCCGTCGCCGGCATCCACCGACCTGACGGTGGTGGTGCCCGCCCGCCGCGTGACGAGAACGAGCCGATCCCCTGCGGCCCCGATCTGTGCCTCGTCCGTTGGGCCGTGCGGCACGGTCCATGCCGATCGGCCCGTCCTCATGTTCAGGGCGACGACGCCCGCTCCCGTGGCGACCATCGCCCGTTCCCCGGACAGGGCAACGGTGCCGGCCCTGAGACCGGAGGCGCCCGGCCAGAGCCCTTCGAGGTTCTGCCGTGCCGACCAGAGCTCCTTGCCCGATGTCACGTCGAGGGCGGTGACGGTGGCGTCCTTCCGACCGTTTGAGGTGTCCGGCCAGTGGGCCAGCAGCGCGACACCGTCCACCACCTCGTCGGCCATGGCCGACAGCACGTCGCGGCCGGGTACCTCCCAGGCCCAGCGCTGCTCACCGGTCCCGGTGTCGAAGGCCCGGAGCCGATCGAAGGCGGCCCTCACGACGAGCCCATTGCAGTGCCAGGTGCCCAGCGCCTCGGAATCGGCGCGACCGTCGTGCCGGGCCTCCCACACCGGTTTCAGCGCACGCAGCCGCCGCTTCGGAAGCCATACCGAATCAGGCGCCTTGTCCTCGTACATGCGTCTCCCCACCCCAGAAGAACCGATGCCGAGGGAAGCGTAAAGGGCACGCCGATCACAGGAAGCACCCCCTGCACACGTACTGGCCTCAACGCGAGCGCTTCGCCGATCGCTCGCGTTGAGCAGGATGACCGGGCCGCGCCTCTATTCACTTCGAAACACCCTCTAACGGACCGAGACAGGATGCCATGCTGGCCCGGGTGAGCGGCACCTGGCGTGCCGACCTCAAAACCAGGTTTTTGAGCGCGTCGCAGGCGCCCTCACCGAGGTGACGCCTCGAGAGGGCAGCACCCGCGGTCCTTCATCCCCATAAGCCGGGCAGCCGGGCAGATCGGCGCCGTCGAGAATCGCGTTCTGTCGCCGGACGTACTGGGCCAGTCGCAGGGACGGGTGGCGAAACGGGTCTTGGTGCCAGACGCGGTCGGGGCCGTCCCACCTGCTCCGTAGCCACCACGGTCGCGGGTTCGGTACAGCCCGCCGCCCCGCCCGCTTCTCCGCCCGACGCTGCACGGCGTACTCCTCCGCTCGCGCGAGCCACAGCACCCGCGCCTCATGCAGTTCCTCCACCGCCCGCACCAGCGCGTCCGGGTCAGCCTCCAGCCGCCGGGGGATCGTGGCGCTGAGCGTGAGGTGGTGGTACGTCGCCCGGAAGCCGTACGGAGCAAAGAGGGTGATGCAGGTCCGCAGCGCGCTGTGCCGACGGCGGAGGGGCAGACGGGCGTCGTGCACGTGCGCTCGGTGGGTCAGGAAGCTGGTCATCGTGTGGGCGCCAGGTCCAGTGCCCGTGCCAGGGCGGCAGTGACGGCGGCAGCCTGTGCCGGCAGGTGTTGTTCGGCCCAGATTCCGGCAAGACCGAGGAAGTCCTGCAAATCCTGCTGAGCGCCCGCGACGAGCCTGCGTATCTGGTCCACCGGCAGCTCGATCACCGGGCTGCCATCCGTCCCGTAAGCGTCGAACGTCAGCCGGACAATGTCGCCGACGCGTTCGGCCACCGACGACGGATCGTGGCCGAAGTAGGTGCAGCCAGTGCCGTCGAGCACCTCCAGCCAGTCCCGCCAGGTCTCCAGGCCGTTGCAGCAGCCCGGCTCGACGAAGACGGTGTCGGTGGCATTCTCGGTCACCCGGAACCCTCCGGCGGCCAACAGATCAGGCATGGTGAGCAGCCCGTGCAGGAATGTGCCGAGCGGGTCGGTCGGGCACGGCCCGTGCTCCTCCTCCGACTCGAAGTCGTTGCATTCGGCGATCTGCATGACCGCCGTGCCGACCTCCGCCGGCGTCAGCTCCCCGTTCAGCACGAGGTAGCCATATGACTCGTGCTCGCCAACCGGCCAGAGCGCGAAGTCGACGGCGGCGGAGATCTCCAGAACGGGTTGCATCAAAATCACACGGGGATGATGCCCGACCCACTGCTGCACCGCCACGGGGTTTCAGCTGCTGGATCGGGCTCGGAGCCGGCCCGCTACCTGGGCAGCTTCGCGGTTCGCTCCGGGCAGGCGGCGCCGACATGGCGCATGGCGGTCTTCGCGCTGATCCCGAAAAGCCGCAGCAGCTTGAGGGGATCACCGGTAGCAAACGCCTCGTTGAGCTTGCGGTCCTGCCAGAGGCCGACGAGCGTGACGTTCTTTGGGGAGGGTCCTGCGAAGTAATGTTCTGCTGACCACCGGATGATCCGGGTCGAGGAGCTCAGCGAGATCCGCCACCACAGGGTCATCAGTTACCAGCTGCCGATCAGCCGAGAACTCATTCCGCTCCTTGCAGATCGCACCCGAAGAACGGTCAAGAGCGGCTTCTACTGGTGACTCCTGAACTCGCGGACGTGCTCAGCGCTGTGATCTCGCAGTTCCGTCTCCGTCGAGGGCACCGTGCCTCTGGTCCATCGCTACGATTCCCACGAGAGCACGTGGAACCCGCCCATGCCGCTTCACCACCAGTGGCATGTCAGTGGGGAGAACCGCCGGATCTCGCGAGACCCTTGAAGCGTCGGACTCACCGATGCTGCTGGCAGGCCTCTCACCTTCGCAGCCCACGACTTCCGGCGGATCTTCATCACGGACGCCACCATGAACGGCCTGCCGACGCGCATCGCGCAAGTCATTGCTGGTCACGGCAACTCAACACCACGATGGGCTATGCCGCGATCTACCCCAAGGACGCTATCGAGGCTCACCGGCCATTTATCGCCCGCCGTCGTGCGGCTCGGCCTCCCTGGGAATACCGAGCCGTCACGGCGCAGGGGTGGGAGGAGTTCCTCGGACACTTCGAGCGCCGCAAGCTTGCCCTCGGTGACTGCGGGCGCGCATACGGCACCGACTGCGTCCACGAGCACGCATGCGTCCGCTGCCCCCTGCTCATCGTTTCCCTCTCAGAAAGGCCCGGGCCCGTCGTGCGGTCCGCGCCGTCCTCCGGGAGGAAGCCGCGGGAGACCTCGCAGGTGCGCGTCCAGGCATAGGGCTCGGGGCGGGTGACGTCGCCGATTCCCAACGCCGGTGAACGTCCTGCCGACACGGGCGGCGGCCCCAGGGCACCCCGCTCACCCCGTCCCTCGCGGAACCGAACCGGGGGTCCAGGCGGTGCGGTAGCGGGCGTTCGCGACTCCTGCCGCGAAGGCGCGGAGGCCGGCCTCCGACGACGTGACCCGCCAGTCGATCTCCTTGACCGCCTGGAACCAGATGATGCCGATGATGTCGCGATGTCGTGGCAGTGTCCTGAACATCTCCGCGATCCACTCCGCCTTGCGGCCCGCGGCGTCCGTGGCGCCGAGTTCGGTGATCACGAGCGGCTTGTCGGTGAGCCGGCGCAATTTCGCCTTCGAGGGGGAGAAGAGCCGTTCGAAGGACTGGTAGTTCTCCTTGCCGACTGTGCCGTAATAGCCGGACAGGCCGACCCAGTCGACGTAGGCGTCTCCCGGGTAGAGCGCTTTGAAGGGCGTGGCGTTCGCATAGTCCACATTGGGGCTCCACACCCACACGGCGTTGGTCGCGCCCGCCGAGTCGAACAGGTCGTGCACGTGCCGCCATGCCTTCTTGTACTCGCCGGGGCGGTTGTCGTTGGACTGCTCGCACCACGGGTACCAGTAGCCGTTCATCTCGTGGGCGAAGCGGATGCCGACCGGATAGCCGAGCGAGGCGATGCCTTCCGCCCACGACCTGATGTAGCCGTCGAAGGCGCCCTCGATGATGCGGGAGAGCCGGAAGTCGGGCTGCTCGCCCCGCAATTCCGGCTCCTCCGCCTCCTCGGTGTGGTCCCAGGGCTCCCACGCCACCATGGGCATCATCCCGCGCCGGGCGACCTGGTCGAGGCGTTCGGCGTCGAACCGGTCGTGCGCCCAGTCCTGGGCGAACTGGTAGACCTGCGGCCGGTGCCGGGTACGCCGCGTGAAGTCGGCGGCCTCGGCGAAGTCGTCCAGGCCCTCCCCGGTCATGATGCCGACGAAGGCGTCACCACGGGCGGGGAACACCGGCCCCGGCCGGGCCGGCCCCGTGGCCGACGGGATCGCGACGCTGGGCGGGAGGGCGGCGTCGATCGCTGCCCGCCGCTCGCGCTCTCGTTCCCACGCGAGGTGCGGCGCCACCACGAAGGCGTAGCCCCCCAGCAGCACCGCGAAGACCACGATGAACACCTTCGTGACCGTGAACCTCATCGCGCGCCCCGGTCCGCCGCTGCGTTCCCGACGGACGCCAGCAGCGGCGGCAGCGCGCCCGCCACCAGTGCGAGCACCGCCCACATCCTCGGGGCCGGGTGATCGTACTCCCGGACGAAGCTCGCGGCGAGGAGGGCCGCCGCGAACACCGCCCACACCAGGTGGAGCCGGAACGTCGCCGGTGAATCGGGGCTGCGCAGCTCACCCTTGGCGGTCACCGCGTAGGCGAGGGGACGGCGCAGCAGCGCGGAGACGGCGGCGGCCACGTACACCGGGCCGGTGAACAGGACCAGGGCGAAGCCGAGGGTCCCGACGTCACGCCGCTCGTGCTCGGCGAGGTTGAAGCGGCGCAGCCACAGCCACATGGCGAGCCAGCTCGTCATCCCTGCCGACCACAACACCGCCCAGACCGATCCGTCCAGTTCCGCCGAGGTGATGCCGAGCACCAGGTAGAGGGCGGTGGCCGCGGTGCCGAGGAGCAGGGTGAGGGCCACACTCGGGTAGTAGAACTGCACCATGGCGTAGAGCATCCGCTGGCGGGCACTCAGCCGGATGCCCTCGGTGAGACGCCGGTTGAGCTTGATCTGCCAGACGCCGTAGGCCCAGCGCTTCTGCTGGTTGAAGTAGTCGGTCCAGCTGGTGGGCCCCTCGCCGACGGCCACGACATCGGGTGTGTAGACCCCACGCCACCGGTTGCCGGTGGCGGGGTTGACCGTGCCGTGCACCCGCATGCTGGTCAGGTGGTCCTCGATGATCGAGTCCTGGTAGCCGCCGATGCTGCGCCACGCGGCGGTCCGGTACAGGTGGTTCGTGCCGATGAGCAGGGGAGCGTCGAGGCCGTTACCGCCGCGCTCGACGAGTCCGCTGAACAGGTACTGCTGTACGGACGCACCGTGCGCGATCCAGTTGTCGTACATGTTTCCGTACACCTGGGGCGCGACGACGAAGGCCACGTCCGGGTCGTGGAAGTAGCCCAGGGAACGCTCGAGGAAGCACGGCAGTGGTACATGGTCCGGGTCCATCTGGGCGACCACGTCGTAACCCCGTTCGTGTTCGGCCCGCCAGGAGTTGTGGTTGCCGGACTTGGTCCGGGCCCGGAAGATACCGGTCGGCCGGTTGAACTCGGGACGGTCCTTCCGGGTGAAGTGGTGCACGCCCAGCCGCGCGGCCATGGCACGCACCGCCGGGTCGTCACCCTCGTCGAGGATCCACACGTCGACGCTGCCGGAGTAGTAGGTGACGCGGAGCATCGCCTCCAGGGTCCGCTCCACGACGTCGATGGGCTCCTTGGACGGGACGATGGTGGTGAGCATCGCCACCCGCAGCCCCGGCGGCGGTGTGAGCGGCACCGGGTCCTTCGCGTGCACGGTGAACGTCCAGACGGCGAAAGCCTGCACCAGCTTGATCACCTCGACGCTGACGACCACGCAGAAGCTGATCCGGGCGAGCAGGACCCGCCAGTCTCCCACCCACGGGGTGCCCGCGCCGTCCGGGCCTGGACCGGACGGCGGCCCGGGTACGTGCCCGGGCAGCAGCAGCCACCCGACGAGCGCGCAGCCGCTCAGCGCCGTCGAGATCGCGAGAAGGGTGAGCACGCCCCGCTCCCCGCGGGACAGCACCGAGCGGAACGCCACCCGCACCGAATCCGTCTCCGGCCTTATCAGCGGGCCCGTGATACGGGCACAACGCCGGTACGCCTCCTGGGCTTCCCGATTGCGGCGTTCTCGCTTCTCGGACACGCGGACGGGCATGAGTCCCCCTTCCCCCCCCGGGCCGCCGCACAAGGCATGCGCGCCCGCACAGTGCTGTGTGCGACGCCTAAGACACACAGCGTGCACGTGTGGTTCCAGCCGATCAGATCCGGACGGAGTAGAGGTTGTTGTCGGAGCCACCGAAATAGACGGCGCCCGTGGTCACGGTGGGCGGATGCACCGAGGCCGCGGCGGTGTGCTTCCAGCGCGCCTTGCCGCTCCCGGCGTCCACGGCGTACAGGAGCTGGTCGCTGCTGCCCACGTACACCACCCCGTCCGACACCGCGGGGGCGGACACATCACCTTCGGTGTCGAGAGTCCAGCGGTGCTCGCCGCCGGCCGCGTCCCAGGCGTGCAGCCGGCGCCCGCCACCGGCGAACACCGTGCCCCGGGCGGCCACCGGACCGGCCTGCGCCGCCACGCCGTCGGCCTTCCAGACCAGCTTTCCCGACGTGGCCTCCACGGCGTACAGCTTTCCGTCCGTGCTGGTGAAGAACACCAGACCGGCGTCCACCGCGGGGAACCACGAGACGGCGCCCGCCGTGGTGAACTTCCAGCGGACCGTGCCCGCGTGGGCGTCCACGGCGTACAGATTGGTGTCGCTGCAGCCGACGTAGACCGTCTCGCCCGCGACGACGGGGGAGTGGGTGTCGTTGCCCGTCCTGAACCGCCACAGGCGACCACCGTCGTCCACCTTGACGGCGTACAGGTACCCGTCCGCGCTGCCGATGTACGCGACGCCTCCCGTCACCACAGGGGAGTGCACGATGCCGCCGGTCGCGAACGTCCACCGGCGGCGGCCGCTCTCCGCGTCGAGGGCGTACAGCTTGCCGTCGTCGCTTCCCAGGTACGCCACACCACCGAGGATGAAGGGGGCCGAGCCGAGTGCCGCGTCCGTGGTGTACGCCCACCGCTGTTCGCCCGAGCCGACGTCCACGGCGTACAAGGTGCCGTCGTTGCTCGCCGCGTACACCAGATCACCGGCGACCCGCGGGTAGTTGACGAGTGTCCCCGTGGTGGGGAATCGCCACAGCCGGGTACCCGACGGCTCGTTCTCCGTGCGCAGGAACCGCAGCCCGGCGTATCCCAGTGCCCCGGAGGCGGCCAGACCGCCGGAGGCGAGGAGGAACTGCCTGCGGCTCGGCCCGGCACGCGGCCTCTCGGGGACCGCGTCGGCGAGGTCCGGCTCGGCAGGGGTCGGCGCGGGTGCTTCCAGGACGGAGGCGTGCTGCACCGACGAGGCGGCCGAGGGGGCGGCCGCGGGCCCGCGGGCAAGGATGGCCCGGGGATCCATGGTGCCCGGCGGCACCGTACGGGGCAGCCAGCCCGGCACGAACAGCTCCGTGACAGCGCGGCCTTCGCCGAGCGCGTGAGCGAGCTCGCCGAGAGTGGGCCGGCACTCGGGATCCTTGTCCAGACAGGAGTCGATGACCTGCCGGAGCCCCGGTGGCACATCACCGAGGTCCGGCGGCTCATGCACGATGCGGTACAGGATCACGGGCACCGAGCCCACGCCGAACGGTCCGTTGCCGGTCGCGGCGAACGCCAGTACGGCGCCGAGGGAGAACACGTCCGTAGGGGGTCCCACGCGGCCGCCCTGGATCTGCTCGGGCGAAATGTATCCGGGGGAGCCCATGGTGGTGCCGACCTCGGTCAGCACGCTGGCCGCGCCGACACGGGAAATCCCGAAGTCGATGACCCGCGGCCCGTCCTGGGCCAGCAGCACATTGCCCGGCTTGAGGTCCCGGTGCACCACGTCGGCGCGGTGGATCGCCGCGAGCGCCTCCACGAGCCCCACGCCCAGCGCCCGAACCGAACGCTCCGGCAACGCCCCCGAGGCGACCACCGCGTCATGGAGCGACGGGCCCGGGATGTAGGCGGTCGCAAGCCACGGTGGGGTTCCCGTGGGGTCCGCGTCGACCACCCCGGCGGTGAACAGCCCGCTCACCGACCGCGAGGCGGCCACTTCCCTGGCGAACCGTCTGCGGAAGTCGTACTCCTGCGCGAGGTCGGGCCGGATCACCTTGACGGCGACCTGCCGATTGCCCGGCGAACGGGCGAGATAGACCCGGCCCATCCCGCCACTGCCCAGCCGCGCGACAATCTGATAGGGACCGACCTTACGTGGATCATCGGGCGACAGCGGTTCCAAGGGGCCCCCTCCATGACAACCTGCGGCAACACGTTGCCGAGCGGACAAATCATATCGGCGTCGCCCTTGTCGCCGCAGCGTTGTGCGTACCCGAACACGCTTGGTCGCCACGGCAGTTCGTCGGCTGCCGATCCGGCGGCGACTGCGGATGCTGACCGAGTCCACAGGCGGGACGGCATCGTCACCGTCTGGGTCGGTGCCCGCAACGACGGCGCCAAGAGTCCGCAGCTCAGCGACTCACTCGTTGGGCGTGTCCGGGTTCGTCCGTCTGAGGGCTCCTAAGTTTCGTAAGCTCGGCGACGTGACTTCTGAAATCGATCCCCACGATCCCCGCTGGACGCTGGTTCCCGCGACCCTCACTCTCACCGTGCCTTACCCCACCGACCTGGCGGAGCTCGGGCACCGGCTCGTCAACGCTGTGTGCGCGGCATCGACGACTGAGGACGAACTCGGTCCGGCCCGGCCGTTGACCCTCTCCCTGTGGCAGTTGGAGCTCCAGCCCGTCATCGTGGCCCAGGTCATGGCTCGGGCCGAGCGCGCCCGCCGACTTGACGTCATGGAAGGCCGAGAGATCGTCCACTACGGCATGGCCCTGATGGCGCTGAGGCTCGACGAACCTGAGGGCTGGGCCGGCCTGGACACGCTGGCGCGCGTCAAGCGCGCTGTGGACACCGTTCTCGGGCAACCCGACGACCCACTCCTTCAGGCAATGGTCATGCCGATCTCCGAGCGGGAGTTGCGGGAGAGCCTGGCCGAGCATGTCGCCCTTTTCGAGCCAGACCCGCGAGCGGACCCTGCAGGGCACCGCTGACCCACCTGTTCGATCGGCAACTTGCCCAGCCCCCGCCGCCCTCGCTCTACGGTTTCCTCCACGAGAACCCCCAGCAGTCAGCCGACCACCAGCCTTACGACTCGGGCAGACGAGCACCTGGCCTGTAGCCCCACCCGGCCGGAGCACCCGTCACTCTGCTGCGCCCTCCGGGGGTGCTACTTCTACCCGGCCCCGCACGTTTCTGCCTTGCCCGCACCGACAGGACGGCAGGGCTTGGTGGTCACGCCTTCCATTCGCACGTTGCGCGGGGCCGCCCTCTCACGCTCCCGCGTCCCGTGCAGGCGCCCCGCCCCGGATCCCGCCGCTCTCCGCACTGGAAGTTGCCTGAATTCCGATGCGCGTCCGACGGCTTGCAGAGGACAATCACCCTCGGAATCGAGGGAGGCGGCCGGATGGTTGCGGACATGAAGTTCGAGGACGGCACACAACTGCGGCTGCGGGCACCAGAACAGCACGGGCCCGCGGCGATCGGGCTCCTGCCCGGCCTGGGCGCCCACCGCCTCGCCATACGCCTGGAGGCCGAACCGATCAGCGTCGCCGACGGCGTCAACCACGCCACGATCGCGGGCGAACTCCGCGCGGCCGAAGGGATCGGCTGGATCGGCTCCTTCCTCCCCACACACGTTCCGCTGTGTACCAAGGCGCACACCGTGGCGGTGGACCTGGTCGTCCCCGTCACCTCCGCCCAGCTCCTCGCTCTGGAGGAACACCGCGCAGGCGCCGACCTCGCCGTCCTGCTGAACCTGGACGGAACCCTGCCGCAGAGCACAGCACATCCCTTCGCCCATGTGCAGGAGACCCGGCGAGTGGCAGCGAGCTCGTGGGAGCAACAGCTCGAGTCGGTGGGCCTGGCCGCGTCATTCACCATCACGGTCCCGTTGCCGATGGTGCACGGCCCGCTCCGGCGGGCCGCCGAGCATCTGCGCGCGGCTGACCGGCAGATCACGGCCGGCGAGTATCCGGACGCGATCCGCGAGACCCGTCTCGCGCTGGGCGCGATGCGGTCCCTGGGCGTGTGGCCCAGCGGCGTAGCCAAGAAGAGGGACGAGCAGGACCAGGCCGACCGGTACGGGCTCCTCCTCGACCGGATCGCCGTACAGGCCGACGGATACGCCGAAGTGATCCAGGCGGCGTTCAACCAGGCCAGTGGCCCTCAGCACAACGACGGCGCCATCGCCGGGGCGGCATGGACCCGTGCGGACGCCGTGGCCCTCAACGCCATGACTGCAGCGTTGCTGCACCGCCTCAGCAGCGAGATGGGCTGACCGGACCGGCAGTCCGCCCCCTGAGATCTACCGCTGGCGTGGCCCCTGTTGCCGTGAGGGATTTTGCTGCTCCGAGAAGTTCTGGTGGTGCACCGGCACGCCTTCGAACACATGGCGCATGGTCGGCGGTGGCAGCCCGAACGGCACGCAAGCCGATCGATTCTGTGAGCCTGGCGGCCAAGGCGGCGATCTCCGCCTCGCGCCCCGCGAACGGGTGACCGGCGTCGCTCCGGCGCGGGCTGTGTCCGGGCAGCAGTTGCCCACCCTCATCGAAGCGAGCGGTGTACCGGTCAGCAGCGTTGACCCAGCGCTCCGGCGCTATGGCGGCGTCGATCGGCGGGGTGAAGTCGGCCTGCGGTCAAACAGAGAGCCCCTGAGCGCCGTTCCGGGGGACCCGCCCCGTGCGGACGGGCCCTTGGACGCTCCTCAGGCACCGTGTGACACCGTTCGTGTCGTACTGCCCCGCGCGGACGCTACAGTGTGCCGCGCGGTTCGACACGGGTGACCACCGTGTCCGCGGGCATGGCCCGGCCGTACCACCTCCTGACGAGCCGTCGGAGGCGCGTGGGTCGACCGTTGGGGCTGTTGCGGGCGGGCCCGGTTACCGGAATCAGGAAACAGCCAGGAGAACCATGAGAAAGAAAGCACGGAGAGCCGGCATACTCGCCGCCTCCACCGCCCTCGCTGCCGCAGCGGCCTTCATCGCCGCACCGAGCGCCAGCGCCGGCACGTCCGAGATTGCGAACCCCGGCTTCGAGAGCGGCAACGCGTCCTGGAGCGAGTACGTGACACCCTTCGGCGGGCACCCCGTCAACAGCTCCTCGGCCTGGCCCGCCCATTCCGGCGTCGGCAAGGCCGAACTCGGCGGAACGGGCTACACCGGCATCAGTCGCATCTCCCAGCAGATCACCGTGCCGGCGTACAAGGTTCCGGTGCTGACGTTCTGGCTTCGCAGCGACGTGGTCCGCGCGGACTCGCCGGACTTCGGCTTCCGCCAGCTGGTCGTCGAGGCCACCGCCGAGAACGGGCAGAGTCACGAGCTGCACAGCCGCATGAACAAGGGCGGCACCGCAGGCGCCTACGAGAAGGTTTCGCTCACCCTGCCCGACGCGTTCTACAGCACGTCGCCGCAGAAGGTCACCCTCACGTTCATGGTGATCGAGGACAACAGGAACCGGATGCCGTTCCTCATCGACGACGTGAGCATGGAGTACCGGTTGAAGCTGATCTCGCGCCCGATCATCATCTCCGGCACGGACTTCACTAGGCCCGCCGTCCGCTGATGGCCCGTCCGGCGTGCGGCGCTGTCCGCAGGGCTACCGCGCCGCACGCTCATTGCCCCCAGTGTGCCCGGGCGGCGGAGCCTCCGTTCCGGTGGGCGGACGAGGGGGATCCGCCGGGTCAGGGCCGGCCGCCGGGTCAGGCCCGGCTCAGCACGTGCATCACGGTCGGCCGCCGCGAGCGGAGCCACCCCGGCGTCGAACCGCAACGCCCGCCCGCTCCCCGCCGCCCTCAGCCGCCGATGTAGTCGAGGGCTACCCGGGCGAATCCGTCGAGGTTGCTCGGACAGCGCCAGCACTCCAGCGACTCCGGACCGGTCAAGGCCCTTTCCTCGTTCCGGAAGTCGTCGTCCTAGTCCTGGTCGTCGAGGTCAAGGTTTCCCAGCCTCACCGTTTCGGGCTCGCCCAGAATCTCCAGCGCGCCGGGAAGCCGGTCAAGATACAGGTCCATGTCGTCTTCGAATGGCTCGTAGGGGTGCTGTTCGTGCCCACATACGTGCCCTTCGTACGCGCGTGCCACCGTTGAGAGGACGTCCATCACCGATGCCTCGACACTGGGCCTCGGGTTGCCCCAACCGGCGTATGGGCACAGGACCAGGCGCGGCGACGTCGACGCCGTCCCGGCGGCGCGCGCTGGGACGGCGGGAGCAGCGGCGACAGCAGCGGAGCGCGTCTGGGCGTTCTCCTCCGTCGCGCGGGGCGCAGCTTCGTCCTCGTTGCCCGTGGACAAGGTCTCGACTTCCCGGACCGGAATCCAGTGGATCTCTCGTTGTCGGGACCAAGGTCACCGGCCCGGCGGCTCCGGCACCCCCGCCCGGTCGAGCAGGGCCCGTATCTCCGCCACGGGCAATGCTGTGTTGGCCGCTGCCGCGTGGCCGGCCGACAGGAAATTCGGCCGGGTGACGAGCATGTCGACGGCCCGGTGAGGGCCGTGCAGATTCAGGTCGCACAGCAGATCCGGCGGCGCTTCGGATGCCGCTCGGCGAGCATCAGTCGTACGGTCGAAGTCCTTGTCGTCGGCGAGGAGCCGCACGCAGTCCTCGGGCAGCTCCTCGCACAGCGCACCAGAGCGCCGCAGCCAGGTGTGCGCCGATCGCGACGGCGCAACACGTCCTCGTCCCCGCGTGAGCGTTACACCCACTTCAGGACGTGCAGCCGGTCCTCGGACCGCACCGTCCAGTCGATCGCAGCCCGCTGATCCTCTGTCGGCTCGGGTCACGCGGAGCCCGCGAGCCGTACCTGCGGATCCTCGTGATCGGCCAGCTGGGCCGCCAGCTCCGCAGGGAGCGTCGGTGAGCGGCAGCCGGGCCAGCTGCCTGCCGTTCGCCATCATGCGTCCACGGTGAGGTGCCGCCCGTGTAGTAGGCGGCCGACGCCTTCACCGCGTCCTCGACGGCCCGGGCGTAGGCGGCGGCATCCACGATGACAGCTGCAGGTGTTGTCATGACCGTCATCCTGCCTGCCACCACTGACAACGCCGCGGACGTACGTCTCGTCCTGGTGCGTCGCCGACGTCCCCGCAGGCAGGACAGCGGTGCGGTGGCGCGTTCGGGCACATCGGAGCGGCCCGCCCGACGGCGCGGCCGAACGCGTCCTGCTGTGCAAGGGCCCCGACGCCCCGCGTCGACCAGGTGCATGATGCCGTGGAGGGCGTTGTCAGTGGTCTGCCCTAGAGTTCCCCTCACTTGATCACTGAAGTGCGGGGAGGCACGTGTGGGGTGGGTGACGGCGGGCGATTACGAGGTCGCTCTGGACGCCGGGAAAGTGGTCTGCCGCAATGCGGCGGGGCGGCGGCTGAAGTCCGTGCCGGCCAAGCTCGCCGACGATCCCGCCGTGGTGGGACTGCGGCAGCTCGTCGAATGGCTGGAGCGGCACGAACGCCAGTGCCTCGCCGACGTGGAGCGGTGGATGGTGCGCTCGCTTCCGGTGCCCTTGGCGGTCATCGCCCAGGTATGGCCCGATCCCGCCTGGCAGAGCGCACTGCGCGACCTCGTGGTCACCGGACCCGACGGCGAGGTCGCCGGATTCCTCCGGGACGCCGACCTCGACCGTGGGCTGGGCCTCGTCGACCTCGACGGTGACACGGTGCGCATCAGCCCCGGCCTCGTCCGCATCCCGCATCCGGTGCTCCTCGACGACCTGGAGGAGCTGCGGGAGTTCGCCGTCGAACTCGGCCTGGAGCAGCGCGCCCAACAGCTCTTCCGCGAGGTGTGGCACCGCCCCGCGGATCTGGACACCGAGGCCACCGCCGTCGAGGACTACGCGGGCGGGGTCTTCAAGGAGCTGCGCTTCCTGCACGGCAGGGCCACCCAGCTCGGCTACCGGGTCCGCGGCGGCGACGCCGTCTGCTCCCTGCGAGAAGACGGCCGCACGGTCGAGGCCCGGGTCTGGACAGGCGACTACGACACCTACCTGGAGACCGAGACCGGCCCGCTGACGTTCACGGACGGCTCGGGACGAGCGCTGAGACTCGGTCAGGTCGGGCCGGTCGTCTGGTCGGAGGGCATGCGCATGGCGGCCGCGCTGTACGCCGGGCGCGACATCGAGGACGAGGAGAAGGCCGCATGAGCACCTGCGACGACACCACCGCGGCCGCGCTGCTGGACGCGGGCGCCGTCCTGCCGCCGGGCACCACCGCCCGCGAGGACGCCGACACCCTCACTGTCCGCACCTACACCCACCCCGCCCTGGACGGCCGGCGTGTCGTCCGGCTCGTGCCGGGCACCCTCGGCGAGGCCGAGGACCTCGCCCTGGAGTTCCTCGGCCTCGCCCGAGAGCCGGAGACCCCCGAGGTGGGCCAGGTGCGCCGGGAGACCCTGGGCTTTCCCGCCTGGGCGCTGGTCAACGACCCGGCCAACGGCCATCACGCGCTGGCCCTGGTCAAGGACGTCGAACGGCTCGCCCGCCAGGCCAAGTCCCGTCCGGGCACCGCCAAGGAGGGCTTCGAGGCCCTCGGCGAGCGGCTCGGCCGCGCGGTCCCGCACTTCCTGCCGACGTTCTACGAGCAGGCGGCACGGATCTTCCTCCAGCACGAGAACACGACGTACGCCTCGGCCTTCTTCGGCAAGGCGCGCGAGGCCGAGCGGGTGCACGCGCTCGACGTCGACGAGGACCGGCAGCGGGCGGTGTTCCTGGAGTTCGCGTTCGCGGGGGCGCTGACGGTCAAGGCCCTCAAGGAGCATGTGAAGGACCTCGCCCGCCGGCTCGACCCGGTCGAGGCGTGGGCGCAGTACCGGCAGCTGACGGTGGAGCGCTGCGCGGCCGGCATGCCACCGTACGCGTCGCTGCCGCAGGACGCCCGGAGCCTGATCAAGGCGGCGGGACTGTCACGGGTCACCGAGGAGTGCTCCCTGGTCGCCGACCTGATCGCCTCCCCGGCCGCGGTCCGCGCCCCCTCCTCCTTCTGGAACACCTACCGGGCCACACTGTGTGTCCTCGCCGAGCAGCAGCCGTCCGCGCGGACGCGGCTGCTGGAGATCATGCCGACCGGTCTGGGGCGCAAGGTCGAGGACGACGAGTTCTGGCTGGCGCTGCTGGCGGAAACCGGTGCCGACCGCCTGCTGACCGGTGAGGACACCGAGGCGGCCGAGTCGGTCGACGCCGCCGAGTGGCTCGGGCGCTGGGCCACGCACCGCAAGCACGGCGGCTCGTTCTCCGACCGCTCCCCGGCCACCCTCGCGCTCGTCGAGCGGATGGCGCCCCGCCTGCGCGCGGACGGCCGGGCGGTCGACCTCTTCACCGGCCGCTGGCACGCGGGCGCCGACCTCGACCTGCTGGACCTGTGTGCGGCGCAGGGCATCCCGCTGTCGGTCCCCGACCCGCAGACGCCCGTCCACCTGGCCCTCGACCGCCGACTGCGCGAGACCGGCCCCGGCCGCCGCGACCTGACGGCCACCGCCGCCGACCCGCGGCTGCGGCGCCTGCTCTACGAGGCGATCGGCGCCCTGGGCGGCATTCGGCCCTCGTCCGAGGTGCTGGAGACGCTCGCCGCGCACCCGGTGCTGGGCGAAGTACTGCGCGAGTGGCTCTGCGACACGGCCGGGGACTTCACCCGCGCGACCGGCCTGCCCGGAGCCCGCGAGGCTCTGGACCGGCTGCGGCCCTTCCGCCCGGTGGCCGCCCCGGTGGCCGCCGACGCCGTCGCCCGGGTCGCCGCCCATGAGATCGCACCGCTGCTCGGCCGCACCCTGCGCGCGGGCACCATGGACGAGCTGGGCTGGCCCGCCCTCGACGAGGCGCTGCGGCTGCTCGACGCCGAGACCCGCCCCAAGGATCACCACAACGAGCTGGCGGTCACCGAGGCCTGGCCGGCACTGATCGTCTCCCGGGGGAACAAGGCGTTCGTCGTCGGCCCGGAGAAAGTGCTGCTCGAACACGACCTGCGCCTGCCCGTGCAACTGGACCGCTGGAGCCGCCCGCAGTTCCGCTACACCGACGGGGAACTGCTGGTGATGTGGCGGCACGACGGCAAGCAGTTCGGATACTGGTCCGCCCGGCCTTCGGAGGTGTTCACCCTCGGCGGCGAGCAACTCGGCTACTCGTACGGCCATCACGTCGGCTTGCCCTCGATCCCGCTGCCCGGCGGCGGCCGGGCCACCGGCGGCCGCACCCTGCACGCCGGGGACACCGTGCTGCCGCCGAGCCGCATGGTGATCAGCGACGGCACCACCCTGTGGCGCCAGGGCAGGCAGGGCCGGCAGCAGGTGTGGCTGGAGTACGACCCGGCAACCGGCACGCACGGGCGTGCCTCGCTGCCCGCCCTCCTGGCGTCCGGCGTACGCGAGGACGCGTCGCTGCACCACGCGGTGTGCGAGGTCCTGCCGCTGCAACCCGGCCTCGAGCACAGCCCGTTCGGCACCGACGGCACGGTCCTCGGACGCTGGGTGCGCACGGAGAAGGACGGCGACGAGAAGCGGACGACCGCCGGCACGCCGGACGGCCGTACGGTCACCATGACGCGCGGTATTCCGCTCGGCACCCTGCGGCTGCCCGGGGGCGCCGAGCCCGTCGCCGCGCTCCTCGACGGGCACGTCGCCCTGTTCGCGGCTGACGACACCACCGAGGGCGGCCTGCTCGGCCGGGTGACGCTGGGCGACCGGGGCAGCGAGTTCGCCGCCGGTACTCGGTTCGTACCGCCGGTCCCCTATTGGCACGCCCTGCGCCCTCGCGACGAGCGGGGCTCGGCCGTACTGCGCGCTCTGGGCGACGAACGGGCG
Source organism: Streptomyces sp. NPDC041796 (assembly GCF_055590785.1). Lineage (NCBI taxonomy): Bacteria > Bacillati > Actinomycetota > Actinomycetes > Kitasatosporales > Streptomycetaceae > Streptomyces > Streptomyces sp. NPDC041796. The sequence goes on from NZ_JBVJAH010000017.1 coordinate 123,783, forward strand.
GCCGAGCTCCTGCTGGCGGGATCCGCTGCCCTGGCGGAGCGGCAGGCTCAGATCGCCGCGGCGGACGAGGCCACGCGCGGAAGTATCGCCGGCACCGACGAGTTCCTCCTGCGGGCCATCACCTCGGCGCTGCCCGAACTCACCCACGAGCGGCTGCTCATCGGCGTCTCCTCCCTGGTCCGCACGGCGCTGCGGCTCACCGAGTCGGCCACCGCCCTCACCGAGCCCCCCGCCCAGCGCGTGATACCGGACAAGCGGCGCACCGAGGGCATGTTCGCCGACTACAGCCCCGAGCACGGCGACGACCGGACACTGCGCGAGGCCACCGCCGGCATCGCCCACCTGTGGGGCGGATGGCACAGCGAGCACCGGTGGACCGTGCTCCGCCAGGTCCGGGCGGTCAACCACGTCCTGTCCGGGCACCCCGCCGAGGGCAAGCCACTGCCCGCCGAGCACGGACGTGCCGCCCGGCTCGGCGACGGCTGGCAGAGCGACGAGCTGACGATCCCCGGCATCGGCACGATCTGGCCGTCGCTGCTGGGCGTCCTGCGGCCGCTCGCCTACCGCGCGGCCTCGCCGACCGTGCCCGACACCGAACGCGAAGCGCTGCTCCTGCTGTTCGAGGCCCTGGCCGAGGGACCGCTCGCCGCGCCCGGGACGACATTGCGGGAGATCGTCCTGGCCGAGCCGGCCGAGAAGCACCAGCGCGTGGGCCAGGTCCTGCGCCGAGACGGACGTACCGTCGTCGTCCTCGGCTGTCAGCGCATCGACACCTCCCGCGGCCAGGTGCACTGGCTCGCCCTGGACCACGACCCCACCGGAACGTTCGGCACGGTCGCGCACTTCACCCTGGAGGAGGAGACCCGGCACCGGTCGGTGCTCCCCGCCGACGAGCTCGCCGCCGTCGCCCGCCTGATCCGGGACAAGGCTGCCGCGCCGTGGCGGCCCGAGGCGGCCGACGCGCTCGCCGCCGCGACGCGCGGGGGGCTCGGTCCGCTCCAGGCCACCGTGCTGCTCGCCGCCCAGCCGCACGACCGCTACGCCGACGCACTCGCCCTGATGGGCCTGAAGCCGCGGCAGATGGACCAGGCCAACGGCATGCTGGGCTCGCTGTCCGCCGAGGACCGCACGGCGCTCCTCGGGGCGCTGCTGCCCGCCGACCCCGCCGAGCTGTGGACGACCGGGCCGGACATCGACGCCGCGGGCCGGGTGTGGGCCGAACGGCTCGGATCCGTCGTGCGTCTGCCCGAGGACGTCTCGGCCGACCTCGCCGGTCTGCCCTGCGCCGCAGCCGGGGCCGTACTCAACCCCGGGCGCACTCCCTGGATCAGCCGGACGACCGTCCTGCGCCCCGACAAGGACGGCAACCTCGCCCCGGAGGATCCCACGGCCCTCCCGGCCAGGGGAGACCTCGTGGCGGCTGCCGCCTCCCTGGCCTCGCTCGCCTACGGCCTGCCCTACGGCCACCGGTTGCGCGCCGCCCTGCCCGAGGGCCTCGCCGCAGTGCGCCGTCGCGTCGCCGACCCGGAGCTGCTGCTCGACCTCGACGTCGAGTGGACGGAGAAGGGCAGCCCGACCGCCGTCGAGATCCGCAAGGCGTACGGACTCCCGGCCACCGGCGGCGCCGACGCGCACGGGCTCACCCGCGTCGGCGAGGCACTGGTGCTGCGCCCATGGCACCGCGACGGCGAGACCACACTGGTCCGCCCGGCCGGGCTCACCGGTCCGGACGACGCCGTCTTCGGTCTGCTGGACGGGCTGGTCGGTCCACTGCGGGGCGCCGGACTGCGGGCGCTGCACAAGATCCTGTCCGACGACCTCGCCCGGACCCTCACGGCAGGCACCGACCCCGAGGGGCCCGTTGGGTACGCCCAGGACCCGATGGTCGGCGCGCCCGTGCTGGTTGCCGAGGTCTCCTCGGCCCATGGCCTGAGCGAGGACGCGGCGGCGCTCTACCTCCAGCTGTTGGCCCTGCCCGACCCCACGGACCGCAACTGCGCCCGCTGGACCGGCTGGAAGCCCGCCCGGCTGAAGAAGGCCCGGGCCGAGCTGGCCGCGACCGACCTCGTCGTCGAGGCCAAGCGGGCGCGGGCCGGGCGCACGCTCTTCCTGCCCTGCGGCTGGCGCGACCTGAAGGGGGCCGCGCTGCCTGTGGAGACCTGGAAGGAGGGCCTCTACCCGATCCACGAACGCCTGCGCACCGTTCCAGTACTCCCGGTCCCCGAACTGTTCGCCCGTGCCTGGCAGCGCGTGCAATCCGGCGACGCGCCCGCCTACGAAAAACTCACAACCCGGACGGTCCGCAAGGGACGGCGCCGATGAGAACAGCCCCAGCCCAAGCCTCCGCCCAGCCCGACCGACCGGAAGACCCGCAGCCATGACCACCACCCACACCCCCGACACGGCCCGTCAGATCGTCCCGCCCGAGGATCTGTACGCCACCGAGCTGGCCTTCCTCGCCGCCTACGACGACGGGCCGCGCCCGCCCGCCTGGCGGCTCACGCCCCGTGCCGTCGTCACGTTCGTCATGGGCAGCGGCGGCCAGGCGCTGCGGCTGCCCGACACCGCTCAGGTGCCGGACGGCGTGCCCCGGCGGCTGGTCGTGTCCGGCAAGTTCGTCGGCGACCGGGCGCTGGTCGAGCGGTGTGTCGTCACGCTCGCCGGCGAGCGCGGTCTGCTGCTCGTCGGCGAGCCCGGCACGGCCAAGTCGATGCTGTCCGAGCTGCTGTCGGCAGCCGTGAGCGGCACCAGCGGGCTCGTCGTGCAGGGCACGGCAGGCACCACCGAGGACCAGCTCAAGTACGGCTGGAACTACGCCCTGCTGCTGGCCCAGGGCCCGAGCCGGAAGGCCTTGGTGCCCTCGCCCGTGCTCACCGCCATGAGCCGGGGCGCCATCGCCCGGGTCGAGGAGGTCACGCGCTGTCTGCCCGAGGTGCAGGACTCCCTGGTCTCGCTGCTGTCGGAACGGCGCATCGCCGTGCCCGAACTGGCCGGCGGCCAGGATGCGTTGGCGCACGCCGCGCCCGGCTTCAACCTCATCGCCACCGCCAACCTGCGCGACACCGGCGTCTCGGAGATGTCCGCCGCGCTCAAGCGCCGCTTCAACTTCGAGACGGTCGGCCCGATCTCCGACCTCGACGCCGAGACCGCCCTGGTACGCAGCCAGGCACGGGCCTCGGTGGAACGCGCCGGAGCGCCCTTCCAGGTCGACGACGCCGTGCTGGAAGCCCTGGTGACGGCCTTCCGCGATCTGCGGGAAGGCCGGTCGGCGGAAGGCTGGGAGGTGGAGCGTCCGTCCACCGCGATGAGCACCGCCGAGGCCGTGTCCGTCGCCGGCACGCTGGGTCTGGCCGCGGCGTACTTCCCCGGCGACCGCGATGTCCTCGGGCTGCTGCCGGGGCATCTGCTCGGCGTTGTCCGCAAGGACGACCCCGCCGACGCGGCCCGGCTGCGCGGCTACTGGGACGGCCCGGTCCGGCGGCGCGCCGAGCAGGGTTCCGCCACCTGGCGCACCCTGTGGGACCTGCGCACGGTACTGGAAGGCTGACAACCGTGCCCCTCTCCCCGGACGAGGCCGTGGCGGCCCTGACCGATCAGGCGGCGCCCTACCTGATCGGCGTGCGGCACCATGCGCCGTCCCTGGCCGCCGCCGTGCCCGCGCTGCTTGACGAGGCGAAGCCGGACGTGCTTCTCGTCGAGCTCCCCGACGAGATGCAGGAATGGCTGCCCTGGCTCGGCCATGAGGAGACACGCGCTCCGGTCGCCCTGGCTGCCGCGCCCGACGCCGGGGGAAGTCCGGCCTTTTACCCCTTCGCCGACTTCTCGCCGGAACTCGCCGCCGTGCGCTGGGCCGCGGGGCACGGGATCCCGGCCGTCGCCTGCGATCTGCCGCTCGCCGACCGGGCGTGGAGCGAGGGACGCGGTACGGCGGGGGAGGCGGCCGGCAGCCCCGGGCTCTTCGACGCCCTGCGGGAGCGGCTCACCGGCCGCCCCGGGGACGACCTGTGGGACCGTCTCGTGGAGGCCAACGCTCCTGGCTCCCCGCCCGAGGCGCTGCGCCGGGCGGCGCTGCTCACGGGCTGGGCGCTGCGCGAGGAAGCGGCCGCCTCCGGCGGGGTCCCCGAGCTGGACCTGCGCCGCGAGCGGTGGATGCGCGCACGCCTGGCCGAGACCACCGCCGACGGCGAGCGGGCCGCCGTGGTCGTCGGAGCCTTCCACGCCCCCGCGCTGTTGTCGCCCGAGGCACCGGAGCCGCTCGACGAGCCAGCCAGGCGTGGGACTTGGGCGACGTCGCTCATCCCGTACACCTACGCGCTGCTGGACGAGCGCTCCGGCTACCCGGCGGGAATCCGCGACCCGGAGTGGCAGCACCTGGTACTGCGCGCGGCGGGGGAGCCGGCCGCGCTGGAGGAGGTGGTGACGCGGGCGGCCGTGCGGGTGTGTGCGGAGCTGCGTTCCCTCGGACATCCGTCGGGGCCCGCCGACGCCCGGGAGATCAGCCGCCTGGCCGGTGATCTGGCGCGGCTGCGCGGGCTGCCCGCAGCGGGGCGCGGTGAGCTGGTGGAGGCGGTGCAGACGGTGCTCGCACAGGGCGAGCCGTACGGCCGGGGGCGGGCCGTGGCACGGGCGATGGAGCGGGTGCTCGTCGGTACCCGCATGGGCCGTCCGGCTCCCGGCGCGCCGCGCAGCGGCCTCGCCCCGGCGGTGGAGTCGCAGGTCGCGGCGCTGGGCCTGCCCGGTCCGGACAGCCGTGGCGCCGACGCCGCGCGCGATGTGCGGCTGGACCCGCTCCGTTCCGACCTGGACCGCCGCCGTGAGCTGTTGCTGCGCCGATTGACGGTGTGCGGTGTGCCGTACGCGGAGGCCAAGGAGGTCGTCGGCGCGGGCGGGGCCGAGGCGCTCACCTCGCGCTGGGAGGTCCGGTGGACCCCTGCCACGGCGGCCATGCTGACCGCGGCGGGGGTGCGCGGGGTCACGCCCGCCCAGGCGGCGGAAGGCGTGCTGCGCGAGCGTCGGCGGGCGGATCGGGACGAGGGCGGGCCGACGGCCGCGCAGATCCTGCAAGGGCTACGGGAGGCCGCGGAGTGCGGCCTGCCGGAGCTGGTGGACGAACGGCTCCACGACCTTGCCGACACCGTGCCGCAGGCCGGTACGCTCCCCGAACTCCTCGCCGCCCTCGCCCTGCTGGACCGGCTGCGCGCCGGACACATCGCCGGGCTCGGGGCCGACGAGGAGCGGGCGGCCCGAGCCGTCGCCGTGGCCGAACTGCTCACCGCGGCGGCAGTGCGTCAGGTGGACGGCCTCACCGGTTCCGAGGACCCCGCCGACGCGCACGCCCTGCTCGAACTCGCCCACCGTGCCGATGTGCCGGGCGGTATCCGGCTCACCGACGCGCTCGCCCGGCTGGCCGCCGACGGCTCGCCGCTGATGCGGGGCGCCGCGGGCGCCGTACGCGTGCTGCTCGGGCACGAGGAGCCTTCGGCGCTCGGCGGCCGGGTCGCCTCCTGGGTGGACTCGGCCACCGATCCCGAGTCCCGCTCCGCTCTCATCGCCCGGCTCGCCGGAGTGCTGACGGCCGCCGGACCGCTCCTGGAGGCGGCGCCGTCCGCGCTGGAGCCACTTCTCGACCGGATCGCCGGCCTGCCCGACCGGGCCTTCCTGGACCGGCTCCCGGCGCTGCGCGGAGGCTTCGACACACTCAGCCCGGCTGCCCGCGACCGCCTCCTCACAGTCGTCGAGGAGCGCCTGGGCGCCACGCACCTGGCCGATACCGGCGGCGTCGGCCCCGCCGCGCTCGCCGCCTGGACGGGCGCGGACCTCGCGGCCCGTGCGAGCCTCCGGGCGCTGGGGCTGCTGCCACCGCCGGCCGGGGACAGGCCCCCCGAGCCTCCCGAGGCCCCCGCTGCCATGCCCTCCGAAGACAGCCTTCTCGCCCCCGCCGACCGCTGGCGGCTGGTGCTGGGCCGTCGTACGGACCGACTACCGCTCTCCGCCGCCGGTTTGGCCACCGCGCTGGACGAGTTGTACGGCAGTGGACGCGGCGAGGGCAGCAGAGGCGGACTGCCCGGCGGTGGGCCAGGCGGTGGCCGGGAGGCGCCGTACCCCGGCGTGCGGGAGTGGTCGGAGGAACTGGCCGTCCTGTTCGGGCCCGGCATCCGGGAGGAGGTGCTGGCGGCGGCGGCCGCGTCCGGCCGCACCGATGTGTTCGCCGAGCTCGATCCGGACAGGGTGCGCCCGTCCGTCGACCTGTTGCGCACGGTGCTCCGGCACGCCGGCGGGCTGCCCGAGGCCCGGCTGGCCGCGCTGCGTCCCCTCGTCCGGCATCTGGTCGAGGCGCTGACCCGGGAGCTGGCCACCCGCCTGCGCCCGGCGCTGCACGGCACGGCGCTGCCCCGCCCCAGCCGGCGGCCGGGCGGCGGCCTGGATCTGCCGCGCACCCTGCGTGCCAACCTGGCGACCGCGCGGCGCGCCCCGGACGGCACGGTCCAGGTGATCCCCGAACGCCCGGTCTTCCGTACCCGGGCCAAACGCGCCGGCGACTGGCGGCTGATCCTCGTCACCGACGTGTCGGGCTCGATGGAGGCGTCCACGGTCTGGGCCGCGCTCACGGCCTCGGTGCTGGCCGGGGTGCCCACGCTTTCCACGCACTTCCTGGCCTTCTCCACGGAGGTCATCGACCTCACCGGTCATGTCGCGGACCCGCTGTCCCTGCTGCTGGAGGTCAGCGTCGGCGGCGGCACGCACATCGCCGCGGGACTGCGGCACGCCCGTGAGCTCGTCACCGTGCCGTCGCGCACCCTCGTCGTGGTGGTCAGCGACTTCGAGGAGGGATACCCGCTCGGCGGGCTGCTCGCCGAGGCCCGGGCCCTGGTCGGGTCCGGTTGCCATGTGCTGGGCTGCGCGAGCCTCGACGACGTGGGCCGCCCCCGCTACTCCACCGGCATCGCGGGGCAGCTCGTCACCGCGGGCATGCCGGTCGCCGCCCTCAGTCCGCTCGAACTCGCCCGCTGGGTAGGAGAGAAGATCGCATGAGCCCGGGCCTTCCCGCGGTCGCCCCGTCCGTGACCGCCGAGCTGGTCGGGGCCTTGTCGCCCCGGCTCCGCAAACGGCTCGACGCCGGTGTCGCCAAGCTGTCGGGACGCCCCATGGTGGTGGACGGCGACACCGTACGCCTCGCCCTGGACGACGACACCGACCTCGAACTGCACGCCCCAGGCGGAGTGGTGACCGCCCCGGACGCGATCCGCTGCGGCTGCCTTCTCGCCCCCGAGTGCCTGCACCGCGCGGCAGCGGCCTCGGCGGCGCCGATCGCGGAGGCGGAACCGGACGGCGCATCGGCTGCGGCACCGGTGGCCGCATCGGACGGCGCATCGGCTGCGGCGTCGGAAGCGGACGTCTCCCGGCCGTCGAAACCCGCCCCCGCGCCGCAGCCCGAGCCACAGCCGCAGCTCGATCCTGCCGCCGTTACCGCCCCCGATTCCGCCACCCCCGCCCAGCACGCCGCTGCCCAGGCCCTCCACACCGCCGCGGCCCGCGTGCTCGACGCGGGCACGGACGGTGCGGGCGCCGTCCCGCAGGCGGAGCTGCTGCGGGCCGCGCACACCGCGAGGCTGGCCGGGCTGCCACGGGCCGCTGGCTCCGCGGTATCCGTGGTCACCGGGTTGCGCGCGGCCCGCGCCGCCGATCCGTCGTACCGCCTCGCCGACCTCGTCACCACGCTCCGGGACGTCCTCGGTGCCGCGCACCGCATCCCGCGTGCCGTCGGCCCGGAGCTGACCGCGCTGCGCGGCAGTGTGCGCCGGCCCTACCGTCCGGACGGCTCACTGCGTCTGTACGGGCTCTTCTCCGAGCCGGTCCTCACGACGACCGGCTACGCGGGGGCCGTGACCTGGACCGCCGACGCCGAGGGCCGCCTGTACACGGTCTCCGACGTGGCGCCGGGCGGCTCGGGCCGGGCCGTGGGGACGGCCGACAGCGCGGTGCGCATCGGCGACACGGCCCTGACGCACCGTGAGCTGTCACGCGCGGGGCTGGCCGTGACCGGTGCGTCCGTCTCCCCGACGGGCCGGCTCGGCGCGGGGGCGGGAGTGCGTGCGGTGCGCGCCTCGGGCGCGGCCTGGCACAGCGAGCCCCTGGACCGGCTGTGGGCCGCGCCTGCCGCCGATCAGGCCGTACGCGCCCTCGCCGAGGACGGCCATCACGACCTGCTGTTCCTCGACGTCACCGTCGGCGGCACGGTCCGCGAGGCGGCGGGCGACTGTCTGCTCGCCGACTGCGACGGCTTGACCGTCCGGCTCGCCGCCGCCCACGACCATCCTGCGCTACCCCACCGCGACAACCTGCGTCTGCTGGCCGCCGCCCGGGGGAGCCGCCTGCGGGTCGTCGCCCGGCTGGTCCCGGCCGCGCACGCCCGCGCCCACCTTCTCGCCGTCAGCCACCCGACCGACCCCGGGGCCCGGCTCGACCTGGGCCTTGACCGGCTCCAGCACGCGGACCTGCCCGAATCGCGGGCCGGGTCCGTCGCGGTGCCGCCCGTGCTCGACGAGGCCCCCGTGCACCTTCTGCGCCGACGCGTCCACCAGGCCGTCTCCGGCGGACGCCGGGTGCTCGCCTTCCCCGGGGACAGCGCCGCCGACAGCGGGCGCCTGCGGCGGCTCGGGCTCGGTACGGCGGCCGAACTCCTCGACGAACTGCACGCGGCGGCCGCCGACCGTACCCTCGACGCCTTCGGCCGTCTCGTCCCGGCCGACCTCGACCGCTTCGCCCGCGCCTGGCTCGCCGCCGCCCACTACACGGCGGGGGTCGACCGGGCGCTGTGCGCTGCGGCCTGGGGAGCGGACGATCACTGGATCCGCTCGTCGACGGCGTGTCCGGGAGGCTCCCCCGGCAGCTCCGACAGCCCCGAGCCATGCCGTAACGATCAGTGATCCCTGACTCACACCGCCCGCCGGCATCAGTCACCAGCGAGAAGGAGGAGGCCTGCTGTGGGGATGGGCATGACCCCAGCATTGTCGGTGGCGGCTGGAACGCTGAACGAGTTGCTGCGCGGCCGGGTGTACGGCCACGACCACGACGACCCCAGCCCGGGCCTGCACCCCGGGCAGAGCTGCGCCGTGCTCTGAGGCCGCGGGCACCACCAACCCCACCGAGGGTGGCAGGCCGTCCGCTCCGGACGCCTCTTGTGGTGGGGCGTCGTTGATCTCGGTATGGGGCGGGATACGTGGAGTTGGATGTTGCGGGCGGGCTGTGGGAGCTGGCGAAGCCGCTGATCCCGCCCTCGAGGGTGCGGCCGCAGGGGCGGCGGAACGCAGGACACCCCTGATGAGACGCTGTTCGCCGCCATCATCTACGTCCTGGTCAGCGGCTGCGCTTGACGCCAACTGCCGCCCAGCTTCGGCATATCGCAGTCGACCGCCCACCGCCGGTTCTTGATCTGGCCGAGAGGCGGCCGCTGGGGCGCTGGCTTCCCGGCTGCCCCGTGCCGCCGCCGTGCCGCCGCCGTGCCGCCGTGCGTGCCGCCCCCGGCCGTAGGCCGCTGCCGTCGGGCTCACCTGTTCTGTCGTGGCTGTCCGGCTGTGGCCGACGTCGTACCCCACTGTTCTGTCGTCGGCCGTCGCGGCGGCCCCCGCCCCTCCATGCGCCTTGTTCACGGGAGCAGGCCGGGTGGGCGTGGTGATGGCCGCGTGCACGCTTGACTTCGTGTAACTGATGACGTGTAGCGTGCTGGACTCGGGTAATTGAGGGGGCGGTGGCTGTGGGGCTGTTGGTCGGTGTCGGTGTCGTCGTGGCGGTGCTGGTCGTGATACTCGTCCGGCGGGACCGCAGGCCGCATACGGAGAATCGCGAGGGCCAACTCATCGAGCGTGACGCGGGCTTGCGGCTCCAGCAGCACCGCAGCGAGGCCCGGGCCGCCGAAGCTCAGGCCTTCCTGCGGCGGGGTGAGAACGGGCATCGGCGCTGAGCACTGCACCGCAACGGTCGGTTCGGCTCCGTGGCGGACGCGCCGCGGGCGAGCAGCCCATGTGACGTGACGCCGCCGTGCTGCCGACGCGCCTGAATCGGCCCGTCCGTCATCGTGCCGCCGCGCACCTCGTCGTATGGCGCGACGAGCGGTTCATTCGAGGCGTTGCAGCGCCGTGCGGTCTCGGGATGCCGCACCGTCGACCAGCTCGCTGCCCCCTACCCCGCGTACTGCATCGCCTTCGACGCCCTCCGGACGGACGGCGAGGAACTGCTGGCCGAGCTGTACGAGCGCCGTGGCGCCCGGGTCCGGCTGTTGCGGCCAGGGATCGTCCGGCTGGTCTGCTGCAGCCTGCCGCCGACCGCCTGCCTCCCACCGCACCGCTGCCGTGTTGCCGATGGTCCGGCGTACCGAGGCCCCGCTTGCCGATCTCCCGCCCACTGCGGCTGGGCGCTTGTGCCGCTGTCCCGCCGCGCCGACCGCCACCCGCACGGGGTGTTGCCACCCGCTGTCAGGCCGCCCGCCGCCCGCTGTCCCGCCGCCCTCGACCTTCCGCCCGGCACTCCCTGGCACCCGCACGGTCACGCTTCCTCATGGGGATGGCGGTTGCGAGTGGATGCCCAACGGCAGGGGAAGGCCCAACCCCGTTTCTCCCTGCCGTTCACATGAACAGCGGGTCGACCGGCGGCCATGGGTAGCCCAGTTGCTCGGCATCATGCGAACCTCCCCAGACCTCGGCGGCGGCACGGGGATCGCCTGCGGTCAGCTGCGCTTCAAGGCGCTCGGCTTGGACCGGTGGGGCGTCTGCGGAGATGAGGAGGGTCATCCCGAACTGGAGCCAGGGCAAATCTGCATCGACCTGGTTACGGGGATGCCTCAGGACGACGTGGATCCGGTCGGGTTCCTTGCGGGAGGCCCAGACGCCTTCCAACTCGCAGTCCCACCTGACGAGCCAGTCTCCGCGTCCCCTCAGCCCCGCCTCAAGCAGCCGCGCAACCGCTCCTGCCGGCCACTCCCAACTGCGGTCCTCTCCGGCTCGCAGGACCTCGGCCTCGTACTGACCTGCGGTGAACCGAAGTTCCGGCAGGTCGAAGTCGTGATTGGCCAGGTCGTGCCAGCCCGCCCAGACAACATGATCCCCCTCACGTGTGACCCTCATGTACAGCGCGCCACAGCACTCCTCCACGCCGCATCCGGACCAAGCGAGACGAACCTCGTGGGGCGTCGCCGTGGCATGCAACGGCCCGTCCTGGCCCAGCAGATCCCTGGGGCCTACTCCCAGGTACCGGGAGCCTCCCACGCCACCGGGGACCACCTCGGCCAGAAGATCCCGGCCGTTGACGATCGGGCGGACCTCCACGACGCCCTCGTCGGGTGGAGGGCACGCGATGCTCAGACTGAGAAGGTCCGGTCTCATGGTCATCGGCCAATGATCACGGAGCTGGCTCGCAACTGTCATGTGGAATTCGCGTGGCCTCCGCTCAGGGCAGTAGTTCGGGCCGCCTTCAGGGACGCTGGCCCGGACACCCCTCCGGAACGACGGGAGGGCAGCCTGGGGGAATGACGAGACCGTAGTCCTGCGGAATTGCGTGACCGTCCACACACCGCCCAGGACCACGACCAGGATCACGTCCGACGACTCAAGCACGAGGAAGTTGCCCGGGTCGGTCAGCGTCCCGCACGCTCATGCAGCCCTGAGCAGGTGGCACACACCCAAGGACAGCCGAGCGGAAACGCAGCGGCCGCGGACGAACGCCAGGCGGCCAGGATCGGCGCGGTCAGCACCGGCCCGGCTGGCAACATGGAGCGGCTCACCGCTCGCCCTCACCGCTCGCCCTCGGCGTGGGCGAACTGCTCGGAGGCCGAGTCGATGGTGACCTCGGTCTTCATGTTGGCCGAGCTGGCCTGCACCGCACCCAGTTCCTGCTTGAGCGGGTAGCGGCCTGCTCCATCACCTCCACGCTGTAGGAGGGTGGGACGGCTAGCGCGCGGGCTCACCGGCCGCCGTGCTGCGACGATGGTCTCGAGTCACGGCCAGCGCGGTGAGGGACGCCTGCGGCAGCTCACTGGACAGGTTCGTGACAAGGGTTTGCTGCCCGAGCTCCTCGCCGGGTGCTCATGCGGTTACCTCCTCGCGGCAGTCGCGGCACAGGGCGTCCTCAGTGGCAATTCACCAGCGGCCGGTGGCACTCAGGGCAGCGAGGGCGCGTAACCGGCTGCTCGGGGGCGCTACGCGGTGTCGGCACCACCGGGGCACGAGGAAGGCTTTCAGGATCCAGCCTGTGGCGGTAGACCGCAGCCATGGACTTGGCGTTATCGGTCTCCTCGGTGAGTTGCCGCCGCAGCGCACTCTCAGCCCAGCCAGCAGCCGGCGCTCCCGCCACTCGGTTGATCAGATGGGTGCGCTGCCGAGGACCGGGGAGTCGCCCGCGGCCTCGACGCCCTCCTCGAAGCCGTCTGGGCCGGCCGCGACAACCTACGTCGGAGAAGCCGTCGACATGAAGGCCGTCGACACCGTACTTGACCTGATGGATCGCCGCGCCAAGCTCAACGGCCTTGACATGCCCGTCAAGGCCGAGCTGTCCGGCCCGGGCGCCTTGACCCCCACACCAGCACCCGGCACAGCCCCCTCAAGCGCGCCTTCCACGCCGCCGGTATCCCCCTCACCGGCCGCGACCAATAACGAGCGACCCAAGCGACCGAAGACCAGAACACGCAAATCCGGGATCCGGGGGATACCGGCCCGGACAACCCGGCCCCGTACGCCAGCATCAGAAGTGCACAGCCTGGCCGGGAGCCCGGTGCCCCAGCGCCCAACTCCCGGCCAGGCCGTAACCACCACACATGACCGCGCGTTCCCGGGGCACAAGGACGTCGACCCGAGCTCGGCGGCCCCCCCCCGACCGCCGCCGAGTACACCGGCCCCGCCACTCACCCCCCGAGCGGCGGGGCCGCCCCATACCCCCTGCGCTGAGAACTCCTAACGAAATGGTCCTCGAGGTGGTTGGATCGCTCGGGGACTAGGGCGTGCATTGACTCGTGTCACCGGGGGTCTGGTGAGGTCTTTGATCCAGAACATCGAGGCGTGCGGTGGAGACTGGCGAGGTAGCTGTCGGGAGCCTTGTCGTATCGGGTGTCTCACCGTCCCAGGTCCGGCCTCCTGGTACGTCACGCTCTGGGGCGGGTGAGGCACGTGAAGCCGACGTGAGCCGACCGGTGCACTGATGTCCGGTCGGGGACTCATAAGACACGGCCCGGCACCCGGCTCAGGTTCCGGGGAGGATACGGCGCGTTTCGTAGGCCCACATCGCGATCTCGACCCGGTTGCGGGCGCCGAGTTTGGCCATCAGGCTGGCCAGATGCGTCTTCACCGTGCTGAGGCTGATGTGCAGTGCATCGGCGATCTCGGTGTTGGTCAGCCCGCGAGCGACGGCGAGGAGCACCTGCTCCTCGCGGGCGGTGACGGGGGAGACCGGCTGCGCCACGGGCCGGCCGGCGGGCAGGTCCGCGAATGCCTGGAGCAGACGGACGGTGACGCTGGGCGCAATGAGCGCCTCACCGCCGGACGCCGACCGTACGGCCTGGGCCAGAAGGTCCGGTCCCGTGTCCTTGAGGAGGAATCCGCGGGCGCCGGCACGCAGCGCGCCGTAGACGTACTCGTCGAGGTCGAACGTGGTGATGACGACCACGGCCAGCGGGTCGGCGACGCCCGGGCCGGCGACCAGCCGGGTGGCCTCGAGCCCGTCGAGTACGGGCATGCGGATGTCGAACAGGCAGACATCGGGGCGCAGTTCGCGGGCCAGGCGTACCGCCTCCCGCCCGTCGGCGGCCTCGCCGACCACCTCGATGCCGGGCTGGGCGTTCAGCATGATCCGCAACCCGGTGCGGATGATTGTCTGGTCGTCAGCGACGAGGACGCGAATGGACACCGCTCTCGCTCCTCGCTCTCGGCAGTTCGGCGTCGACATGCCAGCCCCGGTCGGTACCCGGGCCGGCTCGTAGTGTGCCGCCGAGCAGGGTCGCGCGCTCGCGCAGTCCGGTAAGTCCGTATCCGTCGCGACCCCGGCCGGTGCGTCGGCCGTTGTCGCGCACGCTCACCCGCACCGTGTGCCGTTCCGCGGCGACCCGGACGACGACCTCGGTCGCGTCGACCGCATGGCGCAGCGCGTTGGTCACCGACTCCTGCACGATCCGGTAGACGGCCGCGTCCACGGCCGGGGGCAGAGCGTCCAGCTCGCCGTCGAGCCCCAGGTCGACCCTGAGGCGACCACCCGGGGTGCGCACCAGGCGCTCCAGATCCGCGACACCGGCAGGCGGCGCCAGCTCGGCGCCGACCCCGCGGTCGCGCAGCGCGGCGACCATGGCGCGCATTTCCTCCAGCGTGCGCGCCCCTTCCTCCTCGACCCCCTCCAGCGCCTCGACGGCGGCGGACGGGTCGGTGCCCGCGAGCACCCGGCCCGCCTGGGCGATGATCACCATGGCCGACACGTGGTGGGCCACCGTGTCGTGCAGTTCCCGGGCGAGCTGCTCGCGCTCGCGGGAGCGCACCTGGTCCAACTGCCGCTCGCGAGCGGTCACCCGGAACCGCACGGCAGCCCCGACCACGCCGGGCAGCAGCAGGAAGACGATGCCCACGACCTTTTCGACGACCGGGGTCTCGTCCGTGACGACACACAGCGCGCCGGCCGCGAGGATCACCGCGCCACCCAGCACGATCTCGCGTCCCGATCCCCACCGGGGCAGCGCGTACACCAGCACGAGCACGACCGCGCCGGTGTACAGGCCGACGGGCTCGCGCGGTGCGGCGACGAGCGCGGCCACCTCAAGCAGGCTCACCGAGCCGAACGCCAGCGTCACCATCGCCAGCGGGCGGGTCCGGCGCCACAGGGGCAGCAGGCCCAGCCATACGGCGACCACCACCGCCACCGGCCGCCACACGACGTTCTCGCGCAGGGTGGCCTCCAGCGCCACACCGGCAAGGCCCGCGGCGAGCAGCGCCCAGTCCCGCCGCACCCGGGCGGGCGCGTCGGGCGGCCGGGGTTCGGTCCACAGGGTTCGCAGGTCGTCTCGGAGCACGGTTCTCAGCCTAGGGACCGCGGCGTGCCGCGCATCGGCCGAAAGGACGGGTCGTCACTCCGCCCCGGGGCCGACGGATCCGCGGCCAGCGGGCCGATGCCGCGGAGCGCCGTGACGACGAGCCTTACGCATCGGCGGCCGTACAAGGACGGCCGACGAGGTGGTTGGAGGACCCGATGCTCTCGAAAGCCCTGTTGCGCCTGGGCACAAGCGCCGCCCGCCATCCCTGGCGGGTGATCGCGGCATGGCTGATCGCCGCCACGCTCGCCGTCCTCGCCGCCGTCGCCTTCGGCGGGCGTACCGCGGACTCGATGACCGCTCCGGGACTGGACTCCCGACGGGCCGCGGAACTGATCGAGCGGGCAGGCACCGGCCAGGAGGGGATGACCGCCCACGTGGTCGTCACCCCCCTCGACGAGGGTGCGACGTTCTTCGACGACGAGGGCGCGCGCACCGCTCTCACGCGGCTGCGGGCCGAGGTGAAGCGGCTGCCGCACGTACTCGGCACGAGCGACCCGGCCGGGGCGCTCGACACGGGCGGGGACACCGCCGTGCGCGGCGGCCTCGTCTCGGCCGACGGGCGGATCGCGGTCGTCCGGGTGCAGTACCCCGACCAGAGCCGGCTGTCGGCCGAAGACCTCGACGCCCTCGTCGATCTCGGCGACCGGCTGCGCGCCGAGCTGCCGCTGCGCATCGAGATGGGCGGGAACCTCTTCTACGTCTTCTCCAACGCCGACGGCGGCGCGAGCGAGCTGATCGGCCTCCTCGCCGCGGCCGCGATCCTGTTCCTCGCGTTCGGTTCGCTCGTGGCCGCCGCGCTGCCGATCGGCATGGCGGTCTTCGGGCTGACCGTCGGGGTCGCCACGATGACGGTACTGGCGAGGGTGACAGAGGTCCCCACCTTCGCACCGGTCCTGGGCAGCATGGTCGGGCTCGGAGTGGGCATCGACTACGCGCTGTTCGTGCTCGCCAGGCACCGGGAGTACCTCGCGCGCGGGCTCGATCCGCAGGCGGCGGCCGGACGAGCGGTGGCAACGGCGGGGCGGCCGGTGGTCTTCGCCGGTGGCACCGTCGTCGTGTCGATCCTCGGCCTGGCGGTCGCGAACGTGCCATTCATGACGGTGGGTGGGGTTGCCGTTTCGATCGTCGTCCTGACGATGGTGCTCGCGTCGGTGACGCTGCTGCCGGCCTTCCTCGGCGCGGCGGGCCCGCGCCTGGCCCGGGCCGGCCGGATCGGCCGGGCTCTGCAGACCAGGAAGCCGGGCCGACTCGCACGGCGGCGGGACCCGGCGGCAGTCGCCGCCCACGCCGCCGGGTGGCGTCGCTGGATCGGGCACGTCAGCCGGCACCCGGTGCCGTACGCGGTCGGCGCGGCGGGGCTGCTGCTGACCGCGACGCTGCCCGTGCTCGGTCTGCGCGTCGGCCTGCCCGACGACGGCTCACTGCCGCAGAGCCGTACTGAGCGCCGGGCCTACGACCTCGTCGCCGAGGGGTTCGGCCCGGGCATTAACGGTCCCCTCGTCATCGCCGCGGACCCCACCGGTGATCCGGGAGTGCTGGACCGACTCGTCGAGGCGGTCGCGGCGGACCCGGGCATCGCATCCGTCGCGCCGACGCACATCGATCGGGCCACCGGCATCGCGACCCTCGTGGTGTTCCCGACCACCAGCCCTCAGGACAAGGCCACGGCCGACACCATCGCCCGGCTGCGCACCGACGTGCTGCCCACGGCGATCGGGCACGGCCCGGCCAGGGCCCACGTCGGCGGCGCCGCCGCGAGCCTGTCCGATGTGGGCCAACGCACCAGCCAACGCCTGCCGGTGTTCGTCGCCGCCGTGCTGGCGATGTCGTTCCTGCTGCTGATGCTGGTTTTCCGCTCGATACTCGTACCGCTCAAGGCCGTACTGCTGAATCTGCTGAGCATCGGCGCGGCCTACGGCATCATGGTCGCGGTCTTCCAGTGGGGCTGGGGAGGCGCACTCATCGGGCTGGAAGCGACGGTTCCGATCGTGTCGTTCATCCCGATGTTCCTCTTCGCCATTTTGTTCGGCCTGTCGATGGACTACGAGGTGTTCCTCCTCTCCCGCGTACGCGAGGAGTACCTGCGCACCGGCGACAACGGCACGGCGATCGTTGAGGGCGTCTCGCGCACCGCCCGGATCATCACCTCGGCCGCCCTCATCATGGTGGCGGTCTTCCTGTCCTTCGCCGTCGCCGAGGACCCCTCCACCAAAATGTTCGGGCTCGGCCTGGCCACCGCGATCTTCATCGACGCCACGGTCGTACGCATGGTGCTGGTACCGGCGACCATGACACTCCTCGGCCGGACCAACTGGTGGCTGCCGAAGTGGCTGGACCGGATGCTTCCCCGCGGCCCGGTCGGCACGAACGACACCGACGCGGAATCCACAGGTGAAGCCCCGCGTCCACGGCTGGTTGACCGTTGACTCAACTCCTGCCCGCCCTTGGCGTCCGGCACCTCAGCGCGTCACCCAGGGGCATATCGAGTCGTGATCATCGGGTGGTCCTGGTGAGGTCCTTGATCCAGATCATGGAGGCGCGCAGGTGGAGACCGGCGAGGTAGCTGTCGGGAGTCTTGTCGTATCGGGTGGCGATGCCTCGCCATGCTTTGAGCTTGTTGATCAGGCGTTCGACGGTGTTCCGCTCCTTGTAAAGATCGGCGTCGTGGCTGACGGGTCGGCCACCTCTGGAGCCCTTCTTCCGGTGGGCGGCCTGGTCCTTCTTCTCCGGGATGACCGCCTTGATACGGCGTTTGCGCAGGTGGGCGCGGTTTCCGCGAGACGAGTACGCCTTGTTCCCGGCGACCGCGTCGGGCCGGATGTGGGGTCGGCCGATGGCCCGCGTACCCCGTACCTTCTTCAGGACGGGGATGAACCGCGGGCTGTCCGCTGCCTGGCCTGTGGTCAGGATGAACGCCAGCGGGCGGCAGTTGCGGTCGGCGGCGAGTGGACCTTGCTGGTCTGCCCGCCTCTGGAACGTCGGAGGAGGGCGGCCTTCAGCCGGAGCACGCCACTGCCGGAACCGGTTGTGGACGGTCGACCAGGCGCCGTACTCCGTCGGCATCTCCCGCCACTGCCCGCCCGTCTTGCACCGCCAGATCACGCCCGCGAACTGCTATCGAAGTCGCTCGGGGCACGGGCCGTACTCGCCGATCGGCAAGTACGGCTCGATGAACTCGCGCTCTGGATCGGTCAGTTGCACTCGCGTCACGTAAGACCGTCTATCGGACCGGACCGTGCCACGAAGGCACATCCCGCAAATTGATCACGACTCGATAGGCGCCCTGGGCGACCGCGGTTACGACCACGACAAGTACCGTCGGCTGGTCTGCGGCCTCGGAGTGAAGCCACTCATCGCCCGCAGCGGCACTGAGCACGGCTCCGGCCTGGGCACCCAGCGCTGGGTCGTAGAGCGCGCGTTCGCTCAACTGCCCAGTTCCGCCGCCTGGGGATCCGTTGGGAGATCCGCGACGCCATCCACGAAGCCTTCCTCGCCCTCGGATGCGCACTCATCTGCTGACGGCGCCTGAACTCGTCCCGTCAGGAGTCCTTACTACGTCACGACCGGGGGCAGCGGTTCACAGGCCGCGTGCCATGCGGGAGGGAGGGCGGCAACGCCGGTGCGGGCGGCGATGACCCCGCCCGCGATGGCGCAGGTGGTATCGATGTCGCCGCCCCCGGCGACCGTGACCCACAGGCCCTCGTGCAGGTCATCGAGGTGCCCCGCTGCACACCACAGGGCGTACGGGACGGTGTCGGGCCCTGACATCCGGTAGCCGGAGCCCAGGACCTCCGCGGCGTGTCGAACAGAGGTGTGCTCCGGCATCCGGGCCGCGATCCGCACTCCCGACCGGACGTCGCTGTCGGTAAGTCGTTCGGCTACTGCCTGAAGGAAGTCCGATCTGGCCGGGATGGCGTTGCCCCGGCTTCGGGTCGCCAGCGCCGCGGCCAGGGCAACTGCCACCGCTCCGGCGACCGCCTCCGGGTGGTGATGCGAGACCGCACTCTGACGGGCGGCCTGCTCAGCGGCCACATCGAGATCGGCGCTGTGCCAGGCGCCGAGCGGGGCGGCTCGCATGGCCGCGCCATTGCCCCAGGAGCCCTGGCCTCCGAACTGCCCGGCGACCACTTCCCGCCAGGGTTCGCCCGCGTCGATCCGGCGCAGCACGTCATGCATCGAGGCTCCATAGCCGCGGTGCGTGTCCTCGGTGTAGGCCGCTGCAAGGCGCTGGGCCAAGCGGTCCTGGTCGACGACGCCCCTGCCCTCGACGAGCTCCCGGACGAGAACCAGCGCTTGAGCGGTGTCGTCACTCCACTGCCACAGCGGTTCCGGGGGCAGCCTTCGCGCCTCCAGGGCTGCCGTACCATGCCTGCGCAGGATGCCGAACCAGCGGTCGCCGAAGGCGTCGCCGAACGCAAGGCCGTGCAACGAGTCCAGCGCAGCGGTAGGCATGTTGATCATCGGCGCAGTATCGCAGCGCGGTGGCTCTCCCGCACTCCGATTTCGGAGCCGCCAGGCTGCTGCCTGCGGATCTGCTGAGGATCCGCGACGCCATCCACGAAGCCTTCCTCCCCCTCCGATGCGCACTCATCTGCTGGTCTTTCCGTTAGGACTTCTTGGACCGTGGCCTACGTGGTGAGGCGGAGGACATCGGCGTGGAGATCGACTTCGCGCCCAACAGCGGCCTCGGCGTGGAAGCTCGCTTTCGCCCGCGATGTGGGCGCCCAGCCGAGGTGGGTCCGCTTCGCGTCCTGGAGCATCGGGGAGATCGAAGGGGTAAGTGTTCTCGACCTCCACGACGCCGTACGTACCGTGCGGGCCGCAGGGGACGGCGGCGGGGCGTCCCGAGCGCCATGGACGACGCGCGGGCGAGTTCACCGAGGACGAGGCGAACGACCTCTCCTGAGCGAAGACCACTGCGCCGCCGATGGGGAGGACGACAAGCATGAGTGGGTGCGGTGAACGTGCCAGGCGCCCCGGGTCGGGCCGTTACTCTCCCCGCTACGGGTCCCTGGCCATATGGGCCGTCTCACGGGCTGGCGTGGGTGGCTCAGGCGATGCTTCGTCCTGGTCAGGTCGTGGTGGTCTCCCATGCGGGCGTTGGTGGCAGTTCCTATCCTCCGTCAAGAAGCGCGTGTTCTCCGACGGCTATGCTCGCCGCGCCGAAGGAGGGCGGCCGGCGGATGCATTGCCGGCGATTGAGAAGAGTTCCCTTGATAACAAGATCTTGGCCAAGAGGCATGGCTGGAAGGACATCGCGCTCCACGCGCCCGACTGCCCCTGCAGCTTCTGCCGCTGATTTTCGTTGTGGGGCTGGTGGGTCCCGTGCCCGCCGTACTTGCCATGGCGGAAGAGGTCCCCCGCTTCTGGCGGCGCGGGTACGCTCACGCCGACCGACCGCGGGCGAGTTGTCGATCTCTGGAAGAATGGCGGACCCGGAGTCAAGGCCGCTGCCGAAGCCGCCCTGACGGGCGGCGACGTGGACGTTCAGCGGTTCCTCGCCGAGGCAGGCGACAAGACCCACCAGGACAACCGGGTAGCCGCCGCCCAGGTCGCCAGCGTGGGCGGTCGAGCCACTCTGGAAGCATGATCGTCCAGCGGAACCTCACGCTCGCCAGCCTTGGACCCCTCTGCCGGGGGTTCGGGTTGGTAGGGCATTCTCAGCTAGGCGCACGGAAAGTCGATGCAGACCAGCCGCTGGTCGTTCCAGTCCTCCGACGAGACGGCCGCCTGCGGTGCGCTCTTGACAGTTGCTTCATAGTCGGGCGGGATGGTGGGTGCGCACTGGGCGCGGTTGTCCGAGTCGGGGGACACGTAGTGGAAAATGTCGGTGGTCCGGACCACGTGGAG
Organism: Streptomyces sp. NPDC041796; assembly: GCF_055590785.1. Lineage (NCBI taxonomy): Bacteria > Bacillati > Actinomycetota > Actinomycetes > Kitasatosporales > Streptomycetaceae > Streptomyces > Streptomyces sp. NPDC041796. The sequence continues at coordinate 144,691 of NZ_JBVJAH010000017.1, forward strand.
ATACTGGAGCGTTGGGCCCGTGGCTTACAGATGCTCCATGTGGCTCACAACATTGCCTCGGAGCGATTCAACCACTGGAACCGCGTCACCGGGATCACCACTGCCATGCTGTCCGCAGTCGTCGGTACAACGCTCTTCGCCTCTCTCTCGGCCTCCGACCTCACCGCAGTTCGTCTGGTAGCCGGTGTCTCAAGCTTGTTGACGGCTGCGCTCAGTGCCGGGCAACTGGTCTGGAACTACCCCGAACTCGCCTCGCGCCACCGAGCAGCCGCTGTGCGTTACGCTGCCCTCCGTCGACAGGTCGAACTACGGCTGGCGAACCGGGACCAAGTGACCGAGACGGACATCGACGTCACTTCGTCCGAGTGGGAAGAGATCGAGCAGTCTGCCCCACAGCTGCCGATCGGTGTCCGCGGCCGCGCCAGGAAAGCGATCTCCAGCGTCCCGCTACGTGCATGAACACCGTGCCGTCAGGCTTTTGCGGTGGCAGAACGAGTGTGGGTGCGTGAAATCGATGACGACGAGGGTCAGTGGCTGCTGCGGATCGTCCGCAGGGGCACCAGGTCGGTGGTGACCTGGCGGCGGGCTCAGATGGTGTTGCTGTCCGCGCAGGGCATGTCGGTGGCGAAGATCGCCGAGATGACGTACACCAGCATGGACCGGGTCCGGGACGTGACCCACGTCCTCGTCAAGTCGGGTGCGCGGGTGCTCGTGGTCTGCAAGGGACCTCGCGGCGCGAGCCGAGCTGCTGGGGTGCTCGACAGCGAGAGGGATCCGGGCGGCTGCGGTCGACAATCACCATCGCACGATGGCACATCGTACGGAGCCATGAGGCACCGGACTGCGTTGTGGATTTTGTATTGAGGCCTGGCCGCAACGGGCAGCGTCCCCCATGAGGCCATAGGACAGGGAGCATTGGGTGGGATCGTTAGAAGCCTTGGAGCCGGAGGACCCGCAGCAGGTGGGGCGCTACAAGATCGTGGGGCGGCTGGGCTCCGGCGGCATGGGCCGGGTGTACCTCGCGCGCTCACCCGGCGGGCGCCAGATTGCCGTGAAAGTGGTGCGCCCGGAGCTGGCTAAGGACATGGAGTTCCGGCGCCGTTTCAAACGCGAGGTAACCGTGGCCCAGCGGGTCAACGGGGCTTTCACCGCAGGTGTGGTCGACGCCGAGCCGGACGGCTCCCCTGCCTGGCTGGCTACTGTCTACGTACCAGGTCCATCCCTGGATGAGGCGATCACCGCTCACGGTCCCTGGTCGCCATATTCGGTACGTGCTCTGGCCGCCGGCCTGATTGAGGCACTCCAGGTCATCCACGCAGCCGGGGTCATCCACCGTGACCTCAAGCCCTCGAACGTGCTCCTTGCCGCTGACGGGCCCAAGATTATTGACTTCGGTATCTCAGTGGCCATGGAGGCCAGCGCGCTGACCAAAAGGGGCATGCTGATTGGCACCCCGGGCTTCATGTCTCCCGAACAGCTCACCGGCCAGCGACGTCTTCGCCCTCGGCGCGGTACTGGCCTACACGGCCACCGGAGTCGGCCCATTCGGCACGGGTAGCCCGGATGTGCTCCAGTTCCGAGCCGTCCATGAGCAGCCCAAACTTCACACCCTCGCGCCCGATCTACGCGATGTCGTTGCCGCCTGCCTGTCCAAAGAGCCCGACCAGCGGCCCACCGTTGCCGCGCTGCTTGACCAACTGACCAGCTCATGCATAAAGGGTGGAAGTGGTCAGGGGACCAGCCTCACACTCCTGCTTACCGAACCAGGCTGGATGCCTGACCAGATCGCCCAGCTCGTCCACGAGAATGAATACCCTTCCTCCCTGCAAGAAACGCGCCCGGCGACGCCTAGTGATTCCCGCCGCAGCACACCTGGTCTAAAGCGCTGGTCCTTCGCATACGGCAAGCCACGGTGGTCGGGTTTTCACCCTGTGATTGAGCCGAGGCCGGCGGTGGCCCATGGGCTGGTCTACGTTGGTAGCTGGGACGGCAAGCTGTATGCGGTGGACGCGCAGACGGGGCAACAACGCTGGTCCTTCACCACGGGCAACAGCCTGTCCTCGTCGCCGGCGGTGGCCCATGGCGTGGTCTACATCGGCAGCAGGGACCGCAAGCTGTATGCGGTGGACGCAGAGTCCGGACTGCAACGCTGGTCCTTCATGGAACACTGCCCGCGCTTTTCTCCAGCTGTGGCCGACGGTCTCGTCTATAGCGCCAGTCTAAACACGCTGTATGCGCTGCAGACCTGAAGCACGTGCCACGCCAGAAAACTGTTGACCACACGGCAACCAGCCAGGACCCTCGCCGGTGATCAGGCACGCTTACTGGCGGCTTCGGCTATCAGACTGCCGCCTGGCCCCCGAGGAACCCACCCCGCTGGGTGTGTGGTCCTCAGGAGGGGCATCGGCACCAGATCCTCCGGATCTGGTCACCAGCCGTGAGGCGGTCCTCGTGGTAACCGAGGGCGTTCGCGATGACGGCTGGGGCCTGGAGGACGAGGTGGCGGAGCGCAGTGCCCTCCGGCTGGCTTCCTTGGCGTGAGATGGGAACGATTGCTGCAGGGTTCGGACAAACATGGTGATCGAGAGGGCCCGGAATGTTGCCCGTTTTCAGGAACACCTGGTCGGCTCGTCGGGGTGTGTCTTGCCGCGTCGCTTGCCAGAGGCGTTGAAGGCCGCAGTGGTGCATGGACCTTCATCCAGGGCTTCGCCGCCCACTGGTCCGGCTCCGCCCTGG
>NZ_JBVJAH010000018.1:0-137411 GCF_055590785.1 Streptomyces sp. NPDC041796
GCCCGGGCGTCGGCCTCGGCGGCGTGGGCCGTGCCGGGCAGGTTCACCGAGAGGGCGAGGGCGGCGGCGGCTCCGGAGACGGTGAGGAAGCCACGGCGACCGAAGTGACGGGCGGCGGCGCGGAGTTCGGGTGCGTGGTGGGCACTGGACCGGTCTGCGGGTGTCATGGACCCCTCCCCTGACGGTGTCTGTCAGAGGCATCTCAGTAGCACCGATTGTCGAGTACACAACATCCACATGTCGGCCACATGAGTTCCGCGTGCCGGACTCTCCCGTACCCTGCGGCCCCATGAGCGCTGTACGGAGGATCGCGGTGGTGACGGGGGCCGGCTCGGGCATCGGCCGGAGCGTGGCGCTGGCGCTGGCGGAGGAGGGCTGGGCCCTCGCTCTGGCCGGACGCCGGGCCGAACCGCTGGAGGAGACGGCGGCCCTCGCCGGTACGGACGCCCTCTGCGTCCCGACCGACGTCACCTCGCCCGACGCGGTCGCGGCCCTCTTCGCGGCCACGCGGGACCGCTTCGGCCGCGTGGACCTGCTGTTCAACAACGCGGGCACGTTCGCCGGGGGCGGCACGCCGGTCGAGGACCTGGACCACGAGACATGGCGGGCGGTCGTCGACGTCAACCTGACGGGCGCGTTCCTGTGCGCGCAGGCGGCGTACCGTCAGATGAAGGAGCAGTCGCCACAGGGCGGCCGGATCATCAACAACGGCTCCATCTCGGCGCACGTCCCGCGGCCCCACTCGATCGCGTACACGGCGACCAAGCACGCCATGACCGGCCTGACGAAGTCACTGTCCCTGGACGGCCGCCCCTACCGCATCGCGTGCGGCCAGATCGACATCGGCAACGCGGCCACGGAGATGACCGAGCGCATGCAGGCGGGCATCCTCCAGGCGAACGGCCGACGGGCGCCCGAACCGGTCATGGACGCGGCGGACGTGGCCCGCACGGTGGCCCACATGGCGGCACTGCCCCTGGAGGCCAACGTCCAGTTCGCGACGGTCATGGCCACGACGATGCCCTACATCGGCCGCGGCTGACCCGGCCGGCGTCCCCCCTGCCGTCCGGGCACCGCGCCCGCCCACCCGCCGGGGACTCCCGCGCCGGCCGGCACGGCTACGCCTGGCCCGTCTCGAAGCGGCTCACCTTCCCGTCGTCGCCCACCGTGAACCGCCACGCGGTCCGCATCTCGCCCCAGGTGTCGTTGCGGTAGCGGACGACGAGCGCGCGGCCGTCGGCCTGCTCGGACTCGACGTCCATGTGCCCGTTGGCGGAGAAGATCTCCCGCTCGGCCCACTGGTCGAGGTCACGGTCGGAGCCGTCGTCGGACATGGTGGCGCCGGGCGTGAGCGCCGCGTGGAACGCCTGCTGGTCATGGGCGTTGACCGCCGTGACGAAAGCGCGCACGGCGGGGTCGGTGAGCCGGTCCACGGGCACGGTCATGGTGTCTCTCCTTCGGTACGGGTACGAGGACGCCCCAGCCGTACACGCCGGTACCCCACTTCCCGTGCACCTTGCGCCACCCGTGGCGCGTCAGCCCCGGCCCCGGCCCGTGGGCGGGCGGACGGCCGCACGCACCCGTCCGGGTGAACGGACTGTGTCCTGGCGGCCGGGGGCGTGGCCCGGGGCGGACCATCGGCCGCATGCACGCCGTCAGTCAGGTCTTCGCCCTGATCGCCGCGGCGGTCCACGTCTTCGTCTGGCCGCTGGAGAGCTTCCTCTACGGCCGGCCGTGGGTGCGCGTCTTCCTGACCGGCAGCACGGCCGACGCGCCCGAGGTCCGGCTGTGGCGGTTCAACGTCGGGTTCTACAACCTGTTCCTGGCGCTCGGGATGATCGCCGGGTTCGTCGCGCTGCGCCTGGGACACGAGACCACCGGCCGCACGCTGATCATCTACATCTGCGCCTTCATGATCGGCGGCGGGATCATGCTGCTCGTCTCCGACCCCAAGCTGTGGCGCGGCTCCCTGGGGCAGGCGGTCCCGCCGCTGGTCGTCCTGGTGGCCGACCTCGTCGACCGGGCGTCCTAGGCCGGGCCCGGCCGCTGTTCGACCGCCTTCGCCACGTCGGCCAGGTCCCGCTCGACCGCCTTGGCGACGGCCCGGCGCCCCAGCCCGCCGAGCAGCTTGGCGAGCAGCCCGCCGACACCGCGCGGCGGGCGGGCGGAGAACGCCATCCGCACCACGGTCCGGCCCGGCCCCGCCTCCCGCACGGTGAACTCCGAGACGTAGTGCGCGCCCCTCGACTCGGCCTCCACCACGTAGCGGGACGGGGCCTGGCAGGCGGTCACCCACATCTCCTCGGTGGCCTCCTTGCCGAACATCTTCCGGGTCTCGATCCACCGGGTGCCGGTCTGGAACGGCCCCTCGGTGAGCACCTCCACGCGGGTGACACCGCTCAGCGTGCCGGGCATGCCGTGCAGGTCGGTGAGCGCCTCCCAGACGCGGTCGCGCGGGGCGGCGATGGGGCGTTCGACGGTGACGACGGCGACCTGTGGTGTGTGGTCCATGTCCGGATTGTCACCGAGAGGGGAGAGGCAGACGAGTCGGGCTGTACGCCGGGTTCTGTGCCCAGCAGGTTTGCGACCTGTCGACATCTCCCTCTGAGAGCCCGATAAGCCTCTGACCTCGGTTCTCTTCTGTTCTCTTGTTGGGTCGATGGTGGGTCGATGTTGGGGCATCTGAGTCTCCCCCACCGCTCCCCACCCCCAGATTCTCCCCAAGCGCTCCCCCAGGACCACCCTCCCACCAGGCCGTCTACAGCAAAATGCCGCCCGCCAGATTCCCGGCGGGCGGCATTGAGGGGGTCGTCTACGGGCCGAGGCTTCCAGGTTCGTAGCTGAGGCCGCGACGGACGGCGTACCGTCGGCGCTCGGCCTCGAGGGTCAGAACGCAGCAGCCGCATGCCGCGATCTCGTAGGTGTCCCCCGACGGCGTGACGATCCGGTCTAGAGGCGAGACGAATACATCCTCGTCGGCACACCGGAAGCAGTTGCCAGGCTTCCACTCGTACAGGGCAAGGACAGCGTCCGGAGTCAGACGGGGTGGCATGACGTTCTCCGCTGGAGCCGACGTGGGGCGAGCTGTATTCGCCGTGGCGCTGCACTGCGGCACGGTGCGTGCCGCAGCCTTCTCTTGTCCAACGGTTGGAGTGACCACGCCGTGGTTCATCCTTTCGTGTGAACGTTTGTTCTACTACCGACAGTAGCTTCGACTCTGTGGCATATGCCAGCAAGCCGCGAGGTGTGAGCTGTATGGAGTTGGGGGTTCCGCTTACTGTCTCGCATGCTCCCAGTTCACCCACCATGATCACAAAAGGCGCCAGTTCTGGCGCTGACAATCGATCATGATCGCAGCAGGTTTGTCGGGTGTACGCCGATCTACCCGAGTGGGTACTAGAGTCCCGCCGGGTCCTAGGTCGGCGAATTCAGGACGCCCGCCTGGCTGCCGACATGACGCAAGAGGAACTTGAGGAGCGGACCGGCATCGCAAGGAGGACACTCCAGCGGATCGAGGGCGGCTCTAACGACCCCAAAATGTCGCACCTCCTGCTCATCGCTCGCGCCGTCGGCGTGTCGATCCATGACCTGCTGCCATAGCCCGCTCAGGTGTGTACCTCGCGAACGGACCTGACCATCGTCTCGGCATATTCCACGCCACGAAAGTGCACGGCGCAATAGTTGTCGTGTAAATCGTGCGCGCCCCGTGTGAAACGGTGACGCTGAGTATCCGCCCGCCGGGTCCGCCGAACCGGCGGGCGGAGTTCATAGGCAGCACGGGCCGGCGTAGACGGGGGCGTCGAGATCGTGGGCCCCGTTCTGACCAAGGGTCACGCCGACGTACCGGCCGCCCTCCCAGATGGGCCGTGCGCACCAGACGCAGTGGGTGCCGGCGTACTGCCCGTGGGTCAGCTCCTCGGGCGGCGGGATCTCGCGCCCGCCCCCTGCCGTGCCTGCCGTGGCGTCGGTAGCCTCACTCATGCCGTCAGCCCTCCAGCTGGTGGCCACGCCCCCGGGCCGGTCGCGCGGTCGCGGGGGTCCTTGCTACTCAGGCCCACATTAGCGCGATAGGTGCGATAGGCGGGATAGGTGAGCTTGTCTCGCCTGGAGGACCAACCCCACCTAGCGTCCAGATCATGGACTGGAAGCCGGAGATTCCCAGGTGGAAGCAGGTGTACGACCTCTTCGAGGAGCGCATCGACAGCGGCGTGTACCCCCCTGGCGAGCGGCTGCCGTCCGCCCTCGACATCCAGACGGAGACGGGCATCAGCCCTGTCACCGCCCGGCGCGTCCTGAAGGAGCTGCGCGAGGCAGGCCTGGCGTACATGGAGCCCGGCATCGGCACGTTCGTCTCGCGGCTGCCAGACCGGCCGAGCCAGCCCTGATGTCAGACCGGCGCCGTACCCTGATCGGCATGACTGGGGTGGGGCGTACCGCAGATGAGCTGAACGCCGCGATTCGGGCCCTGTGGCCGGCCGGGGCGGTGCAGCCACTGGACCGCGACCGCTACGAGCGGCTGCTGGTGGAGTGGGCGGACGCGGCCCGTGCCGAGCGTGGGGAGCAGCAGCTCGCGGCATAGGATCCGGCCGTGGCAATCGAATTACCCGCCGAGCTGATGCGGCTCGAAGAGCGTGCTTGGGCTGAGCAGCAGGCCGGTGCGCTGACTGTGGAGACGGCACTCGCGGTCCAGCAGGCGCTCACCGCATACGCTGCGGCTATCTGTGAGGGCCGGTACGAGGGCGAGGCGACGGTGGAGCGGGCCGCCAGGAACCCGGAGCCGGACGAGTCCTGACGCGTCTCCGCCCGTCGGTCGCTGTCCCCGGTGGGGCCGACGGGCGGGTCCGGTAGAGCTGCGCCCAGCCAGAGGCGCGGATAGATGCCGCCATGGTACGAGCGGGCACTGACAACGAAAGGCCCCGCCGTTGGGTGCGGCGGGGCTGCGTTGCCAGTCAGGCGGCGGCGGTTCCGTACTTGCGCCTGACCCATTCCGCGCCCTTTGGGGTGAGGAGCAGGGTGCGGGTCCAGCTTCCGTTCGGGAGTGCTTCCCGGACGAAGGCGAAGCGTCCGCCGTTCTTGTCGGCGTACACGTCGTACTGGACTCGCCGCGGGTCGTCGGGATGCGGGTACGAGAAGACGTACTTATCCGTGATGAGCTGGTTGCGGAGGTCGGTCTCCTTCACGCCGATCTCCTTGGCGACTTGGCGGAGGCGGACGTTGTCCTTCTCGTCTTGCCAGTGCTCGAACGCCTCCGCCTTCGGCTTGGCCTGCTCGAGCTCGAGCTCGGTACGCACGAGCTTGAGGGCCGTGCTGTGCAGGATCGACGCCATCTCGAGGACGCCTTGCGAGGTGCTGATGTCGGGGACCGCCGACTGTGCGAGCTCGGCCTCGCGGGTCTTCACCGCGAAGTACGTCTTGGCCGCCGCCACTTCGGGCTTGCGTCCGTCTCCTGCGAGCGCTACGTGGTACGCGCCGAAGCGGGTGAGTCGATAGTCCTTCACCTTTGTGCGGCCCCACCTGCCGGTCTCCATCACTTTGGCGGCACCGACAATGTGATCAAGCGGGTCTAGTCCGCTGGCTTCGATCGTCGCTGTGGCACGAGAGATCGTGTCGTCGAACTTCCGCCACTCCTCGTAGCCCATGAGCTGCTGGAGGTCCCGGGCAGACCACCGCTCTTGCCCCCGGTGGTCCAGAAGCATGATCTGGTCGAACGGACTGCCTGCCGGAGTACCGTCACGCGGCTCGGGCAGGCTAGTGTGGAACTGATCCAAGGGTCTTCTCCTTGATCCGAGCCCCCGGCGGACTGTACCTCCGCGCGGGGGCTGATCTTGTCCCGCTCCGTGGCCGCATATGCCGCCACGGATGGCCTAAAGGCTACGCGCCGTGATCAGTCGAGTAGGGCTCTAGACGAGGGGCGCGCAGGAGCGTCTGTGCGGCGCGGATGCATGTACGCGCGCCCCACGCTTGACTCTTTCCCGCAGCCCGCTTCGTCGCTCGGCTGTGCTTCTCTCTATATAGACTCGAACACGTGTCCGATCAGCCCAGCCGTCTTGACCTGCTCCGGTTCCTCGAGCGCGTCCAGCTCCAGCAGCTCGACCAGACGCGCCGCTGGATCGAGGACGAGCAGCGGCGGCAGCAGATCCAGGCCCGCACCGCGCCGCCACCCCCGCCGCCGTACCGGATCCAGCGCGGCCTCACCGCCGAACGCGCGCCCGTCAAGGTCCACCTCGGGGACTGCGCCATGGGGAAGAAGGGGCAGGGCTGCGACGAGCACGACGCGAGGCGGGCCATCGTCGAGGGCGTCGAGGCCTGCGCCGTATGCCGCCCGGACAGCGAGCTCGGGATGCTGGACTGACGGGCTGACCTACCGGCCGAAGCCTCGAGCGGCAATCTCGCGCATCCCGTGCCACGGTGGGATTGGAACACCTGGAGGTCAATAAGCTGAACGGAGCACGCCATGGTCATCAAGAAGTTGCACGACATGGGTCTGCGTAGCGAACACGCATACGCCGCCGGCCTCGCCTCCATCGGCCTTACCGTCGCCATGTGGGCCGCGTCGCTGAAGGTGGAGCCCGGCACCGGGCTCGCCCGCGCTGACAGGTGGGGGATTTTCGTCGGCGAGTGGGCGCCCACATTCTTCGGCCTTGGTCTCGCCCTGTCGCAATACGAGCAGCAGGAGGGCACCCTCACCTCCACCGGCGCCGACGTTCGGGATCTCCATCGAGCCGTCGGATAGCCGCTCCCCGTAGATGGAGGGGGGTGGACGCGTGCGCACGCGTCGGCCCTCCGTGGGAGCCGGGAGACGGCGCGGCCCCGCCCCAAGGCGTGGGAGGGCGGGGCCATTACGGTCCCCCTGACGGGGGTGATGGGGAGGCCGTGCGGAAATCATGCACCCCGAACCGGCCACAGGGGTAGATGTGCGGCTGGAATATGTCGGGACGCGAAGAGGCCCTCCCCGACGTGGAGAGGGCCTTGATCGCTGACCTACACCGGGCAATGGGGACCGGGTCAGCCAACAGGTGTGCGAGCCGCCCTGCCCCATCGCAGCGTGGGGCAGGGATGCTCTACGCGGAGTCTGGGACCCTTGACCGTCGAGCGGCTCCGGCGTGCGCGTACTGCCGTGCTTCCAGTGTGGCACGAGGATCTGACAGTCGGGGCTATCTACGGCATGCCAGGCACTCGCTCGTAGTCGGGGCAGCGTTGGTAGAGGCAGATGACCCGCTCCGGCTTGCCTGGCTCTGCGTACCGCCGCAGACCCCATGTCTGACAGGAGGGGCATGCATGCTCCGGGAACGGCTTCGTGTACTTGGCGATGAACTCGCCAAACGGTGTGGGAGTCATCGCGCCATGGTGCACCCCTAACACCCGAAGACGCCACTGACCAGCGCATAACGTCGGGTTACTCGCGGGGTACGCTGACGCGGCGGCGTCCCGCCCACTTTCCCTGGGCGGGGCGCCGTTCTGCTGGCGGTGGCTAGTCGAGGTCTCCCCCGTGCTCCTGGTTGAGCCGGGAGGCTTCTTCCCATGTCATCGCAAACTGGTGGTACGCCCGCCTCGGGTTTCCGGAGAGCACGTGCTCCAGCTCTGTCCGCGCGCGTTCTCGCGCCCGCTCTGCTGCTTCCTCAGCGCGCCACTCGATGATCTCCTCAGGGGTGGCGTCCACGACGATGAACGTATCGGTGATGCTGGAGAAGACGGCGAACTTCCCGTCCGGTTGCTTAATGATCTGCTGGCCCATAGTCAGGCTTCCTTCCTGTCGAGGTACTTGTAGATGGTGGTGCGGGCGACGCCGAGTTCGTCGGCGATGCCTTGCACGGTGTGCTTGCGCTTGCCGTCCTCGCCGAGCTCGTCGTACATCTGCTGAGCGAGCGCGGCCTGCCGGGGCTTGAGCGCCTTCTTCCTGCCGCCGACTCGGCCCCGGGCGCGCGCGGCAGTCAGGCCGTCGTGGGTGCGTTCGACGGTCATAGCCCGCTCGAACTCGGCGACGGCGCCGAGGATGTGGAAGAACATCCGGCCGGACGCGGTGCTGGTGTCGATTTTCTGGTCGAGCACGACGAGGTTGACGCCCTGCTCGCGCAGTTGCTCGGACAGTTCGATGAGGTTCTTCAGGGAGCGCCCGAGGCGGTCGAGCTTGGTGATGACGAACTCGTCTCCCTCGCGTGCTGCGATGAGGGCCTTGTCGAGTTCGGGTCGTGAGGCGAGCTTGCCGGACGCCTTGTCGACGAAGATCCGGTCGCACTCGGCCTTCTTGAGCGCATCCTCCTGCGCGTCTGGGTTCTGGTCGCGGGTGGAGACCCGGCCGTATCCGATTCTCATGAACCCAGTGTAGTGCTTGCTAACCCTTTGTGCGACATAGTTCGTGACACGAGTTTCCGTCAAATCCGTCCTGCGGGAACGCGGTTGGGCCACGCCTGCCCGTCATTCACTCGTTTCTCGACGCCCTCGATACGTGTGGGGCGGGCACGACGAAGGCCCCCACCCGAAGGTGGGGGCTCTGTCACTTCGGCGGGGTGTCCGGCTTCTTCCCGCGCTTCACCCAGGCGGCCACAGCCTTGACCGTCGCCGGGTCGAGAGTGGCGACTTCCTCCACGGCGGCTGTGTCGGCGTCGCTCTGCGGCAGGCCGGCGTCCATGAAGGCGCTGTTGAGCATCATCAGGTTCGCGGCCTCTTGTGCCGGGTCCGTCGGCGGCCCCTCGGGGGGCTCCGGCTCAACGGGCGGTTCAGGTGGCGGCGGTTCGGGCTGCGGCTCCTGCCAGCCGAGGCTGACCTGGGTAGCCATATCGGCGGCGCCCACGTCAGGCCGGCGGGCGACAGGCCGCTCCGCGGGCATGTCGGTCATCCGCACTCCAGTTCTCACGCGTCGATGTGATGGATGTACTGACGCGCCCGGTCCGACATCGGCTCCGGAGGGGGCGGCTCCATGCCCTCCCGGCGGATGTAGGAGACGAGGCCGCGCACTCTGCCCAGTAGCCAGCCGATCGCCTCGTCCTGATCGGCGATGCGCTGCCGCTGCTTCTCCGCCTCGGCCTCTCGGAGTTCGACGCGCTTCTCCAACCGCTCGATTGCCTTGCCCTGCTGTTCTGTGACCGCGACGAAGTCGTCCCTCCTCTCCTGCTTCGGCGTGCGGCGGGCGGAGCGTGCCGCCCACACGCCGGCGCCTGCGGTCGCGATCGTCACGCCAATCTGTGCCCAGGTCTCAGGATTCATGCTCATAGGGAGGGCCCACTCTCTTGCGGCGGGGCGGCTCCTGCCATCCCGCGACCACCAGCACCGGGACGGTGATTGCCGTCCATACCGCAGCCGCGATCCAGCCGCGGGGGTTGTCCCCGAGAGCCCAGGTCGCGAGATTTGACGCCATCCACGGCACCACGACGATCACGAGTGCGGGGAAGGCGACTGCGTCACGGCCCGGCGGAGCCCACGCGTACACCAATGCCACCAGCCCGGCGCCTATCCAGCACCATCCCCAGGCGGCGAGCGGCATCAGTTTGATGAGGAGGACGAGGCCGCGCTGGTCAGGCTGCGGCATCGTCACCTGTGCGAGCCCATAGAGGGCCCACACGATTCCGTAGCAAGAGAGGATCGCCCCGCGGCGGCCGAGCTGTCGCCTGAGCCGCCGCAGCAGAGCGCACCGCACCTACACTCCAGTCAGGCGACGGTCGGTGCTCGGGGAGACCTGGCCACGGGTGATGAGCCCGAGGACGGCGAGCACGACCGCGTTGAGGGCGCCGACGGTTTCCGGGGCGACCTCGAGCCCGTAGGCGGCGAGCAGCGCGACGCCAGCGGCGACGAGTCCGGTGAACGCGGACGGCGCAATGGGCCGGGTCACGGCTGCGGTGGCCGCGGCGAACACGGCGCTGACGACAGCGACGATCGCGCCGGCCTGCTCGGCGGACAAGCCGAAGTTGAAGGACACGATGAGCGACAGACTGGCGCTGATCGCGGCGATGAGGAGAGCCGGTTCACGGCCGAAGGTCTTCATGGGTCTCTCGTTTCTGCGAGGGGGCTACTCGGCGGCCCAGTACAGGCCGGACGCGATGCGGTGGAGCAACTTGACGGGGCTGCCGTCGGTGGTGGTGGCGCGGACCTCGAAGCGGAGATGCTTGCCGTCGGGGACCTGGCCGGTGAGGTGGAACTGCACGCCGCCGCGGGCCCGCTTGGTGATGGGCAGGTAGGCGGAGGGGCTGCCGCCGGCCGTGTCCGTCAGGTAGAACCGGCCCTCGATGACCGCGTCGGCCGGGGTGCTGGGGTCGAGGAGCAGGTGGACGGTGGTGGCGTGAATGCGGGGTCCGGAGTGGACGACGGCGTCGGCGAACGCGAGGCCGGTCCAGACGCCGGACTCGAGGACGGCGTCGACCGGGTTCGGTTCGTTCAGGACCATGGGCGGCACGTCGGCCTCCTCGACGGGTGCAGGGGCAGGGGCGGGCGTGGGTGTCGTGGGTGTAGGGGTCTGGCCGGTGGCGCGGGCGACGATGCCGGGGAAGACGACCTCACGGAACTGGCGGACGCGGGCGTCGCCGGGGCAGGCGGTGCCGGCGACGGCCCAGGCGGAGTGGAGCCGGTGGTAGCCGAAGCCGGGGTCGTCGTGGGTGCGGCAGATGCGCAGCGGGATGCCGTGCCGTTGGTGCAGCCACACGCCGAGGCGGATGAGCATCTCGACCTGCTCGTCGGTCCACGGGTCGGTGCCGCTCGTGTTGCTGGCGGTCTCGATGCTGACGGCACCAGTCCCGTCGGGGCGGCGGTTCGCCGCAGCGTTGGCGTCGGCGCGGGTCTCGGTGCCGATGAACTGTCCCAGGTCGCCCGCGTACCCGAGGCCGAAGTGCGACTCGAGGTTCGTGCTGTCCCGCCAGTACTCGTAGGTCCGGCGCGCGGTCCAGGGGGCGATGATGCTGTGGACGATGAACTGGGTGGGCCGGATCGCGGGCTGTGTGTCCGACTCGGGCTGCAGCTCGTAGCGGGTGGCGAACGGGCACCAGGCCATGAGGCACCCCCTTCAGGTGGTGGTAGGCGGGTTACATGCGGTCGAGTCGCAGCCAGGAGTGGGTGCGGAGGATTGTGGCGGTGGCGTTGCTGGCGTTCTGGGCCCAGACGAGGGAGAACGTGCCGGGGGTGCCTGCGGTGATGACGAGGCCGCGGGGTTCGGCGGCGAGGATGGTGCCGGCGCCGATGGTGCCGATGGCCATGGTGGAGGTGGTGACGTCGGTGAGGGCGCCCCAGCGGGGGTAGGCGGCGAACGCTGTGGCGGTGGTGCTGTCGGGGCCGCCGGGCCACCACGATCCGGTGGTGCCGGCCGGGGCGGTGAACCCGATCTTCAGGTCGCCTGAGTCGTGGCCGTCGAAGATCAGCAGCCCGTTCAGGGTGTAGGTGGTGTTCGCGGCGACCGTGAATGTGAGGTGTGGGTCGGCGGTCGCGGTCGTTGTCGAGGCCCGGCTGGTGTTCGCGGTCTTGTAGGCGAAGAGGCGGGCATCGTGGGGGACCTCCTGCCAGGCGGAGCCGTCGTAGACGTAGAGCCGGTTGACGTCCTGGAGCCAGGTCACCATGCCCTCGACGGGCGAGGTGAGGGTGGCGGCCCGGGCCGAGGAGGAGGCGAACCGCATCACCGACCTGGGGATGATGCCGTTGGCCAGGTTCGTCGCGAGGGCCTCGAGGTTCGGGCTCTCAGAGTTCTGGTAGACGGTGACGGACTGGCCGTAGGTGTCGGTGGCCATCAGGCGATCCTCCTCAGTGTCAGCCAGGAGTGGCCGCGCAGGATGGTCGGGGTGGCTGAGCTGACCTGCTGTGCCCAGGCGAGGCTGATCTGCCCGGTACCGACGACGACTGCGGTGCCGACGGGGCGGCAGGCCATCAAGTTGCCGGCGCCGACGCCGGCGACCGGGCGGGTTGAGACGGAGAAATCTCCGAGGGCGCCCCAGTTGGTGGTGCTGGCGAACAGGGTGTTGCCGCTGTCGGAGCCGTGCGGGAACCATGCGCCCGTCGTGGAGGCTGGGGCGAACCAGCTCAGCTTGAGGTCGGCTCCAGCGTCGGCGTCGTAGTAGAGGAAGGCGTCGACGACGTAGGTGCCGGGCACGACGTTGATGATCAGGTGCGGGTCGGCGGCCAGCGTGGTCGTCGATGCCCGGGATGTGGAGACGCTTTTGCGGACGGTGACCGTCTCGCCGACCGCGAACGCCCCGGTCGATCCCCGCCCCCAGGCCAGCCAGTTCCCCGAGCTGGACTGGGTGATGACGATGGTGTCGGAGACGGCGGCTCCGACATAGGTCTCCATACGGCGGGCGACGATTCCGTCGGACGTGGTGATCGTGCCGTCCGAGCCAACCGTCGCGACGACAGCCAGCCGCCAGTCGCTGCCCCGCACGCCAGGCGTCTCGCTGCCCGCGCTCTTTGCCTGCTCGCGGACGGCTGCGGCCAGGACTTCGGTGAGGGGCCGGGCGGAGGCGCTCGTGGGTTTCACGTGCCCTCCTTCGCCGAGATGGTCTGGATCGCCATGTCGCCGCCGACGAGGTCGATCGGGAAGGAGTGCACCTGATGGAGCTCGGCGGTGCCGTCCGCGTACACCACCCGCAGCACGTCACCGGGCTCGAGGGCCGGGTTCACCATCGACACGAGGTTCGCGGTGGCGTTCGGCGCCTGGGCGGCGCGCAGCTTCAGCGTGGCGGCGGCCGTGCACTGGCCGGTCGTCAGCAGGGTCGAGGAGCTGTAGAACATCGGCCGTCGGCCGAACGGGCCGGACCAGTAGGTGGGCGATCCCGAGTCGCCGTCGACGACGAGAGCGGAGACGGGGGCGGAGTTCGACTCGGTGTTCTCCCCGCGGGCCAGGACGCCGTTGTAGACGCCATCGCTGGTCATGCCGCGGGCAGCCGAGATGTATGAGCCGCCCTCCCCTACCGACACGGTCCACGCCGGGGTAGTGGTGATCGGGTCGGGTAGCTCGGAGATGACGAACGTGCCGTCGGCGTCCGTGTAGCACTCGGCGCCGATCGCGGCAGCGAGCTCGGTGACGGCGGCCCACGGGTCGCCTTCGATGTCCCAAGTCCGGGCGCCGATCGCCGCATCTGTCGCCGTGGAGCTGACGGCCGCGTCGGGTATGGAGCGCTGAATGAGAGCCGTGATGGCGCCGACCGCGGTCCCGGTCGCCCTGTAGGGGGTCGTGAACTTGTCGTCGGCGACGACACACTCAAGGCTCTTGCCGCTCAGGGTGACCGGCCCTTCGTCGATGTCGCCCTCGACCGAGTCGAGGCGGAACAGACCGACCGGCACCAGCTTGCGGTAGGCCCCGACCTGCACACCGCGGGAGACCCGCAGCCTGGCGCCGTACACGGACAGCTGGTCGGTTGCCGTGCGGGGGATCATGCCCGGGTCGGGGATGGTGACGGTGCACTGGCGTCGGCACTGCTGGCCGCGGTCCACCTGCACCGACCCGCCCGTCACCTCCAGCTGCTCCACCCGGCCGTCGGTGAGGAACAGATCGACCTCGGCGACCGGCTGATGGGACTCGACGAGTGCAGCCAAGAACCGGTCGTCCACGGGATACATCAGGACCTCCGCCCGAAGAGCAGGTCCTCGCCGGTCTCGTACCGCTCCAGGACCTCGAAGCCGGTCGCGTTCTCGGCGATGACGTCGTAGCCGGTGCGGCCCGCGGAGGAAGCGACACCGACAGCGGTCGGCATGTCGACCTGGACGAGGGGCAGCGTCCATACCCGCATCTCGTCCGTAGCGATGCCGCCGCCGCGGGCCTCGGCAATCTGCCCGACAGCGACGTACATGTCGTCGACGCCATGCCCGGGAGCGGCTTGCCACAGCAGGATCGTCCCGGCGTCCAGGAGCCAGTGCAGGGCGGCCCGTTCGTCGTCCGACCAGGTGTAGACGGACAGGTCGCCCTCGAGGCTGCCCCGCACGTCGGAGAGGACGACGGGAGCCTGTCGGCCGCGGACCCGCTGCGCGGTCTGCTGGATGGGCCGCTGCCAGTCCGGCGCCCGCGCGATCATGACGTGGCAGTTGCGGCCCGGGTTGCCAGGGTCCTTCAGCCAGCCGTACTGAGGATCCCCGGCGTCGAGGGTGACGGTGTCACTCACACGGTTCGCCACCACCACGCCCGAGCTGTTCTTTGCCTCGGCGTAGTAGGAGACGGGCACCCCGAGCGGCGCCTCGTAGTCCTCGACGACCAGGGTTTCCGACGTGAGCGGCTCGTCCTCCAGCAGGCCGTTCGGCCCGCGGACCAGGGTGCGGGCACCGCCCTGGGACAGGCGCCACATGGTGACCGTGTCGCCGATCGTGAACTCGCGGAATGTCACCGTGATGTAGGCGTCGTCGTCGTGGGCTTCGATGTCGTCCAGCGGCAGGGACTGCCACAGAGCGGCCCGGTCCAGGCGCAGCACCGATGACCCGGCAGTCGCGGTCAGGGACCATTCGATCGCTGCCTGGGTCGCCCCCGTCGGGGCCGTCCCCGCGACACTCAGGTACCACCAGTTGGGCGAGGGCACGGCAGCGCTGCCGCTCGTGGTGACCCCGAGGTCGACGTTCGCTGCGTCGTACCAGCGGATCCCGCGGACCAGATTCCACCCACCGGCCTGCACCTTGGCGCCGATCTCCGCCGTGAAATCGAGACCCGTTGCCGCCCCGATCGGGAACTTCGCCGAGCGGATGACGCTGGTCGTGGCGGTCGCCGAGCTGACGGTCATGGAGTACGAGCCCTCGAGGCTGTCCGTGCCCCACGGGGTGAGGCGCGCCAGCGTCGCTACACCGCTGGCAACCGTCCACCCGGCGACGTCCTTCTCGAAGCTCGCGTCGGCGTAGGGGACGACGGAGCCCTCCCGGAGCGGGGTGGCCGGGATGATGACCGCGCCGTCCGCGCGCACGATCTGACCGGCCGTACCGCCGGTGATGCCGACGGCGAGGGCGGCGAAGGCCGCGGTGGCGGGCGCGACCTTGGAGACTTTCTGCCGGTAGTAGCCCGTGCCCGGGGCCGACAGGTTGGCCCGCTCCGAGGTGATCAGAGCGAAGCTGGCGTCATAGAAGCGCAGTTCCACCCATGTGGTGCTGCCAGCTGTCGGCGGGTTGAGGTAGGCGTAGCCGATGTACTCCTGGCCAGGCGTGACCGGCGGCCAGTCTGTCGTGCGGGTCCACGCGTCACCGGAGGCGGTGACCGTCATCGCCAGGACATGCCCGCCGGCCAGGTACCAGTCGACCGACCAGTTCGTGGGAGGCGTCTGCCGGGACAGCGTGCAGTTGTTCTCCGGGTGCCACAGCAGCGTCGGCGCGTCCATTCCCTCCGCATCGGCCGACAGCAGATTGCCGGTCGTGCGCATCGGCGTACCGAGGTACACGTTCTCGAAGTGCTGGATCACGCCCGCGCCCGCTGGGGTGACCGCCGAGACGACGACCTGCACCTTTGCCGCGCTGGCGGGGGCGTAGTCGGACACGCTGATGCGGTGCCACGTCGACGAGGCCGCCGACGTGGTCACCGACCACGAGATGCTGATCTCCGTGTTAGCCGCGTTCAGCCAGCGCAGACCGATCCGGTCCGGGACCGTCGCCCCAGACGCGTCACAGAACGCCTGGTACTCCTGCCACGGCACGACGGTGTACGAGGAGACGGTCCGGGCCTGCATCTCGCCTGCGGCCAGGGACGACAGCCGTAGCGTGCCGTCCCCGTTCCTGCCGCCCGTGCCCTTCGAGATGGAGCAGTTCAGCTTCGCCGTCCACCCGGAGGTGTTCGGGTCAACTGATTCCGTCGTCGCCGACAGGAGATTCCCGGGGATCGCCATCGGTCACCCCCTCCTGCCTGCGATAGCCGGGGCCACGGCGCGCAGGGTGGACTCCACCCGGACGTCGGCCACCTGCTCCAGGTACGCGTCAAACTCTCGGTCACGCACGACCAGCTTCAGTCGCTGTCCCTCCAGCGACTGGGCGCCCACGGCTGCGAGGACGGACATGTCCCGCCACTGCCCCGGGGTCAGGACCGCCTCCGGTTGGCGCAGATGATTCACGCCCACCTGTCCGGGCCCGAGCCAGCCGCCCGAGTCGTAGCCGCCGGGCCGGTTGTACGCACGTGGCAGGCTGCCGTACTGGGCCAGCGCGTACCGCATGGAGGCGTACACGTTGGCCAGCGGGTTCGTCGAAACGCCGTAGGAGAACGGGCCCGTGTTCCGGTACCGGCCGGCGTGGCGACGGAACGTCGGTCCGATGACCTGCATCAGGCCGACACTCGGGGTGCCGCGCTTCCAGTTGGAGTCCCACCGGTTGACGATGTTCGGGTCGCCGCCGGACTCCTGGTTCATCCGCCGCAGCGTGATCCCTGTGTACGAGGCGGGCTGCCCGACCAGGCCCAGCGCCTTTCGCACGACGCCAGACCAGCGCTGGACGCCTCGCCCGCCCGTGTCGCCGGTGACGCCCGTGAGGTACGGCATGGGGTCGACAGGCTTGCCGTTGAGCCTGGCCTCCAGGTGGAGGTGCGGCCCGGTGACGTTGCCGGTGGCGCCGACCCGGCCGATCTCCTGGCCGAAGCCGACTGCCCCGCTGTCCCGCGTGGCGGCGGACAGGTGCGCGTACAGGGACTGCAGGCCTTTGCCGTGCTGGACCAGGATGTGGGTGCCGTAGGGACCCTTCCGTCCCACGCCGAGGACTTGCCCGGGCGCGACCGCATGCACGGGCGTACCTGTGCGCGCGGGGAAGTCCAGGCCGGTGTGACGGCCGGACGACCACATGCCGCCGGCGACACCGAACTTCGTTCCGTAGGCGGCGTTGACGGGCTTGACCCACTGGCCGCCAGCGGCGACTTCCCGGTCCTCGGTGCCCTTGATGACACCCAGGGCCTTGTTGAGCAGCGCGTTCGGCACGGCCTTGACCAGGGTCCCCCAGCCGCCCTTCAGGCCGGGGATGCGGTTGATCAGGTCACGGATCGGCCGGGACGCTGCCTGGGCCGCCTTGTGTACCCCGCCAAGGACCCAGTCCTTGGCATTGGACAGGGCGTTTCCGATGGCCTCGACCTTGCCGCCGAACCAGTCCCGGATGCCGCCGTGCGCGCCTGAAACGTCGCCGACACGGCCGCCGCGGGCGAAGCCCGGGAGGCGTCCGGTCTGGTTCATGTAGTCGAGGTTGCCGAAGCCGATTCGGCGAGCACTGTCCCGCTTGATGATGTACTCGTCAGCCATCGCAAGGAGCGGGATGGAGTCCTTGCCTGGTACACCGCCTTCGGTCCGGCCGCCCTCGGCGAACTTGAGTACAGGCAGGGGGTCTATGGGAAGGACCTTGGCTGCGACATTCCACATTTTTCGCAAGCCGTTATTCCACACGAAGTCGATCACCCATTGCACGGGCGTTTTCGTCAGGTCCTTGATCTTTTCCCACGCCTTGCCGATGGCGTCCTTCGCCTTACCGAAGGAGGTGGCGACAAGGCTGACGCCCTTCTTGATGGCCTCGAAGGCAGGCCGGATGCCGCCCTCCCAGGCGGTCTTGATGGCCCACTGGATGCCTTTCCAGATCGGCTGCACGATGTTGTTGTTCAGCCAGGTGAAGGCCGGGCCGAGCTTGGTGCGCACCCACGTGACGAGGGAGGCGATACCGGAGACCAGTCCCGCGATCCAGCCGATGACCGTCGACAGAGCTCCGGCGAGAACACCGACGAAGAACGAGGCCAGCCGTACCAGCGGCGGTAGCAGGGCGGAAAGGACGCCGACTGCCAGGCGCAGCACCAGGCCGACCAGCTCCATGAGGGGCGGCAGGATCGGCGTGAGCGCCACGAACAGGTCGAGCCCGGCCTGGATCAGATCCATGAGGGGCGGCAGGAGCTGCTGGAGCAGCGACCCGGCGAGCTGGATCACGATGCCGAGGATCTCCGCGATCAGCGGGAAGATCGGCTTGAACGCCTCGAAGAGGATCAGAAGGGCGTCGATCAGCGGCGGGAGGGCGGCAGCCAGCGCACCCGCCAGGATCGTCGCCAGCTCGGCGAAGACCGGTGTGACGCTGGCGAGGATCGGCGCGAGCTGCTGGCTCATCGAGGTGAACACCCCGGCCAGCGGCCCCAGCAGCGCCTCAAGGGCGCCTGCAATACCCTCCAGCGCGATGCCGAGAACCGGCAGGATCGGGGTCAGCGCGCCCAGCACCGACTGCACCAGCTGGATACCGATCCCGATCAGCGGCTCGATCGCCGTCATCACCGTCGACAGCGCCTGCGAGAAGACGCCCGCGAGGAGCGTTGCCACCTGCCCGATCAGCGTGACCAGCGGGGCGAGGAACGGCTCCAGGGCTTCGAAGATGCGCGCGATCACCTCGCCCGCCAGGACCAGCGCAGGAGTCAGGGCGTGGATCACGGAGCTGAGCGGCCCGACCAGGACACTGACGAGCTGCGTGACGATCCGGATGATGGGAGTCAGCGCCGGTGCGAGGGCGCTGACGACGTCGGCGATCAGCTTGCCGATGGGTGCTAGAAGCGGCGTGACCGCCTGCACGACCTGCAGCAGCGCGACACCGACCTGGGTGATGACCGGCAGGAGCGCCGAGATGATGGGGGTCAGCGCGGCCGTCAGCGTCGTGATGAGCTGGACCAGTGTGGGGCCCAGCGTCTGCACGATCGGCAGGAGCGCGGCGCCCAGCTGTGTGGCGAGCTGGCCGAGGACCGGTCCGATGGCCGTGGCCATCTCGGCGATCGCGGGTGCGATGGCGGCGAGGATCGGCACCAGTGCCTGCACGACCGCGCCCAGGACCGGCACGATCGCGGCGACGATCTGGGCGACGGCCGCGAAGACGGTGCGCAGCTGGGCCTGAATCTCGGGCAGGCCGAGGACACGGCGCAGCTCCGCGAACGCCGCGGAGAGTGCGCCGATGATTGATCCGCCGGCGTCTCCGGCAGCTTTGAATATCTGGCCGATCGTGCCGAGGATGTTGCCGATGAGCTGGCCGAACTGGCTCAGCACCTGGAAGGCGGTGTCGATCCCCTGCTGCAGGCCTCCCGAGGCGAAGCCCTTGGCGATGCCGTCGGTGAACCGGGACATCGCGCCGGCCATCTGTCCGGAGAGGCGTTCCATCGCTGGCTGAGCGGCGATGCTGAGCTGCCCAAAGGCCGTGATCATCTGGCCCGGGATCTTCTCGAAGGCGGCGAAGTTCCGGTTGGCGCCCTCGAAAATCTTGTCGAGCATGCCCGACTTGGCCATCTCGGAGATCGCGCCGGCCGCGTTCTTCGCCATCGCGTTCCAGATGTCAGCCGTGCCGCCGAGCTGTCGCTGCAGGATGGGGATTGTCTGCTGGCCGAGGCTCGTGATGGTGGAGTCCAAG
This sequence comes from Streptomyces sp. NPDC041796, assembly GCF_055590785.1. Lineage (NCBI taxonomy): Bacteria > Bacillati > Actinomycetota > Actinomycetes > Kitasatosporales > Streptomycetaceae > Streptomyces > Streptomyces sp. NPDC041796. The sequence goes on from NZ_JBVJAH010000018.1 coordinate 19,267, forward strand.
CCCGCGAACAGCCGGTTCTGGACGGACATGCGCATGGCTGTCCACGCCGGACCAAGGCCCCGGACGGCGGTCACGAAGGACTTGGCGTTCGGGCTGAGTTTCGCCATCGCCTCGTCGAGCTTCGAGGTCTGTGCGGCGGCTGCTGCCTGTGCGTCGGCCAGCGCTGAGACTGCTTCAGCGACGGCGCGTTCCGCGTCGGCTATCTGCCGTTGCCCGTCGACCCGCGCCTTGGCCACCCCTGCCTGAGCGTCCGCGAGGTCGCGCTGCGCATCCGCGACTGCCCGTGCGCCCTCCACGCCCGCGCGCTGCGCGTCCTCCTGCGCGCGCGCAAGCTGCCGCTGTCGGTCGGCGACCGTCGCGGTTGCCGCGCCGATCCGCTCCCGCGCCTGGACAACCTGGGCACTGCCATCGACACCGGCCTTGTTGGCCTTCTTCGCGTCGTCGGCCAGCCGCTTGGTATCCCGCTGCTGATCTTTCAGGTTCAGCGCGGCCCGGTCGTAGGCGAGCTGGAGCTTGGCCAGCTGCTCAGGGGTGGTGCCCGGCTTGGCCTGGGCAGCCTTGAGTTCCCGCTCCGCCTCAGCCAGGCGCAGCGTCGCCTCACGCTCGTCGAGCTGCGACTCGGCGAGCCGCTGGTTCATGTCCTCGAGGCTGCGAATCGCCTCACGCCGGGCGTCCGTCAGCGACGCCTGCGCCTCACGTGCGTCATGCTGGGCGTCACGCAGATCCCGCTCCGCGTCCCGCACGTTGCTCTGCGCGTCCAGCTGCCGCCGTGCTGACTCCTCGACCGTGTCAGCCAGGTTCCGTTCGGCGTCTGCGACCGCGCGCTGGGCTTCGCGCACCCGCTCGGCCGCCTGCACGCGCGCGTCCGCGAGGGCGCGTTGCGCGTTCGCCAGCCCGCGCTGCGCAGACTCGACCGCACGTGTAGCCGAGGCAGCTGCCTTGGCGTCCGCGGTGCCGTCGGCGAAGGCGGCCTTCATGGCGTCGCCCACTCCGGCGAGGCCCAGCTTCAACGCGCCCGCCGCGGTGGCGGCCGTGGCCAGGGCCGGCGCCAGGACAGCTGAGGCGGCGACGACGTTCTGCAGGTTGGCGGCGACCGCGACACCGGCGAGGACGCCGATCCCCTTCAGCCCGGCGCCGAACGCCTTACCGAAGCCGGACCCGGCAGCCTTGCCCGCGCTCGAACCGCGAGCAGACGCCTGCCGGGACCAGTCACCCTCAAACTCGGGCCGGATGCTGACGTATCCGCGTCCGACGAGCACACCGCCAGCAGCCACCGCGCACCCCCTACCGTCGTGATGCGCCCCCGAACACGGCGGCAAGCTGCGCCGCCCCGGAGCCGTGGCGGCCTCCGAAGCGGATGACGTTCGACTTCTGGCGCCGCGGCTCCACACCGGGTCGTTCGATCGGCTCTGGCGGCTTGAGCCGGCCACGCTTCTTCGGATCCGTGTTGACCAGCAGTGTCAGGTGCGTCAGCTCGCGAACTGCGTCCGCGGTCGTGGCGATGAGCTGCTGATCAAGAGACCAGGAGTTGTCAGGGTTCAGCGCCCGCGCGGTGGCCGACCCCGGCGGCAGATACCGGAGGAAGACGCGCAGCTCACGCCACGACATCTCCCCCCGGTACAGCTCCAGCAGTGACCGGCCCGGCCAGTAGTGGGCGACGTCCCACTCGACGGCCTCCCCGTGCTCCTCTAGGAGGCGGTGGAGGCCGGCGATTCCCCCGGCTCCAGCCCGCTGCGCCGCTGCCACTCCTCGGCGATGAGCTCCAGGTCACCGAAGGTGTAGCCCGCCTTGTACATCTCGCGGACCTTCTCGGCACCGAGGACTTCCTTCATGACGCCGACGGAGTCGTTGAGGTCGCCGACCTTCTCCTGCAGTTCGAAGGGCAGGGCCTTGACGGGCGGGAGGGTGAACTCGACGCCCCACAGGTCGTAGGTAGTCGGCGAGGGGAGGGCGTCGCGGCGCTGCTTGGCGAGGGCGTCGAGGGAGACGACTTCCCGCCCGGTGTTCTTGGTGGTCATTCGGTTCTCCTTGCGGGGTTGCGGGTTAGGCCCGGCAGGCACGACCCGCATGCGCGCCTGCCGGGAGTTCGGTTACGCCGTGGCCCAGGCCGGGTCGTTCGACAGCCACGTGGCGATCTCCGGGGCGCTGCTGGCGTAAGCGGAGACGGTCATCTCCAGGCCGACCGCCGCCGACCGGCCGATGGTCACGGCGCTTCGCTCGGTGACCTCACCCCGGGGAATGATCAGACGGTTGGTGATCGTGCCGTCCTCCCACTCCAGACCGAACGCGAATTCGGCGCTGTCGGGGGCGGCGGGGATGCTGAGGGTGTGCACGCCCGAGGCCGTCGCCAGGGTCGCCCCAGGGAAGTACAGGGTGACGGTGTCGGCCTTCAGCTCGATCGCGGTGAAACCGAGTGTGAAGTCGACGCCCGTCAGGACACGCCTCACCGGCGAGAGGGATTGCCAGGCGTTGATGTCCTCGTAGTCGGTCGACGGCTCCAGCGACACGCCGTCGTCCGACATGTAGCCGAGGTCCTTCCAGCCCGCCCCCCAGGCGGTGGTCAGGTCGGTCGGTGCGGTCGTGCCCTTCGGGGCCATGTAGATCCGGCCGGTCAGACCAACGCGCACGTTGTCAGCGTTGAGCGCCACGATTGCCTCCAGGCATCGCGAGGACCCGCGCGGCGCTCGCCGGCGGGTGAACGGATAGGTGGGTGCGGGTTGAGTCCTACGCGGGGCGGATGACCATGCTCATCACGAGCACATACCGCGGGGTTCCGGTGACATCGTCGGGGAGCCAGATCAGGCTCGTCTCCTCGACGTCATAGATGCGTGCCCCCAGCTGCACAGTGCCCTGGGCTGAGAGGAGGTGCGCGGACGCGAGCGCAGCCAAGTCGCGAGCGTCGGCCTTTGAACCTGCAAGGACGTCAATGTCGAGGGTGGCCTGCCTGGTGACGCCCTTGATCCGGGATCCCCCGCCGCCCAGGCTGACCGCCACGACCGGAAGGGAGTCGGCGAGGTGCTCTGGCCACTCGCTGCCCACGGTGACCGACTCGTCGAGCACACGAGACAGCAGACCGATCGCCACCGCCTCGATGTCAGGGAATACCGTGAGCGGGAGCTGGGCCACTACTCCTCGCCCTTACCCGTGCGGCGTCGCGGCGTCGGGCCCGGGTCTGCCGGCGAGGGAGCCGGATCCGGTACGTCGCCCCCCGTCTGGACGGTGGCTGATGCGTCCGCCGGCTGATCGTCGACGACCCGTGACACTCGTCCATCTCGTGCCAGCGCTGCGGCTTCCTCATCAGTCACCTCGATGACGTCGCCCGGCTTGGCGCCGCCCACCCAGTGGGCCAGTTGGATCTTCTTCATCAGGTAGTCCTCATCGCGTCAAGGGTTCGGCCAAGCACGCGCCACTTGGGGGAATGGCCCTCCTGGGGGCGTTCGCGGGAAGTGTTCGGCCGACCGGATCCGAACTCCACCTGTACCGCGTAGGCGACATTGGCGCCGATCTCGCTACGCCAACCGAAACTGTTCCGGGTGAGCTTCGCGTCCAGCGACTTCTTGTAGTCCCCGGACCGCACGACCGCGCCCCATGTCGGGCCGCTGTACACGGGGGCGAGGGCCTCAGCGATGGCCCGGCCCTGCTGGGCCAGGCCAAGCAGGTACGAGGCCATCTCGGGGCTGGACGCAATCTGACGGAACAGCCGCCGGTCCAGCACGATCCGGGCGCGGGCCATCAGTCGATCTCCTTCAGCCGTGCCTCGATGTGGTGCACACCCCCCGTGAACGGGTCGGGCCAGCGGCCGACCTTGCCGTCCACCTCCAGGGTCATGCCGTCGTACTCGACCCGATCGGTGGCCAGGAGGTCCAGGTCAACGCCTTCCGGTGTCTGCAGCTCCCACCCCGTGACCAGGGTGAGCCGATCGTCGTCCTGCTCGCTGGGCTGCCGCTGCCCGACCGGCTGGATGTTCACGCCCTCCACCGTGGTCCGCTCGGCGTTGCCCCAGTCTCGCTCGCGGTTGTTGTACCGGTCGGGGACGAGCGGCGCGCGCACGCGAACGAACGACTGATGGAACAGCATCGGCGCTCACCCCTTGAGCCGGTACTTGTCCACCATGGCCGACCACTGGGCGGTCACGCCGATCGAGGCCTGAGCACCGTAGGAGACGCTCTGGCCGCCGACCTGAACGGACTGCACACCGGGCTGCACGCGGTAGACGGCGCGCGCCTGGTCGATGACCACTTCCTGTATGTCTTCCGGTACCTGCGCATACCCGTGGGTGTAGGTCACTGCAAGGCACCGCAGCGTCTGCGGCCATGGAGCGTCCAAGCGGCGCAAGAAGCCGTCCTCGGACCACTCATAGTCGGTGCCGGCCGTGAGCGCCGTGCCCTCGAGGGAGACGCTCTCCACCGACAGCACCGGGGCGGCAGGCAGCAGCAACGAGTGGGAGCCAGTCCCGTCAAGGACAACCGTGTCTCCGGATACCAGACTCACCGGATGTCGCACCGCGCCGCGGAACCGGCGGGATGCGGCGTTCAGCGCCGCGAGGAGCTTCGGGTCCGTCTCAGGCACGCCGAGCCATACCGCAAGCTCGGCCGGGTCCGCGAGCGGGTCAGTCGCCACCACCCGTACCGCCGTCCTTGGTCGCCGCGGCGGTGCGAGCCTTGTTGCGGGTGGTCGTGCGGGCCTTGGCCGGCGCCTCGGCCGGCTCCGAGCCGGCGTCGGTCGAGGCCTCGGTTTCGGCGCCCTCCAGGACACCGAGCCGCTTGGCGTCGGCGGCGTTGAGCTTCATGGTCGTCTCCACGCCCGAGGGGGTGGTGACGTTGTACTTCTTCAGCGGACCGCCCACGACGGCCACCTCCATCCGTTCATCGAGGGGGACCGAATCCGAGGCGGCGCCACAGGTGGCATGCTGTGCGCCGCACATGGGGCACCGGCCTCGGATCAGTCGAGAGTTGACGAGCGTCACGCCATCAGCCCGGCGTTCTTCAGGGCGGTGATGATGGCGTTGACCTTGTCGGACAGGTCGCGGAAGTTGTTGTTCAGAGTGGCCTGCGAGAAGCTCGCCCCCACGTCCGCGATCGTTCCGTCCGCCGTGCCGTTGCTGTTCGTCAGCGCCGTGACCGCCGCTGCCTGCTTACCCTCGCGAGCCGCGCCCGCACCCGGGTTGAGGTACGCCATGTCAGCCTCCTCAGGCAGTCAGGTCGATCTCGACGAAGGCGTTCGGCTGGATGACGCCGAAGGCGGCCCTCATCTCGGCGAGGATCGCGACCATGTTGCGGATGAAGAAGTTCGCGTGGCTGTCCGAGATGGTGATGGACGCCTGCTCGCGGTCCCACAGGACGGCCTTGCGGAAGTCGCCGACGTAGCCGGTGCCGGCCGGGACGGCTTCGGTCTCGATGACCGGCAGGCCCCACAGGGTGCCCGCAGTTCCGAGCCCGGACGGGCCGCCGAAGTAGAACCTCGCCTCGTTGTCCTGCAGGAGGTCGATGGCCTCCAGGTCCGAGGGGTTGAACAGGTAGGCGTTCGGCGTGGAGCGGCCGACGAGGCGGACCTTTGTGCGCGCCTTGCGGGTGGTGGTCAGTAGGTCGCTGTCGTAGGCCTGGGCCTGAACGCCGGAGACGTTGGCCAGACCCTCGAGGTTCTCGCCGGTGCCGTCGCCGGACACCATCTGGTCCTCGAGTTCCTCCTCCAGGCCGTAGCGGAGGAAGGCGTCGATGATGGTGCGCACCTGAGCGGCGTCAGACAGGGCCCGCTTGGTCAGCGGAATCCAGTGCGCGATCGTCCGCACGGGCGTCGTGACCTTCGCCCATGCCAGCGCGGACTCGGGCTTGACGCCGTTCGCCGCGTTCATGGTGCCCGGGTCGGCGGTCGCCGTCGACTCCGCCACCGGGGCGGCGTTGTTCGTCTGCGACGTCATCCGGACGTATTCGATGGTGTCGGACGTGGTGGTCAGGTTCGTGACCACGTCCCGCAGACGCAGCGGGCGCTGGAAGGCGAGCTGTCCGACCTGCAGGCCCATCATCTGGTTGGTGACGAACGCGCCGCCGGAGGTGTCCGAGCTGCCGGTGACGAGGGCCTTGTAGCCGACCGGGCGGGACTGCACCCTGTGGTCCTTGCCGAACACCCCGTTAGGGGCGGACGCCATCAGGCCCTGGTACTCGGCGGACTTGACGAACGTCTCGCCCAGCGAGGCCTTGGCGTCCGGCACGATCAGGCCGGACGGGGTGCGGCGCTCGCCGGACTTCTCCTCCACCTGGATCTCGTCGCCGAGGTCGGCCAGGGCCTGCCGCATGGTGGCGGAGGCCTTGGCCTTCTCCAGCCCCGACTTCGCCTCCTGCGCCCGGTCCATGAACTGCTTGACCTGCGTGCGCTCGTCGTCGCTGAAGTCACGGCCCTCGTCGTCCGCCTTCGCGGCGATAGCCTGCGCCTGCAGCAGGTTGTGCTTGAGCTGTTCCTTCAGCTCCTGGATCTTGTCCACGGTTCTCCTCAGTCCGTAAGCGTGTAGGCCTCTGCCGCGAGGGCTTCGAGGTCGGCGTGCAGACGGAGCGAGGCGGGGCTCGGCCCGGCGGGCTGGACGGCCTTGGCCTCAGGGGCTTCCTGGGGCGAGGCGTCAGCGGGCTGGGCAGGCGTGGCCTTCTCGGCGTCCTGCGTGTTGTCGCTGGAAGGCAGGGAGTCCAGCAGCTCCTGGGACAGGCGCGCGATCTCGCGCACCTTCTGCTCGTTCTGAGCCGACAGCGTCCTGCCGGCCTTCAGAGACTCGAGCGTCTCCTGGACCTTCGCGAGGTCAGGAAGCATGTCGGTTGCGCTCTTCACGTCGATAAGCTCGGTCGCCTGGTTGGCCCCGATCAGCGTCGGGCCAACCTCGTACAGCCGCAGCTTGCGCAGCTCGTAGTACCCGGGACCGTCCTTCTGCTCCACCCACGAGCCCTCTTCGATGTCGTAGGCGAAGCTGAACTGAGTGACCCTGCGGCCCTTGAGCAGCCTGTATACCTGGGCGGCCTTGGTGCCGGGCTCGGTGTCCAGACGGGCCTTGACCCACAGGCCCTCCGGCCGTTCCTCTGCCTCCAGTACCTCGCCGATGTGGTACTCCGGGTCGTGGGACATGTGTGACCACAGGACCGGGATCGGGTCACCCCGGCCTTTCCACTCAGCGAGCGTCTCGGCGAACGCACCGGGGGTGATCTTGTCGCCGACCGAATCGACGTTGTACGCGGCGACGATCGCCTCGAACGTTCCCTCGTCGGTCCCTTCATGGGTGCCCGCGGCCTTGATCCGCACCGGGCAGCTCTTGATCCGCATGGTCACTCCGTTTTCGAGTACGTCAGAAGGCAGCGGCAGTTCGCCGTCTCGGCCGCATCTCCGTTACCGTCACCCGGCCATCGAAGGCCGTTGGAGAACGCGTCACCGAGAGGGACGGTCTCGCCGTTCATGGAGGCGTGCTGAGCACGGGGGCTGGAGCTCGTGGTCTGCCAGGTCTTGAAGCCCAGCCCGGATGCTTCAGCAGCGTCGTGGCCGCCGAAGGACATGGCCTCCGTCGCGGCGGTCTCGCTGCGGGTAAGCGCCGCAGCAGCCCACAAGCCGCCTGCCAGCAGCAGCGCCGCCGCCACGCCGCCCTCTTCAGGGGGCTCTTCAACCGCGGCGACGGCAGCCTCCTCGCCCGCGGCGTCATGCAGCTGTGCATGGTGCAGCGCGGCGGCCAGCAGCCACGGCTCCATCACTTCCGCCGACCAGCCGTTCTCCGAGGGATTGGCCTGCTCCAGCACCGCTCGCGCGCCTGCGAGCCCGAGCCTGACCATGAACTCGCCGATCACCTCAGCCAGCTTCGCCAGACGGCCGGAACGCCCGGACTCCCACCAGGACCGGACTGCCGCCACGCTGGCCGGGTCAGCGGCAATCAGCCTGGCGAACTCCGCCTCGGTCAGCTCGCTCAGCGCCTTGGCGAACTCCTCGCGCAGCTCAACGACCGATGAGGGTTGCTCCGTCGCCTGCCCGGCCTTGGTTGACACCGGCCGGGCCAGCGCTTTTGGGGCTGCTTCAGGCTCCGGAGCGGTATCGCGCGGAGAGGCTAGGCCGCCCTGGGTGACATTCAGCGGGACGATCAGGTCGTCGCCGCCGTCCACCGCGGGCAAGTTGTTGCGGGCCCGGGTCTCGTTAACCGTCATCCACGGCCGGCCCGTCGCTGTCGACGCGGCAGCCGCCTGCTCCTCGAAAGAGCCGCGCATCTTGGCATCGATGTTGAACTCGCAGTACACGTCCTGGCTGTCCGGAAGGTCCGGCAGGATCTGCGCCTGGATCTCCTGAGCGAGCATGACCATGTACGGGCCCAGAGTGTCCTGGTACAGGTGACTGTGCTGCTCTTTGATGTTGGAGTAGGTGGCGTGGTCGAGGATCCCGATCAGCGGCGGCGGGATGAAGTACGCCGCCGCGCACTCCTCCCTGGTCAGCTTCCGGCTCTCGATGTACTGGGCCTGCTGCGGGTTGAAGCCGACCGGCTCGTACTTCATGCCGTCCTCAAGGATCGGCGTGCCCCCCTCGCCGCCGCCGCCCTGCGTGAATGCGCGCCACATCTCCCGGAACCGCGCCTTCTCGCCCGGCCCCCACTCGGGCGCCTCCGGCGGACGGATCAGGACACCCGTGTGCCGGGCCCCGCCCTTCCACATCGCCTGCCGCTGCTTTGCTGACTCCGCGGACTCCAGGAGCAGATCCCGCAGGGACTCGATCGGCGAGGTCCCGCGCGTCAGAGTTTCCGGGCTGTAGCCGTGGATATGCACGACTTCATCCGGGCCGAAGTCCCGGCCACCCGCCGTCTCGTAGTACTCCGGGGCAATCCAGTTCCCCTCGGCCGGGCGGATCAGCGTGGGCGGCACCGGAAGCACCCGGAGCCGGCCGTCCAGCCGCAGCTTGATCCCGTAGAAGTCGTCGTAGAGGGCGTAGTCCGACACCATCCGCTCGATGAATCGGTACTGCGTCATGCGGGGCAGAGGCTCCGCCAACAGCTGCGCCAGCGGGTGATCCTTCAGCCGCTCCCGGTCTGTGTCACTGATCCTGCGGAAGGTGTGGATACCCACCTGTGCGATGTTCCGCGCGAGGAACGAGATGACCGTGCGGACCTGCGGCTGCGTGCGCCAGATCGTCTCGTACTCCCATGGCGCCGCAGCGATCGGCATCGCCGAGAACATCGGCGTGACGCCCGCGCCCGTGATGGCGAGCTGCCCCGAGCTGACCACGAACGCCATCAGCCACCCCCGCCCGTGAGGACTTGGGTGAACTCGACCTTTGAACGCTCGACCACGACCTCGCCGTCCATCGGCTGAGGAGCACGGCCAGCCTCGAGGAGCTCGACGTCGCGCAGCACCAGCAGCGGACCGCGCTTCGCCCACAGGATCCCGGAGAACGCCTTGTCGGCCAGGTTCACGACGACTCGCTTGCGTACAGCCGTGCGGCGCCATGCGAACATCTGCGACCTCCCGCCAGGCCGCTACACGACCATGATCTCGTCTTCGTCCGCGTAGCGGGACTTCCGCCGCGGGGGCCGTGCCACGATCTCCGCCATAGCGGTAGCCAGTGCAGACACGCCGTCGATCTTGTCTCCGCTGTTCGCCTTGTCCGGCTTGACGTTGCCCGCCGGGTCCATCGCCACAGCCAGGTTGTCCACGCACCAGCGCACGACCGGATGCCCGCCGTGCCGGAGCGCCGGGGCTCCTGGGGTGCCCTGCAGCACCAGTCGCTGGATCTCCTTCAAGACAGGCGACATGGTCGCGAAGCCTTGCCGCACCTTGACCATCGGCGCCCGCTCTGACACCAGGTCGTTCGTGAGCTGCGAGGCGTTCCAGGGGTCGTAGCCGATGCTGCGGACCTTGAACTTGTCGCGGTCGCGGCGGATCTGCTCACGGATCCAGTCGTAGTCCGCCACGTTGCCCGGCGTCGCCGTCAGCCAGCCCTCGCGCACCCAGCGGGATGCCGCCCCCGCAGTTCGCTTGTCGAGCGCCTTGAGGTTGTCCTCGGGGGTCCAAAAGCGCCAGAGCGCGTCGAGCGTGCCGGTCTCGTCGTCCGGGAAGAGCCAGCACAAGGCGCACAGGTCGCTCGTGCTGGCGAGGTCCAGCCCGCCCCATGTGTCCCGACCGGCGAGCGCCTCCTCGTCGACCATGCCCGCGTTGCTGTCCCAGTCCTCGAGGCGGATGAAGCGGGTCGACTGCTTCGTCCGGATGCCCAGATGCAGCCGCAGGTACTTCGCCAGATCGGCGGGGCTCTGCTGCGCCTCGGCCGCCGCCCCCTTCAGGTAGGCCGCACTCGGGCTCACGCCGTACCCCGGGTTCGCCTTGCGCTGCGTCTCCACCGAGAACGGATCATCGCCCTCGTCCGCACCCCAGACCACGCCGTAGGTATCCGGATCGTGCAGGGCCCGCCGGGCCAGTTGCTCCACGTACTGGCGGCGCCGGTCGTAGATGGACTCCTGCTTGCCCTCATCCGCCGTCGTGATGATCACCACGAGAGGCTGTCGGCGTGACCCAGTACCCGTCTCGATTGTCTCCACCAGGTCGGGAGACTTGTGGACGTGGAGCTCGTCGATGATCCCGCCGTGGACGTTCGCCCCATGCAGGGCCTCGGCGACCGAGGAGACGACCGTGAAGTAACTGCCGCTCGCCGGGTGGGTGATCTTCTTGGTGAACGCCTTGACGTTCCCCTTCAGCGCCGGCGCCCGCTCCGCGATCGTCTTGATCGGGTCGAACGTGTACCGGGCCTGCTTCTCGCTCGTGGCCGCCGCATACACCTGGGCGCCCGGCTCACCGTCCGCCGCCATCAGATAGACGGCGATGCCGCCGCTGAGAGTCGTCTTCCCGTTCCGCCGGGGCACGTCCACGTACAGCTTGCGGACGATCCTGACGTAGCCCTCAGCCTCGTCGTCCCAGCGGACCCACCCGAATACCGGGGCGATGATATACGCGACCTGCCACGGGTCCGGATCCAGGGGCTTGCCGGCCCACTTGCCCTGCGTGTGACGGAGCAGGTGGAACGCCTTCAGGACCCGGTCCACCCGGGTCGGATCGAACACAGCGCCCGGAGCCTCGCCTGGCGACGGCGTCTGAATCTTCGGAGGGCAGTCCGGGAGAGGAATGCCACGGGACCGCAGGTACCAGCCGACCTCGGGGCTGATACCCAAGTCAGCCAGAACCTGCGAACGGGTTCGCCTCGTCCCCATCGTCGCCCCCGCCTCGCGCCAGGGCCTGCTCCGTCGACGGCGTCAGGCCGAAGTGAGCCGCCCACGACCGCATCTCGCGGCCCGCGTTACGGGCAATCGCCACGCACGGATGCGCCAGCTTGCCCTGCCGTGCCTCGATGACGAGGCCCTCCTCCTGCACGACTCGCGTCGCGGACACGAACGTCGCCCACGCCTCGCAGTACGCGGCCAGCGCCGCACGGTCCTGCTCCTTGACCAGGTCCAGCCGGGACAGCTCCGGGATGACCCGGTCCCACTCCTCGGCCGCTTCCGGCGACAGCCAGGCCGGCGCCTGAGGTGGCACCCTCTTGAACGCCGGCCCGGTCTCGACCTTACGCCCGCCCGAGTCTCGGCCGGCCGAACGCCCGTTGATCAACTTGAGTGACGCCGGCGCTGCTGCCCTGGCCATGGCATCCCCCTATCGGCGATCTGAGCGCGCGTCTCCCGCTCTGGCCGCGGCGGTCCCCAAATGATCTCCGGCCGTGATTTTGACTCCCCTCCCGGCCGTGATCATTTTTTTCGCTCTTCCTTTTGGATCTTCTTTTCCCGCGCCCGCCGGCTTCCTTCGAGCGCCTCCCGGGCCGTCTTCTCGCGATGGCACGGCTCCGAGTGGATCAATCCGAGGTTGTCGAGATCCCGGGCAGCCCCTCCCTGGCTCACGGGAGTGATGTGCTCAAGCTCGTCAGCGCCCTCGCCTCCGCAGACGTAGCAGCAGCCGTTGTCGCGTCGCGCTACCCGCCTCTTGAGCGCTCGCATCGTGCCGCTGCTCATGCCGTAGCGCTCCTGGGGCGATGACCGTCCTCGCCAGGGCTCAGGCTGATGCTCGTCGCATCGCCCGCGCGTGGTAGCGATCTCGTAGCACTCAGGCAGTGCGCATCGGCTGGGTGGTGCGATGGGCACAGTGCACCTCCAGCCTGGTAACGGATGCGTCACACGCCACTGTCGATCTTCCGTCTCTGATCACATCGTGCGCACGCGCATGAGCACGCAAGAGACCAAGGAGTACGCGATGGCGTCTGGTTGCCGTGACTGTTCGACCTGTACCAAGCCCGGCTTGGTGAAGCTCGCCCAAGACTGGTCCGTGGGCTTCTTGTACCTGTGTACGGCGTTCATCGCCTACGTGGTCAAGAAGGGCGGCATGCGGCACTGCCCTCAGTGCAAGCACCTGTACAGCAACCATGCCCGACGCGCGGACGGGTCGTTCATGGACTGACCGACTCCGGGTGTACGTCCTGGATGTGCTGGCTAATGGGGCTGGTATCGATGCGCGCCACGTGAGTCTCGGTCGCCCCGCGAGCAGACGACGCAAGAATGGTGACAGTCAGCTCGATCTGCCTGCCGCAGCCGGGGCAGTCGATGACGGCCTTTGCTGTGGCCGCCATCAGACGCGGATGGCGTTGAGGACGAGCTCGGCGTGGGCGACGTCGACCAGCAGGCTCGTTCCGTAGTCGTTCGGGTCGAAAGGCCCGAACAACTGCGTCTCCCCCGCGGGCACGGCCTCGACGCGCGTGGGCGCGGTGAGCCCGTCCACGGTGCGCGAGGCGTAGAAGGTGACGTTCCGCGAGGACGCTCCGGTGTTCTTCACCATGAGGATCACCCGGCCATCGTTGGCGACGGAGTGGTTGTTGGTGGCGTCACCGGTCGTGGCTGCGGGCAGGACCGTGCCCGCGCGCGTGGACTGGGTGACGGGGACAGCTACGCGAGGCATGGCCTGCTCCGTGGGTGAGTCGGCCGTCAGGCCGTGGTGTCGTCTTGGATGAGCCCGAGGGCTTCGAGCGCGGTCAGCAGTGAGGCGAGCGCGGTTCCGTCGACCCTGGAGCCGGTTACGGTTTGTCGCGCGACGGGCGTAGCCCCGAAGAATCCGGCCGTGTTCGCGGCTCCGTCGAGGACGTGTCGTGTGGCCCCGTACAGCCCGGCCACGAACTCGACCTTGCCAGCGATCTGAACGTTCTGGGCGTCGGCTGAGAGCCGCATGTAGCTGCGCTGCGTACCGTTGAACGCCGTGCCGGACCAGTTGGAGACGATGAGGTCGGCTCCAGTGGCTTCGAGGTCGAGTCCTCCGCCGCCGCGGCGGAACCTGTACCCCTTGCCGGTGCCTTCGACGCTGAGGTCGGCTCCGATGATCCGGGCGGGCCCGGTGGTGTTGAGCCCGGCAAGGAATGCGGTGCCACCCTCGATCGCCGCTACCCGGGTGAGGCAGTCGTTGACGAAGACGTCGAGGTTGGCCAGGTTGCCGTTCGTCGTGTTCAGCGCGGCCATCGTGGCGAACTTCGCGTCGCCCCAGGCCCGGTCGCCATGCGGGTCCGTAGCGGCTACGTGGGCGGCTACGGCTGCGTCGGTGTATGCCTCCGCGTCCGCGTTCGACCCGTCTGCGCCCGCGGGCCCTTGGGGGCCGGCGGGTCCGGTCTCGCCTTGGGGTCCTGCGGGCCCGGTTGCCCCGGTCGGCCCTGCGGGCCCAGTGACGACCACGTACTCGCCCGCGGCGGGCGCGGTGGGCGCCACGTCGGCCAGGTCTACGGCCGGGGCCGCGGAGGGCAGCGAGAGCGGGTACGAGCGGCCCGGGGCGTCGTACCAGCGCTCCTGCACCCGGTACGTCCAGCCGGTCGGCGTGACGTCCGCGTCATCGGTCGCAAGCAGGGTGACGCTGATGTCGCCCTCGGCGTCCGGTGCGGCTTCGACCGTGCCCAGCAGCAGGGTGCCGTGCGTCGCTGAGGTGAGAATCGCGGGCTCCGGCGTGAACAGCAGCTTGCCCTTCAGCGGCGTTCCGTCAGGATGCTTGTAGGCGCCGGATACGGTGACGGTCGACAGACCAGGAGGCAGCGGCATGGCACCTCCTTGTGTGGGGCCCGCTCCGGCTCGGTGAGGGACCGGAGCGGGTGGTCCTGCCGCCCGGCGGGGGCCCGATGACGGCAGGACGACTAGGTGTAGTACCAGGTGACGCTTTTGACGCGGACGATGCCGTCGTGGGTCTCGAAGACCGGCTCTATGCGCCGGGCCCCGTCTGGGGCTGCGTCCACCTCGAGGATCACCACGGTCAGACCGGGCTCGCTCGACGGCCGCCGGTCACGTTCCCGCGCTTTGAGGAGCAGCAGCGCCTCGGGGAGCTCATCGAGCCAGCTGTTCGCGACGAACATCTCCACCACAGCCACAGCGAGCGCCCTCCCGGTAGTCAGGCGGCGTGTGCGCCCTCGGGGAGCGGCGGCGGGGCTCCCGGTTTGATGAGTTCGCGGGTCCATTCGTCTCGCTCAGCCTTGTTGAGGCCGGAGACGTCGTAGCGGGCTTTCTTGCCGCTGCCGACCTTCGTGAGCCGCCCTTCGGACGCCCAGCGCCATATGGTGCCGACGGGGCGCCCGGCGTAGTAGGCGGCGTCTTCAGCGGTGACAAGCCACGGCATGGGCACCCCCGGGAACGCGAAAGGCCGCCCGTGGGCGGCCTCAAGAGCGCAGGAAAGCTATTTGAGCAGATCATGACTTCGGTACCTGCTCTTGTCAAGTTCTCCTGCCGAAACCCTTTACACGCGGCAGACTGCGGGTTATGGCGACGGTGTTCAGCGTGCAGGCGGATTCGCGCGAGGAGTGCGAGCGGCAACTGACGCGGCTGTGCGAGGTGCTGGGGCTGCGGCCCGCTTTGGCGCCGTCGCGGTCGATCGGCACGGAGCGGTGGATGGCGCGAGCCACGGCCGTAGACTCACGCGAGCGCCCCACCCACTGAGCCTGGGTGGAGCGCTTCGCGTGGACCGTCAGAGGTTGTTGGTGGTCTTTCCCCACAGCCGGGTCTCACTGTGGACGGTCTGCTGGTGGACGGTGCCGGTGTAGTAGTGGTGGTGCTCGTCGGGCAGGACATCCTTGGCGCGGCCGAGCAGGCGGCCGATCGCGAGGGCGAGGGCGGTAGGGGCGCCGAAGACGAGGGCGATGACGGTGGGGTTGGCGTACCCGGAAGCCCACAAGAGGGCTGTGGTGGCTCCGCCTGTGGTGGCGATGAGGACGCTCGCGGAAAGCATGCGGACGCTGTCGTCGACAGCCTTGGGGCTCATGGGAGGCCGACCGGGCTGGGCGACTGGCGGGGTGTCCCCGATTGCGGGCAGGGGGGTCGGGTCACGGAACGACAGGATGGCATCGTCGATGATGCGCTTGGCCTCGGTGGCGGCATCCTCGTCGGTGAGGGGCTGCCCGAGGGCCGCCCGCTCGGGCAGCTGGCTCATGAGGTTCTCCTAGGCGATTCGGAAGGTGTCGGGGCGGCGGGTCTCTTGAAGTTGGCCGGTGTCGAGCAGATGGGTGATGTGGGCAGCGATCCAGGTCCGGGAGCGGCCGATTCGGGGAGCGGCCTCGGCAAGGTCCGCTGTGGTGATGCGGGTGCGGCCGGCCGCTGCGGCTTCGGCGAGGAGTCCGTCGATGACGGCGGCGGCGCGTTCAGGGGTGGAGTGGCTGGGTCGGTTCTCGGCGAGGTCGTCGCGAAGGAAGCCGAGGAGCCTGGCCTGTTGGCGGGCGGTGAGGCTGGTGGTGGAGGCGAAGGCCCAGGCGGGCGGGTAGCGGATTTCGATGCGCGCTACTGGGGGTTCGGGGTCGTTGTCGACGGTGGTCCAGGTGCGGAGGGCGGCGGCGAGGACCTTGGCATGAGCCCCGTCCGTTTCGGGTTGCTTCACGTGGTTTGTCTCCTGTGTCAGGTTGAGGCGTCAGCGGAGGGCGGTCACGCGCGCGCACGCGCATGACCTATAGGGATCGACCCTCTCGAGACGACTGACACCCGATACTGACTCTGGATCATGGTTTTCGGGTGTCAGAACGGTGTCACTGCAGGTCAGATGGGGTGTCAGTGCTGACGCCCCGGGTGTCAGGCGTCGGCCATCTCCGGGTAGAGGAGCCGGTAGACGCCCGCCTGCTCGGTTTCTGACAGGTGGATTCCAGCGTCTGACAGCTCCCCGAGGGCTTCTGACACCCAGGGACGGGACCGCCCGATGCGCTCGCCCTTGCCGAACGGGCCGAAGTCCTTCGGGCCGACGAACTCACGCTCTTCGGCCCGGAACTCGTCGAGCATGGCCATCAGGGCGGCCATGCCCGCCTCGGGGGTGTTCTCCTCCCGCTGAGGCCCCCCCGGCCCGAACGACCACGTTTCGGCGGCGGGCGGGATCTCTTGCTCCGCGTCGACGTCGGGGACGAACCCGTCGTCATCGGGGTCGTCGCCGACCGCTGCGTCGATCTCACGGGCGACCTGCTTCTCGATGAGCTCCTTCTCTGCTGCCTCGGTCTGGTCGGCGTTCATGGTGGCGGTCTCCTGTCGCGGGCTGTCGTCGGCGGTCAGGCTCTGTTCGGTGTCGTAGCGGTTGCGGTTGGCGTAGGCCTCGCCTGCGGCCTGGGCGGTGACGGGGTCGATGGGGGTTCGGGGCAAGACGGCGAGCGTGCCGCTGATCTGCTCATCGTCGATGAGGTAGGTCCGCAGCGGGGTGGCGTATCGCTCCTCGTCGATGCCGGGGGCGACGAGGTAGGCGTAGCCGGGCTTGCGGTTCTCCCAGGCTTCGGGCCGGGCGCCGGCATCGCGAACGTCGTCCGGCAGGGCCATGTCCGCGGTGGTGGAGCCCTTCACTCCGAAGCACAGGACGCCCCCGAGTTGTTCGCGCACGTCGGTGGGCATGGAGGTGGACGACGGCCGCTGAAGGCTGATCTCCACGCTGATCCCGGCGGAACGGGCCTCCATGACGAGGCCCTCCATCTCGGTGCCGTTTCGGAAGAACTTGGCGGCTTCCTCGATCCAGACGACCATGTACGGCATGCCCAGCTTCTCGAATGCCTCGGGGGTCCAGTTCTTGAAGCCGTGGCGTCCGAGCTCGTTGGCGCGGGCGGTGATGACGTTGGTCAGAGCGTCGATCATCCGCTCGCCGCCGGCCGTGGTCATCTCCACCCAGTCCAGGTAGGGCAGGAACGGGGCGAAGGTCTGCTGACCCTTTGACGGGTCAACGGCCCAAATGACCACGTCACGCCTGGTGAGGACTTCCGTGGCGACGACGGACAGTCCGGTTGACTTGGCCGAGCCGTTCATTCCTGCTACGAGGAAGTGGGTGGCGTTCCTCTTGGTGTGTTCGTCGAACGGGAACCAGAGGATGGCCTGCTGGCCGTCTTCGTAAATGCCGATGACGATGGGCTCGGTGATGGAGCCGCCGGGGCTGGAGGGGCCAGGCCAGACGGTGCTGGTCTTCAGTTCGTCCTTGGGGACGACGACGAGGGTGGCTTGGTCGGCCCGGTCGGGGTCGGGGACGATGCGGATGCTGGTCGGTGATACGCCGAGTTCGCCGGCGATGTGCTTGATGCGGTTGCCGAGGTCGTCGGAGGTGACCTGGCCGGCGGCGAGTTGCAGCGGCGCGGTGACCTTGTTCGGTTCGACCTTGGGCTTGGAGCGCAGGGCGACCTTGGCGTCGCCGATAGCCTTGACGAGCACGCCGGTCTCTACGGCGCCAGCGCCCTTCTCGGAGTCGGGGTTGACGCGCAGTGCTTGCCGGATGTTCCACGACCCGGCGGCGACGGCGCCGCCGATGACCAGCGTGGACAGCAAGGCGGGATTGAACGGGTCGCCGACCGTGCCGACAACCAGGTACGAGGTGCCGGCGGCGGTGGACAGGGTGGCGTGGATGCGGCGGGCGGGCTTGGTGCCCATGCCGGCCCACCAGGTCGCGGCGGTGAGGGCGCCGGCCGCGACGGTCAGGCCGACCGCCGCGATCGGGGATTCGCCCCATGCCTGGTGGGCGGCGAAGGTGGCGGGGACTTCCGCAGCCACAGTGAGCCAGGGCCGCATGCGGGGGTGCTTGGTGGCCTTCCACAGGTCGGCCTTGAGGCTGTCAGCCACGGGGGTTCTCCTGCTTGGTGTCGGGGGTTAGCGCCAGCCGAAGTTGCGGCTGGGCTTGACCTGGTGGCGGGCCTTGCCGATCTTGCGGAGGTCGGACTCGTACTCGCGCTCGAAGGTGGCGTAGACACTGGCGGCGTACTTCTGGATGTTCTTCTCGGCTGCCGCGATCTTCTTCATCCAGCGCGAGACGCGACGGGCACGAGCACGGGCGCCGCCGAGGCTCCCCCCGAGATCGGGGATGGTCTTGAGGACGGCCTCGAGGTGGTCGGCGTCCATGGCCCGCTCGGTGGCCCGGTTCCGCGCCTCCTTGCGGAGGTACTCGCAGAAGGCGCGGATGTCCTCGTTGGACATGAAGTCCGAGCCGGGGATCTTTCCGCCGGTCCCGGTGCGGCTGCCTGCGGCGGGGCTCTGGCCGACGGTCGGGGGGCCGGCCTGCTTCTCGTTGACGGTGAGGTTCAGTGAAGGGTTGAACCCTCCGCCTACGCGGGTCTTGTTGACGTTCTTCTGCGTCTGCGGGCTGCCGTTGCTCGGGGCGTGCCGGGGCGGGGGCGGGAAGGTCATCAGGACTCCTGCTCGGTAGTGGTTGCGGCGATGGACTGACGCTTGGCGTCGGCGGCGAGAGACCGCGCGACGCGGTGGAACTTGGGGGTGTCGCCCTTCGTGCGACGAGGCGGCGTGGGCCTGTACGAGGAGGCGCCTCGAGGAGCCTTCACTTGGATCGCACGCTGCGACGATGCGGCCTTGACCGGCTTCTCTCCGGGGGCTTCGGAGCGGGCCGCGAGGACGCGGCGCTGGGCGGCGTTCCGGGTGCGGATGACGTCCGCCGACTCGCCCGGCTTGGCGCCTTCGACGTCGAGCTTGGCTCGCTCCCAGACGACGTTCGGGTCAACCTCGCCGAGGTCCGCGGCGAGCTTCACTGCGTGCTCCCACACCTTCGGAAAGAGCTCGGCACGCTGAGCCGCGAGCTTCTCCGCAGCCTCCGCTGCCGCCTTCTGGGCGGCCTCCTTCTCGGCGCGCGCCCGCTGCTCCGCCTCCGCCTTCTCTCGGGATGCCTTCGCCTCGGCGCGGCGCTTCTGCCACCGCTGACGCCAGGTCGGCTTGCCGTCCCGCTGACGGATCCGGCCGTGCTCGTGGAGGTCCCACATGCCGGGGCCGGCGATCGAGGCGAGAGCAGTGCCGAACGCGGTCGCCGGGTCGAACGCCTCCAGTCCGTGGACGATGTTGATGGTGGCCGCGGTCAAGGCTCCGGCCCAGGCGACGAGCCGGTAGTGCCAGTGAGGGCGGCCGGCGGTCACGGCGGCGGCGGCTCCGACGAGGGCCACGAGCGCGATCACCTCGATGAAGACCGGGGCGACGAGCAGGTACTTGGCGTCGGGCTTGTAGAAGGCGGCCATCTGTACGGGCAGGGCTACTGCCGCGCAGAGGGCGTAGAAACCGAGGGCGACGTTCCGCCACCGTCCGCTCGCAGCCTCGCTTGCCTGCTCGGCTGCGAGCTTCTCCTGGGCTGCTTCCTCGGCGGCCTGTCGCTCAGCGGCGGCGAGTCGTTCGGCCTCTTCCCTCTTGCGGTTCGCGTCGGCGATCTTCGCGAGCTGCTCGGCCTCCTCCCGCTTGAAGCGCAGCGCGGCGCGCTCGTTCGCGAGACGGAGCTTCTCGGCCTCCTCGCGGGCGGTGATCCGGACCGCCTCAGCCTCAGCCTCAGCCTTGATGCGCCGCTCCTCGACCTCTGCGGCGGTGAGGGCGCGAACCCTCTCGGCTTCCGCGTCGGCAATGCCGGCCCGCGCCCACGACTCGGCGTGCGAGGTGTCCGGCGTGTGGCCGTTGACCTTCTCAAGGGCGGTGTTCACGGTGGTCTTTCCTTCCGGGTGCGGGCGGTCAGGCGTGTTGCTACTGACTGGCGGCGGCCCCGGGCAGGGCTGCCGCGATGGAGGTGTAGGCGCGGGCGATGTCGGCCCACAGGGCGCCTGCGGCGGCGAGCGGCTGCGCCTTGTGGCGGAAATCGTTGTCCTGGGCGGCGGCCTCGGCTCGCTCGGCGAGCTGTTCCGCGCGCTGGGTGGCGCCCTGCGCTTTGCTGAGTGCCTGCTCGTGGGTCACGGCTGTCCTTCCTGGGCCGGGTCTGTCCCGGCTCCCAGCCCCTCCCGGTGGTGGCCCGGGAGGGACAGGCAGCCGTCAGTCCTTGCAGATGCGGCACTGTTCGTTGGGCGGGCAGTAGTGGCGTCCGAGCAGGGTGTGAGTGGCGCGATTGGCGGCTCGCTCGCCTGCCTTGCCGCCGACCTTCTGGGCCGCGTAGATCACTGCGGCGGCTGCGTCGTCGACCTTGTCGGCGACCTTCTTGCGGGCCATGGGCAGTCCTTCCTGGGCCGGGCTGTCCGGCTCCCCTTGCCGTCCCGTCGGGCGGGGCGGCGCGGGCAGCCGTCAGGCCGCGGGGGCGATGCCGGGCATGTCGAGGTCGAGGAACCAGGGGGCGGCGACCGTGGCAAGGAACATGAAGGCCACCAGCGACGCGTTGAGGTCGGCGAGCTCGATCACGCCCTGGAGCGCGAGGCCGAGCGCGAGGCCGACGAGGGCGGCACGGATCATGACGGTCCTTTCAGCTGGCAGCCGGTCGGGGCTTGCGGGTCTCGGATGCGGGCTGGGCTGGGGGCCGGGCACCGGTCTCGCGGTTCCAGCGACCCGGCCCGGACATCCCGGTGGAGGTGGGCCGGGGCGCCGCGGCCCGGGGTTCGCGTCGGGCCGGCATCAGGCGACGTCGCCGAGACTGGCGCCGTACAGCTCGTCCAGCAGCCGGGGCCCGTCCGGGGTCGAGTTGTCGACCTGCGCGGCGAGCTGCTCGGCGACGAGGGCGGCGGAGTGGTCCCGTCGGCGGCGGGCGGTCAGGTAGTCGGCGAGGATGCTGCCGCGGATGCGGGCCTCAGCCTCGGCGAGGGCCTGCGGCATCGGGTCGTCGGCGGCGATCAGGGTGAAAGCGGGCATGGCGGAACTCCGTTCGGGTGGTCAAACCGGGCGGGGAGGAGGGTCAGGCGGTGGCGGCGAGTTCGGGGTGCTCCTCGGGCGAGGGGCCGCCGAAGTGGGCGAGGCGAGCCAGGCGCCACGGGTCCGTCGGGTAGGCGGCCCACTCCTCAGCGCCGAGCGGCATCTCGCCGCCCTCGCTTGCCATGACGACTGCGAGGTGGTCGCCGGTGAGCAGGTCGGCGGCGAAGGCCGCCAGGCCGGCTGCGACAGCCTCCAAAGACGGGTGCGGCTTGGGTGCCGGCTTGGGCTTACGGGAGAACAAGGGCATGGCGAATCTCCGTTCGGGTGGTCAGTCCGGGATGGGGTGGAGGGGGGTGCCGCACCCGCGGCAGGGGGTTGGGCCGCGGGCGCGGCGGTCTGGGAGGGGTTAGCGCTGGGCCTGCTGGGCGGCTACGGCCTGGCGTGCGGCCTCGGCGGCAGCACTGGCAGCCATGGCCTCGGCGATGCGCTGGGCGGCGAGGGCGTCAGCCGCCTGCTGGTCGGCGATCTCCTGCGGCGACATGGTCACCATCCCCGCTGCTTGATCGCGCGGCGGCGGGCGGCCGGCTCCGTCGGGAGCGGCGGGTAGGTGACGGTCTCCACGGTCAGCGGGCCAGAGCCGCGCTTGACGCCGGCCGCGACGGGGCGGCGGGACGGGGAGGGGAAGGTGCGAGCGTGCACTTGGGTAAGCTTCTGCTCAGCCATCTCGGTCTCCTTTACAGACCTTGGTGGTGTCGGCGGGTCGGCGTGTGCGCGATGTAGGAGTCGCAAGCACGTCGGCCCGTCTTGTTGTTTGCGCAGCTCGGCGGACGTGGTCCGGTAGGAGTGAGCCGCGCTTTCAAGCTCTGATTTGAAAGGTAGGGCACCCAGGGGCCGTCGTCAAGCACAGGCTTGAAAGGAGTCGAAATCGCCCCTACTCTCGGGACATGACAGAGGCCCTGGACACCGCGATCGCCGAAGTTGTCGGCACCCTTGAGGCGACCGACGACCCCGTAGAGCGCTACCAGGCAACCCGTCACGCCGAGACCGCCTTCGCCGCCCAACTGAAGAACGTCCGCAAGGGCATCGCTATGCAGCTCAAGCACGAGCAGGGCAAGACCTGGCGGGAAATCGGCGAGATCATGGGCGGCGTGACCGCTCAGCGCGCCGAGCAAATCTCCCGCGGCGTGTGACGGAATCTTCATGCCTTGGAGTCAAGCCGCACCGACTCCGCGGCACGATGAGCGGCTGATGCAGTAGCAGTGCAGTCGAAGTGCAATCCCAGTGCAGTTCCCCAGCACCCGACCGGCTGGAGCCTCGACAGTGGACGTCATCGACACGTGGACCGGGCGAACCGCTTGCGCACTGCAGGCAGCCCTCCGCGCGACGAACGAGGACTTTGCTAACCGGCTGGGCGTCGCTGTGCGCACCGTCGCCGGCTGGCACCAGCGCCCGGATACCGTGCCGCGCCCCGAAATTCAGGAAGCCCTCGACACCGTCTACGAAAGGGCTCCCACCTCTGTGCTTCGAAGGTTCAGCGTCCTCGCTCGTCCGGCGCCGCCGACCGTTCCGGCTCAGGCACTCCGCGTGGCTATCGCCGTGGTCGTGCGCGGCCAGGACGTGCTGCTGGTCTGCCGCCGCGGAGACGACTCCCTCAGCTGGCAGTTCCCGGCCGGCATGGTCAAGCCGGGCGCGTCGCCCGCAGTCGTGGCCGTCGAGGAGACGCACGCCGAGACGGGCGTGCGGTGCACGGTCCGCATGAGCCTCGGATCACGCGTGCACCCTACGACTGGCGTCCTGGCGGAGTATCAGCTCGCCGAGTACCTCATGGGTGAGGCCGAGAACCGGGACCCGATCGAGAACGCGGACGTCGCCTGGGTGCCGATCGCGTCGCTGTCCAAGTTCATTCCCGAGCAGACCATCTTCCCGCCGATCCTGGAGGCGCTCGCATGACCGACCAGACCGACCCTAAGCCGGGCATCTCTGCCGCGATCGTGGTACAGGGCGATCGTGTGCTCATGGTCCGTCGCCGCGTGAAGGAGGGCGAGCTGATGTGGCAGTTCCCCGCTGGCGGCATCGAGGTCGGCGAGACACCCGAGGAGGCCGCGGTCCGGGAGACGCTCGAGGAGACCGGCCTCGAGGTCAAGGCGATCCGGCTCCTCGGGCAGCGCGTCCACCCGAAGACAGGCCGGGAGATGTCGTACACCGCGGCCGAGGTCGTGGCTGGCGAGGCGCACGTCGCCGACGACGAGGAGCTTGCTGAGGTGGCCTGGGTCGCGCACGGCGAGATCCCCGGCTACGTGCCCTACGGGCTGTTCGGGCCCGTACAGGAGTACCTCGACGAGGCGCTGCCCCGATAGCCGGACGCACGAAATGCGCCCCACCCGATCATCCGGGTGGGGCGCCTGTGTCACTGCCCTGCGAGTTCGCCGATGTGCTTGGTGACTGCCTCCATGTGCTTGATGCCGATGTCCATCTCGGACGCCATGAGGTCGAACGAGGCTTGGTCTCCACTGACCGCGCCGTCGGTGCAGGCCTTGGCTGATGCCGCGAGGTGGTCGAGGGTCAAGTTCCACCTCTGGGCTGTGGGCGGGTGAGGCATGGGTGTGCCGCCGCGTGCAGTCTCAAGGTCGGCTGTCAGTGTGGAGCAGCTGTCGCGGAGGCCGGCGAGGTCGACGGGGTGGGAGTCCTCGTCGACGGCGGAGAGGTCGGTCAGGAGGGTGTTGAGGGTGGTGGAGCCGCCGCTGTCTCGCCATTCGATCATTTGCTGGACGGCGTCTGCGGTTGGTGATGCTGTGGCTGATGGCGTGGCAGCTGGCTTATCTGCCGCAGATGGCTGGGTCTGGGTACCGCAAGCGGTGAGGAGTAGACCGACCGTCAGGATGGCCGGAGCGGCTGTGCGGGTGTTCATGGCGCCCCCCTTGCTGGTGCGTGGGTTGCATCATGGCGACGGACTGCACTGCCTGATGGCCTCGTGACGGACTCGTGACGTTGAGCTATGCCGCCGCCCGCCGCTCGCCTGCCATGTTGAGCCGGAAGAGCTCCTCGTGTCCGTACCGGATGTCGCACCCGGGGCAGGTCTCGCTGCGGGTGGCGAGGGTGACGTGGAGGATCTGCCCGCAGTCGCAGACGACGGGGATGGTTCGGGGCGCCTTCTCCCCGCTGGTGATACCGGTGAGGGCGCGGTGGATGCTGGCGATTTCCTTAGCGAACTCGTCGACGGCAGTGTGCTGCTGGGCGGCCCACCCGAGGTTGAACCGGAGTGTCTGGCAGGCGTGGTCGACGCGCTGCTGCAGCGTGCCGCCTTCGCCGAGTTGGGCGTGGCCGTGAGCCTCCCAGTCCCGCACCCAGGTTTCGAGCGGGCCGAGGACGGGCCCGCCAGCGGTCTGCAGGTTGAGGATCTCGAGGCGGAGCGGGACGGGTGCGGTGCGGCTGCCGGAGACTGCCGGTCCGCCGCTGCTGGCGCCGCGCTCCAGGTGGTGGGCGAGCTGGGCGTACAGGCCGCGGGTTCCGCTGATGGCGGCGAGGTGGCCGGCTATCCGGTCCTCGCACGGGCGGCAGAGCTGGCGGCCCAGTTCGTCGGCCCAGAGGTCGGTGAAGCAGCGGGCGCAGGCGAGGTTCACGGCGTTCTCCGTTCGGGCGGTGCGGGTGCGGTCAGGCGGAGGGGCGTCAGTGGCGTGATCGGCCGCTGTACCAGGGCAGGGCGAGGCCGTCGTTCTTGGCGCGGGGCACGAGGTGCAGGTGGAGGTGGAACACCGACTGGGTCGCCTCCACGCCCCGGCTGGTGATGAGGTTCATGGGCCGGTCGGTCCACCGCATGAGCTGCGCGGCGTGGCGCATGGTGTCGGCGGACACCTCGGGGTCGCTGGCAAAGTCGCGGACGTGGCGCTTCGGGATGACCAGGGTGTGGCCGTCAACTACGGGGTTGAGCGGGACGATCGCGATGGTGCAGGACCACTCGCGGACCATGGTGGCCGGGGCGCGGCCGGCGACGATCTCGCAGAACGGACAGGCGTCGCTCATCGGTCTGCCTTCCAGTTGGGGCCGCGGAGTGCGGGCGGTACGTCGGCCATGGGGGTGGTGGGCCAGATCCGCTCAGGCCTCGGGGTGTACGGCTGTCGCTCCGGCGGTTGGGGCCGGTCGAGGCTGGCGAGGATGTCGTCGGTGAGCCCGTGCGCGTGGGCGAGGTCGAGCAGCTCGGGGCAGTCGGCGAGGTTTTCGGTGTACGGGTAGTCCATCTCGCCGTAGGTGCCGCAGCCGACGCACATGGTCGCCTCGTACCAGACGGCCTCTGCCGTATCCATGCGGTGCCGGGCGAGGATGCGACGGTCGGCCTCGCAGCGGCGGAGGACAGCGTCCGGGTTGTGGAGTGCGGCATGGATGGCGTTGAGGACGCCATTCGCGGCAGCGTCGAAGACTGCGAGCCGCCCGCCCGAGGCGGAGAGCTCTGAGTCCTTCTCCTCGCCCCACTGTGCCGCTGGGTGTTCGTCCCACCAGGGCCCGTCGGTCGCGTCCCGGGCGGCCTGCTCGGCCCGGTCGACTTGCTGGGTGATCCAGCCGTGGAGGTCGGTCACTGCTGCTCCTGCTGGTTGAGGTGGGCGGGGGCGCTGCCGGTTGTGGGTCGGAGCCGGCTGGGGGGGTGTGGCTGCGAGTTCGGCGCGCATCTCGGCCACGGTGAGCTGTTCGGTGATCGTGATCGTGCGGTCGATGCGGACATCGGCGACGTCCGGGCGGGCCTCCAGGGCGGTGGCTTCGTCGTAGGTGCGCTGCACGTTCTTGGAGAAGCGGCCCCATTCCCGCCACTCGGTCTGGTCGGCCCAGAGGACCATTACGCGCAGTCGCTCGGCACGGCTCCGGGGCCTGCTCACTGCTGCCACCCGCTCTGCAGCGCGGCGCGGAGTTCCTGGAGCGCCTCGTGCCGTTCGGGCCGGTGGGCCCAGGCGTCGGCGAGTTCGATGACGCGGGTGACGTCTTGCTCGGCGCTGCGGTGGAGGGCAGAGGCGATCTGGTTGGTGGCGTGTTCGGTCCTGATCTGGCGGGCGTGCATGCTCAGGACTTCCTGGGCTGCATGCTCTGCCTGGTCGCGGGTGTGGGCGACGCTGAGGAGGCCAACGAGGATGGCGTGGACGTTCACGGCGGGCTGGTCGGTCACTGCTGCTCCTTGGGCTGGGTGACGTAGGCGAGGTCCATGTCGAGCCAGGCGATGAGGGTCA
This sequence comes from Streptomyces sp. NPDC041796, assembly GCF_055590785.1. Lineage (NCBI taxonomy): Bacteria > Bacillati > Actinomycetota > Actinomycetes > Kitasatosporales > Streptomycetaceae > Streptomyces > Streptomyces sp. NPDC041796. The sequence goes on from NZ_JBVJAH010000018.1 coordinate 45,499, forward strand.
CGAGAGCGTCGGCGTCGGGCCGGAACCCGTCCTTCATGCGACTGAAGACGCTGGCCGACAGATCCAGTTCGGTTGCGAGGTCCCGCCACGAGCGGCCCGCCTGGGTGCGCTTGTGGTCCAAGTGGGCGTACAGCTCGGGCACGTCGAGTCGGTATCTGCTCACTGCTGCTCCTCCTGCTCGAGGGCGGCGAGGACACGGTGGACGGCCTGGCAGATGCCGTCGTCGCGGAGGGTGAGTGGCTGGCCGTCGGCGTTGAGGGCGGCGGCCTGCAACTGGGCGCAGGCGTCCCTTACGCGGTCGAGGGCGGCGGCGTTCCGTGCGGCTGTGCGGACTGCGTGGCCGTCTTCGCTGCTCGCTGCGACGAGGAGCTTGAGTCGCTCCATCTCCGTGTCGCGGACCTGCATCGCGGCGTCGGTGATCCGCTCTGCGTCTCCGATGACGTGGGTGCCGAATTCGAACGTTGCCCGGGCCCGGATCGCGGCGGCGATCTGGTCGCGGAGGGCGTCAGCGCCCGCCTGAGCCCCGTTCCCCGTGTCGGCGCCGCTCCGGTCGTTCTCGTGCTGCGGGGCGCTCTGTGCCCCCGGGGAGTCGCCTGTCGGGGGCGTGTTGGCGTTCATGCGGCGTTCCTCTCGTCGCGGATCGGCTGTGCGGGCGCCTGACGGCCTGTGATGGGTCGGTTGGAAACGTGGCGCCTGGGCGAGCTCTCAGGCCGGGAGGCGGGCGTCTGGGCCGCTTCCTGGGCGGGCTGCGGCGGCCGAAGCTGAACCTCATGCGGATGGATGAGCCCTCGCACGAGGCAGATCGCGACGGCGTTCGCCCGGTCACGCGCGCCCAACTGCTCGTAGGCGAGTCGGAAGTGGGACTTGACCGACTCTTCGCTAATCCAGAGCTCTCGGGCGATGTCGGCGTTCGTGTAGCCGTTCGCGGCAAGGCGGAGAACCTCGAGCCGGCGGGGCGTCAGGAAGCGGCGGTCTGCTGGTAGGCCGGTCACAGGGTCTTCTCCAGGACGTTCTCGATGGGCTGGTAGGGGTTGAAGCGGCGGGGTGCTGCGGTGGCGGGTCGGGCGAGGCCGTGGGGTGGGTCGGTGTCGAAGGCGGTCGACAGTCGTTCCTGCGGGCCGTGGAGGTCGACGAACGCCTGCGCGTCGGCGTCGGCTTCGGCGAGTTGCCGGTCGAGCTCGGCGTCGTCCGCCCAGCCGCACGGCTCCGACCACTGGCGGGCGGTCACGGCTGGCCGCCAGCGCGGGCGATGGCGGTGGCTTCGGCGAGGACGGCGATGTCGCGGAGGGCTTGGTCGACGGCCGTCTCGTCGTCGTGCTCGTGCCGGTCGTAGCGGGCGAGGACGTCCTGGGCGTGGGCGAGACGGCGGGCGAGGTCGGGGTTGCCGGCGATGACGGCGTCCCGGTCGGCGGCCAAGAGCTGGGCGGGGGTCATCGGGCGGTCCCGTTCGGGCCGGTGGGCTCGGACGCGTCGAGAAGCGCCAGCGCGTGGAGCAGCAGGGCCCGGCAGATCGCCCGATCTCGGGGGTCCTCGGGCGCCCGCCGGTCGACGATCTGCACGCGTCGGGTGTCCCCCTCGATGTCCGTGACGTACACGATCTGCGGGCCGGGCGGGAACTCGAAGGGCTGGGTCATCGGGCTTCTCCTCTGGTGCGTAGGCTGGGTGGTGGCCGCCCCGATAGCCCCGGGGCGGCCGTCGTACATCACGGGGCGGTCAGGCGGCGTCCAGGTCCTCGTTGAGCCCGTCTTCGTCGCCGTTGGTCAGCGAGTCGGACAGCCACTCGGCGAGGCCGTCGGCGGCTTCCTCGCCCACGTTGCGCGCCACCCACTCGATCGCGGCGGCGAGGTTGTACGCGTAGCCGGAGCCGAGGACGCAGGCCATGCGAAGCGTCGGGTCGGCGTTGGCGCCCTCAGCTCCGGTTGCCGGGAAGTAGTCGCGGCTCGCGTCGAGGAGGCTCTGGCGGAGCTGCTGGCGGTCGTCGTGGTAGGGAAGCGGCTGCATGTGTGTCTCCTTGGGTGGGGTCGTGGCGGCGGTCATGCGGCGGCGGGGGCGGCGTGCTGAGTGATTCCGGCAGCGGCGGATATGACGGCGGTGGCGAGCGGCGGTGGGACGGCGTTGCCGACGATCAGGTGCTGTTCGCCCTGGCGGCCCTGGAGCGGGAGCCCGGGGCGGAAGCCCTGCAGCGCGGCGCATTCGGCGATCGTCGGCCGGAGATGCGCGAGCTCCCGGTCCTTCCACAGCGGGGTGCCGATGTGGCGGCGCATGGCCTGCCGGGTGCCGTTGCCGAACGGTTCGGCGCCGCCGGTCGCGGTGCCGCCTCCGGTGACGGTCGGCGCGGGCCGCTGCGTGTAGCCCCAGCCGATGACTTCGGCCATGGCCGTGTACGGCGCCTGCCCGGGGCCGCCGTGTGTCGGGGCGGGCAGCATCGCCTCGCCGGTGCGGGAGGCGATGAGGACGGCGCGGGGGCGGCGCTGGCCGAGCCCGTAGTCGGCGGCGTCGATGACGGCGGTGTCCGTGCTGTAGCCCCAGGTGTCGAGGACGCGGGCGTAGTGCTCCCAGACGGGCAGGACGGACGGCACCTGCTCGAGGGCGACCCATTCGGGGCGCAGGGCGTGGAGCCAGCGCATGGGTTCGGCGGTGAGGATGCTCCGCTCGTCGAGGCACTGGGCGTGGAGTTCGGCCCGGGTGTCGCGGCCGGCGGCGAGGTCGTCGATGGCCTGGTGGACGTGGGGCAGGTCGCGCAGGCCGAGCTTCTTGCCGGACTTGCCGAAGCCGGGGCAGGGCGGGGAGCCGATGAGGCCGCGGGTGCCGCGGTGGTCGGCGGGGTTCATGGCGGTGACGTCGCCCTGGACGGTTGCGTGGCCGGCGGCGCGGCGGGTGGCGCAGGCGGCGGGGGCGAGCTCGAGGCCGGTCTCGTGCAGGCCGAGCGGGGCGAGCCCTTCGGCCCAGCCGATCCCGGCGAACAGGTCGGTGATCATGCGGCTTCCTCCGTGCGTCGGTTCCGGCGGGTGGTGTAGGCGGCGGCGGAGCGGGTGGTGGCCCAGCGGTGGCCGCAGCGGCAGATGTAGCCGTGGACGATCTGGTCGCCGCGGCGGAGCTCCTTCGCGGGCGGTATCCCGCGGGCCAGGCAGCTCGGGCAGGTGTCGAGGTACCGCATGGCAGGTGTCCCTCCGGTCAGGTCTGGGCCATGTCGACAAAGCGGGAGTAGTGGCCCTGGAAGGCGACGGTGATGGTCGCGGTCGGCCCGTTGCGGTGCTTGGCGACGATCAGGTCGGCCTCGCCGGCCCGCGGGGACTCCGACTCGTAGGCGTCTTCGCGGTGGAGGAGGATGACGATGTCGGCGTCCTGCTCGAGGGATCCGGACTCGCGGAGGTCGGCGACCATCGGCTTCTTGTCCTGCCGCTGCTCGGGCCCGCGGTTGAGCTGGGAGAGGGCGACGATCGGGACCTGCAGGTCCATGGCGAGGGTCTTGAGTCCGCGGCTGATCCGGGAGACTTCCTGCTGCCGGTTGTCGTTGCGGCCGGTGGTTTCGCCGCCCATGAGTTGCAGGTAGTCGATGACGACGAGGCCGAGGCCGTGGCGGCGCTGTACGCGCCGGCAGTGGGAGCGGATCTTGGCGAGGGTGACGCCGGTGTCGGCGACGATGTGCAGCGGGGAGGCCTGCATGTCCTTGCCCGCCTCGATCAGCTTCATGATCCTGGTGTCGTCGAGGGGGCCCTTGGTTTTCATCCAGTGCAGCGGGTAGCGGGCCTGGGCGGCCAGGAAGCGCTTCTCGAGCTCCTTGCGGCCCATCTCCAGGGAGAAGAACACCGTCGGGACGTCGTTACGGATGGCCGCATTGCGGGCGAAGTCGCCGGCCAGGACGGACTTGCCCATCGCGGGGCGGGCGGCGACGAGGACGAACTGGCCGGGCTGCAGGCCGCCGGTTAGTGCGTCCAGGTCGGTGAAGCCGGTGAGCAGCCCTTCCTTGGGGCCGTTCTCCCGGATGTCGACGACCTCGGCGACCGTGTCCATGATGTCGAGGCCGATCGAGAGGTCGTCGGAGCCGATGTCGTCGAGGCCGGTGAGTCCTTCGAGGGTGTCGTAGGCGTCCTGGACGATTTCTTCGGTGCTGCGTTCCCCGCTGCGGACCCCCTGGACCATGCCCTGGGCGGCGCTGAGGACCTTCCGCAGCGCGGCCTTCTCGCGGACGATCAGGGCGTGGTACTCGGCGTTGGCGACGGTGGGGACGGCGTGTACGAGCTGGAACGGGTAGGGCCGGCCGCCGCAGCGGACGAGTTCGCCGTCCTTCTCGAGCCGGTTGATGAGGGCGATCGGGTCGTGTGCCACGCCGGTGGTGTGGAGGTCGACGAGTACCCGGTAGATCGTTTCGTGGGCGGGGCGGTAGAAGTCTTCGGGCTGGAGGATTTCGACGATCTCTTCGCCTGCCCGGTCGGACAGGATCATGGCGCCGAGGACGGACTGCTCGGCCCCGAGGTCGAACGGGGGCTCTGCCTGGTCGTCTGTGGGCGGCTCGTCGTGGTCGGTGATCATGCGGCGTGGGCCTTCCTGTAGTCGGTGCCGGTGAAGGTGGCGAACTGGGAGCCGCCGTCGGCGAAGCGGGACATGGTGCGCGGGCCGAGCGGCTCGAGGGTCGGCAGGTTGGTGGAGATGAGGGTGGGGAGCTGGTTTTGCCAGCGGGCGTCGATGAGCTGGGCGATGGCGTCGACGGTCCAGGGGTAGAGCTGAGTGGCGCCCAGGTCGTCGAGGGCCAGGAGGGGCGCCTCGGCCCAGGTCCGCAGCCGCTCGCGGTCGACGGGACGGTCGGCGGCGGCCTTGAACTCGAAGTCGCTGACGAGGTAGTAGCGGCCGTACCAGCCGCGGCGGATCAGGAGCTCGCCGATCTTCCACAGGTGCCAGGTCTTGCCGGTGCCGGGCTCGCCCAGCAGCAGCAGGGAGGCGTGGGAGCCGTCGAGGTAGCCGTCGATCCAGTCGGTGATCTCGGGCCGGATGGCCCCTTCGGCACCGAAGGCCTTGGGCCGGCGGGCGAGGTAGCGGTCAAGGGTCTGGCTGCGGATCTCGGCGCGGGCGGCGGCCTGTTCGGCGTCGTGGCGGGCTCGCCGCTCGTCGGGGTTCGTCATCAGAAGGGCTTCGCTTTCTTGTAGTCCTCTGCGGTGGGCGCGGGCGCGGCAGCTCCAGTGGCGGGGTGGGGGCGGTTCGGGCCGGTCCACTGGCTCCCGACGGCGCGGAGCACGGGCCTGCCGTTCGGGTCGGGCGCGTGCTTGTCCTCGTAGCGGCGGTCGCGGATCCAGTTGGCGGAGTGCTTGAGGTACTGGAAGGGCTCGCCGGCCATCTCGCGGGCGTAAGCGACAGCGGCAGTAGTGATCTGCTGGGGGTCTGCGCCGCCGAGTACGGCGGTGGTCCACTCCTCGAGCGTCCTGTCGTAGTCCTTGCTCTTCGGGTAGAGCGACCAGAAGTTGCCGAACTCCTTCTTCTCGTCGGCGGTGATCTGACGGGTCGGCGAGGAAGGGGTAGCTACTGCTCCCCCTTGCGCGGAAGAGGCTTCTTCTTCTTGAGGGGAGTGAGGGGGTGAGGAGTAGGGGGTAGCCGTGGCTCCTTCAGAGTGAGCCGTGGCTCCTTCTGAATGAGCCGTGGCTACCCCTTGGAGGGGTGCAGGGGTAGCCGTGGCTCCCCCATGGGGTAGCGGTGGCTCCCCCTTAGAGGTAGCGGTGGCTACCCCTTGGACCTCGAAGGGAGGGACCTTGAACGTGGTGCGGATGCCGGGTACGGCGTAGAGGACTCGACCGTCCCTGCCCTTCCCGATCGGGACGCGGAACTCCCAGCCGGCCGCCGCGAGCCGCTTGAGTGCGTTGCGGACGACGACGGGGTCCTTCGCTCCGGTCCACCGGGCAAGGTCTTCCATCTTCGCGATGCTTTCGCGGGTGTCGTCGTTGGCGTCGTCGGCGATCTCCAAGGCGACCGCACGCTGGAGACCGGTGATGTCCGGTCCCAGTGCTTCGCGGAGATCGCGACGGAGCTGGTAGCCCATGGAGGTCTCTTCTCTCGGGAGGGTGTCGCGTGTGCGGGCTAGGCGGCGGTGCCGAAGATCGCCGTGTACTGCTGGCGCATGCGCTGGTCTTCGACGTGCCGGGGGTGGATGCAGCCGGGCAGGTCGCAGCCGGCGCGGACCTGGCCGACGGGCTCTCGCCGGTAGCGGATGCGGAACGCGATCCGGGCGACGGACTCCCGTGCTCCTTCGTGGCCGGTGCGGAGCGTGCTGCTCGCGTGCGGCCACAGCAGGTGCCCGTCGCTGGTCGGTACGGCGCGCCGCCAGAACGTCCCCTCGGGGCTGGACGGGGGACGGCCGGGCTTCCGCTTCGGCAGGCCGAGTTCGGCGCGCAGGTCCCGCACTCGGCGGCGGTGTACATGCAGTTGGAGAGCTATGGAACGGTCGGACAGTCCGGCCTGCAGCAGCTCGACCATGGCGGCGCGGCTCATGCGGCCAGCCCTTGTTCGCCTCGGCCGTGCCGGTTCTTGATCCGGAACACGGTGCGTTCGCTGACGCCGACGAACTCGGCGATCTCCCTGGGAGCCATGCCGCGGTCGTCGAGGCGGAGTACTTTCTCGGCGAGGGTGCGGCGAGCGGTACCGGCCCCGGCCGCCTTCGCCCGCTGCCGCGGGGTGGTGCAAGCCCAGGCGCCGTGCCGCTGGTTATGGCAGGAGCCGCGTTCGGCGCGCTGGATGAACTCGGCGCACTGGGCCTGCACGGGGCAGGCGCGGCAGATCCGGTTGGCGGGGCCGTAGTGGCCCTTCTCTTCGAACCAGAGGTCGGGGTTCTGTCCCCGGCACTTGGCCTGGTCCATCCATTCGAGGCTCACTGTTCGTTCTCCTTCCTGGCGTTGGGGATGCGAGGTTGTGCGGGGAGGTGCTGGCGCCAGTCCGCGCGAGGTTTGCGCTGCCGCCAGAGGGTGCGGGCGGCCATGGCGGCGCCGGGGGCGAGGGCGGCGACGGGGATCCACCAGAGGCTCACGCCGCCGCCTTCCGCTGCTGGAGGCGGGCGTTGCGGCGCTGCCGGGCTATGGCGACGCCGCGGTCGGTGAGCCGCCAGACGGCGAGCCGGTGGCCGTGGGTGGCCGGGGAGGTGGAGGGCACCATCTGTCCGGTGTGCTCGATGACTCCGCCCTGCCGGAGGGCGTTGATCGCGGCGCCGAGGTAGCCGTGGCCCAGCTCGGGCAGAACCTCGCGGAGGTGGTTGGCGGAGAACTCGGGGCGGATCACGCCGTAGTGGAGGACGGCCTGCTCGACGAGGAACTGGGACCACTCGGACTGGCGGACGATGTCGTTGAGGAGGAGGTTCTTGCCGTCGGACGCGAGACGCTCGGCGACGGTGAGGCGGCGGGTCATGACGGGCTCCGATCAGGTGTGCTTCTCTGGGGGTGGCCGCCCGCGATTCCCGCGCGGGCGGCCCGGGTGCTGCTAGTCGACGAGCTCGCCCTCGATGGGGCCCTCGTCGTAGTCGCCGGGCGGCTGCGGCTCTTGGAACACGGCGGGCGGCACGCTGCCCTCGGCGGCGACTTCCTTCACGGCGCGCAGCTGCTCCTTGCGCCACTCGGTGGAGGACGGCACCCACGGCTCGAGCCGCTTGGCGACGGTCTTGAGGACCATCTGGTCCTCCCACTTCACCCACGGCGAGGACGGGTTACTGCTGCCCTTGGACTCCTTGCGGACCTTGTCGATGTAGGCCCGGTTGATGACGACGACCTTCGAGGTGGAGCCGTCCTGGAAGACCCCGTAGGCGTAGGCGCCGATGATCGGGCCGCGGTCGCCGAAGTAGTCCGGCTTGTGCAGGGGCCGGTCCATGTCGGGGCTGTATTCGAAGTGGTCGTTAGCGTGGACGACTTCGGCTTTGACGGCCTTGACTGCGCCAGCGCGGTAGATACGTTCGACGACTCCGCGGTAGCCCTCGATGCCCTGGACTTCATTGCCGAAGGGGACGAGGTAGAACGCCTCGGTGCCGGGTTCGTGGCCGAGGCGGGCGCACTCCTGGAGGGCAGTCATGAGGGAGCCGGGGTTGCGGCTCGCGGTCTGGAGGAGCTGCTGGTTGGAGCGCAGCGCCCCGTAGGCGAGGCGCATCCACGTCTCGCCTTTGACGTGGGAGGGGAGGACAAGGGTGAGGTCGTCCTTGTGCTGGCGGACGATGGCTTCGGGCCCGTTGTCGCGGCGTTCGAGGGCGTTGCCGATCTGGCTCACGTGGTGCTCCTGTAGGGCTGGAGGGCGAGGGTCGTGCCGTCGGGGTTGACGGTTCGGTAGGCGATGCGGCGGCCTTCGCAGACGGCGCGGTAGCCGTCGCCGATCCAGTCGAGGACTTCGCCGCGGACCTTGGTGAGTTCGGTCGAGGCCTGCTGGTGGGCGGCGTAGGCGTCGTCCCAGCGGCAGACGAGGTCGAACGGGATTTCGACGTCGCGGTCTTCGCGGCCGTCGGGCTGGACGCGGATGGTCTGGTAGGTGGCGTCGGCGCCGTCGATGTCGGGCCGGTTGCCCTGGCGGACGTCGTCGAGAAACCGCTCGGCCGCGTCACGGAGGATCTTCGCGTCGTCCTCGTCGTACTCGATGACGTACTCGCGGTAGTCGTAAGGCAGGATCAGCACCGCGAGACGGGCCGGCCGGTGGAGCCCCAGCGTGTCCTGCTGCCAGAGCACCTGGCAGCGGTAGTGGACGGGGACTTCGTCGCTGCCGTCGGGGCCCCACCCTTCGGGGGACGTGGTCGTCTTGATCTCGACGATGGTGTCGCCGTGGAGCCGGTCGGGGGTGGCGCGCTGCCAGTCCCGGTCCCGGTGCTTCCAGGTGCCGGTGGTCAGCAGCGGGTGTTCGGGGTGGCGCTCAGTGAACTCTTCGGCGACGTCGTCCTCGAAGCGGCTGCCCCACTTCATCTGCGGCGTCGGTTCGAACGGGGCGGTCGGCAGGCCGGCCTTCTTGTGCCAGAGGCTGAAGCGGGACTGCCACGGGGACAGGCTGACGACGGCGGCGATCTCGGTGGCGGTGATGCACAGCCCGGCGCGGGCCTGCTCCCACTCGGGGGTGCCCGGCGTGTAGGTACCGAGGAGGACGCCGGTCGGGGTCTCGATGTCGGTCATCACCACGGCACATCCGTCGTGGTGTCGACGGGGACGCGCCACTCGGTGCCACCAGCGGTCTGGTGCCATTCGTGACGGCTGGGCGGGACGACGCAGCGGCGGAGGGTGTCGGTCTCCGGGGTGTACAGGGCCTCCGGGCACTGGGGGGTCGGCGGCTGTTCGATGGTCTGCTTGCCGCGGGCGATGGCCTGGAGGTTGGTGACGCCGTTCGGGTCGTACTGGATGGCGGCGACGGCGGCGCCGTACTCGGGGAACGCTTCGGCGAGGTGGTGGAAGTTCTGCTCGTCGGCAGCGGCGAAGGCGGACAGCAGGTGGGTGGTGAAGCTGCCGGCCTGGTAGCCGCCGCAGCCGAAGTGGAACAGGACGTGGTTCGCCGTCTCGGCGCTGATGGTGGGGCTGCTGGTGTCCATGTGCCCTCCTTGAGGGTGTGGAAGGTGGGGCCCCGCGCGGTGCGGCTGGTTGGCGGGGCCTGGGTGGGGTGGTCGTCAGGCGGCGGGCTTGGGCTCGGCGCTGCTCTTCTCGGCGAGGGCCTTGAGGTGGGCCTCGTAGTCGTCCTGCCAGGCCTTCGGGTCGTGGCCAGCGGCTTCCGCCTCGTCCCACGCCCACTCGCCGATCTCGCCGGACTCCAGCTGCTCGTTGAGGTCACGGACCGTGGTCTCGGCCAGGTCGGGGTCGGCCTTCTTCAACGCTTCCAGGAGGCGGTAGGAGGACCAGGCGTAGATGCCGGAGTGAACCCAAGCGTTGAAGGCGCCGCGGCCCTTCTCGGAGTCCATGTCGGCACCGAACATCTCGGCCGTGGACCGCAGGGTCTGCCTGAGCATGGCCTCTGCCATCTCAGCGACAGCGCCCGGCGCCGGCGGCACGATGATCTCGGCGGGCTTGCCACCCTTGCTGAGGGTGCTGGACCAGTCGCTGAGCACCGCGGCCCGGTCCCTCGCGTCACCGCTATAGCGGGCGGGCATCTGCATGCCGATGAAGTCCTCACCGACGAGGAGGAGCGGCTTCTCGGGTGCGGTCTGCCACGTGCGGAGGTGGGTGTCGGCGTGCTTCCAGCGGGCGAGCATCTTGGTGTCGAAGCTGACCAGGTCGCCGGACGCAGCCGCGTCTGTGAGTGCGTCACGGAACAGGCTCTGCCACTTGGGGAACGTGTGGTCCTTGGCGGGGACGACGAGGGTGCCGCGGTCGTCGGTGATGGCCAGTCCGTCGGCTGTGGCTTCGAGGTTGAGGATGGTGTCGCCCTCGTGGGTCGCCAGCCATCCGGTGAACCAGCCGAGGTTGTCCTCGCTGATGGTGGTGGTCCAGCTGTCGGTCTCCTCGCGGACCTTGGTGCGGGCGACGGCGAAGGTGTAGCGGTCGGTGGCGAGGGCGTGGATGTGGATGCCGTCGCACTCGAAACGGATGCCGTTGATCGGGGGCAGGGTGTCGTCGCTGCTGACGTGCGGGCGGGTCTGCTTGATGAGCCGCTGCAGCTTGTGCGCGTTGATCGTGGTCATGCGGGTCTCCTGGGATGCTGTTGGTGCGCCCCGCCGAATTCGCCTCGGCGGGGCGTCCTGCTGGGTGGTTAGCCCCGCCGGCTGGGCCCGGTGTCATGCGTCAGCCGGCGGGCGGTTCAGGTGGCGAAGGTGACGGTGCTGTTGACCGTCACCAGTCCCCTTCCGGCAGGTCGTAAGGCGGGTTGGGGACGTAGTCCGGGTCGTATTCGTCGACCTCGTCGTCCTGCTCCTCGACCTCTCGCGCAGCGCCCCACGAGGTCTGGCCGGTGGCGCGGGCGGGTACGACGGGCCCGGCGATAGGTGACTGCCACAGGGGCACCGGGACGGTCGGCTGGTCGTCGGCCGCCACGTCCCGGTGCCCGGCCGGGGCGGAGACCGCGGTGGCGTTGGCCTTGAAGGCCCGCAGCTCCAGCAGCTCGGCCCGCATCGCCTCCGCCTCGGCGAGGGCGCAGTCGGCGGCGGTCTCCGCCTCGATGGCCCGGGTCCGCAGATGGTCGGCCTGGTCGAGTGCTTCGCGCCGTTCCTGCTGGAGGAGCGCGAAGGCGTCGTCGGCGGCCATGCGCCAGGTGAGGTGGCGCCGGTTCTCCTCGCGGAGCCGCTGGATCTCGTCGGCGGCCCGGTGCTGGCCGCGTCCCCGCCACGGGGTGGTGAGGCTCATGACGCCGCCTGCTGGCTGTAGAAGGCGGCCATGTCGCGGAGGAGTTGGAGGGTGTGCTCCGCCTCGGCGAGTTCGGCGGTGAGGCGGCTGACGGTGGCCTCCTGCTCGGCCAGCAGCTGCTCGATCGGCGTGGGGTCAGCGGTCATGCGGGTTTCCCCCAGTTCCAGAGGTGGCGCCCCAGTCGGAGGAGCGCGATGGAGAGGGCGGCGGTGGCTACGGTCAGCAGCTCTTCGCGGGTCATGAGGTGGTCCGGCGGGCGATGGCTGCCGCGTACCAGGCGTCGAGGTCCGTCTCGACGTAGCCGGCGGCCAGTGAGGCGGCGTAGTCCGCGGCCGTCTTCTCATCGGCCGGCTCCCGGTCCACCAGGCCCAGGGCCCGCAGGAGCGGGCCCCCGATCTGCGGCGGCACCACGGGGTGCGCGGTCAACAGCTCCGACACGACGACCTCTGTGCGGGTCATGAGACGGCCGCCTCATCGGACATGCGGCGGAGGGCTCGGACGCAGAGCCGGATCGCGAGAAGGAACCCGGGCCCAGCGCCGGAGGATTCCGGCGTCATTTCCAGCGCCAGCCTGTCGGCGGCCTCGGCCAGGACCTCGGCTCGTGGCGCCCATCCAGCAGCACGCAGGCTCTCCACGTACCGCTGGCGGCAGGTCTCGCAGTCACGGCAAGCGCGGTCGCCGGGCTCGTCGCCGCAGTTGCCGCACATTGCGCCGGCGGAGCTGAGGGCCTGGATGGCTGTCTCGTCGCGCTCGCTCATGCCGCCACCGCCTTACGGGCGGCGTCCCACAGGTCGATGCCGCGACGGATCGCGTGGCAGCAGTGCAGGAAGCCCGGCGTGTAGTCGCTGAAGTCACACTCAGGCAGGTCGCCGAAATCCCAGCCCTCGTACCGGAAGCCCGACAGAGCCGCGCGGGCGCCCGCTTCGTGGCTGATGTCGCCCAGTTCGAAGATCGCGCGGGTGACCTCAGCGCCGATGCCGCGCGGGGCCTCGCCGTCGCGGATGGAGTGGACGACGTACCGCTTGACCTGCTGCTCGAAGCGGTCCGGGTTGAAGCCCTCGACCTCGTCACGACCGGCACGGACCTTCTCGCCCCAGTAGCCGGGGTTGATCTCGCCAGGGAAGGCGGTGCGACGGAACAGGTCGAACATGTCCTCCGTCGCGTCGATGTCGAAGTGGAACGTCCACCCCGTCTTGACGACCAGGTTGTACGGCCAGGTGATCAGCTCGAACGGGTAGCGGCCAGACGGAGAGTCCGCCGTGCCCTCGAACCTCAGATGCCGGTACAGCCCGTCGTCGTGGAGGACGGTCATCTGGTGGCCGGCGGTGTCCCGCTCGAAGCGGGCCTTGATCTCGGGGTAGTCGGTCACGGCGTGGCCTCCGTGCGGGGCGGGCAGGCGGGGCAGCAGCTGCCGGGGACGGTGAACTGACTGTCGGCGTCGAGGTCGTAGAACTGGTGGCGCTGTTCGGCGAGCTCGGCGGCCTTGAGAGCGGCGGCCTTCAGGTCGGCGGCCAGCTGCGCCAGCGGCACGTCCACGCGGGCCAGGTCGGCGGCGGTCATCGGGCACCGCCCTTCTGAGCCTCGGCCTCGATGGCAGGGAGGACGGAGGTGCGGAACCAGGCCGAAGCCTCGAAGCCTCCGGACGCCAGCTCGACGAGCTGGCCGTAGCCGGTGTGGATCTCGCCGGTGAACTCGTTCTCCCACTCCCAGCGGACGCCGCGCTCGTCGAGCCACTGGCCGAGCTTGGCGATGTACTCGGCGTGCAGGTCGCCGCAGCCGTATCCGCGGTCGTCCCGATAGCCGTAGGCGGTGTCGAAGGAGACGGTCAGCCAGCAGGCGCGGCAGTGGTACTTGCCGTCGCACGGCCCCCACTCGGCTACGTAGCCGCCGTTCTCAGGGAGGTTGCAGTCCTCGTCGTGCTCGGCGGCCTGCTCCGCCGTCCGCAGCGCAGCGTCCGGCCGATAGTGGATCATCAGCCAGGCGGGCAGCCCCTGGCCAGGGTTGTTGCTGATGGTCCAGGCGTTGTCGGGACGGACCGCCCACTCGCCGTCGGCGTAGCTGCTGTCCTGCTCGTCGGTGTACGCATGCTGGTCGCTGGCCCCGAGAAGGTCGCGGCAGAACGCGAAGACCTCGCACTGGTCAATCTGGTCGAGCACGAAGATGCGGGTGTCGAGGGTCATCGGGCCACCGCCTTCGGGGTCACGAGCAGGCCCGGGTTGTAGGCGGCGAGCGTCTTGTTCGCGCGGTGCAGGTCGGCGAGGGCGTATTCGCGGGCCTTGCGGGTGTACGGGGTGCGGCAGCGGGACGCGGTGATCGCCGCCTCGACCGCGTCGTCCTCAGCGGCCATGACCTCGGGCGGCATGGCCAGCCCGGCCAGCGCGGCGATGTGATCCGGCATCGGGACAGCGGGAAGGTTGGTGGCGATCACTTGGCACCGCCCAGCAGCGCGACGGTGAACGTGCCGACCAGGCCCTCGCCGCAGTGAACGGCACCGAAGCCCTCTGCGGTCACGACGACGGCGAGGTCACCGACACGCACACGCTGGAGGTAGCGCTCGATACTGCTGGCCAGGTCGCAGGCGGGCACCGTGAGGGGCGCCAGCTTGATCGACGGATCGAAGGTCACGATGACCGGCTCGGGCGCGGTCTGGGATGATGTGGTCACGGGTTTCTCGCTCTCTCTTGCAGGTGGATTGCAGGTGAGGGGTGGAGCTCGATGGGCCGTCGTCGCGGTGTAGGAGCCCGGCGGCGGCCCGCATAGCCGCTAAGCGGCGAGGGCCGGCGTGGCCTTGCGGGTCAGACGGGTTCGGCGGGGCTCGGCCGGCCGGGCGTCCGTCGACGGCACGTGTGCGGCCTGCCCTTGCTGGGCGATCCAGGCGTCGATCGCGGTGATCCGAGCGGCGACTCGCTTGCCGAGCAGGAACGCTTCGGGGCCTTTGGCGTGCATGCGCCACTTCCGGTAGGTGCTGGGCGTAACGCCGACGCGGGATGCGATTCCGAGGATCACTTCGCCGGTGTTCTTGTCGACGTAGTCCTCGATCCAGACAATCCCGGGCGGCGGCTTCTGCTGGGCGAGCTTGCGGTTGCTCATTGGATCTCCTATCTGGGGGGCGGCTGGTCCGGGGGGTTGCCGCGCCTCCGAGTCGTTTCGTTCGGATTCAGAGACGCGGGTGGCGCGAAGAGGACCCGGACCCCTACGCCGACGGCCTCCGCTATGGCGCAGGCGGTGTCGGAGTCGCAGTCCTTGCGCTCTCCGGTGAGCAGGTGGCCGATCAGGGCGTGATGCGAAAGCCCCACAGCCTTTGCGAGTTCTCGGATGCTGTACGAGCGTCCGCGTTCCGGGTGATCCATTGCGTGTCTGAGGATCTTCGGATCACGGAGGGCATATCGGTCGCTCATGACTCTCCATCGGAACAGTTCGGCTCGCGATGAGAACAGTAGAGCACAGACGGATCCGACTCGTCTACAGATTGGAACGGCCGGATGTGAAGTTTCGGCAAAGCGACCGCTCGGATAGCATCGATCCGTAGACGATTCGTCTTCACCGGCGGATGGTTGTACGGCCCGACCTGCGATTTGTAGAGTCGGGGCGGACTAGACGAGAGACAGTCGGCGTGAACGAGACCAGAGGAGAAAGCGGCATGGAGGCCCCCGCCCCCGACCTCAACCGCGACAACACCTCACCGGAACCCCTCCCTGACAACCTCGTCAGGGACATGGACCGCGACGAACTCAGCCAGCTCGTGCGCCAGGTCAACGCGGAGGGCGTCTCCTTCGGCAGGATGGAGCAGCGCGCCAGCGCCGCCGGCTACCCCGTCTCCAAGCCGTACTTCCAGAAGATGGCGACGAATGCCGTGGCTACCGCGCCGGACCCTGACCAGCTGGCCGGCCTGGCGGCGGGCCTCGGCTTCCCGGAGAAGGTGGTGAAGCGCGCTGCGGCCGTTCAGTACCTCAAGTACGAGGCCACCGAGCTGTCCGGCTACGACGATGACGTGCGCATCATCGTGGCTCACCTCGCCGGGATGGGGCCGCGCGACCGGCGACGCTGGCGGGCGATGATCGAGGCTGACGAACGCACACGACACGACACCGAATAGCCCTGCGCATCACGGCCACACGAGGCGATCCTTGAGCGCTGAATCGAATCTGCCGAAGGCCGTTGTGGCTCGCTCTCAGTGAGCGTATGGTTCCGGATCCGAACACTTTCGCCTCAGGGGACCCCCATCACCCTGCCTTCCCCACGGGGGTGGATTCGTGCTGTCTGTGCGTTACGTACTGGAGGATCTCCCGGAAGACGAACCCGTAGTCGTCCGCGAAGGCCGGGGCCGCATCGAGTTTGAACTGTGCCGCGGCCTGTTCGTCCCTGAGGGTGTCGCTGCGCTCAACTCGGCCACCGCGCAAGTCATCGCTGGGGGACAGTGGTTCCAGTTGTGGCGGGGCGAAGTCGTGTCGCTCTGCTCGCCGGAGTTTAGGGGACTGCCGTATGCCGGGATACATCGAGGATCGCTGGTTCAGGAAGGGGCCCGTCGATCCTGAGACGGGCAAGCCGACCCGGGAGAAGACGGACCGATACGGCAAGGGCAAGCGGTGGCGGGTCGCCGGCATCCCCGGCGTCCGCGACCGCAGCTTCGAGAAGCTTGAGGGTCCCGACGGAGCGAAGAAGTGGCTGAAGGACTCGGCCACCGACACTTCCCGTGGGGCCTTCTACGATCCGCGCGACGGCAACATGCTGCTCGACGAGTACGTGCGGCAGCACTGGTGGCCCAACCTGCGCAAGCCGCCTGGCACCAAGCAGTCGATGAAGCCGCGGGTCTTCAACCACATCCTGCCGCACGTGGGCCACATGCCGCTGAACCGGATCGGGCATGACGAGATCCGCGCCTGGCTGACCAGAGTTGAGCAGGACATCGACGTGAACACGGTGCGCACCACGTGGCGCCACTTCTCCTCGATCATGCAGGCCGCACACAAGGCCAAGCGAATCCCCGAGAACCCGTTTCGAGACGAGGATCTGTCACCGCCGTCTGCCCCCGAGTCGAAGGCCAAGGCCTGGCCGCAGGAGACCGTGGCCGCCGTGCGGCAGCAGCTGGGACCTCGCTACGGGATCCTCCTCGACCTGGGCGTGGCGGCCGGGCTGAGGCAGGGCGAGTGCTTCGGCTTCTCCCCCGACGACATCGACGGAGAGGAGATCCACGTGGTGCGGCAGGTCGTCCGGGTGGGCGGCAAGCTGGCGTTCGCTCCCCCGAAGGGCAACAAGACTCGAGTGGCGCCGTGCCCGCCGGAGCTGGCCCGGGCCGTCAAGGAGTACGCGAACGCGTTCCCCACTGTCGAGGTAACGCTGCCCTGGATCGACCCCGACAGGCCGAACCTGGACTGGGAGAAGCGGCCCAAGCGGACAGTACGGATCCTTGTGACCACTGTCCGAACCAAGGGTGTGAGCGGCGGGGCGATGAACCGCACCTACTTCGATGACCGCCTGTGGAAGCCGGCCCTGGCCGCAGCGGGGGTCATTGAGCAGCCGGAGGTCGAGTACATCCAGGGCAAGGGAAAGAAGCCGTGGCGGCGGGTGTCCTGGGAGATGCCGCGCGAGGACGGATTCCATGTCACGCGGCACACCTTCGCTAGCGTGGTACTGGCTGCGGGTGAGACGATTACTCAGCTGGCTGCATGGCTCGGGCACAGCGACCCCGCGTTCACGCTGAGGACTTACGTGCACTTCATGCCGAAGTCTGGTCGGCGGGCGCTCGCGGCGCTAGGGGCCTGGATGGCCACCGGCAGCATTCCCGCTCCCCGTGAAGCTCCGGACGCTGCGGATTCTCCCCAGATTCTCCCCAGCGAGCTGGTCGATCAAGGAAATCCGAGCTAAGCGCCAGGTCAGAGGCTTACGAGGCAGACGAGTCGGGCTGTACGCCGGGTTCTGTGCCCCGGGACCTCGCGGTCGTCGGGGCGACGGCCATCCATCTAGGACCGGCGTTGCCGCCGGCCTCGTGCGGTCTACCCGCGGACTCGGGCGGGCAGCCCTCATGCGTCCGCGCAGGGACACCGAGGTGTCCCCTCTTGACCTTGCTCCGGGTGGGGTTTACCTAGCTGCCCAGGTCACCCTGGGCACTGGTGGTCTCTTACACCACCGTTTCACCCTTACCGAGGACCGAGGTCCCCGGCGGTCTGTTTTCTGTGGCACTGTCCCGCGGGTCACCCCGGGTGGCCGTTAGCCACCACCCTGCCCTGTGGAGCCCGGACGTTCCTCGGGAAGATCCCCGAAGGGTCTCCACGCGGCCGTCCGCCCGGCTCGTCTGCCGTGTCGACCATGGTACCCGTACAGGAGCCGCGGTTGACCTTGTCGCAGCGTCAACGTTTCTACTGGCCTCATGCGGATCGGAGAGATCGCCGCCCTCGTGGGCATCACGGCACGGGCGGTACGCCATTACCACCACCTCGGGCTGCTGCCGGAGCCCCGGCGGCTGGCCAACGGGTACCGGGACTACACGCTGCGCGACGCCGTGCTGCTGGCGCGGATCAGGCGGCTGACCGAGCTGGGGCTCGGGCTGGACGAGGTGCGGGACGTGCTGGCGGACGACGCCGGGCGGGAGCTCGTCGACGTACTGGAGGAGCTGGACGCCGACCTTGCGCGGCAGCAGCGGGAGATCGGTGCGCGGCGGGAGCGGCTCGGGATGCTGCTGGAGCGGGCGCGGGCGGGGCGGTTGCCCGTCGAGGGGCCGGTGTCGCCGGGGCTGGCGGAGCTGTTCGGGGACATGGCCAGGGCCTCGGCCGGGCTCCCGGGGCCGGAGCCGGCGATGGCCGCGCGGGACCGGGAGATGCTCGCGCTGCTGGAGACGGTGGTGCCGGAGGAGGAGGGTGCCAGGTTGACGGAGGCCATGCGGGCGGTGACGCGGGAGCCCGGTGCGATGGAGCGGGCGTACGAGGTGTACGCGCGGCTCGACGCGCTCGTGGACGCGGCGGCCGACGACGTACGGGTGGAGGAGACCGCGCGGGCGCTGGCCGGGCTGCTGCCGGACGAGGTGGTGCCCGACGACATGGGTGACCTGGAAGGCGGACCGGCCGCGGTGTTCTTCGCGGACCTCTCGGCCGCCCAGGCCGAGGCCGTCCGGCGGGCGCTGCGGATCGCCGCGGAGCGTGCGCGGTGAGGCGGGTGGTGCGGGGTGCGGCGTACGCGTTGCTGCCCGCGGAGACGGTGCTCGCCGTGTGCCTGGTCGCGGGGGTGCGGATACCGGGCGCCGTGGTGGCGGGGGCGGAGGTCGCGGTCGTCGCCCTGCTGGGCGCGGAGGTTCTGCTGTACGTACGGCTGCGGCGTCAGGGGCTCGGCCGCCGGGCGGCGGTGCACGAGCTGGTTCCTGAGCCGGTCGTCCGGCTCGTGGGGCATGAGCTGCGGCTGATGGTGAGCCTGGTGCGGTGGGTGGCGCGGCGGCCCCAGGGGGCCGGGCGGGCGGGTGTCCGGGCGTTCGGGCACGCGCGGGACCAGGCCGCGTACCTGTACGGGTTCGCGTTCGTCTGCGTGGTGGAGACGGTCGGCATGTCGTACCTGCTGGCGTCGTGGCCGGTCGTCCACGGTGTGGTCCTGGTGCTGGACGTGTACACCGTGCTGTTCGTGCTCGGGCTGCACGCGGCGTCCGTGACCCGTCCGCACCTGCTGGACGGCGACGCGTTGCGGGTGCGGCAGGGAGCGCACGTGGATGTGGTGATCCCGCTGGAGCGGATCGCCGCCGTACGTCACGAGCTGCTGTTCTCGCACGAGAAGGAGGAGGGGGTGCTGAACATGTCCGTCGCCTCGCAGACGTCCGTCACCATCGAACTGAACGAGCCGGTCACCGCCGTGCGGCTGCTGGGGCAGCGGTACCGGGTACGGCTGGTGCGCTGTCACGCCGATGAGGCGCGCACCTTGGTGGCCGCTGTCAGGCAGGCGCGAACAGTGCCTTCGCCCGCCCCGGATCCGCTTGGGTGAGCCGTACGCGCAGCCGCTCCCCCAGCGAGAGCGGTCGCGTGCCGCCCTCGACACGGGCCACGACCGCCGGCTCCTCCAGGTGGACGGTGCCGATCTCCGGGTCCCGGTCGTGCACATCGACGACGTACGCCTCGAAGACCTCCCCCACCCGGTCCTTGAGCAGCGCGGCCTCCACGATGTCGACGCACTCGCGCTCGACGGTGTTGGCCCGGCGTGCCCCCTCCGCCATCCGTTGCGGCAGGGAGGGCAGGGCCGCCCGTACCCATTCCGGGGGTTCCTCGCCCCCGACGGCGGCCACGCACAGCTCACCGGCGTACCGGTCGACGAGGCGGCGCAGCGGGGCCGTGCAGTGCGTGTACTCGTCGGCGACGGCGGCGTGGACGGCCGGCACGGGGGTGTCGCCGTCGGTGAAGACGGTGTAGCCGGCGCCGCGCAGAAGGGTGGTGCAGTCCTGGAGGAAGGCCGCGTGGCGGGTGTCGTGCGGGTCGAGGGAGCGGATGAGGGCCGCGTAGGAGATGTGGTGCGGCCAGCCGATGCCGAGGGCCTTGGCGGACCGCCGCAGCCGGGCGACGGCACCGTCGGGGGCGGTGGGGAGGGTGCGGAGGATGCCGGTGCCGGAGGCGGTCATCAGGTCGGCGGCCGCCGTGCCGGTGAGCAGGGAGATCTGGGCGTTCCAGGCGTCGACGGGGCGGGGGGCGCGGTACTCCAGGCGGTAGGAGCCGTCGTGCTCGACGATCTCCTGCTCGGGGACGTTGAGCGAGATGCCACCGCGTTCGACCTCCAGGCGCCGGCGGAGGGTGCCGATTTCGCGGAGCAGGGCGAGCGGTTCCTCCGCGGTGCCGTCGTCGAGTTGCCGCTGGACGCCCGCGTAGTCGAGCCGTGAGCGGCTGCGGACGAGGGCGCGCTGTACGTCGGTGGCGACGGGGCGGCCGTCCGCGTCGAGGTCGATGCGCCAGAGCAGGGCGGGGGCGGTCTGCCCGGGGAGGAGGCTGGCCGCGCCCTCGGAGATGACGGCGGGGTGCAGCGGGATGCGGCCGTCGGGGAAGTAGAGCGTCTGGACCCGCCGGTGGGCCTCGTCGTCGACCGCGCCGCCGGGGGTGACGAAGGCGGTGACGTCGGCGATGGCGTAGTGGACGCGGTAGCCGCGGTCGCCACGGCGTGCGAGGTGCATGGCCTGGTCGAGGTCGGTGGAACCGGGCGGGTCGATGGTGAAGAAGGGGATGTCGGTCGCGTCGCGCGCCGGGAGGCGCGGGGCCTTGGCGGCGGCCTCCGCCTCGGCGAGGGCGGCGGGCGGGAAGGTGTCGGGGACGTCGAGCCTGGTACGCAGCGCGCGCAGGGCCGCCCGCAGGGGCGCCTCGGCCGCGCCGGTCACACGTATCTGGCGGCGGGGCATGGGTCGAGCCTATGGCGCGGGGCACCGGGCGGCACGTCGTGGGGCTGTGCGCTTTGTACGCTGGCGCGGGGCCGCATCCCCGTTTTCGTACGTACTGAAGGAGAACCACCGTGCTCGTGCTGTTGCCGCCCTCGGAAGGAAAGGCCGCATCGGGGAGCGGCGCACCGCTGGAGCCGGGTTCCCTGTCCCTGCCGGGGCTCGCCGCGGCGCGGGCGGCCGTGCTGGAGGAGCTGGTGGAGCTGTGCGCCGCCGACGAGGAGAAGGCGCGGGAGGTCCTGGGGCTGAGCGAGGGGCTGCGCGGCGAGGTGGCGAAGAACGCCGGGCTGCGGACGGCGGGTGCGCAGCCCGCCGGCGAGGTCTACACCGGTGTGCTGTACGACGCGCTGGGGCTGGCGACGCTGGACGCGGCGGCACGGGAGCGGGCGCACGCGTCGCTGCTGGTGTTCTCCGGCCTCTGGGGCGCGGTGCGGGTGGACGACCGGATCCCGTCGTACCGCTGCTCGATGGGCGTGAAGCTGCCGGGGCTGGGTGCGCTGGGGGCGTACTGGCGTACGCCGATGGCGTCGGTCATGCCCGAGGCGGCCGGGGACGGGCTGGTCCTGGACCTGCGGTCGGCGGCGTACGCGACGGCGTGGCGGCCGAAGGGCGAGGTCGCGGCGCGGACGGCGACGGTGCGGGTGCTGCACGCGCCGACGCGGAAGGTGGTCAGCCACTTCAACAAGGCCACCAAGGGGCGGATCGTGCGGAGCCTGCTGGAGGCGGGCGCGGCGCCAGGGTCGCCGGGTGAGCTGGTGGAGGCGCTGAGGGACCTGGGGTACGAGGTGGAGACGCCGGCGGCGGGGAAGCTGGACGTGCTGGTGGACGAGATCCACTGAGCCCGCCGCCCGCTCGTTGCACCACATGCAACGATCGTTGCGGGTGATGTGACACCTGGGCAGGATGGGCGCATGACTTCCGCCCCGTCCGTGCTGGGTCATGCCGCCGTCCTGCCCGTCGTGGTGATCGAGGACGCCGCCGACGCCGTACCGCTGGCACGCGCGCTGGTCGCGGGCGGGCTTCCGGCGATCGAGGTGACGCTGCGGACACCGGCCGCGCTCGACGCCGTCCGGGCGATCGCGGCCGACGTCCCGGACGCCGTGGTGGGCGCGGGCACCGTCCTGTCGGCATGCGCGGCGGCGGACGCCGTGGGAGCGGGGGCGCGGTTCCTGGTGAGCCCCGGCTGGACGGGCGGGCTGCTGGACGCCATGGAGGCGTCGGGCGTGCCGTTCCTGCCGGGCGTCTCGACGGCCTCGGAGGTCGTGGCGCTGCTGGAGCGGGGGGTGCGCGAGATGAAGTTCTTCCCGGCGGAGGCGGCGGGCGGCACCGCCTACCTGAAGTCGCTGGCCGGCCCCCTGCCGCAGGCCCGGTTCTGCCCGACGGGCGGTATCTCGCCCGCGACCGCGCCCGGGTACCTCGCCCTGCCGAACGTCGGCTGCGTGGGCGGTACCTGGATGCTGCCGGGCGACGCACTGGCGGCGCGGGACTGGGCGCGGGTGGAAGCCCTGGCGCGGGAGGCGTCGGCGCTACGGGGTGGCACGCGCCCGGTCCGGACACGACACGGCGCTACGGGGTGAGCGCCTCCAGGAGCCACGCGAAAACTCCGATGCCCGCGACGGCGGCCACGATGAACACGATGGTGAGGGCGAAGACCGGCAGTGCCAGGGCCAGCAGCGCGAGGGAACGGCCCCGGGCCGCCTCCGCCTCGTGGTCGTCTTCCGGGACGGTCACGTCAGACGAACCCGACATCGATGTGGTCGGCCACCGGGCGGTAGCCGAGGCGCTGGTAGAGCGCGGTGCTAGTGGTGTTGGCGACATCGGCGAACAGCAGCACCTGCTGGGCGCCGGCGTCCTGGGCGGCGCGGCTGACGGCGGCGGTGACCGCCCCGGCGAAGCCACGGCCGCGCAGCCCGGGGGGCGTGTAGACGGGCGCGATACGGGACTGCCCGGCGACGGGCGGGGAGTGCGCGGCCATCGAGACGGGCCGGCCGCCGGTCTCCCAGACGTACAGCCCGCCCTGGGCGACGCGGCGCTCGGCGTGCGCCGTGCGGTCGGTGGCCGGGGGCACACCGATGTCGGCGGCGAAGGCACTCGTCCAAGCGGCGACGAGCGGTACGTCGTCACCGGTGGCCCGCCGAGCGGCGCCCGGTGGGGCGGGGCGGGGCGGCGTGAGGTCGCCGAGCCGGAACAGCCGGCTGCGGCGGGTGACCGCCCAGGACGCGCCCGGCGCCGTCCATGCCTCGGCGAACGCCCGCGCGGGGCCCTCGCCGCCCTTCACGCCCTCGACGGTCGTGCCGCGCAGGGCCTCGGCGAGCTGCCGGGCCGCCTCGTCCGGCATCGGTCCCAGCAGCGGGGCCCTGGGCGGGGTGTGGACGACCACCGCCTCGACGGGCCCGCCGGCGGTACGGCGCCACGAGCCGAACCGGACGTCCTCGGGCCCCAGTGCCCCGGGGCCGTGGCGCCGCACCGTCTCCGCGACGGTGAGCGGCACGGTGTGGCCGGCCGGGTCGGTTTCGAGGCACGGGCCCGCCGCGCGGAGGAACTCCTCGACGTCGTGGGTGAGTTCCCATCCCATGGCTGCGCTCAGCGGAGGTGGGACGTGTCGTTCAGGAGGCGGACCGAGGCGTTGCCGTCCTTGTAGTACGCCACCGCCGACAGCGAGGCGGCGGACAGCTCCATGCGGAACAGGGACTCCGGCGGGGCGCCCAGGGCCAGCCGGACCAGCGTCTTGATGGGCGTGACGTGCGTGACCAGCAGGACGGTACGGCCCGCGTGGCGGGCGGTGAGCTGGTCGCGGGTCGCCGCCACCCGGCGTGCGACGGCCGCGAAGGACTCGCCGCCGCCCGTGGGCGCGGCCTTCGGGGAGGCCAGCCAGGCGTCCAGGTCGTCCGGGTACCGCTCCCGGACCTCCGCGAACGTCAGGCCCTCCCAGGCGCCGAAGTCCGTCTCCCGGAGGCCGTCCTCGATCCGGACCTCCAGGCCGAGGCGGGCAGCGACCGTCGCGGCGGTCTGCCGGCACCGGGCCAGCGGGGAGGAGACGACCTCCTGGACCGTGCCGCGCGCCGCCAGGACGGCCGCGACCGCGTCCGCCTGCCGCCGGCCCACCGGGGACAGGTCGGGGTCGCTTCCACCGCTGCCCGAGAAACGCTTCTCGGGCGTCAGCGCGGTCTCGCCGTGCCGCAGCAGCACGAACGTGGCCGGCGCCCCGAGGTCCGCCGCGGCAGCCCAGCCGACGGGCGGGGCGGCGGTCGCCACGCTCGCCGCGGTCCGGCTCGCGGCAGCGGCGACGCCCACCTCGCTGAGCGCGTCACCCCCGGCGGGTGCGGTGCGGGCGGATGCGGTGCGGGCGGGTGCGGTGCGGGCGGGTGAGGTGCCGGCAGATGCGGTGCTGACGGGTGCCGCACCGGCGGATGCGGTACCGGCATGTCCGGTGCCGGCGGCCGGGGCGGCCGGTGCGGTGCCGGCGGGTCCGGTACCGGCATGTCCGGTACCGGCGGTCGTGGCAGCCGGTACCGTGCCGGCGAGCGCCGCGCGGGCCTTCGCGGCGCCCGCCGCCGCGTCGCCGACCACGCGGGCCGCGCCCGCGTCCAGGGCGCCCGGGCGGGCGGGCGCGCCCAGGGACGCCGTCGACGTGGACGGCTGCCACTGCCTGCCGCGCTTACCGGCGTCCATCGCCTCGTTGGCGAGCCGGTCCGCGTGCTTGTTCCGCTCGCGCGGGATCCACTCGTACGTCACCTGCGACGGCGGGAAGATCCGTGCCGCCTCCGCCGCCAGCGGCTTCATGTCCGGGTGCTTGATCTTCCAGCGCCCCGACATCTGCTCGACCACCAGCTTGGAGTCCATCCGGACCCGGATCGTCGCGTCGGGCGCCAGCTCCCGCGCCGCCTTCAGACCCGCCACCAGGCCCTTGTACTCGGCGACGTTGTTCGTGGCGACGCCGATGTACTCGGCCGCCTCCACCAACGGCTCCCCCGACACCGGGTCCAGGACCACCGCCCCGTACCCCGCCGGCCCCGGGTTCCCCCGGGAGCCGCCGTCGGCCTCGACGATCAGTTCCCGCACGGCAGTCATTACAGGCCCGACTCCGACGTACGCACCAGGATGCGGCGGCAGTTCTCGCACCGTACGACCGTGTCGGGCGCCGCCGCCCGCACGTCGTTGACCTCGGTGATGTTCAGCTCGATGTGGCAGCCCTCGCAGCGGCGCTGGTACAGGCGCGCCGCACCGACCCCGCCCTGCTGCTCGCGGATCTTCTCGTACAGCTTCATCAGGTCGGCCGGGACGGAGCCGGCCACGAGCTCGCGCTCCTTGGCGACGGACGCCGCCTCGCTGTCCAGCTCCTGCGTCGCGGCGTCCCGCCGGGCCACCGCGTCGTCGACCTTGGCCTGGACGGAGGAGACCCGCTCGGTCAGCTCGGCCACGCGCTCCTGCGCGGACTCACGGCGCTCCATGACCTCCAGGACGATGTCCTCCAGGTCGCCCTGGCGCTTGGCCAGCGAGACGATCTCCTTCTGGAGGTTCTCCAGGTCCTTCGGGGACGTGATCGCCCCGGAGTCCAGCCGCTGCTGGTCGCGGACGGCACGCTGGCGCACCTGGTCGACGTCCTGCTCCGCCTTGGTCTGCTCGCGGGCGCAGTCGCTCTCCTCGGTCTGCGCGGCGACGAGCAGGTCGCGCAGCTGGGTGAGGTCCTTGTTCAGCGACTCGATCTCGGCGTGCTCGGGCAGGGACTTGCGCTTGTGGGCGAGCTGCGACAGGCGTACGTCGAGGGACTGGACGTCGAGGAGTCGGATCTGGTCGGCGGGCGCGGCGTTCAGTTGGGGGCTCCAGAAGAAGAGTGGTGGGACCACGGGTCGGTGACCGTCTTCGACACATGGACCCGCAGGTCCCAGCCGTAGCGGTCGGAAATCTCGTCGAGCTGGGCTGCGGCCAGCTCGCACCAGGGCCACTCGGTGGCCCAGTGTGCGGCGTCGACCAGCCCCAGCGGTGAGTGCTGGGTCGCCTCGGAGGCCGGGTGGTGGCGCAGGTCGGCGGTGAGGAACGCGTCCACGCCCGCCGCGCGCACGGCGTCGAACAGGCTGTCGCCCGAGCCGCCGCTGACGGCGACGGTACGGACGATGGCGTCGGGATCGCCCGCGACGCGGATGCCCTGCGCGGTGGCGGGCAGCCGCCTGGCCGCGCGGTCGGCGAACTCGCGCAGGGTCTCGGGCGGCTCGACCTCGCAGATCCGGCCGAGGCCGTTCTCGGGTACGAGGGGCCCGGTGACGCGCAGGTCGAGGGCGCCGGCGAGGGCGTCGGAGACGCCGGGGTCGGCGGTGTCGGCGTTGGTGTGCGCGACGTGCAGCGCGATGTCGTTCTTGATGAGCGTGTGGACGACACGGCCCTTGAAGTGGCCGGCCGCTACGGTCGTCGTACCGCGCAGATAGAGCGGGTGGTGCGTGACGATCAGGTCGGCGCCGAGCGCGATCGCCTCGTCGGCGATCTCCTGTACGGGGTCGACGGCGAACAGGACGCGCGTGACCCCGGCGTCGGGGTCGCCGCAGACCGTGCCGACGGCGTCCCACTGTTCGGCCCGCTCGGGCGGCCAGAGGGCGTCGAGCTCGGCGATGACTTCAGACAGACGGGGCACGGAGGAAAGGCTACCTGCCCCGCGCTCGGCCTCCTGCCCCGCGCTCGCCCTCGCGCCGGGCGGGCGCCCCCCTCCGGCGGGGCCGGTGAGGGGGCGTTTCGCGCGTGGTCCGGCGGCGTCGGTGGGGGCGCGGCGGGGCCCGGCAGCACACCCAGATCCTCTTTCTCAGGAGAATCCGGACATCGCCACCCTTATAGGTGAAGCGTGGAAGCAGCCGTTGTTCGGCTGGAAGTGCGAAAACTACGTTCAGTCGCCGGAGGTGACGAATCGATGACAGCCTGTGCCATCGAGACGGCCGCGGAGGACGACGGCGCGGTATCGCGTGCGGGTTTCACGATCGCGGCGAACGGCGCCTACGCGGCGCGGCTTGCGGGTGGCGGCGAGGCACTGTTTCCGGAGCGGTGGACGCTGGACGGGCCGGAGCCGTACGCGGTGCCCCTTCCCGCCGCACAGCCCGAGGACCCGCACGCACAGGTGCTTCCGCTGGTGGACGGGCGGGTGCTGATCGGGCGCCGGACGGGTGGGCGGTACGTCTTCTCGCTGCTGTATCCGACGGGGCCGCGGACCGGTGAACTGCCGCTGGGAGCCGTCGAGTCCGTGTCGCTGCGGCTGCTGCCGCCGTCGCCGGACGGGGCGTGCGCCTACGCGCTGGCGGTCGGGGAGCACTCGACGGGCGTCTGGCTGGTGGCGGGCGGGACGCGGGGTGGCCCCGAGCACGTGGCCGAGATCGGGGGGCGCTGTTCGGGCGGGGCGTGGCTGGACCGTGCGGGCAGGATGCTCGCGCTGGACCGGCGGCCGGCCGGGGGCGGGCCGGTCAAGGCGGTCGCCGTCGACCTGGAGCGGGGCGGCGAGGTGACCCCGCTGCTGCAGATCGCGGAGACCAGCGACGACCGGGTGCTGCTCGCGGATCCGGACAGCGGGCTGCTGCTGATCCGGTCCGACGCGCCGTCGCCGGGTCACCACCGGCTGGGGTGGGGGGTACTGGGCAGCACGCTGCCGGTGCGTTTTCCGGAGTGCCTGCGGCTCCCGGACGCCGCGGTGACACCGTTCGCGGTACAGCCGGGGCAGACGCTGACCCCCGAGGCGTGCGCCGTGGCGCTGCGGATCGACGCGGCGGCGGGAAGCTGGGTGGGGATGTGGCGGCCGGCGGGGCGCCGGCTGCACCAACTGCCCGCGCCGCACGGCTGGCTGGCGGGGGCGGGGCTGTGGACCCACGACGGGGTGCTGCGGTTGCCGTACGCGACCCGGGCGGTGCCGTGCGGCCTGGCGCGGGTGGAGGCGGCGCGGGTGGAGGGCGAGGCGGGGGTGGCGGAGGAGCCCGTACCGCATCCGGCCACACAATCGGCACAATCGGAATGCGCTGGTGGGGAACCATCCGAGCGCGCGCTGACTCCTGGTGTGTGCAAGCCGGTGCCGTTGCAGCAGGCACCGCTCACCGGCCGCACAGCCCGCGGATAGACTCTCGGGCCGCAACGTCGTCAGCGATCATTACGGGGTGACTTCCCACATGTCTGAAGCCAGCACCGACACGACCCACGGGCGACCGCAGGGGGACGCCGGTGGCTCCGGAAAGCACCGAGGGGGCGCGGCGTCGACGGAGGACCTGTCGACCCAGCCGCACGGCCGTCACCGCAAGGACCCGCACAACAGCGCGGCCTGACGGTACGACCGACCTGAAGGGGCCGGTCCGGGGAGGATCCCCCGGGCCGGCCCCTTCGCCGTACGAGGCGGTGGACGCGGTGGGACAGGTGGACGCGATGGGACATGTGGAGGCGGTGCGCGGTTCAGTCCTTCGCCAGGGACAGCACCTCGGCCGCGGCGAACGTCTCGCCGGGCGGCCGGCCGGCGTAGTACGGCGAGAGCAGGGCGTCCAGCTCCTCGTACGAGAACGCCTCCTTGGCCGTGTCGAACTTGGCCGCCGCCCTGGGCCGTTCCATGACGGCCACCATGCCGCCGTGGACGACGAACAGCTGGCCGTTGACGCCCGAGGCGGCGGGCGCGGCGAGGTAGCCGACGAGCGGGGCGACGTGGTCGGGTGACAGCGGGTCGAGGGCGTCGTCGCCGCTGGGCTCCTTGAAGCCGGCGAAGACGTCCTGGGTCATACGGGTACGGGCACGGGGGCAGATGGCGTTGCACGTGACGCCGTACTTGGCGAGCGCGAGCGCCGTGGAGGTCGTCAGGCCCACGATCCCGCCCTTGGCGGCGGCGTAGTTGGGCTGGCCCGCCGAGCCCGCGAGGAACGCCTCGGAGGAGGTGTTGACGATCCGGCCGTGGACCGGCGCCCCGTTCCCCTTCGCACGCTCGCGCCAATGGACGGACGCGAAGTGGGTGGTGTTGAAGTGACCCTTGAGGTGGACGCGTATCACCGCGTCCCACTCCGCCTCGCTCATGGAGAAGACCATCCGGTCGCGGAGGATGCCCGCGTTGTTGACCAGGACGTCGAGTCGGCCGTACGTGTCGACGGCGAGGCCCACGAGTTCACCGGCCGTCGCGTGGTCGGCGACGTCCCCGACGTGGGCCACCGCCCGGCCGCCCGCCGCGCGGATCTCGGCGACGACCTCGGCGGCCGCGGCCGCCGACCCCTCCCCGTGGTCGTTGACGACCACGGCCGCTCCCAGCCGGGCGAGTTCGAGGGCTTCCGCGCGGCCGAGGCCCCGCCCGGCGCCGGTGACGATCGCGGAGAGATCCCGCAGGGGCATGGACATGGGACCCTCCTCCTCAGATCTCGATGCAGGTGCGCAGCGCCTCGCCGGTCCGCATCTGCTCCAGGGCGTCGTTGATGCCGGCCAGCGGGACCCTGTGGGTGATCAGGCCCGCGAGGTCGATGCGGCCCGCCCGCCACAGGGCGATGGCCCGCTCGTACGAACGGAGCACGTCCCCGCCCCCGTACATCGAGGGCAGGATCCGCTTCTCGTCGAAGAACAGCTCGAACATGTTGAGCTGGAGGAAGTCGTCCATGGCTCCCGCGCCCACGATGCAGAGCGTGCCGCCGCGCCGGGTCGCCTCGTAGGCGGTGCGGGCCGTGGCGGACCGGCCGACGACCTCGAAGACGTAGTCGAAGCCCTCGCCGGCGGTGATCCGCTGTTTCGCGTCGGGGAGCTCCTCCGGCGCCACCGCCTCCGTCGCGCCGAACCGCAGCGCCGCCTCGCGCCGTGACGCCACCGGGTCGACGGCCACGATCTGGGCGGCGCCCTGGAGCCTGGCGCCCTGGATCGCCGAGATGCCGACGCCTCCGCAGCCGATGACGGCGACCGACGAACCCGCTTCCACACGTGCGGTGTTGATGGCCGCGCCCAGTCCGGTCGTCACCCCGCAGCCGATGAGCGCGGCGATGTCGAAGGGGACGTCGTCGGGTATGGGTATCGCACAGCCCGCGTCGACGACGACCTCCTCGGCGAAGGTCCCGGTTCCCGCGAAGCCGAAGACGTCCCCGCCGGGGCGCTTGAAGTTGGGCGTACCGGCGTTGAGGAAGCCGGCCAGGCAGAGCTGGGTCTGGCCGCGCTTGCAGGACGGGCAGGCGCCGCACGCGGGCAGCCAGCACAGCAGCACCCGGTCGCCGGGCCGCAGCGTGGTCACCCCGTCGCCGACGTCGGCGATCTCACCGGCGCCCTCGTGGCCGGGGACGAAGGGCGCGGGCTGCGGGAGTACGCCGTTCATCGCGGAGACGTCGGAGTGGCACAGGCCGGTCGCCCTGACCCGGATGCGCACCTTGCCGGGTCCGAACCCCACGGCCTCGATGTCGTCGAGGACTTCCAGTTTGTCCTGGCCGGTCTCGTGCAGTACGGCTGCGCGCATGGTGCGGCTCCCTTCACACGGTTTCTACGAGGGTGTCGGTGAGGACCGGCGCGTCGTCCCGTTCGGCGGCGGACACCGCCACCCGCACGCCCCCGTCCTGGCGCCACATCCGGATGCGGAGGGTCTCGCCCGGGTACACGACGCCGGCGAAACGGGTGCGGTACGAGCGGACGCGGGAGACCTCGCCGTCGAGGAGCGTGTCGGTGACGGCCTTCAGCGTCATGCCGTAGGTGCACAGGCCGTGCAGGATCGGCCGGTCGAAGCCCGCGACCTTGGCGAACTCGGGGTCGGCGTGGAGGGGGTTCCAGTCCCCGGAGAGCCGGTAGAGCAGCGCCTGGTCCTCGCGGACGTGCCGTTCGACGGTCCGGTCGGGGGCGCGGTCGGGGGTTTCGAGGCGGGCGGAGGGACCGCGCTCACCGCCGAACCCGCCTTCGCCGCGTACGTAGACCTCGGCGTCGCTCGTCCACAGCGGCCCGGCGTCGTCGACGGCCTCCGAGCGGAGGACGAGGACGGCCGCCTTGCCCTTGTCGTACACGGCGGCGACGCGGGAAGTGGTGGCCGCCCGGCCGCGCACGGGGATGGGCCGGTGCAGCCGGATGGTCTGGCCGCCGTGCAGGACGGCGGAGAGGTCGACGTCGATGCCGGGTGCCGCCAGCCCGCCCATCATGCCCATGCCCGCACCCGCGACGGTCGCGAAGCTGGGCAGGACGTGCAGCCGGGATTCCAGGGTGTAGCGCAGCTCGTCGGGGTCGGTGGCGGGCGCGCCGGCACCGAGGCCGAGGTGGTAGAGCTGGACGTCCTTGTGGTCCCAGGTGATCTCGGCGGAACGGGGCTCGGCCGCGAGTGCCTGGCCTGCGTCAATGGGCATGGGGCTCCTGCTCGTCGCTGGAGACCTCGGCACGGCCGTCCGCACCGTCGGCCGCGCCGAGGCCGCGTAGGGGCCGGTTCTAGAACGCGTTCTAGCCCCGGTGGTCCTCCTGTATAGCGCGGCGCCCTGGGGTTGGGAAGGGCCCTGACGGCGTGTCAGCTCGACGGGAGGGCGGGGCGGGGCGGTACGACTCCCGGGTGGGCCGCCGTGCGCCGCGGGGCGGTACGCATCCCGGGTGGGCGGTCGTGGTCCGCGGGGCGGTACGACTCCCGGGTGGGCCGCCGTGCGCCGCGCAGCGGTACGCACACCTCGTCGCGGGCGGTCGTCGCCGCGGGGCGGCACGGGGCACAACGGGTGGGGCGGCACGGGTGGGCACTACGGGCGGCGCGGTGCCTGGCGGTGCCCGGCCGGGACGACACCCACGGCCGGCGCCGGCGGGCGGGGCGCGGTGGGTGCAGCCGGACGCGGGGCACCGCGGCGGGCGGTCCCGGCGGGCGGGACCGGCTCCGCGGCGCGGCGTCCGGGGGGTGGGCGGCAGCCGTCAGCGTGACGGATCAGCCGGGGTGAAGGGGGTCAGAGCTTGTCCATGCCCTTGTACGGGCTGACGATACGGGTCTTCTGGGAGCCGAAGTCGACGAGCGTGGCGATCTGGTCCTCGACGGCGATGACCGTGCCGAGGCCGTGCCTGTCGTGGGAGACCCGGTCCCCCACCGCGAAGTGCTTGATCGGTGCGGCGACGGGGGCTTTGAAGGGACTGGTGGCGAGGTGGCGCCGGGGCGCGGATCGGTTCGTCATTTCCCGCCAGTATGCGGCACGGAGGCCGGATGGGGCAGAGGGCTGCCGTGACCGTGACCTTACGCCTCGGCGCGGCGGGGCAGCCACAGCAGCATCAGCACGGCGCCCACCAGCAGGATGCCCGCCCCGGTGCGGAACGCCAGCGCGTACCCGGCCGTGAGCGCCTCCGGCCCCGTGCCGCCCGCCGTGCGGGAGGCTGCGACGGTCGACAGGACGGCCAGACCCAGGGCGCCGCCCATCGTGCGGGAGGTGTTGACCAGGCCCGAGACCAGGCCCGCGTCGCCCGGTGCGGCGCCCGACGTGGCGAGGGAGGCGAGCGGGGTGATGGCCAGCCCCATGCCGGCCATCATCAGGATGCCGGGTCCGAGGATGGTGGTGACGTACGTACCGTCCGCCTCCATCAGCGACTGCCAGCCGAACCCGGTGGCGGCGATCAGTGCGCCGATCACGGCGAGGTTGCGTGCCCCGGTGCTCACCATCAGCCGAGGCGCCAGTTTCGAGCCGAGGACGACGGCGAGCGAGCTCGGCACGAGGGCGAGGCCGGCCTCCAGCGGCGTGTAGCCGAGCACGTTCTGGGCGTACACGGTCATGAAGAACCACATACCGAACGAGGCCGAGCCGTTGACCAGCATCGACACATTGGCCGCGGTGACAGCCCGGGAGCGGAACACCTTGAGCGGCATGAGCGGGGCCTTCGCCCGGGCCTCCACCGCCACGAAGGCCGCCAGCAGCGCCACCCCGCCGAGCAGCGGCAGCAGCGTCGCCGCCTCGCCCCAGCCGGCCTGCTCGGTCTGCACGATGCCGTACGCGACGGCCGCGAGGCCGCCGGTGACCAGCACCGCGCCCGGCAGGTCGAGCCGCCGCCCGCCCTCCGCCCGGCTCTCCCGGATCCACAGCGCGGCGCCGACGATCACCAGGGCCCCGACCGGCACGTTGATCAGCAGCACCCAGCGCCAGGAGAGCAGGTCGGTCAGGACGCCGCCGACCAGTCCGCCCGCCGCGCCGCCGCCCGCACCCACCGCGGACCACGTCGCTATCGCCCGGGTCCGCGCGGGCCCCGCCGGCACGGCGCCGGTGACGATGGTGAGCGTCGCGGGAGCGAGGACCGCCGCGCCGAGCCCCTGGGCGGCGCGGGCGGCGAGCAGCTGCCAGCCCTCCACGGCGAGCCCGCCGGCCACCGAGGCGGCGGTGAACAGCCCGAGCCCGACCAGGAACATCCGCTTGCGCCCGAACAGGTCCGCGGCCCTTCCGCCGAGCAGCATGAACCCGGCGAAGGCGATCGAGTACGCGTTGAGCACCCACTGGAGCCCGACCGCCGACAGACCGAGGTCGGCGCGCATCGACGGCAGGGCGACGTTGACCACGGAGACGTCGAGGACCACCAGGAACTGGCCGGCGCACGCGGCGAGGACGACCGCCCAGGTACGGGCGGCGGGGCGGGCGGAGCCTGCGGTCAGCGGGGCCTTGGCGGTGTCGGTACGGGATGGCGGCATGCGTGTCATGGTCGCAGGCGTGGTGCGGTCCGTACATCCGGATATGGGCCTACTCCGGAAGTCCCGGTCCTCCCCGCGCCGCCTACGATGTGACCGCCCAGTACGGATGTCCGACCAGGAGGAACCCCATGGCCGTGCCCGCCGCGCCAAAGCCGGAGACGCTCGCCGCCTTCGAGGCCGCCAAGGGGTTCATGCCGGTGCGCGAGGGGCTGGCGCTCCACGCGGCGGCCGCCGAGGCCGCGCGGCTGGGACTGCCGCTGCTGGAGGTCGGCACGTATTGCGGGCGCTCCACGATCCTGCTCGCCGACGCGGCCCGCGCCGCGGGCACCGTGGCGGTCACCGTCGACCACCACCGGGGCAGCGAGGAGCAGCAGCCGGGGTGGGAGTACCACGACCCGACGGTGGTCGATCCCGAGGTCGGGCTGATGGACACGCTGCCGACGTTCCGCCGCACACTGCACAAGGCGGGGCTGGAGGAGTACGTCATCGCGGTCGTCGGCCGCTCGCCGCAGGTCGCACGGGTGTGGGCGGGCGAGGTCGGCCTGGTCTTCATCGACGGGGGCCACACCGACGAGCACGCGACGGCCGACTACGAGGGCTGGGCGCCGCGCGTGGCCGAGGGCGGGCTGCTGGTCGTCCACGACGTGTTCCCCGACCCGGCGGACGGCGGCCAGGCCCCGTACCGCGTCTACCTGCGGGCCCTGGAGTCCGGTGCGTTCACCGAGGTGTCGGTGACGGACTCGCTGCGCGTCCTGCGGCGTACGGGCCCGGGTTTCTGAGCCGCGGGCCCGGCACCGCCTAGCATCAGCGTGTGCACCACGACGACAGTCCGCCGGCCCCTCGCCCGGCCCGCCGCTCGAAGCTCACCCTGACGTTGGCCGTGCCGGCGGCGGTCGCGCTGGCCGGCTGGCTGGTCTGGGGCGCGACGAGCGGCCCGGCCAAGAGCGCCCCGCCGCAGGCGCGGCCGGCGCCGGGTCCCTCCGCACCGGGCCCTTCCGTGTCCACCGCCCCGCTTCCGCTCGCCGGGAAGACCGTCGTGATCGATCCGGGCCACAATCCGGGTAACTTCGATCACCCGCGGGAGATCAACCGGCTGGTGGACATCGGAACGAACCGCAAGGAATGCGACACCACGGGTACGTCGACGAACACCGGTTACACGGAAGCCGCATTCACCCTGGATGTTTCACACCGTCTTCGCACACTGCTTCAGGAGCAGGGCGCCACGGTGACCCTCACCCAGGACGCCGACCGCCCCTTCGGCCCGTGCATCGACGAGCGGGCCCGGATCGGCAACGCCGCGAAGGCCGACGCCGTGGTCTCCGTCCACGCGGACGGTTCCGGCACCGGGAACCGCGGCTTCCATGTGATTCTTCCCGCGCCGGTCAAGGGCGGCGCGGCCGACACGACGCGGATCGTGGCCCCGTCGCGGGCCCTCGGGGAGGGCATCGTGCGGGAGTTCGCGCGGGCGACCGGAAGCGCTCCGGCCAACTACATCGGCGGCGGAAGCGGGTTGGACGTACGCAAGGACCTCGGCGGGCTGAATCTGTCGACGGTGCCCAAAGTGTTCGTCGAATGCGGCAATATGCGTGACCCGAAGGACGCCGCATTGCTGACAGACGCGGCATGGCGGCAGAAAGCGGCCCGGGGAATCGCGGTCGGCGTCCGTACCTACCTGCGGGGCTAGGTCCGGCGGACGGTAGCCTGCCGGGGGTCCGGGGTCGCCCCGGAGCCAAACCCGTACCGCATCCGTACGATGGGGCCGGCCACCCCCGTGCACCGCGCCACCCCGACGAGACGAACCGACGAAGGACTCTTACACGTGAACATCCGCTCCCTCACTCGAGGCGATGGCGTGGTGATCGGAGCAGCGGTGGTGCTGTTCATCGCCTCGTTCCTCGGCCTCACTCCGGGCGTCGACTGCCCCAGCGGCATCGACTGCTCGAACTTCGACTCACCCAACGCCTGGGATTCCCTCGGCATGCTGATGAGCATGTTCCTCTCCGGTGTCATCGGGGCGGCGCTGATCGTGGTCGGGCGCGCGATGCCCGGCCGCAAGGTGGCGGGGATCGACCTGGGCCAGTTCGGTGTGGCTTTCTGCATCTTCGCGCTGTGGACGGCCTTCTGGACCATCATCGACTGGGAGCCCGACGCCGGTGCGGGCATGATCCTGGGCCTGCTGGCGACGATCGCGCTCGCCGCCGCCGCGGTGGCCGCTCCGCTCGTCCCGGCGCTCAAGGCGCCGCTCGTGGGCGCGCCGCGTCCGCAGCAGCCGCAGCCGTACGGCGGTCAGCCGCAGGCGGGTTACGGCTACCCCGGCGCCCCCGGCGCCCAGCAGCCGCCGTACGGCGGCCAGCCGGAGGGTGGTTACGGCTACCCGGGCGCGTCGCAGGCCGGTCAGCCGGGCCAGCCGCATCCGTCGCAGGCCGGGCAGCAGGCCCCGCAGGCCCCGTCGCAGCCGTCCCAGGGCCAGGGCCAGCAGCCCGCGTCCACCTCGGACTTCTCGCCGTTCTGGTTCGCCGTGCCGGTGGCCCGTCCGCTGTACGCGGAGGACGGCTCCCCGACGCCGATCGCGGAGCTGGCGCCCGGCACCTGGTACCTGGCGGTGGAGCAGCGCGGCCCGGGTCTGGTCGCCCAGACGCAGGACGGCCGCCGTGGCGTGCTGCAGGACACGACGGGCATCCAGCGCGGCTGACGCGCCACGATCCGTTCCCGTACGGCCCCTCGCCCTTCCGGGCGGGGGGCCGTTGGCGTACAGTCACCCGCGCATGGAACTGACGGTTCGTCAGGAAGGTGCGGGGCATGCGGCTCGGACTGGCACTCGGCTACTGGGGGCGCGGCCCGAACCCCGGCCATCTCGAACTGGCCCGCGAGGCCGAGCGCCTCGGCTACGACTCCGTCTGGACGGCCGAGGCGTGGGGCTCCGACGCGTTCACCCCGCTCACCTGGATCGCGGCCCACACCCGCCGGATCCGGCTCGGGACGGCGATCGCGCAGATGGCCGCCCGGACGCCGACAGCCACCGCCATGCACGCACTGACCCTGGACCACCTCTCGGGCGGCCGGATGATGCTGGGCCTCGGCCTGTCCGGGCCGCAGGTCGTCGAGGGCTGGTACGGCCGCCCGTTCCCCGCGTCGCCGCTCACGGCGACGCGCGAGTACGTCGACGTCGTCCGCCAGGTCCTGCGCCGGGAGGCCCCCGTGACGCTCGACGGCCGCTTCCACTCCCTTCCGTACGCCGGCGAGGACGGCACCGGCCTCGGCAGGCCGCTCAGAGCGATCACCCACCCGCTCCGCGCCGGCCTCCCGGTCCTGCTCGGCGCGGAGGGCCCGCGGAACATCGCCCAGACGACCCGGATCGCCGACGGCTGGCTGCCCCTGTACTGGTCCCCCCTGCGCCCGGACGTGTACGACGTGAAGGAGCTGCCCGTCGGCTTCATTGTGGCGCCCATGGCCCGTGCCCGGCTCTGTGACGACGTCGCCGAGGGCCTGCTGCCCGTCAAGGCGATGCTGGGCTTCTACATCGGCGGCATGGGGCACACCACCCGCAACTTCCACGCCGACCTGATGGCCCGCATGGGGTACGAGGCGGAGGCCCGCCGCGTCCAGGAGCTGTTCGCGCGGGGGCGCCGCGACGAGGCGGTCCTCGCCGTCCCGGACGCCTTCGCCGACGAGATCTCGCTGGTCGGGCCGCGCGAGCGGATCGCCGAGCGACTGGCGCTCTGGCGCGAGGGCCCGGTCACCGACCTCCTGGTGACGGCCCCGGACCCCGCGACCCTCCGGCTGCTGGCGGAGCTCAACGCGTAGGGCGCACACGGGTTTCGGGCGCACGGGAGCGGCAACCAGGGGAGCATGTCTCCCCGTCATCGGAACGGAAGCGCACAGGCGGCGACCGCGGTCGCGGTGGTCGCCGACGTCATGGCCGCGATCATCGGCCTGTGGATCCTGATGTACCTGTTCGACGCGAACCGGGCCAACGACCTGGTCCAGTTCGTCCAGGAGGCGGCCCGCTGGCTGGCGGGCTGGTCGCACGACCTGTTCACGTTCGACCTGGCGTGGCTGCGCGTCGTGGCGGGCTACGGCCTCGCCGCGCTCGTGTACCTGCTCCTCGGCCACGCCCTCGCCGGCCGACTGCGCCGGTACTGAAGCACGCTGTGCCCTCGCCGTACGGCGCCCGGTGCGGGTGCCGTACGGGCGGGCGCGGGGTCAGCGGGTGGTGCCCCAGGTGTGGGCCACGTCCACGACGAGGCGGTCGGACAGGTGGAGGACGCGGAACGGGAGCCGGGCGCGGACGCCGAGGCCGATCTGGGTGTCGCCCTCGAAGCTGCCGACGAACCGGGTGTCCTTGAAGGTGCGGTAGCCGGTGAGGTTCACCCCGGGCAGCGGCTGTGCCACCTTGCCCCGGTAGGTCGCCCCGCCGGTCTCGGGGTTGTAGCTGGGCGCGGCGATGCGCACTTCCAGTACCGCTCCGCCGGCGACCGGGACGTACCGCCCGGAGCCGTCCTGGTACACCCGGTCGACGTAGCGGACGTGGTAGCCGGCCTTGCCGCTGCCGATGCCGGGGACGTGGAAGACCATGCGGTCGAAGCAGTCGTGGCGACCGGTCCTGATGTCCACCAGGGAGGCGGTTGCGGCGCTGACACCGGTCTTCAGGGTGCTGCCCCACCCGGTGGGGCAGGCGGCGGTGGTCCGCGTGGCCGCCGCCGGGGCCGCCTGGGCGGGCACCGTCAGCATTCCGAGTCCGGCGCCTGTGAGCAGGAGCGTCACCAGTGCCGTGGCGCGTCGTTTCATGTGTTTTCCCCTGACGCTGGGCCTTTATTGTGTTGGACGACCGGGACAGCGGGATGGTTGCGGACGAATCGTCCGGAATTCCGTCTCGATCGGTGAACCCGGGTACCCCGCCCCGAGGATGGCGAATCCGGGCGGGGTCCGGTTCAGGCCATCAGCGACAGCAGTCGGGCGCCAGGCCGTGCGGCAGCCTCTCGCCGCCGAAGACGGCCGTGGTCGCCTCGTCCCCGCCCAGGGCGGCCACGGCGAGCAGCAGGGAGCCCGCCGTCCAGGTGGTGAGTTCCTCGGGCCAGACGGCGCGGTCGCCCTCGAAGACGTAGCCCGTCCAGTACATGCCGCCGGGGCCGCGCAGGTGGCCGATGGACTGGAGGATCTGCAGGGCACGGTCGGACTCGCCCATGGCCCAGAGGGTGAGGGCCAGTTCGCAGCTCTCGCCGCCGGTGACCCAGGGGTTGGGCAGGACGCAGCGTACGCCGAGGCCGGGGACCACGAAGTCGTCCCAGGCGCTCTCGATGCGCTCCTTGGCCGCCGCGCCGGTGACGGCTCCGCCGAGGACGGGGTAGTACCAGTCCATCGAGTAGCGGTTCTTGTCCAGGAACCGCTCGGGGTGGTGGCGGATGGCGTGGGCGAGCGCGCCCGCGGCCAGTTCCCAGTCGGGCTGCGGTTCCTCGCGTTCCTCGGCGATGGCGAGGGCGCAGCGCAGCGCCTGGTGGATGGAGGAGGAGCCGGTGAGCAGCGCGTCGGTGACGGGCGTGCCGTCGGGCTCCCGCTTCCAGCCGATCTGGCCGCCGGGCTGCTGGAGGCGGAGCACGAACTCGACGGCGGCGTACACGACGGGCCACATCCGGTCGAGGAAGGTGTCGTCGCCGGTGGCGAGGTAGTGGTGCCAGACGCCGACCGCTATGTAGGCGCAGAAGTTGCTCTCGCGGCCGTGGTCGGTGACCCGGGTGTGGTCGCCGTCGTGGTAGGCGGCGTACCAGGAGCCGTCGTCGTTCTGGTGCCGGGCGAGCCACTCGTAGGCGCGGGTGGCGGCCTCGTGCTCGCCGGCGGTGTCCAGGGCCATGGCGGCCTCGGTGTGGTCCCACGGGTCGAGGTGGTGGCCGCGGAACCAGGGGATGGCGCCGTCCTCGCGCTGGACGGCGAGGATGCCGGCGACGGTCTCGGCGGCCTGCTCGGCGGTGAGGACGCCGGGCAGGACGAGGTGTTCGGTCCTCTCGGGGCTCGTCACGCGGTCTCGGCCTCGGCCTTCGGCAGCTTGGGCTTGGTCGCGTAGGCCACGAAGCTCTTGCCCATGACGGGGTTGAGGGCCTGTTCGGCGATGCGGGTGACGAGGGGCTTCTTCATGATGTCCCAGACCAGCAGCTTGTGGTACGCGCGCACCGGCAGCGCCTTGTCGTTGTCGACGCCGAACGCGCACTTCAGCCACCAGTACGGCGAGTGCAGCGCGTGCGCGTGGTGGGTGCCGTACGGCTTCAGGCCGGCTTCGCGGATCTTGGCGAGCAGTTCGTCGGCCTTGTAGATGCGGATGTGACCGCCCTCGACCTCGTGGTAGGCGTCGGAGAGGGTCCAGCAGACCTTCTCGGGGCCGTAGCGGGGGACGGTGACGGCGATGCGGCCGCCGGGCTTGAGGACGCGGACCATCTCGGCGAGCACGCCCTTGTCGTCCGGGATGTGCTCCATGACCTCGGAGATGATCACGACGTCGAACGACTCGTCGGGGAACGGCAGGTTGAGGGCGTCGCCCTCCATGGCGGTGGCGGTCGCCCCGGCGGGCGCCTCACCGGCCTCCTTCATGGCGGCGAACCACTTGGCGACCTCGCGGATCTCCTCGCCGTTCTGGTCGAGGGCGACGACCTGGGCTCCGCGCCGGTAGCACTCGAACGCGTGCCGCCCGGCCCCGCAGCCCAGGTCGAGCACACGGTCGCCGGGGGCGAGCGGGAAGCGGGTGAAGTCGACGGTCAGCACGGGGACGGCCTGCTTTCACGGAGGAAGGAGGAGAGGGGGGTGAGGGGAGCGAGGGGGGAAGGGATG
Organism: Streptomyces sp. NPDC041796; assembly: GCF_055590785.1. Classification (NCBI taxonomy): domain Bacteria; kingdom Bacillati; phylum Actinomycetota; class Actinomycetes; order Kitasatosporales; family Streptomycetaceae; genus Streptomyces; species Streptomyces sp. NPDC041796. Next base: position 85,547 of record NZ_JBVJAH010000018.1, read on the forward strand.
GGCGTCTGGGTCACCGGCGGGCTCCCCGCGCCGCGATGGCCTCGCGGTACAGCTCCGCCGTGCCCTGGGCCGCGCGGGCCCAGGTGAACCTGTCGAGGACCCGGGCGCGGCCTGCCGCGCCGAGCCGGGTGCGCAGGTCTGCGTCACCGAGGATCCGGCCGAGGGCCGCCGCGAGGGCGCCCGCGTCGCCGGGCGGGACGGCCAGGCAGGTCTCGCCGTCCGGGCCGGCGACCTCGGGGATGGCGCCGCCGGTGGTGGCGACCAGGGGCGTCCCGGTGGCCATCGCCTCGGCGGCGGGCAGGGAGAACCCCTCGTACAGCGAGGGCACGCACGCCACTTGGGCGCCCCGGTAGAGGTCCACCAGCTCGGCGTCGGTGATGCCCTTGACGAACCGGACGGCGCCGTCGAGCCCGTACCGCTCGATGGCCTGCGCGACCGGCCCGTCCTCGGCGCGCTTGCCGACGACGACGAGGTGGGCGTCCGGGTTCTCGGTGCGGAGCTTGGCGAGGGCCTCCACGAGGTGGACCAGGCCCTTGAGCGGGACGTCCGCGCTGGAGGTGGTGACGATCCGGCCGGCGACCTCCGGCACGGCCGGGTCGGGCGACCACAGGTCGGTGTCGGCGCCGATGTGGACGACGCGGATGCGGTCCTGGCGTACGCCGAGGTGCTCGACGATCTCGTCGCGGGAGGTGCCGGAGACGGTGAGCACGGAGGGGAGGCGGCGGGCGACGCGCTTCTGCATGCGCGTGAAGGCGTACCAGCGGCGGACGGAGGCGCGGCGCTTCCAGTCCTGCGCGGCGTCCAGCTCCAGTTGCCGGTCCACCGTGATGGGGTGGTGGACGGTGGTGACGAGCGGGGCGCCGATGTCGCCGAGGAGGCCGTAGCCGAGGGTCTGGTTGTCGTGGACGACGTCGAAGTCGCCGCGGCGGGCGGCCAGGTGGCGGCGGGCCCGCAGCGAGAAGGTGAGCGGCTCGGGGAAGCCGCCGGTCCACATGGTGGCGACTTCGAGGGCGTCGATCCAGTCGCGGTACTCGCCCCGCTTCGGCGTGCGGAAGGGGTCGGGCTGCCGGTACAGGTCGAGGCTGGCGAGCTCGGTGAGGGGGACGCCGTCGTCGAGTACGGGGTAGGGCTGGGAGCCGATCACCTCGACGCTGTGCCCGAGGCGGGTCAGTTCGCGCGACAGGTGGCGGACGTAGACGCCCTGTCCGCCGCAGAACGGGTTCCCTTTGTACGTGAGGAGCGCGATGCGCAGCGGGAGGTCGTCGCTCCCGGTCACACCGCCGCGGGGGCTTGCCTCTATGGCCTCAGCGGTCACTCGCGGCCCCCTTCTGCCTTGCGTTTCGCCGGAGCGTAACCGGTCGCGCTAATCTAGAACAAGTTTCAGACTTGATCGTTCAAGGAGCTTCGAATCTACCGGCAGGTAGCGCCGCTGTAAGGGCCGGATCAGGTGATTCCCGCCACGGCGGGCGCCCGCCGGTGCCGGCCCGTACACACGCCTGTACGCCATGGAACGGAACAACGGAACGGGACACATGACAGCGGAAGTCAGACCGGCGTCGCCGCCGCTCACCGAGCGCCAGGAGGCGCGCCGTCGCCGGATCCTCCACGCGAGCGCGCAGCTCGCCGGCCGGGGAGGCTTCGACGCCGTCCAGATGCGGGAGGTCGCCGAGGCGGCCGGGGTGGCGCTGGGCACGCTGTACCGGTACTTCCCGTCCAAGATCCACCTGCTGGTGGCGACCATGCAGGACCAGCTCGACCACATGCACACGACGCTGCGCAAGCGGCCGCCGGCCGGGGAGTCCGCCTCGGAGCGGGTCGCCGAGACGCTGATGCGCGCCTTCCGGGCCCTCCAGCGCGAGCCGCACCTCGCGGACGCGATGGTGCGGGCGCTGACGTTCGCCGACCGCAGTGTGAGCCCGGAGGTGGACACCGTCTCCCGGCAGACGACGGCGATCATCCTGGACGCGACGGGGCTGGAACACCCCACGCCGCAGCAGCTGTCGGCGGTTCGGGTGATCGAGCACACCTGGCACTCGGCGCTGATCACCTGGCTGTCGGGCCGTGCGTCGATCGCCCAGGTGAAGATCGACATCGAGACGGTGTGCCGCCTGATCGACCTGACGGCCCCGGACGCGCCGGGCACCGGGCCGGCCTGAGCCGAGCCCCGCCTGATCGGCCGGAACCCGGCCCGTCGCACGGAAACCCCAGGGGCGGGCGCCACCGGCTCCGCCCCGGCCCTCCCCCCGCCGCGGGGGCTACTGGGTGTTCTTGTTCTTCTCCAGGTCCTCCTGGAAGAGCTTCGCGCACTCCGGGCCGCTGTCCGTGGCGATGAAGGAGACGATCAGGAAGGTGCCGGACTGGCCGTGGTGGCTGGCCTTCACCGTCCAGCCGCTCTTGGTCAGCGACTTGATGGCCACGTTCTCCTGGTCGAAGCTCTGCGACTCCTTCCAGCCGCCCTTGGCGAGCGCCGCGACCGTGTCGTCGTAGGACTTCCTGGAGGCGGTGGCCTTCTCGGCGTCCGCCTGCCACGAGACCATGCACGGCTTGAGAGCCGGCGGGACGTCGTCCTCCGAGGGCTTCGCGACGAAACCCGCCGCCGTGGCCGCGGTCGAGATCTCCTCGGTCACCGCGGCGGCGTCCAGGCTGCCGCCGGCCTCCGCGCCCGCGCCCGCCGCCGGGGACGAGGAGCCGGACGAGGGTGCCGCGGTCCCCGTTCCCTCGCCGGAGCCACCGCCGCCACAGCCCGCTACCAGCAGCACCACACCGGCGGCCGCGGCCGCCCTCCCCCAGGCGCCCGACTTCGGCCGAGCAGGGGGGACCCCCATCGCCTTGCGCATGAATCTCCCAATCCTGCGTGCACGCGGGCCCCGTGCCCTCGTGATCAAGCGACGAGTCTGGCACGGGGGTACCGGCAGGACCGTGCAATGACGGGCGCCGCGCGCCGTTCCCTCGTGGCTCCTTCACTCGTCGTCGGGAGGGAAGACCGGCCCGCCGTGGTCCATCAGGGTGATCGTGATCGCCTCCACCGGGCACCCCTCCGCCGCCGCTAGGATCCGCTCGTCGGCGTCGGTCTCGGCGGTCCGGGGCCGCGACTGCCGGGCGGTGTCCAGGGCGAAGCCGTCCGGGGCGTGGTTCACACACATGCCGGAGCCGATGCACACGCCCCGGTCGACCTCCACGTGCCAGCGGTCGCCCATCATGCCCCCTGATGGCCGGCCGGGAGGTGGATCATCTTGTACTCCAGGTACGCGTCGTACCCCTCGGGTCCGAACTCCCGGCCCAGTCCCGAGTTCTTGTAGCCGCCGAACGGGCCCAGCATGTCGAGGCTGAAGGTGTTGACGTTGAAGGTGCCCGTGCGCACCCGGCGGGCGAAGTCGACGCCGCGGGTGACGTCGCCGGTCCACACGCTGCCGCTGAGGCCGTAGTCCGAGTCGTTCGCGATGGTCAGCGCCTCGCTCTCGTCCTCGTACGGCAGCAGGCAGATGACGGGGCCGAAGATCTCCTCGCGGGCGACGCGCATCCGGTTGTCGACGTCACCGAGGAGGGTCGGCTCCACGTACCAGCCGCGCTCCAGGCCTGCCGGGCGGCCGCCGCCCGCGAGGACCTTGGCACCCTCCTCCTGGCCGACGCGTATGTAGTCGAGGGACCGCTGCCGCTGGCGCCGGGCCACCAGCGGGCCGACCTGGGTGGCCGGGTCGAGCGGATCGCCGACCACCAGGGCGCCGGCCGCCGCCGCGAGCGCCTCGGCGAACTCGCCGTACCGGGAGCGCGGCGCGAGGATCCGGGTCTGGGCCACGCACGCCTGGCCATTGTTCATCCAGGCGGCCGGGACGATCCCGGCGACGGCCGCCTCCAGGTCGGCGTCCGGCAGGACGACGGCCGCGGACTTGCCGCCCAGCTCCAGGGTGACGCGGGTGAGGTTGCGCGAGGCGACCTCCATGACCCGTTTCCCCGCCGCCACCGAGCCGGTGAAGGACACCTTGTCGACGCCGGGGTGGCCGACCAGGTACTCGCTGACCTCCCGGTCGGCGGGCAGGATCGACAGCACCCCCTCGGGCAGCCCGGCCTCGGCCGTGATCTCGGCCAGCAGGTAGGCGTCGAGGGGCGACTCGGGCGACGGCTTGAGCACCACCGCGCATCCGGCGAGCAGCGCCGGGCCGAGCTTGGCGGCGGCCGTGAACTGCGGGACGTTCCACGGCACCACGGCCGCGACCACCCCGACCGGCTCGCGCCGCACCAGGATCGGGCCGAGGACACCGGCGCGCTCCACCTCGTACGGGTGGTCGCGCGCGACCGTGATGGCCGCGTCCCACACCATCATCGCGCCGAGCGCCTGCGCCAGGACGCTCCACGAGTAGGGGGAGCCGTTCTGCGCGCTGACCGTCCGGGCGATCTCCTCGTGTCGTACGGCGATCGCGTCCTTGATACGGGTGACGACGGCGATCCGCTCGTCCAGGGACGTCCGGGGCCAGGGCCCCTCGTCGAAGGCCCGGCGGGCCGCCGCGACCGCGCGGTCGACATCGGCCTCGGAGGCGTGCGGCACCCGGCCGATGACCTGTTCGGTGTGCGGTGAGACCACCTCGATGACGTCATCACCGAGGGGATCGGCCCACTCCCCGCCGATGAACAGCTTCCCGTGCTCGACCAGCTCGGTCATGGCGCCGCCTCCCCGAACTTTCTGACTGTGTGTCAGAACTGATACCAGTTCTCGTTATACTTGGCCAGACTTGGGACGAAAGGGGCCCTCACCAGCGGCATTGCCGTGGTGAGGGCCGTCATCACGCTGCCTGGGCCGTCTCCGGGCCGTCAGACGCTCCATGGGAGGCCCGGTACATGTCGTCGACAGCCTTCCGGGTGCGGCTCTCACTGCTCGGCATGAGGTGCGTGTACACCCGCAGCGTGAACCCGGGGTCGGCGTGTCCCAGGTAACCGCTCAGGGCCTTGATGTTCTCGCCGGCGTCCAGCAGGACGGAGGCGTAGAAGTGCCTGAGGGCGTGCATGCCGTTCTCCCGTGACTCCCGGGCCCTCTCCCCCGGTTTGGGCTCCGGGAGGACGCCGGCGACCACAAGGGCGGGCTTCCAGGTAGCGGTGTTGAAGTAGTGCCGCCCGACGGCCTTGCCCTCCTCTGTGGTGAACATCAGCCGTTTGGTCAGCAAGGGGCCGTCCGGGCTCTCCCACGGCAGTGTGACGTCCTGCGGCGGGAACTGCTCCATGTGAGCGGCCAGGGCCCGGCCCACCTCCTTGGGCAGAGGCACGTCACGGACCTTGCCCCGCTTGGGCGGCGCGAAGACGGCCCGGCCGCCGACCATCTTCACCTGATAGCCCACATGCAGCCACCCGGTAAGGAATCCGACCTCATCGACCGGGAGTCCGAAGATTTCGCCTTGTCGTAGCCCGCAGCCGCTCCCCACGTCGATCATTGCGCGATAGTGGGCGGGAAGCGCTTCCCGGACAGCGAAGACCTGCTCAGCACCCCACGGCCGGACCCGGCGCGGGACCGAGGCCGGCGCCTTTACCGAGGCAGCGCGGCAAGGGTTCCGCGAGATGAGCCGGTCGTCCAGGGCGGCTGTGAAGACGGCCGACACGTTGGCGAAGATGACCCGGCGGTAGGACGCGGCCAGACCCGCATCTTCGAGCCTGCGCAACAACTCCCGGATGTGCTCGGCCTGAAAGGAACCGAGCGGGCGCGACCCGATGTACGGGTAGGCGTGCAGTCGAAGCCTCGACTCCGTACCCGTACGCGTGGCGATGTCGGTCGTCTGGGCAGCAACCCAGCGTTCCGCGTACTGCTGAAAGGTGGTGCGGCCGACCTTGGGGTCGATGTACTCACCCCGCGCCATGTCAGCCTCAGTGCTCGTCAACCACTGCTCGGCCAGGCGCTTCTGTTTGTCGGGGAAGCTCTTGGACCTCTCGGTGCCGTCGGGGCCCACGTACCGGGCGCGGTAGCGCATGCCGATACCGAAGCGATCGGTCTTGACGCGTCGGGGCTTACCGTCGGGGCCCCGCTCAACCTTGTACCACCGGTCCTGAATGTGCCCTGCCATACGCTTGTGCCCTCCATGGGGATGACCGAGTGGGGCGCGACGCAGGGCCGCACCCCAGGGGACGGATTAATTGCTTGTTTGGTCTCAGGCGGCCGGGTCGGCGGCCATGCGCTCGGCGGCCCAGCGATGGACTGCGGCGGGGTCGTAGCGGATGTACTTGCCGACGCGGAAGCCGGGCGGGCCGGTGCGCTTCTTGCGCCACTGGTAGACGGTCTCTTTGGGCACGTCGAACAGTTCGGCAATGTCGTCAGGGGTGAGGTAGCGGTCCGGGAGTCCGGCCCGGAGCGTGGTCCGGGGGTCGGTGTCGGGTTGCACTGGGTGCGCCCTCCGGAGGCGGTAGTTGGGGTCTCGCGTCTGTCCGAGGTGCTGATTTCTGCGTCACCGCGTCACCTGCGTCACCCGGGCGTCTGACCTGCGGTTTTGGGGTGACGCAGGGCCTTGGGGGTGCGTCACCCGTGACGCAGGCTGTCCGTCACGCGTGACGCAGGTGACGCGGCGTGACGCAGAGAAGGGCCGTCTGCGTCACGCCCGTATGCGCAGGTCACCCGCTGTTTTCCGGGCTTCCGTGACGCAGGTGACGCAGCGTTCCCCACTTAGGAAAAAACGGGGGTGTCTGTGGTGGTGTGGCGCGGCTCAGGGAGTGAAGAAGGAGCCGCTTCGCGGCGCGTCCAGCGCAGGGCGGCGGCCGCCGCCGAACAGCAAGAGGAGCACGCCTGCCCGGTGGTGCTCCTCTTGCTCGTGCGGTCGGGCGTGCCGGTCAGAAGGCCTGCTGTTCGTGCGGTGGTGTGGCCGGTGAGCGGGTCATTTCGATGTAGCGGCCCTCCCGGGTGCGGCCCGAGTCGATGAGGACACCCCTGGCCGCCAGGGTCGGCTGGAGGCGCTTGAGACGGTCGGAGAGGACTTTCCCGGTGGTGGGCCACCCCTTGGGCAGGGGGCGGAACTCCTCGCCGGTGTAGAGGCGGGTGAGACAGTGCAGCCACTCCGTGGACGTCATCCGCTGCCCTGCGCCCGGTTCAATGTCGGCGGCGTGCCGGAGGACGGTCTGTGCCAGTAGGTCACCCTCGATCACGTCGTCGTTCAGGTCGTCCAGGCTGGCGCGGTAGGCGGTGAGCGCTCCCAGGCCGGTTGCCGCGTCGAGCTGGGCGCACAGGTGCGCGAAGTCCGCCATCCGCAGGTCGGTGGGGGTCTCCGCCTCGACCGCGCGAACTTTGACCGTCAGGTCGAGGAGAGAGCCGAGGACGACGGGCAGAACCTCCGCGTACTCCGCCCACAGTTCCGCCTCGGTGCGCCGGACGCGGGGGCGCTCCAGCCGCAGCGGCAGGAGCCGTTCCGCAAGGTCGGGGCGGATGACGCCCACGTCGATGCCGGTCAGGAGCAGGGGGCGGCGGTAGCGGGCGCGGAAGACATCCCCGTCGGTGAAGAGAGCGCGCTTGACGTTCTCGGCGCCGGTGACGATGCAGCACATCGCGTCGGACAGGTCCGGGGTCATGTGGGAGAGGTTGTCCAGGGCGGTGACCCATCCGGCGGCCACGGCCGCGATCAGGTTCTCTTCGTCCTTCGGAGCCCGGCGCAGGTCACCGCTCATGCCCTCAATAATCCTCACGAGCATCCGCCCGCCGGTGGACTTGCCCGCGCCCTGCGGTCCGGTGAGGAACGGGGCGGGGACGGGCACGGACGGTCCGAGACAGCCGATGAGCCAGGCAATGGCCAGGCACTCGGTCTCCGCGTTGGCGAAGTTGCACAGTCGCAGCAGGAGATCGATGCCCTTGCCGTCGGTGTCCTTGGCCGGCAGGGGCAGCTCCCCGGTGAGCTGGGTGCGCCGCCAGCACACCTCACGCGGGTCGGGGATGGCAGTGTCCCAGCCGGTGGGGTGGATACGGACCGACTGCCCATCCGTGCGGCCCAGGTCCAGCCACGTGGCGCCGTCGAACCCGGGCGCGACGCGGATGTGAACCGGCTGCGTCTCCTCGGTCAGCGCGAGCGCTTCAATCAGATCCAGCGCTTCCTTAAGCGCGGTGCCGTTGAACACGCCGACCCCGTCGCGGAAGAGACCGACCATGAGTTCCTGCCGGTGGCTGCCCGTCGTGCCCTGCGAGCGGATCGGCCGGGCCACGGGATGGCCGTTCCTCTGCGCATAGACGTTGCCGTCGGCGGTGCGGAAGTACCGGAAGTGCGCCTGTGCGTAGTCGGTGATGACCTCGCGAGCGGGGTTCTTCTCGTCGTCGGACATGGCTCACATCCCCAGAGCGGTGCGAGCGTTGGCCCACGCCTCGGTGCAGTGCCGGACGGTCTCACCCTTGGCCTGCGCGGCGGTGAACAGCCTCCCGACGTGGGCATCGGTCAGGCAGCCGCACCAGCCATGCGAGGACAGCACCGCGAGAAAGGTGCGGTACACGGTCACGTGCACCGCGCTCGATGCCTCGGCGATGCGCTGCTCCGCCATGGCGATGCCACGCTCCAGGTAGACGGGCGAGCGGTGGCGGCATCCCCCGGTGGCCGCCCGTGCGGGCACAGTGAGGGCATGGGGCGATGGCCGGACCGTGGACGGCTTCTTCACGGCCAGTGCGCGAACGGCGTCCGGCAGGTAGGCCATGGTGCCGGCGCCGAACCCAAGCCACCGGGCGTAGGCCATCGCGGACTTGATGTCCACGCCCTGCCGTACCGCGTTCGCGGACTGCAAGGCACCGAGGTAGAGCCAGTGCTCGCCGCGCGTGGTCGGCACGGTCTGCGTGGCAGGCAGGGTCTCGCGCGCCCATGCGATCGCGTCGGCGTTGTCCAGGTCTACAACCGTCAGACCGGCCCCGCCCGGGTGGTAGGCAACCGCCGCGGCTCGCAGCCAGGCGCGGCGCCAAGGCCCGGAGGTGAGGACATGCGGGTCGGTGGTGGCGGCGGCCCAGCCGTGGCAAGGTCCGGGGCAGTCGCACGGTCCGGAGTTCTTCATGTTCGGCCGGCCGCCGCAGGCGTTGCCCTAGCAGCGGCGGCAGTTGCCGAAGGGGACCTTGCCCTCCCGCAGCGGCAGCACGGGGAGTTGCGAAGCGGCCAGGTCGAGCGCCACCGACAGGTGGTCTCGCCGGATGAGGGCACGTTGAGTCATGCTGGTTGTCTCCAGTTCTGTTGAGTGCTGGCAGACGAAGGCGGCCCCGGTCATTGGCGTGAAGGGGGTCGCCTTCGGCATCTAGGGAGGGAGGCAGGCGCCCTCACCCGAAGGGCCGTTCTACGGCCGTTTCGGGGTGGGTTTCGCGGGTGCCTCCCTGCCTCCCTGGATGGGCGTTTGTGCTGGTCAGGGCCAGGGAGCCGGGTCAGAGAGGGGGTGAGGGAGTTCTCCCTGCTTCCCTGGGCGCCTCCCTGTTACTGGGCCGCTTCGTCAGGGGTGTCGAGGTCGCGTTCTGCGAGGGCGCGGGCGACCTTCTTGGCGTCGACGACCATGCGGCCGTCGGACTTGCGCGGCTCTGCCCCGGCCGCTTCCAGGACCTGCTTGAGGTCGGAGAAGGTCCACTCTCGGTACTGGCTGGGGTTGCGGGTTGCGAGCTGCCGCAGGACCTCTTGGGTGAGCATGCGGGGGGCGTCGCCGAGGACTGCGGCGATGTCGGCGAGCGGGTCCACCGTGGAGGCGGGCTTGTCGATGGCGGCCTGGGTGGTGACGGCGGTGCGGCGGGCTTTGGCCCGGTCGGCGATCTCGCATGCCTGGTCGTCGTCGATGTAGTGCGTGCGCACCGTGACCGACGACTGCCCCGGGGCAAGCTTCAGCCCATCACCGGCGATGACCAGGGTGCCCTTGTCCAGGCCCTGACGGAGCTTGTGCGGGGCGGCCCCGCCGTCAACCGCCGCATCCCCCAGCGCCATCCGGGCCTGCGACTCGGTGCCCAAGACGAGGGAGGCGCGGATGTGGTTGCCCTCGCGGGAACGCTTGGGCAGGTTCTCGTTGGTCGGGTCCTGGGTGCCTTCCCACGTGGTGACGTTCACCGCCCGGCCCTGGTCGTGGATCGCCTTGATAGCCCGGAAGTAGCGGGAAGTGGCCTTCGCCCCGCCATACGGGCGCTTGTCCTCCCCCACCGCGCCGGAGCCGTAGGCGACCTGGGCTTCATCGACGATGACGACCAGCGGGGAGAACGTCGTGCCCTTGGGTGCCATGAGGCGGCGTTCCATCTCCTCGGCGGCATCCTCGACCATGTGCGTGACGTCGATGACGTGGTCATCGGTCGGCCCCTCGATCAGCACCGTGGCCAGGCCCTTGAACATGCTCCAGTCACCCACGCCCTTCAGGTCGCCGATGCGGAACTCCACCCGGGGATCCAGGGCCAGCCACAGGGCCAGGGCCCGCAGGGAGGCGGTCTTGCCCTGGTTGGACAGGCCCGTGATCAGCAGCATCCGCTGATACAGGCTGACCAGCGCGGCATCCCCGCGCAGGTCCTGACCCCACGGGGCACGGCCGGACTTGTAGTCGGCCGTCGCCTCCTGGTCGAGGACGAGCGGGGAGGGGCCGATCGGCTCGTCGAGCGCGCCGGAGTCGGCGATCCACAGCCGGACGGTCCGGGCGGCCTGGGGGATGCTGATGAACACTTCGTGCTCGTGCCGGCCGAGGTTCTCGGCGAGCTTGCGCCGCCGGTTCTGGATCTCCTCGGTGGACACCCCAGAGGGCAAGGTGACGTCCACCTCCACCCCACAACCGGCAAGCACGATCGGGCTGAGCATCTGCGCGCCAACATCGCCCATCTCCTTGATGGCGTTCTTCAGCGCGGCAATGCCCAGGTCCCGCAGCGCGGTGACCACGATCGACGGCGTGATCGGAGCCCCCGCGTCGTCGGCGCGCTTACCGGCGGGGAGAGCCCAGTTCGGGGCGGCGTTGCGGTGGCGGCCGACCGCCCACAGACCGGCGAGGGCGAGCCACGGCCCGATGGCGACCAGCGGCCCCCACACCACCTGCACGATCACCACCAGCAGCCGGATCAGCTCGACCAGCGCCATCAGCGGCGTGACCACGTCGGTGACGTCCTTGTTCGCCACCGCCAGGGCGATCCCAATCAGGATCAGGCCGCCTATCGTCCCCGCGGTTCCCACCGCCGCGCCTTTGACCAGGCGTTCAGGGGCGGTGAGCAGGTCCATGCGGCGCCTGTGCCTATCCGCGCGGAAGCGGTGCAGCCGCTCCTCCCAGTCGCCGGCCGCCTCGTAGTTCCCGGCCGCCTCTGCGGCCCTCAGCATCCGTTCGTAGCGGGCACCGGTACGACCGTCCCACGCCCGCCGGGCCACAATCCGAGTGCCGCCCACCACGTAAGACGTGTGGCGGAACGCGAACCGCCCAGCAGCCTTCGTACGCTCGTGCGTCACCGCGTCAGCCATCGCACGCCCCGTGCGCTTCCACACCCGCACCGGGGCCGCACCCTCGGGCGCCGGGGCGGGGGTGGTCTCTTCCACGGCCTCAACAGCCGAGGGCGGGTCCTTGAACAGAGGGACGACGTTGTCCGTCATGCTGGAGGTCTCCTGTCTGGCCTTGTGCTGGATGGGTTGGGCCCGGGGGCGGCCGGATTCCTTGGCCGGGATGGCCGCCCCCGGGGCGTAGTCAGGCGCGGTACTTGCGCACGTGCTCCTCGCCGCGCCGCTTGGCCTCGTACGCGCCGCCGTAGACGCGGCCCCGCACGCCGCAGGAGCAGCGCCAGCCGGTGTAGTTGCCGTAGGTGCCGTCAAGGGCAATGCGGTGCTTGGTGCGGAAGATGTTGTTCATGGCAGTGATCCCTTCGGGTCGGGTTAGTTGGTGTGGTTCTTCGCTTCGCGCTTGCGGGCGCCGTCGATGATCCGGTCGACCTTGCGTTCGAGGTCGGCCTGGTGGACGTCGTCACCGGCCAGGCCGCGCTTGCACATACGCGCGACCAGGTAGGTGACCTTGGCCTTTTCGGCGGTGGTGAGCTTGGGTTCCGGGTCGTGCTTGCCCATGGCGGTGCCCTTCTGGGGCCGGTCTGTCCGGCTCCCCTCACCGCCCGAGCAGGTCGGGCGGATCGGGCAGCACGTCAGCGGCGGCGACGGGACCGGCTCACGTTCCTGACGGCGGCCGTACCCTCCGCCCCGCCCACCGATCGCACGATCGTCACGACACCCCAGGTCAGGGCGACGGCCAGGAAGGCGAGGATCGCCAGGTTCGCGGCGATGGCGGTCAGGGCGCCGACGAGCAGCGGGCCGAAGTACACGCCGGCCGCCACCGCCCCCGCGCCGACACCGGAGCCGAGTGCGATGCGCTGCACGGTGCGGTCAGGGGCGGCCTGGTGGATGTGCTGGTGCACGATCTGCGGGGCGGTCTGCTGGGCGGGGACGATGCTGGCCGCATCGGCGTAGACGTAGCGGCCGTCCGGGAGCTGCACCACACGCGGCAGCTCAGGCAGCGATTCCATAGGAGGCTCCTTGGGTCAGGCAGCGGCCTGATCGGGATAGGCGCACGGGGCGCACATGCCGAGCGAGGGCGGGATCACGTATCCGGCATCCCGCTGGCACTCGGGGCAAGTGCGGCGGGCCAGCATCGCCAGGGCGAGCGCGCCCCACTTACGGGCCGTCATCGGCCGCACCGGCTTGGCCTGGTCGATCCGGTACAGGTACGCGGCCAGCGGCCCGCGCCGACAGCGGGGACGCAGCACCTGAACGGCCACGTCCTGACCCCCGGGCCGAAGCCCACGGGCACGGAGCTGTCGACGGGTGGCGTAGCCGTCCGGGGCCAGGCGCCAGGGAAAGGTGGGGATGCCGAACCGTTCGCCGGTCGGGTCGTAGCAGTCGGCCGGCGTCATGCCGCCACCTCACTGCCAACGGCTCGCTCCGCCCGCAGCGTGTCCCGCAGCGCCCGGGCCTTCTCCGCCGACGTGCGCACGGCCTTGCGGATGCGTTCGGCCGTCAGGTCCGTGTCGGGCCAGTCGGCGGTGACCGAGCGGGCCTCATTCAGCAGCTCCTCAGCGGTGCGGGTCGGTCGGGTACTGCGGGCCGCGTCTGGCACCCGACCGGTTGCCCTCGCTGGTCGGGTCGACTCGGCAGCCGTCGCCCCGACCGCGGCCGACTCGGCAGGTTCGCCGATCGGGAGCGGCAGGTCGACCGGTACCGGCTCCATGACCGGCAGCTCCCCCACCGGGCCAGGCGGCTCTGGGGTCGACTCCACCAGGTCAAACATCGACCGATTGGCGTCGTTATGAACTGATTTCGCCGCATCTGCGGGGAGAGTCGGTCGGTGGTGGAGAACCTTGGCCACCAGGTCCGAGCCGAAGTAGATCGACCCGACCGGGAGGGACGTCGCCAGCAGCACCAGTGCCCAGTTCGCCGGATCCCAGTCGGCCAGTCGACCCCAGTCGACCGACCGCCCATGAAGCTCGGGCACCAGGCCGTGCACGTAGTTCAGGACCAGCGAGGCGATCGTGTAGGCGGCCAGCACCCGCAGCGCGAACCGCTTATCGGCGCGGTCGGTCAGGACCAGCGTGGCGACCAGGGCGAGGGCCATCAGGCCGTCGACCACGAACGGGTAAAGCGTGGCGGCAGTGCTGTCCGCGCCGACCGCCCGGGCGACGTCCCGCAGCGCGTTCCACGACACCCGGAACGCCATGCCGACCACGGCAACCAGGGCGAGGACAAGCAGGGTCTTGCCGCCCCGGTTCACACCGCACCGCCCAGCGCGATCAGGGCTGCGATGACCAGCAGGGCACCGGCCGCGTACGTGAGATCGATGGCGCGCTGAAGGCGGGCGAACTTGTTGACCGCGATGCGGGACAGATTCGCGATGTCCTCCGCCCGCCCGTCCTCGGCGAGGGTGGTACGGATCTGCTCCGGGGTGAGCGTGGCCCACTTCGGGAAGCCGGACCCACCGCCCAGGTTGGGGCGGACAGCCCGCAGCAGCAGGGCCACCACGGCCAGCAGGACGGCGACGCCCGCCCCGCCGGTGAGGAGCGCGGCCGGGTGCAGGTGGGCGTTGCTGGCGACCGCCCACACACCGGCGAGGCCGGCGCCAGTGAACGCCAGCAGCAGCGACGCCTTGGTGTTCGTACGGGCAAGCTCCGCCTTGACCTCCGCGTGCGCCGCGCTGAGAGCGGCATCGGCCTGACTCATGCCCCCACCTCCGGCACGAGCACGGTGGTGGCCTTGTTCGTCAGGTCCCGACGGGCCGCCAGGACTCGGTTCCGCGCCCGCCGGATGCGCCGCTCATCCAGCTCGCTCACCGGTCGGTCTAGCGTCATGATCTGCGCGTCCAGCAGCTCGACCTCCGCCAGGATCAGCGGAATCTCCTGCTCGATCGCGTCCAGCTCCGCATTCGACGGCTCACCGTCCGACACGGGGGCGGTAACAACCGCCTGAAGTGCACCGATGTGCTTCATGAGTCGTGGTCTCCCTAGCAGGTCCTACGGCTCGACAGCGGCCCCGGTGGTAGGACACCGGGGCCGCACGCCGTTGAAGTCGGAACATCCGGCTCCCCTCAACCCCGCCCGTACAGCCGATAGGCCGGACGGACGGAGGAGGCAACCGGCCGCAGCCGCCAAGGCTGCGGAGAGGTTGTGGCGCGGGCGTCGCCGCGCCGGCCGCCTCGTCAGAAAGGCGGCTCGTTGAATCGGCACTCTGTTGAGTTCTCAAGAAGCGACCGACAAGGGGCCCGCAGAGAGCACGAGCTATCCCGAACCGGGAATTCCGCACAGGCGGGCACACTTAACACGGTTGCACCGCTTGCTCAACTTGTAGGTACAAGCTGATGCAGTGATGCTGCACCCACGGACAGTGAGTCGTCAAGGGATTGGGGCCCACATGTACCAACAAGTTGCGCGAGTGCGTCATGATGAGGGCATGAGCAAGCAACCGAAGTACCGGCAGGTGGCTGACGCGCTGCGCCGCGAGATCGACAACGGCACCTACCCGCCGGGGTCTCGGTTGCCGTCCGAAAGCGAACTGTCTGCCCGCTTCGAGGCCTCTCGGAACACGGTCCGGTCTGGGCTAGGACTGCTGGTCAGTCAAGGGCTCATCTCGTCCAGCCAGGGGCTCGGGTACGAGGTCGCCAAGCACGAGGTGTTCGAGCTGAACGCCTCCCGGTTCGAGAACCTCACGTTCCCCCAGAACGGCGACGCGTACAGCACCGACGTCACGAACGCGGGTCGTCGGCCCAGCCAGACGTTCAGGGTGGAGTTGCAGCCGGCCCCGGCATACCAGGCTGAGCGTCTACGCGTCGACGCTGGCTCCACCACCGTGCTCCGGTTCTGCCATCGCTTCGTGGACGACGTCCCGTGGTCCACACAGGCGACCCACTACCCGGAGTGGCTCTTGCGGCAGGGGCCACGGCTGGCCGAACCGGGGGACATCGCAGAGGGCACCACCAGGTACTTGGCCAGCCTCGGGGTGGAACAGATCGGCTACTTCGACGAGATCGCCACCCGCATGCCCACCCCGGAGGAGGCCCGGCTCCTGGAGGTCGGTGCGGGCGTGCCGGTGCTCCTATGGACGCGTACGGGCTACTCGAAGGATCGGCCCATCCGATGCACGGTGACCACGTTCAGGGGGGACCTGAACCGCATGAACTATGAGATCGGCAACCTGTCCGCCCGTGGCGAGGAGCCCCAGTGAGGATCGTGCCCGCTAAACCCAGCGACTTGCCCAAATTGCTCGCCTTCCGCGAGGAGGCGGCGGCTTGGCTGAGCAAGCTCGGCAGCGACCAGTGGCGTCGCCCTTACCCGGCCGATCGCCTATTGGCAACCATCGAGGCCGGCACCGTCTTCATGGTCCGGGACGGCGACGCCACAGCGGCCACGATCACACTCACGCCCGAAGCGGAAGAGGGACTGTGGACTGAGGCGGAACTCGCTGAGCCCTCTGTATTCGTCAACAAGCTGACCGTTGCCCGGACACATGCCGGCCAGGACCTGGGGGGCAGGCTTCTCGACTGGGCTGGTGATCGCGCACACCGCGCGTCGGCCAAATGGCTCCGCCTTGACGCATGGACGACAAACAGAAAACTACAGGCCTACTACCTGCGTCACGGCTTTGCACATGTTCGCACGGTCTTCGGAGGCGGGGCTGTTAACGGCGGCCCAAGAGTATCGGGGTGGCTTGCGCAACGCCTGACGGCTCCAGCACGCCACGGCCTCACAGATGAGACGCCGCCCCTTTCCCGCATAGTGGCCACTGGTGACATGTATTGAAATGACTCAGCGCACACGAAACGGATGGATAGCCTTGATGCGTTCTTTCACGTAGTCCGCATCCCGTTCTTCCCCCAGAGCATTAAACAAGGAGGTAAGCCGCACAGCCTCACCTGGCCGGTTTCCGACAAATTGATCGATGAGGAGATCAGCCACATCTTGCATGCCTTCCCTCCTGAGGCGCGTCAACAGGGGCGCCATCTTGCTGGTATCACGTTCACGGGAAGCAGCTTCGACGATTTTCACCCTTAGAGCATCATCGGATTTTGCCAAAAAGTCCACCAGGACTCTTGGATTCTTACGTTGCACAAAAGCATTAATAGCCGCCTGATATGGCTCATCAGACGCCATTACTGCACACAGATCCAGCATCACCTGCACATCTGCAGACTTCGCATTCCATACAAACCAAGTGATAATGGACTCTGTAAGATCAGAGCCATCGACCAGCGTAAAACCCCATTCCAAATTGCGAATAAGGGAAATAACGTCACGGGGTTCGCGATGGTGCCCAAACTGAACAGAAATGGCGGTCGCTGTTTCCCGGTCGCGCATATCTGTCAGACTCCGCAAAACTGCTGCAACGAATTGCACAGGCCCCCGCTGGCCAATCAATGCGGCTTGTCGGCCCCATCGACGCTCTGACCCGAGAGCCACCTCTCTGAGAAGCGACGTGGCGGCATCTCCAGGTGACATGTCCAGGATTTCCAGCAAATCGTCACCTTCGCCCGAATCTGAGCGAAGGTCCGGGCGCGCCGAGCCCTTAAGCCTGTTCAACTCCTGCTGCAATGCTTCGGCTCGCGACTTAGCCTCTGCAGCTGCCTGCTGCGCAACGTGCAGGGCCTCGAAGTCACGTGACTCCTCTCCGGCCTTGGCCGCCTCTTCAGCGGCCGCTAGCTGACTTTCCAGGTTCGCGCAACGTTGCTCTGTTGCCTGTGCTAGTTCCTTAGCTTCATTCAACTGATTTCGCAGAATCTCCACTTCCTCGCGGAGACGTTCGATCTCTTCCTGGGCGCTCTCGCTTCCGGCCTCAAGTTCGTGCTGAGACTCTTGTTGAGAGAGCACCCGCGCCGCCTCTGCTCCCTCCAACTCCCGCATGCTCACCTCAAGCTCAGCAATCCGCTGCTGCCGCGTCTGCAACGCCTCTAGAAGAGCTTGCTCACGGATCTCTGCCTGACGCTGCTCCCGGTCCGCTTGCTCCAGGCGGTCCTGGAGCATCTGCACCTCGTACAGACCCTTGTTGCTGACGCGCAACGCAGCTCGGTGGAGCTCTCTGGTGTGGATCACGACCTCACGCTGTACGGGTTGCTGCCGTGCAACACCTACCTCCGTCAATAGATCGCGCACGAATGGCCAGGGAGGGATACGGGTGCCGTTGAGATACCGAGACACAGTTCCCGGATCGCTGTGGCATCGCGCGGCATAGCGCCTCACCGACACGTCCAAGGGCTGGAACAAGGTTCGCAGGTGTTGAGCCAGAGCCCGCGCCTCTGCCGTAACACCGTCATCGATCGGCTGCAGCCCGTAGCTCAACGGTCCTCCTGTGCCAGCTCAGTTCGTTGCAAGTGTTGGCAACACGTGACAGTAGCGGCAACGCCCCCTCGAGCGGCCAAGCTTCCGGAAAGACCTCGGGATCAGACCCGACTTCAGGTGAGGAGCTGGACCTATGCAGTCAACATCGGCCGAGCCGCAGCGGCCGGACGGTACGCCCAATGTGCTGGCATTGCTGGGCTTGGTGACCGAACTGGCGTCGAACGATGTCAGCGGCGCGGCCCTGGTGAGTCTGGTCCTCGCTGCCTGTCTGCTCTTCTGTAACCACTAACGTGCTGATCAGGTGATCAAGCATCCGTTGGTGGATACACCGCCTGAAAAGCGGACGGTCGCCGGTTCGACCCCGACCCCAGCCACCACCATGAAGGCCCCGACCCCAGGTCGGGGCCTTCGTCGTACCCCCGCCGTTCGGCGGCCCCGACAGCACCGAGGTGCTGGGCAGCTCGAAGCACCCCGCACACAGGGCGCGTCCCCGCAGCCAGCCGGGCCGTCTGTGGGCCGTCGAGGGTCGGCCCACGGTGACCAACGACGACCAATGACGCCCCTTCTACCCGCAGCTCAGAGCGGCCACTTGCTCCAACGTTCGAGGTCGCTGCCGTGCGCATCAGTTCTCGTTATAGTGGGCAATGGCCGTACCGCCGTGGGGAGATGAGGTCTCATGTCACCAGGACCGCAGGTGTACGACCACGGCGGAGGCGTTTCGAGCATCGCCGTCACCATCCCGGACAACCCCCTCGGTCACACTCTCGTCCACGTCGTCGACACCGACCGGGGCCCGGTGCTCGTCGACGCCGGCTGGGACGCCCCCGGCTCCTGGGCCGAGCTGTGCGACGGGCTCACCGCGCTCGGCACTTCCGTCCGCGACGTCCACGGGGTGCTCGTCACCCACCACCACCCCGACCACCACGGCCTGTCCGGCCGCGTCCGGGAGGCGTCCGGCGCCTGGATCGCCATGCACGCCGCCGACATCGCCGTCGTACGCCGCACCCGGGAGGCCGAGCCGGGTGCCTGGCTCGACTACCTGCTGGCCAAGCTCACCGCCTCCGGCGCGCCCGACGAGCACACCGCCCCGCTGCGCGCCGCCACCCGCACCGGCGGGCCGGGGGCGGCGCCCCTGCCGCGGCCCGTCCTGCCCGACCGGGAGATCCCGCCCGGCGAGCTGCTCGACCTCCCGGGGCGCAGGCTGCGTGCCGTCTGGACACCCGGGCACACCCCCGGTCACGTCTGCCTGCACCTGGAGGAGGAGCACCCCTCCCACCGGCCCGGCCGGGGGCGGCTGTTCTCCGGCGACCACCTGCTGCCCGGCATCAGCCCGCACATCGGGCTGTACGAGGACCCCGAGGACGACGCCGTGACCGATCCCCTCGGCGATTACCTGGACTCGCTGGAGCGGGTCGCCCGCCTCGGTGTCGCCGAGGTCCTCCCCGCCCACCAGCACGCCTTCACCGGCGCCGCCGAGCGGGTGGCGGAGCTGCTCGCCCACCACGAGGAGCGGCTCACGGGCCTGCTCGCGCTGCTCACCACCCCGCTCACCCCCTGGCAGCTCGCCGAGCGCATGGAGTGGAACCGCCCCTGGGCGCGGATCCCGTACGGCTCGCGCACCATCGCCGTCTCGGAGGCGGAGGCCCACCTGCGGCGCCTGGTGAAACTCGGCCGCGCCGAGCCGGTCCCGGGCAGCGGCCCCGTGACGTACGTCGCGTGTCAGCCGTCCTGACCCGCCGGTAGAGTGAGCCCGTCGTCATCATGCCCGTACGGGGGGAAGCCGGTGCAAATCCGGCGCTGACCCGCAACCGTGTACCGCTGTTCCGCGGCGGTGAGCCGGATTGCCCCGCACGAGCACGTGTTCGGCTCGTGTCATCGGGACCGACTGCCCGGTGACCGGCACCGTCGAGGAATACGGAGCCGGAGCCTGGTGCCTTTCGCGTGCCGGTGCCCGGTTCCCGCAGGAGAGGCCACCGAAGCCATGACCACCGTTCGCGTCCGCCACGGCGCCGCGGCGCTCGCCGCCGCAGCCGTCCTGCTGTCCGGCGGTTCACCGGCCGCCCACGCGGCGCCGTCGCCGGCCCCCTCCCCCGCGACCCCGTCCGTCCCCGCCGGTCTGTACGGCACCAAGGACCCCACGTACGACGGGGTGTGGCGGCAGTCGCTCGCCTTCATGGCCCAGCAGGTGACCGGGGTGGAGCCGAACCGCACGGCCGTGGACTGGCTGCTGAAGCAGCAGTGCGACAGCGGCGGCTTCGCCTCCTACCGCCCCGACCCGGCCAGGACGTGCGACCCGAAGACGCCGCTGGACACCAACGCCACCGCCGTCGCCGTCCAGGCCCTCGCCGGGGTCGACAAGCCCGAGGCGGACGAACCGGGCACCGACCCGGTCAGCAAGGCCATCGGCGCGGGTGCCGCCTGGCTGAAGGGCGTCCAGAACGAGGACGGCGGCTGGGGCTACAACCCCGGCTCGCCCAGCGACGCCAACTCGACGTCGATCGTCGTCAGCGCGCTCGCCGCGACCGGCCACCGGCCCGGCGACATCACGTCCCGCGGCGGCAGGACCCCGTACGACGCGCTGGTCGGCTTCGCCGTCCCCTGTGACGCCAAGGAGGGCGGGGGCGCCTTCGCCTACCAGCCCGACGCCAAGACCGGCGCGCTCGTCGCGAACGGTGACGCCACCGCCGCCGCCGTGCTCGCCGGGCTCGGCAAGGACCTCCAGACGCGGGGGGCCAAGCCCTACCAGCCGCCCACCTGCGAGACCCCCGCCAAGCCTGCCGCCACGCCGACCGCCGAGCGCGCCGCCCGCAACGGCGCCGCCTACCTGGCCGGCGCCCTGGCCAGGAGCGGCCACCTCGACCTGCCGCCGATGCCGGGCGCCACCACCAGCGCGCCCCAGCCGGACTTCGGCAACACGGCCGACGCGGTCATCGCCCTCGGTGCGGCCGGGCACGGCGACAAGGCGGCCGGTGCCGTGAAGTGGCTGGAGAAGAACTCCGCCGCCTGGGCGAAGGAGAACGGCCCCGCCGCCTGGGCCCAGCTCATCCTCGCCGCCCACACGGTGGGCGCGGACGCCCGCGACTTCGGTGGCGTCGACCTCGTACGGGAGCTGAACGCGACCGGTCCGGCGCCGAAGTCGGCGCCCCTGGAGGAGAAGCCGGAACAGCGGGAGACGGAGGAGGAGCCGGGCTTCAACGTCTGGCTGGCCGTCGCCATCTTCCTGGTCGCCGGCATGGGCATCGGTTTCCTCCTCAGCGGCCGCAAGCGGAACCGGCGGCGGTGATGCGCTCCCGGATCCTGGTCCCGCTGCTCGCGGCCTGTGCCGTGCTGCTCGGCCTCGCCGGACCGGCGCAGGCGGCCGGCTACCGCTACTGGTCCTTCTGGGAGAGCGGGGGGAGCGGCGGAAGCGGCTGGTCGTACGCCACGCAGGGCCCGGCCACCGCCCGGCCCGCCGACGGTGACGTCAACGGTTTCCGCTTCGCGGTCAGCGCCGACTCCCGGGACGCCGACCAACCGCGCCCGGACCCCGACTTCGCCGCGATCTGCGGGTCGACGCCCGCGAAGGACGGCACCAAGCGGGTCGGTGTCGTCATCGACTTCGGTACGGAGGCGGACGCGCCCGAGGGCTCCGGGCAGCCGCCCGCTCCGGTCGCGGTGTGCGCCCGGGTGCGGACCGACGCGACCGGCGCGGACGCGCTGGCGGCGGTGGCAAGGCCCCTGCGGTACAACAGCCAGGCGCTGCTGTGCGCCATCGCGGGCTACCCGAGGACGGGGTGCGGGGAGCAGGTGTCGTCGACGCCCGGCGGGCCGAGCCCGGCCGGATCGTCCCCGCCGCCCGAGGACCACCCCGTCATGGACCTCGAACCCGGTCCGTCCGTCGGGGTCGTCGCCGGTCTCGCCGCCGTCGCCGTCCTGGGCGCGGCCGCCGGGTGGCAGGCACGCCGCCGTCGTCGGCGATGAGCCTCCGAGCGCCCGAAGCGAACCGTTCCAACGCCCTGCACGCGGGCGCCTGGTGGCTGTGGGCCCTGGGTCTGGCCGCCGCCGCGTCCCGCACGACGAACCCGCTGCTGCTGGGCCTGCTGGTCGGTGTGGCCGGGTACGTGGTGGCGGCGCGCCGCACCGACGCGCCGTGGGCCCGTTCGTACGGGGCGTTCGTGAAGCTGGGGCTGGCGGTGCTGGTGATCCGGCTGGTGTTCTCGGTGTTCCTCGGTTCGCCGATCCCCGGGACGCACCTACTGGTGACGCTCCCCGAGGTGCCGCTGCCCGACTGGGCGCAGGGGGTGCGCATCGGGGGCCGGGTGACGGCCGAGCAGCTGGTGTTCGCGCTGTACGACGGGGCGAAGCTGGCCACGCTGCTGATCTGCGTGGGCGCCGCGAACGCGCTCGCGAACCCGGCGCGGCTGCTGAAGTCGCTGCCGGGCGCGCTGTACGAGGTGGGGGTCGCCGTGGTCGTCGCGATGACGTTCGCGCCGAACATGGTCGCCGACGTGGTGCGGCTGCGGACCGCCCGGCGGCTGCGCGGGCGGCCGACGGGCGGGGTGAAGGCCGTGCTTCAGGTGGGGCTTCCGGTGCTGGAGGGCGCGTTGGAGCGGTCGGTGGCGGTCGCCGCGTCGATGGACGCGCGGGGATACGGGCGTACGGCCCCGGTGCCGCGCGGGGTGCGGAACGCCACGACGGTCCTGACGCTGGGCGGGCTGCTCGGGGTGTGCGTCGGCGGGTACGGGCTGCTGGCGGCTTCCGGTGGTGCGTACGCCGTGCCGCTCGTGGGTGCGGGGGTGGTCATGGTGCTGGCCGGGCTGCGGCTGGGCGGCCGCCGTTCGGTGCGTACCCGCTACCGGCCCGACCGGTGGGGCGCGCGGGCCTGGCTGGTGGCGGGGTCGGGCGCGGCGGTCGCGGCCTTGATGGTCGCCTCCGACGCGGCGGCGCTGCACCCGGGCGTCGTCCCGCTCGCCGCGCCGGAACTGCCGGTGTGGCCGGCGCTCTCCGTCCTCGTGGGCCTGTTGCCCGCGTTCGTGGCCCCGTTGCCGAAGGAGTCCGTGTGATCCGGTTCGAGAACGTGACGGTGACGTACGCCGACGCCGGCGCGCCCACGCTGGACGGCGTCGACCTGACCGTCCCGGAGGGTGAGCTGGTGCTGCTGGTGGGGCCGTCGGGGGTGGGCAAGTCGACGCTGCTGAACGCGGTGTCGGGCCTGGTCCCGCACTTCACGGGCGGCACCCTGCGCGGCCGGGTCACCGTGGACGGCCGCGACACCCGCACCCACAAGCCGCGTGAACTGGCGGACGTAGTTGGCACGGTGGGCCAGGACCCGCTCGCGCACTTCGTCACCGACACGGTGGAGGACGAGCTGGCGTACGGGATGGAGTCACTGGGCCTGGCCCCGTCGGTGATGCGGAGACGGGTGGAGGAGACGCTGGACCTGCTGGGTCTGGCCGCCCTGCGCGACCGCCCGATCGCCACGCTGTCGGGCGGCCAGCGGCAGCGGGTGGCGATCGGGTCCGTACTGACCCCGCACCCGAAGGTGCTGGTCCTTGACGAGCCGACGTCGGCGCTGGACCCGGCGGCGGCGGAGGAGGTCCTCGCGGTCCTCCAGCGGCTGGTCCACGACCTGGGCACCACGGTCCTGATGGCCGAGCACCGCCTGGAGCGGGTGGTCCAGTACGCCGACCGGGTCGCGCTGCTGGGCGCCCCCGGTGCCCCGGTGGTCCTCGGGCCGCCGGCGGACGTCATGGCGGTGTCGCCCGTGCACCCCCCGGTGGTCGCCCTCGGCCGCCTGGCGGGCTGGGATCCGCTGCCGCTGTCGGTCCGGGACGCACGGCGCCGCGCGGGCGGGCTGCGGGAGCGGCTGGCGGGCCTCGCCCCCGCGCCCGGCCGCTCCGGCGGGGCTCCGGCCGCCGCACGCGCCACGGTGGTGGCGCCGTCCGGCGTGCGGGCGGTGCTGAGCCGCCTGGTGCGCGGCGATGCGGCCGCCCCGGCCGGGGACGCCGGGGGCCTTGTCGCCGAGGCCCGTGGTCTCGGCGTGCGGCGTGGCAGGGTCGAGGCGCTGCGGGGCGTCGGGGTCGAGGTGCGCGCCGGGGAGACCGTCGCGCTCATGGGCCGCAACGGTGCCGGGAAGTCGACCCTGCTCGGGGCGCTGGTCGGGATGGTCGAGCCGGCGTCGGGAAGCGTCCTCGTGGGCGGCCGGGTGCCGCACCGGACGCCGCCGCGTGAGCTGATCGGGCAGGTCGGGCTGGTCCCGCAGGAGCCGCGCGACCTGCTGTACGCCGACACCGTGGCCGCCGAGTGCGCGGCCGCCGACGCCGACGCGGGCGCCGAGCCGGGGGCCTGCCGGGCCCTGGTGTCGGAACTGGTGCCGGGCGTGGGGGACGACACCCATCCCAGGGACCTGTCCGAGGGGCAGCGGCTCGCGCTGGCCCTGGCCGTGGTGCTGACCTCCCGCCCTCCGCTGCTGCTGCTCGACGAGCCGACCCGGGGCCTGGACTACGCGGCGAAGGCCCGGCTGGTCGGTGTACTGAAGGGGCTGGCCGCCGACGGGCACGCCATCGTCATGGCGACGCACGACGTGGAGCTGGCCGCCGAGCTGGCGCACCGTGTGGTCGTCCTGGCCGAGGGGGAGGTCGTCGCGGACGGCCCGACCCATGAGGTCGTCGTCTCCTCCCCGGCCTTCGCCCCGCAGGTGACGAAGATCCTGGCGCCCGAGCCGTGGCTGACCGTCTCGCAGGTGGAGGCGGCACTGTGACCCCTCCGCGTACACGCCCGGTCCGGCTCGGGCCACGCTCGGTCGCCGCCCTCGTGCTGATCAGCGCCATCGGGGTGGGCGCCTTCGGCTGGCCGCTCCTGGCGGACGGCACGTCGGTGCTGGCGGGCCGCTCCCAGGACGCGCCGTGGCTGCTGGCCGTGCTGCTGCCGCTGCTGGTGGCCGTGGTGGTGGCCACGATCGCCGACTGCGGCATGGACGCCAAGGCGGTGGCGATGCTGGGCGTGCTGGCGGCGGTCGGGGCGGCGCTGCGCCCGCTCGGAGCGGGGACGGCCGGCCTGGAGCCGATGTTCTTCCTGATGGTGCTGAGCGGCCGGGTGCTCGGTCCGGGGTTCGGCTTCGTGCTGGGCGCGGTGACCATGTGCGCGTCGGCGCTGCTGACCGGTGGGGTGGGCCCGTGGATGCCGTTCCAGATGCTGTCGATGGGCTGGTTCACGATGGGCGCCGGGCTGTTGCCGGGCCCGGTGGGGCTGCGGGGCCGGGGCGAGCTGCTGATGCTGGCGCTCTACGGGGCGGTGGCGGCGTTCGCGTACGGGACCGTCATGAACCTCCAGGGGTGGGTGACCCTGCAGGGCATGAGCAGTGGGATCTCGTTCCATCCCGGTGATCCGGTGAACGAGAACCTGGTCCGGTTCCTGGCGTACTGCGCGGCGACGTCGCTCGGCTGGGACCTGGGGCGGGCGGCGCTCACGGTCGTCCTGATGCTGACCATCGGATCGACGGTGCTGAGGGCTCTGCGCCGTGCGACTCGACGGGCCGCCTTCGAGGCGCAGGTCACATTCGAAGGCGCCGAGAGGGCGGAAAAGGCCCTCGGAGGGTGAGGCGCCCCACAGGACCTAGGTCACATACGAGGGGAGATAGTGGGCCGAAACAGACATACTTCCGGCCTGTGCCTTCCCGTGGCGACCTGCGCCGATCGCCCCGCCACGCCGTGAGACCTTCCGCCCCGAGTCCGGTTCCGCCTAGTAACAGGGGTCCTTGCGACGGCCGAACCGCCCTGGTTCTCTGGTGATGTCGCCGGGCGCCGCTCGCATCGCAGCGCCCCTGGCAGCCACTCTCCCCCGCCCCTGGCGTGGTTCCGGCATGCCGTGCGACGCCCCATGTCCCCGACGTTAGGTCGCCACGTGTTCCGCTCGCTCGTCAGCCGTTTCTCCGCCCGTCCCAAGTCCGTCGCCGCCGGTGCCGCCGTCCTGCTGGGTGCCACGGGCGCCGTGCTGGGCACCACCGCCCCGGCCTCGGCCGCCTCCGCGCAGGACATCGCGAAGAAGATGGTCCCGGCGGGTCAGTACCAGTGCTTCGACAAGATCGTGGAGCACGAGTCCGGCTGGAACCCGACCGCCACGAACGCCTCGTCCGGCGCCTACGGCCTGGTGCAGGCCCTGCCGGCCTCGAAGATGTCGTCGGCCGGTTCGGACTGGAAGACCAACCCGGCCACCCAGATCGAGTGGGGGACTACATGAACGACCGCTACGGCAGCCCGTGCGGCGCCTGGACCTTCTGGCAGGCCAACGGCTGGTACTGAGCCGTCCCGCATGACGAGGGAAGGCCCCGGTGAACGACGTTCACCGGGGCCTTCCCGTTTCCCCGTCCTCCCCGTTTGCCCGGGCTGCCGCTCCCCGTTGGCGCTGCCTGTCCTCCCCGTTTCCCCGGGCTGCCGCTCCCCGTTGCCCGTCCTCCCCGTTTCCCCCGGGCTGCCGCTCCCCGTTGCCCCTCCTCCCCGTGCCCCCGCTTCCCCGTTACAGCCGCTGGATGATGGTGCCGGTCGCCAGCCCGCCACCCGCGCACATCGTGACGAGCGCGAACTCCTTGTCCGTGCGTTCCAGTTCGTGCAGCGCGGTGGTGATGAGCCGCGCGCCGGTGGCGCCCACCGGGTGCCCCAGCGCGATCGCCCCGCCGTTGACGTTGACCTTGTCCAGGTCCTGGTCGAAGACCTGCGCCCAGCTGAGCACCACCGAGGCGAAGGCCTCGTTGATCTCGACGAGGTCGATGTCCTTGAGGGACATGCCCGCCCTGCCGAGGACCGCGCGGGTCGCGTCGATGGGCCCGTCGAGGTGGAAGTGCGGGTCGGCACCGACGAGGGCCTGGGCGACGATGCGGGCGCGGGGCTTGAGCTTCAGGGCCCGTGCCATGCGCTTGGACGCCCACATGAGGGCGGCGGCGCCGTCGGATATCTGCGAGGAGTTGCCGGCGGTGTGGACGGCGGTCGGCATGATGGGCTTGAGCCGGGCGAGCGCCTCCGCGCTGGTGTCGCGCAGCCCCTCGTCCCGGTCGACGAGCCGCCACATGCCCTGCCCCTCGCGCTGTTCCTCCTCCGTGGTGGGCACCTGAACGGCGAACGTCTCGCGCTTGAAGCGCTCCTCCGCCCACGCGGTGGCGGCGCGCCTCTGGGACAGCAGCCCGAGCTCGTCGACGCGTTCCCGGGTCAGGCCCCGGTGGCGGGCGATGCGCTCGGCGGCCTCGAACTGGTTGGGCAGGTCGACGTTCCACTCGTCGGGGAAGGGTTTGCCGGGCCCGTGCTTGGAGGCGCTGCCGAGCGGTACGCGGGACATGGCCTCCACGCCGCAGCTGATGCCGACGTCGATGACACCGCACGCGATCATGTTGGCGACCATGTGGGAGGCCTGTTGTGAGGAGCCGCACTGGCAGTCGACGGTGGTGGCGGCGGTCTCGTAGGGCAGGCCCATCGCGAGCCAGGCGGTGCGGGCCGGGTTCATGGACTGTTCGCCGGCGTGGGTGACCGTGCCGCTGACGATTTGTTCGACGCAGTCGGCGTGGATGCCGGTGCGGCCGAGGAGTTCGCGGTAGGTCTCGCCCAGCAGGTAGGCGGGGTGCAGGTTGGCGAGTGCGCCCGAGCGCTTTCCGATGGGGGTGCGT
The DNA here is from genome assembly GCF_055590785.1 of Streptomyces sp. NPDC041796. Taxonomy (NCBI): domain Bacteria; kingdom Bacillati; phylum Actinomycetota; class Actinomycetes; order Kitasatosporales; family Streptomycetaceae; genus Streptomyces; species Streptomyces sp. NPDC041796. The sequence continues at coordinate 112,894 of NZ_JBVJAH010000018.1, forward strand.
ACGGCTTCGACGATGACGGGTTCCGCGGCCATGAGCTCGTCCTCTCCTCGCACGCCCGCGGAGGCGTCCCGGCGCCCGCGCGGGGGCTGTGTGTGGTCGGGGACGCCCCCTGGAGCCTGCCCGCCCCCCGAACTAGTACGCGTTCTAGTTCGGGACCAGTCTGATGAGGCTTACCCCCGGTACGCAAGGGTCGTGCACGCGCGGCCCGGTGACAACGGAACCCCGCGCACCCCTTGCCACTTGTAGAACCCGTTACTACCTTGCGGACATTCTGATGGGCCGTCAGACATGGAGGTCGCGATGACCTGCCCCCATCTCCCCTCGCCGCCCCACGGGTTCGACTTCACCGACCCCGACGTCCTCCACGCCCGCGTCCCGCTCCCGGAGTTCGCCGCCCTGCGGCAGACCTCGCCGGTCTGGTGGTGCGCCCAGCCGCGCGGGATATCCGGGTTCGACGACGAGGGGTACTGGGCGGTGACGCGGCACGCCGACGTCAAGTACGTGTCCACGCACCCGGAGCTGTTCTCCTCGAACACCAACACCGCGATCATCCGGTTCAAGGAGACGATCAGCCGCGACCAGATCGACGTCCAAAAGCTGATCATGCTCAATATGGACCCGCCCGAACACACCCGCGTCCGCCAGATCGTCCAGCGCGGCTTCACCCCCCGCGCGATCCGGTCCCTGGAGGGCACCCTGCGCGACCGGGCCCGCGCCATCGTGGAGACGGCGGTCGCCGCCGCCGGGGACGACGGCTCGTTCGACTTCGTCACCAACATCGCCGTGGAGCTGCCACTGCAGGCGATCGCCGAGCTCATCGGCATACCCCAGCAGGACCGCGCCAAGATCTTCGACTGGTCCAACAAGATGGCGGCGTACGACGACCCCGAGTACGCCATCACCGAGGAGGTCGGCACCGAGGCGGCCATGGAGATCGTCTCGTACGCGATGAACATCGCCGCCGCCCGCAAGGAGTGCCCGGCCAAGGACATCGTGTCCCAGCTGGTCGCCGCGGAGGACGAGGGCAACCTCGCCGGCGACGAGTTCGGCTTCTTCGTGATCCTGCTCGCGGTGGCGGGCAACGAGACCACCCGCAACGCCATCAGCCACGGCATGCACGCCTTCCTCACCCACCCCGAGCAGTGGGAGCTCTACAAGCGCGAGCGCCCCGCCACGGCGGCCGAGGAGATCGTCCGCTGGGCCACCCCCGTCGTCTCCTTCCAGCGCACGGCCACCCGGGACGTCGAGCTCGGCGGCCAGAAGATCAAGGCCGGTGACCGCGTCGGCCTCTTCTACTCCTCCGCCAACAACGACCCCGAGGTCTTCGACCACCCCGAACGCTTCGACATCACCCGCGACCCCAATCCCCACCTCGGCTTCGGCGGCGGAGGCCCGCACTTCTGCCTGGGCAAGTCGCTCGCCGTCCTGGAGATCGACCTCATCTTCAACGCCATCGCCGACGGCCTGCCCGGCCTCCGCCTGGCCGGCGAGCCCCGGCGGCTGCGCGCGGCCTGGCTGAACGGCATCAAGGAGCTCCAGGTCAGCCTGGCCCCCCGTACCCCTTGATCACCCCCGCCGCCACTGAAAGAGTAGGTGCTGCCAGCACACGCAACCGGATCGGTGGATTCATGAGCGGGAAACAACTGAATCAGCAGGAAGAGGAGTCCGCAGCCCATCTGACGGTCACCGAGCGGACCCGCCACCGGCGGCTGCGCGAGAAGGGCAGCACCCTGCGCCTGGACCTCGACGACGTCCTGCGCGCCGGCTTCGTCTGCCACCTCGCGGTCGTGGTCGACGGCGCGCCCCTCGCCGTACCGACCGTCTACGGCGTGGACTTCGACGCCCGGGTCCTCTACGTGCACGGTTCCGTCGCCAGCCGCAGCCTCGTCCAGTCCCCCGGCGCCCCGGTGTGCGTCACCGTCACCCACGTCGATGGGCTCGTCCTCGCCCGGTCCGTCTTCGAACACGGGGTCAACTACCGCTGCGCCATGGTCCACGGCACCCCGCGCCGGGTCATCGGCCGCGAGGAGCTGCTGCACGGACTGCGGGTGCTGACCGAGCAGTGCGCGCCGGGACAGTGGGAGTACGCGCGTACGCCCAGCCGGAAGGAGCTGGCGGCGACCACGCTCCTCGCCCTGCCGCTCGACGAGGCCTCGGTGAAGATCTCGGCGGGCCCGCCGGACGACGGGGACGGACCGGACGCGGAGCTGGGGCTGTGGGCCGGTGTCGTCCCGTACCGGCCCGTGTTCGGCACCCCCGAGCCCGATCCGCTGCTGCCCGCCGGCCTGCCGGTGCCCGCGCACATCGCGGCCCTCACCGGGCGTGGATGACCTCCACGGCGCGGTGGCTACCGTACGTTCGGCTGCATGAGCCAAGAGCGATGGACCGCCGTGGACGACTACCTCACCGACATGCTGGCCCCCGCCGACGAGGCACTGGCCGCCGCGCTCGCCGACAGCGACGCGGCGGGCCTGCCGGCGATCGGCGTGACGCCGCCGCAGGGCAAACTGCTGCACCTGCTGGCCCGTACGCAGGGCGCCCGCACGGTCCTGGAGATCGGCACCCTCGGCGGCTACAGCACCATGTGGCTGGCGCGCGCACTGCCGGAGGACGGCAGGCTGATCTCCCTGGAGTACAACCCGGAGCACGCGGGCGTCGCCCGCGCCAACCTCGCGCGGGCGGGGCTCGACAAGGTGGCCGAGGTGCGGACGGGTGCGGCCCTGGACACGCTGCCGAAGCTGGCCGAGGAGGGCCTGGGCCCGTTCGACCTCGTCTTCATCGACGCCGACAAGCCGAACAACCCCCGGTACGTGGAGTGGGCGTTGCGGCTCACCCGGCCGGGCAGCCTGATCGTCGTCGACAACGTCGTACGCGGCGGCGCGATCACCGACGAGTCCTCGACGGACCCGGCGGTGATCGCGACGCGTGAGATGTTCGACCTGGCCGCGCGCGACCCGCGGCTGGACGCGACGGCGCTCCAGACGGTCGGCGGGAAGGGCTACGACGGGATGCTGGTGGCCCGCGTGGCGGCCTGAGCGGCCGTCACACCCGCAGCAGGCGCTCCGCCATGGCCCGGTACGCCTGGAGCGTGACCCGCAACCGCTCGGTGTCCGGCTCCTGCTCGTCGCCGCCGCCCTCCCAGTCGGCACGCAGGGCGCGGCGGTGGTCGGTCAACGCGGCCGTGAGCCGGTCGGCGGCCGCGTCCAGCACGGCGGCGGCCTCCTTGACGGACCGGTGCGGGCTGTCGACGAACCCGGTGAGCGCCTCCTGCAAGCGCCGGGCGAGCTCCTCCCGCGCCTCCTCCGGCACCAGCGGCGCGGAAACGCCCGCCACGCCCCTCGGCTGCGGGGCGGCCCCGGCACCGGTCGGGACGTCGGTCGGACCGCCGGTCCCGGCGGGCCCGTGCGGGGCCGCCCGTCCGGCCGGGCCGGCCGACGTGGCCGAGCCTGGGGGCGACGGGGCGGCGCCGTCCCGGGCGGCGGCTTCGTTCAGGGTGCCGACCCGGTAGGAGGTCCCGGAGCGGTGCGGGGTGTCGGGGGCCGCCGGCGCGGTCGGTTCCGGGGCCGCCCGGGTGCCGGGCAGGTCACCGGTCGAGGGCGTGGTGCCCGGGGCCACCCGGGTGCCGGGCAGGTCACCGGTCGAGGGCGTGGTGCCCGGGCCGTCGGCCTCGCGGGAGGCACCGGCTTCGGTGGGAATGTCGGGTCCGGTGGGCTTCTGCGGGGACATCAGGCACCACTCCCCTTCGGCCACGGCGCGTGGAACCGGTGGCTCCGGTCGGTCTGACGGCGCGGGGCGTGACGGGCGTGGTCCTCGGGGTGCTCGGTGACGAGCTCCTCGAAGAGCCGCCGGGCGTCGACCATCGCGGCACGCAGCGCCTCGGTGCCCATGTGCGGGTCACGGCCGTCCAGGTGGGCGGTGCGGTGCACACGGCGGTAGCCGTCGACGTGGTGGGCGTGGTGCACGGACAGCGCGGCGACCTGCTCCTCGTACGCGGAGGCCGCCGGGAAGCCGCGGTCCTCGGCCAGCCGGGCGAGCAACCGGTCCGCCTCGGCGACGGCCTGGCGCGGCGCGTCGACGAACTGCTCCTGCAGGCCCGCCCAGAGGGCCACGTACTGCTCGCGGGCCTCACGTGACAGCGGCCGCGGCCGCAGGTCGCCGTGGCGCGCGACGCGCTCGGCGAGCTCACGCTCGGCGGCCTTGGTGTCGCCGTCGTGCCGGGCGACGGTCCGCTCGTACTCGGGGCCGAATCGCCGCTTCAGCCCTCGGCCGCGCCGGCCGGCCGACCTGCCGGGTCCCGCGTACAGCACGGCGGCGACCACGGCGGCGAAGACGACGACCAGAGCGCCGACGATAAGGACAGTGGACATGACTGTCTTCCCTCGATCCAGGGGTCGGGGTCTCTTCGTGTCTGTTCGACGGCCGTGTTGCCGCAAATACGTTGGCCAAACGGCGGGCCTCTCGGATAGAGACACACCATGACGAGCGCCAACTGGACCATCCGCCCCGAGGGTTACGGCACTCCCGACGCCACCGCCTTGCGCCGCGACTACTACGACGACGTCGCGAGCCGCTACTGGAAGCGGCCTGCGACGGAGGCGGAGATCGACGAAGGGCTCACCAACGACGGTGTGGAGCGGCTGACCCCGCCGACCGGCCAGTTCCTCGTCGGCCGGATGGACGGCAAGCCCGCCGCCTGCGGCGGGGTGCTCCTGCTGGACGACGAACGGGCGGAGCTCACCCGCGTCTTCGTCCGGCACGCCTTCCGCGGCACCGGCGGCTCGGGGCTCCTGATGGACGCCCTGGAGGCCGCCGCCGTCGAGCTGGGCGCCCGGCGCATGGTCCTCAACACCCGCCTGGACCTGGTCGAGGCACGCGCCCTGTACGCCCGCCGCGGCTACCGCGAGATCCCGGCGTACTGCGAGGGTCCGTACATGGAAGTCTGGTACGGCAAGGAACTGACCGTCCGCTAGCGGGCGTGGTTCCGGCGGGGCTCGGCGGCCCGCGGCCGTTCCCTGGTGGAGCCGCACAGTTCGGCCGTCAGCTCCTCGACCAGCTGCACCAGGTCCGTCGGCCGCTCCGGCCCCCACCAGTCGCCGAGCAGTTCCGCCAGCGACTCCTCACGGGCGTGCGCCAGCCTGGCCGCCACGTCCACGCCCTCGTCGGTCAGCAGCAGCTGGATGCCCTCGCGGCGCACCAGGTGCCGCTCCTCCAGCTGTCGGGCGGCGTCTGTAATCGCCCTGATCGGTACGGGCGTGGTGTCGGCGAGCCGCCCGGGTTCCACCGTGCCGTGGCGGCGGACGCGCAGCAGCAGCCAACTGGCGGCGGGCAGCAGGTCGAGCCCCGCACGTGCGGTGATCTTCTCGTAGATCGCCTTGCGGCCCTCCCGGGAGCCGAGCACCGACAGCGCGCGGGCGCACTCGTCGTACGAGGAGCGCTCGACGGGGTTGGAGGCGACGGTCTGGCTGGGGTCGGGCGCGGTGACCGCGCCGCGCAGCCGGTCCTCCTTCAGCAGCCAGGCGACGACGAACGCGAGGAGGACGACGGGAGCCGCGTAGAGGAAGACGTCGGTGATGGACGTCGCGTACGCGTGCAGCACCCCGGGGCGCAGGTCCGGCGGCAGTTCGGCGATGGCGCGCGGGTCGGCGGCGATCTGGTCGGGTCCGGCGCCGGGCGGCACCTCGCGGCCGGCGAGGGCGTCGCTGAGTTTGCCGGTGAGGCGGTTGGTGAAGACGGTGCCGAAGATGGCGACGCCGAAGGACGCGCCGATGGAACGGAAGAAGGTGGCGCCGGAGGTGGCGACACCGAGGTCCTCGTACGCGACGGCGTTCTGCACCACCAGCACCAGGACTTGCATGACGAGGCCGAGCCCGGCGCCGAAGACGAAGAAGTACAGGCTCATCTCCCAGTCGGAGCTCGACTCCGTCATCCGGTGCATCAGGAGCAGTCCCAGGGCGGTGACGGCGGTGCCGAGGACGGGGAAGACCTTCCAGCGGCCGGTGCGGCTGACGATCTGGCCGGAGGTGGTGGACGTGAGCAGCATGCCGAGCACCATCGGCAGCATGTGCACCCCGGACATGGTCGGCGTCACGCCCCGCACGACCTGGAGGAACGTCGGCAGGTAGGTCATCGCGCCGAACATCGCGAAGCCGACGACGAAGCTGATGACCGAGACGAGCGTGAAGGTGCGGATCCTGAACAGCTTCAGCGGCAGTACGGGTTCGGCGGCGCGCCGCTCGACGCGCACGAACCAGACGAGGAGGACCGCGCCGAGGACCGCGAGGCCGACGATCTGCGCCGAGCCCCAGGCCCAGGTGGTGCCGCCGAGGGACGCCACGAGGACGAGGCAGGTGGCGACGGAGGCGATGAGGAAGGTGCCGAGGTAGTCGATGGTGTGGCGGGTGGCCCGCACCGGGATGTGGAGCACGGCGGCGATGACGAAGAGGGCGACGACGCCGATGGGGAGATTGATGTAGAACACCCAGCGCCAGGAGAGGTGCTGCGTGAACAGGCCGCCCAGGAGCGGTCCGAGGATGCTGGTGGCACCGAAGACGGCACCGAAGAGGCCCTGGTACCTCCCGCGCTCGCGCGGCGGGACGAGGTCACCGACGATCGCCATGGACAGCACCATCAGGCCGCCGCCGCCCAGGCCCTGGACCGCGCGGAAGGCGATGAGCTGCGGCATGTTCTGCGCGATGCCGCACAGGGCCGAGCCGATGAGGAAGATGACGATGGCGGTCTGGAAGAGCTTCTTGCGGCCGTACTGGTCACCCAGTTTGCCCCAGAGGGGGGTTCCGGCAGTCGAGGCGAGCATGTAGGCGGTGACGACCCAGGACAGGTGCTCCATGCCGCCGAGTTCACTGACGATGGTCGGCAGGGCGGTGGAGACGATGGTCTGGTCGAGAGCCGCCAGCAGCATGCCGAGCAGCAGGGCGCCGATGGCGACCAGGACGGTACGCCGGTTCTGTCCCTCGCCCGGCGCGGGGCTGGTGGCCGGGGTGGTCACTTCCTGCGCCATGGGTCCTCCCTCGTCGTCTCGCGGGCCGTCGGCCCTCGGGCGGTCTCCTGCGGGCCTGTCATTGCGCGGGCGGTCGTCTCGCGGGCGGCGGCGGGCCGGACGCGTACCCCTTGTTTCCTCATCCCATCCTGGGTGCTTCGTCCCGATACGGCCCGCCGAGCGGGCAGGGAGGCGCCGAGGGTGGTCCTCCGGGTGCGCCCGGGGGCTGCATAATCGCTCGCAGTTCAAGGGGAGGGGCCCACATTGACGGGACAGTTCTGTCCTGAGTGCGACGGCGACTGCAGATGTGCCTCCGCGGAGGACACGCTGGGGATACGTCCGTACGTGAACCTTCAGGCGGCGGAGCGGGGCGGTGCGCCCGCCGGGCCGTCCACCGCGCCGCCGTCCGCGATGCCGGCGTCCACCATGCCGGCATCCGCGGTGCCGCCGTCCGCCGTGCCGCCGTCCACCGCGCCGGCGTCCACCATGCCGCTGTACGTGCCGCTGGAGCCCGAGCTGGTGCCGCTGGAGGCGGCGGGCCCTCCGCACGGCGCGCGTGCCGGGACCAGGGCGCAGGCACGGGCCGCGGCGCGGTCCCGCAGCCGGGCCCGCCGCCCGTACGCCGTGGTGGGGGCCGTGGCCGCGGTGGTCGCCGTGGTGGGCGCCGCGGGCTTCGCGAGCGGGCTGTTCGGCGGGGACGAGGCGGACCGGGTGCTGCCCGACCTGGCGCCGAGCGCGCCCGCGTGGCCGAGCGGAGCTCCCGAGGGGCCCCCGCGGACGTCGGGGCCGGCGACTCCGTCGGGCTCCCCCACCCCGTCGGCGTCGGCTTCCCCGTCCGGCTCACCGTCGCCGTCCGCCTCCGCGTCGGCCACCGTCACCGCGTCCCTGGCCATCGCCCGTCCGGCCACGGAGTCGGCGGCGCCGTCCTCGGGCAGCTCCCCGAGCGGCCCGGGGTCCCCGGCGTCGCCCACCCGGAGCCAGGTGCCCAGCGAGGATCCCTCGCCCGAGGAGGCGGTGACGCTGCGGCGCGGCGACCGGGGCCCCGAGGTCGCCGAGCTCCAGCACCGCCTGCGGGAAGCGGGGCTCTACGACGGCCCCATGAACGGTCGCTACAACCAGGACGTGGAGTGGGGCGTGGGCCAGTACCAGGAGGCCCGCGACCTGTGGAGCGACGGCTGGGGCGTCTACGGACCGGAGACCCGCCAGTGGCTGGAGTCGGAGACGTCCGGCCGATGAGGGGTGCCGGCAGGGCGGACTGGCGTCGGACGGATCGGTTTTGTATCGTGAAGGAACAAAGTGGTCCCGCCCGTATACCCTGACCGGCGGGCGGGCCACTTCGTACCTTTCCTCCCCCTCTCCCCGTGGAGACGCCGATGTCGGCCACCCCTTCCGTACTGACCGCCCGGGCCCTCCTCCTCGACATGGACGGCACGCTCGTCAACTCGGACGCCGTGGTCGAACGCTGCTGGCGCCGCTGGGCGATACGGCACGGGCTGGACCCCGAGGAGGCCCTCAAGGTGGTCCACGGCCGCCAGGGGTACGCCACCATGGCCGTCCTCCTCCCGGACCGCCCCATGGAGGAGAACCACGCCGACAACCGCGTGATGCTCGCCGAGGAGACCGCCGACCTGGACGGCGTCGTACCGATCGAGGGCGCGCCCGCCTTCATGGCCGCGATGGCCACGCTCCCGCACGCCCTGGTCACCTCGGCCGACGCGCCGCTCGCCCGGGCCCGCATGGGCGCCGCCGGGCTGCCCATGCCGGATGTGCGGGTGACCGCGGAGTGCGTGGGCGCGAGCAAGCCCGACCCGGAGGGGTTCCTGAAGGGCGCGGCCGAGCTGGGCTTCGACCCGGCGGAGTGCGTCGTGTTCGAGGACTCCGAGGCGGGCATCCTGGCGGGGCGCGCCGCCGGAATGCGGGTAGTGGGCGTCGGGCCGCGCGCGGGCGCGTTCGCCCCGGACGTACACGTACCGGATCTGACGCACGTGCGCGTGGAGAGGGACGGCACCGACGGCACGGTCCGCCTCCACATCACGCCGTAACCGTCCGCCTCCACATCACGCCGTAGACGTCACGGCGTCGACGTCAGGCCCCGGACGTCACGGCGTAGACGACACGCCCTGGACGACACGCCGTAGACGTCGCGGCGTCGGCGTCACGGCCCAGGCGTCTCGTGCGGCGGTGACACGGCGCGGACGTCACGCCTGACACGTCTCGGCGACGACGTCACCGCGCAGGCATTGCGGGCGCGTCACCGCGTAGACACCGCGGGCGCGTCACCGCGTAGACACCGCGCCGCGTCACCGCGCAGGCATCGCGGGCGCGTCACCGCGCAGGCACCGCGGGTCGGGGCGTCACGGCGCCAGCGCCTCGTACAGGCTGAAGCCCGCCAGCGCCAGCATCAGGCAGGCGGCGATCTTGGTGATCAGCCGCAGCGGCACGTACTTCATCAGCGTCCGCCCGCCCAGGATGCCGATCCCTGCGACCGCCCACAGGGCGAGGACGGCGCCGAGGCCGACCGAGAGCGGGTCGTTGTAGCGGGCGGCGAGGTTCGCGGTCATGATCTGCGTCAGGTCGCCGAACTCCGCGACCAGGATCAGCATGAAGCCCGCCCCGGAGACCTTCCAGAAGGACTGGTCGGCCGGGGCCTTGATGCTCTCCTCGTCGCCGTCGGTCTTCTTCAGCAGCAGCACGGCCGCCCCCGCCAGGAACAGCACGCCGACGAGGGCCTGCACCAGCCGGTGCGGGAGGAGGGTGAGCACGCTGCCGGCGGCCACGGCGAGCACCACGTGGACGGCGAAGGCGGCGGCGACGCCCACGAAGACGTAGGACGCGCGGTAGCGGGTGCCCAGCATGAGGCCGGCGAGGGCGGTCTTGTCGGGGAGCTCGGCAAGGAAGACGACGCCGAAGGTGATCGCCATGATCGTGAGGCTGAGCACGGGATGGTTCCTCAATCGGTAGGGCGCCGCCGTACCGAGAAGAGACGTTTCAGGGGTCGCTTCGGCACGGCGGCACCATGGGCATGTCGGGCATGGCATGGCACTGCTGTTGCCGAAGGTCTCGCTGGCCCGCCCGTCACGGCGTGCCTCCGGGCGCCGGCCGGGCACGAGGCCCAGCAGTATGTCGACGGTCCGGCGAAGAGCTACTCCCCTTCTGCTCCGACAAGGGTACGCGATCGGCGGTACGTGACCGGCACACCTACCCTTCGCGCCCCTCGGGCCCTCCGTCCTCTCCCGTTCCCCCGCTTCCCCCGCTTCCTTCGCTTCCTTCGCTTCCCCCGCTTCCTTCGCGCCGGTGCAGGCTCCCCCGCGCGACCAGCTCCAGCACCACCGCCACCGCCACGCCCTGCACGGCCATCAGCCCGACCAGCACGAACAGCTGCACCGCCCCGGCCTCCAGCGGTGACGCCCCGCCCAGCAGCATCCCGACGAACGCCCCCGGCAGGGTGACGAGCCCCACCGTCCTGGTCTGGTCGAGCCCCGGCAGCAGCGCGTCCGCCGCCGCCTCCCTGGCCACCTCCAGCCGGGCGTCCCGCTCCAGCAGCCCGAGCGCCAGGCCCGCCTCCACCTCGCCGTGCCGCGTCCCGAGCTCGTCCAGGGCGCGCCGGCCGCCGAGCACCGTCGCGGTGAGCGCCCCGCCGATGAGGATGCCGGCCACCGGGACGAGGGCGATGCCCTTGAGCGGGACGAGGCCGGTCAGCACCAGCGCTCCGACGACCGGGACGACCCCGGCGGCGATCGGTGCGGCCGCCCACCACCAGGTGCCGTTGGGGGTGACGCGGCGACCGGCGGTGCGTACGGCGACGGCGTACATGAGCAGCAGGAAGGCCAGCAGCAGCGGTACGGAGCGCACCACCCACCCGATGACCAGCGACACGGCGCCGAGCTGCACCGCGGCCCGCACCCCCGCGGTGACGATCTCGCGCGGCGCCCGGAGGTGGGCGAGCGCCGCGACGGTGGCGGCGACGGCGAGCAGGACGGCGAGAACAGCCGCGAACGTGGCGTTGACGGGCAGCAGCACACGTCAACCCTAAAGCCGGACAAGCCAGGTGCCGGGGGGTCAGAAACCGGGCACACCCCTTGATATGACGTGCACATGTCGTCACTCTGTAACCCGGCGCATTCCCCGGGGCAACCTGGCGCCTCCACGATGGCCGAGCCGCCCGAACGGGCGTTCCGGCCAACACCCCCACATTTCAAGGGAGTCACCCATGTCCGGTGTCTACGCGCGTCGCATAGCCGTGCTCACCGCTTCCGCCGCCCTCACCGTCACCGGCGTCCTGGCCACCGCCCCGGCAGCCCAGGCCGCCCCGCCGACCCCGATCAGCGCCGCCACGGCCCGGACGTACCTCGGGCAGCTCACGGTGAAGGCGGAAGGTTCCTCCAGCGGCTACAGCCGTGACCTGTTCCCGCACTGGGTCACCCAGTCGGGCAGTTGCAACACCCGTGAAGTCGTCCTCAAGCGCGACGGCGTGAACGTCGTCCAGGACTCCAGTTGTGCGGCGATCAGCGGCAGTTGGTACTCCGAGTACGACGGCGCCACCTGGCGCGCGGCGTCGGACCTCGACATCGACCACGTCGTCGCCCTCGCCGAGGCATGGCGCTCCGGTGCCAGCGGCTGGACCACCTCGCAGCGCCAGGCCTTCGCCAACGACCTGGCCCGCCCCCAGCTCATCGCCGTCACGGACGACGTCAACCAGGCCAAGAGCGACCTCGACCCCGCCGAGTGGCTCCCGCCGCGCACCGCGTACCGCTGCACGTACGCCCGGATGTGGGTGCACGTGAAGCACCACTGGAACCTGAGCGTGGACTCGGCCGAGAAGAGCGCCCTGCAGTCCGTGCTCAACGGCTGCTGACGCACCCCCGTCCGTCCGCGCCCGCGCCGCGCCGGTTTCGCACCCCTCCGTCGCCCCGTACCGTACGTAAGTACGGGCGGGTCGACGGAGTCGCGGGTCTTTGAGCCGAGGACGTCGCGAAGCCGAGGGAGTCGCGGGTCGACGGAGGAGGCCAGGGCATGACAGCCGGACTGCGGTTGGGACCACTCCTGCGGTACGTCGACTGGGACCGCGGCGACCGGGCGACGGTCTGGGTCGAGGCCGACCGGCCCTGCACGGCCGAAGTCCGGTGCGCGGACGGCGCGGGCGGGCGCACCCGGACCTTCCAGATCGCCGGGCACCACTACGCCCTGGTCCCCGTCGCCGGGCTGACCCCCGGGACCACGACCGCGTACGAGGTCCTCCTCGACGACCACCGGGTGTGGCCGCCCACCGACCCGGGCCACCGGTACCCGGCCAGCACCATCACCACGCCCCGGACCGGCTCCGACGAGCTGCGCGTCTCCTTCGGTTCGTGCCGCTGGGCCGCGCCCCCCGCGGGCGGGGACGACCCGGTCGGCCCGGACGCCCTCGACACGCTGGCCACCCGGCTGGCGGCCGACCCCGACGCCGTACGCCCCGACGTACTGCTCCTGCTGGGCGACCAGGTGTACGCGGACGAGACGTCCAAGGCGACCCGCCGCTGGCTGGCCGCGCGCCGGGACCTGGACGAGGAACCGGGCGCGCAGGTGGCGGACTACGAGGAGTACACCCACCTCTACTACGAGTCCTGGCTCGACCCGGGCGTGCGCTGGCTGCTGTCCACCGTCCCCAGCTGCATGATCTTCGACGACCACGACGTGATCGACGACTGGAACACCAGCGCTTCATGGGTCGCCGACATGCGCCGGAACGGATGGTGGCGGGAGCGGATCCTCAGCGGGCTGATGTCGTACTGGGTCCACCAGCACCTGGGCAACCTCTCCCTCGACGAACTGGACGCCGACCCGCTGTACGCCGCCGTCCGCGCCGCCCCGGACGGGACGGAGCTGCTGCGCCGGTTCGCCGCCGAGGCGGACGCGGACCCCGCCTCGGTGCGCTGGAGCTACCGGCGGGACTTCGGCCGGACCCGGCTGGTGATGGTCGACAGCCGGGCGGGGCGCGTGCTGGACGAGCACCGGCGGGCGATGCACGACGAGGCCGAGGAGCAGTGGCTGGTCGAGCAGATGACGGCGGACCGGGAGGGCTGCGACCACCTGCTGGTCGGGGCCTCGCTGCCGTGGCTCCTGGCCCCGATGATGCACGGCGCGGAGACCTGGAACGCCGCGCTCTGCCGCGGTGAGCGGGGCCCCGGATGGGCGCGGGTGGCGGAACGGGTGCGCCGGGGGGCCGACCTGGAGCACTGGGCGGCCTTCCCGGACTCCTTCGAGCGGCTGACCCGGCAGCTGGCCAAGGCCGGCAGCGGGCCGGACGCCCCGGCCACGGTGTGCGTCCTGTCGGGCGACGTGCACCACGCGTACGTCGCCGAGCCCGAGTGGCCGGAAGGAGCCGGCCCGTCCTCCGCCCGGGTCTTGCAGTTGACCTGCTCGCCCGTACACAACCGGATCCCGGCGGTGTTGCGCGGCGGGTTCCGGTTGAGCTGGAGCCGCGCGGGGCGGTGGATCGGGCGCGCCCTGCTCCGGCACGGACGCAGTGGTCCGCCGGTCGTGGACTGGCGCCGGACGGGCGGGCCGTGGTTCGGGAACCAGCTGATGACGCTGACGCTGCGCGGGCGCTCGGCGCGGCTGCGGCTGGAGCACGCGGCCGCGCGAGGCCGTGACCGGAGCGCCGCGGAACTGAGGACCGTCCACGAGCGGACGCTGACGGGCGACGCCTGAGGCGCGGGCGTCCGGCCCCGGCCGGCGCCGCCCGGCGCCGGCCGTGCGCGGAAGAGGGAGCCCGGCCGCCCCGCCTGTGAGCGTCCGTGAACGTCCGCGAGCGTTGGCGAACGTTCGTGAGCCTCATCCAACGTCCGTGAGCACCCGCGAACGTCCGTGAGCCTCCTCGAACGCCGCGAGCGTCGCCTGTGAACGTCCGGTGAACGTCCGGTTCAGGCCTCCCGCAATCCCACCCATAGCGGATCGTGTTCCTCCGGCCAGGGGTTCGACCGGGGGCAGGGCACCGGCATGATGAGCTTTCGCGCGCCGCCCGCCGGCCACGCCGGCAACACCCCCTGCCCCGGGAGTCCGAGTCTTGTCGTCCGAAGTTCCCCATGCCGTCGCCCTGGTCGGCGCAGGTCCCCGCGGTACCTCCGTACTCGAACGGCTCTGCGCCTCCGTCCCGGAACTGGCGGCGGGAACACCTCTGACCGTCCACGTCGTCGACCCCGCCCCGCCGGGCGCCGGGCGCGTCTGGCGCACCGACCAGCCGGCCGAGCTGCTGATGAACACGGTGGCGTGCCAGGTGACGGTGTTCACCGACGAGAGCGTGAGCTGCGAGGGGCCGATACGCAGGGGGCCGAGCCTCTACGAGTGGGCCGCCGCCCGCTCGTACCGACTCGGCCCCGACGACTACCCGACCCGCGCCTGCTACGGCGCCTATCTGGAGTGGGCGTTCGCCCGGGCGGTGGCCGAGGCGCCGCCGGAGGTGACCGTGCGGGTCCACGCCGCACGTGCGGTACGCCTGGAGGCCGGCCGCCCGCAGACGCTGGTTCTGGACGACGGCACGGTCCTCACCGGCCTCGACGCGGTCGTCCTCGCCCAGGGTCACCTGCCGGCCGCCGTGGACCCGTCATCGGCACACCTGGGCGCCTACGCGGCACGCCACGGGCTGCGTCACATCCCGCCCGCCAATCCGGCGGACCTCGACCTGTCGCCGGTCGCCCCCGGGGAGCCCGTACTGCTGCGGGGTCTGGGGCTGAACTTCTTCGACCACATGGCGTTGCTGACCGAGGGCCGGGGCGGGGTCTTCGTACGCGACGGCAGGGGCGGATGCGCCTACCGCCCGTCGGGCCGTGAGCCGCGGCTGTACGCCGGTTCGCGTCGCGGGGTCCCGTACCAGGCGCGCGGCGACAACGAGAAGGGCGCGTCGGCCCGGCACGAACCCCTGTTGCTGACCCCGGACGTCATCGAACGGTTCCGCAAGCGGGCGGACGCGGGCGACCCCCCGGACTTCCTGGCCGAGATATGGCCCCTGGTGGCCCAGGAGGTGGAGACGACCTACTACGAGGCGCTGCTGCGTCGACCGAGGGGCTTCCGTACCCGCTTCCTGGCCGCGCCGACCGCCACCCTCGACGCGTACGCCGTGCCCCCGGGCGACCGATGGTCGTGGGAGCGGATCTCACGCCCGTACGCGGGCGAGACGTTCCGCTCGCCGGCGGACTTCCGCGCCTGGCTGCTGGCGCACCTGCGCCGGGACGCGGCCGACGCCGCGCTCGGCAACGTGGCCGGTCCGGTGAAGGCGGCGCTGGACGTGCTGCGTGACATCCGCAACGAAGTGCGGCTGGTCGTCGACCACGCGGGCCTGTCGGGTGCCTCGCGCCGGGATCACCTGGACCGCTGGTACACGCCGCTGAACGCCTTCCTGTCGATCGGCCCGCCGCGCCGCCGTATCGAGGAGATGGCGGCCCTGATCGAGGCCGGAATCCTGCACGTGATCGGCCCCCGTATGCGGATCCGACCGGAAGACGGCGTCTTCGTCGCGGAATCACCCGATGTGCCGGGGTCCGTCGTGGCGGCGACCACACTGATCGAGGCCCGGCTACCGGATCCGGACTTGAGGCGCACTGGTGACGCGCTACTCGCCGGAATGCTCGAGTCCGGCCAGTGCCGCACTCATGTCGTCGACGGCTACGACACCGGAGGACTGGACGTCACACCCTCCCCGTTCCGCTTGATCAATCGTCAGGGCCGCGCCCACCAGGCGGTCTTCGCCCTCGGGGTGCCCACGGAAGGCGTGCACTGGGTGACGGCGGCGGGCGCCCGGCCGGGTGTCGACTCGGTGACCCTCGCGGACACGGACGCGGTGGCTCGAGCGGCCCTCCACGCTTGCTCCGGTGCGGAAGCGGAACGTCCAAATGTTGAACTTGCAAGTATCGATTAGGACTCCCTAACCTGTGGCAGTCGGTTCCGTCCCCAACCGAAGGACCTCCATGTCCAACATCACCGCTCGCCTCGATCATTACCGCCCCTATGCGCTCGGCCTGTTCCGGATAGTCGTCGGTCTGCTGTTCCTGTGCCACGGCGCCGCGTCGCTCTTCGGCGTCCTGGGAGGGGCGGGCGGAAACGGCGCCACCGTCCCGGCCGGCACCTGGCCCGGCTGGTACGCGGCCGTCATCGAACTCGTCGGCGGTGCGCTGGTGATGCTGGGCCTGTGCACCCGTGCCGCCGCGTTCATCGCCTCGGGCGCCATGGCGTACGCGTACTTCAAGGTCCACCAGCCGATGGGCCTGTTCCCGAAGGAGAACGGCGGCGAGCTGGCGGCCGTCTACTGCTGGTCGCTCCTCCTGCTGGTCTTCACCGGCCCGGGCGCGCTGTCGCTGGACAGCCTCTTCTCGTCCTCGCGGGCGGACGACCGGAAGCGCGAGCCGGTCACCGCGTAACCAGCCGCCGGAAACCGTACCGACCGCTCCCCCACCCGGGCGCGGCGCCGTCGGCCTCCGTCCGGCCGCCGTCGGTCCGCCGCCCGGGTGATCCGCCCACCCGGCTTCCGGCGTACGCTTTCGGCCTGTCCAGCCGCCGCCCACTTCTCGGGACCGGCTTCACGGGACCGGGGAGTGAAGGTGCTCGAAAGCGTGGCCGCCGGCCCGTGGATCTATACGGCCGTCGCCGTGTCCGTCCTCCTGGACGTGTTCCTGCCGGTGCTGCCCAGCGGCATCCTCGTCATCACCGCCGCGACGGTCGCCGCGACGGGCAGCGGCTCGCTCCTCGCCCTGACACTGTGCGCGGCCACGGCCTCCCTGCTGGGTGACCTCGTCGCGTACCGCCTCGCGTGGCGCGGCCGGTCACGCTTGCACCGGTTGATCGCCCGGTCGCGTCGGCTGACACTCGCGCAGGAACGTCTCGGCGCGGCTCTGGCGCGCGGCGGCGGCGTCCTCGTCGTCATCGCGCGGTTCGCCCCGGCCGGGCGCTCCGTCGTCTCGCTCGGCGCGGGCGCGGCCCGCCGCAAGGCCAGCCAGTTCGTCCCCTGGTCCGCGCTCGCGGGCGTGGCGTGGGCCTCCTACAGCGTCGGGCTCGGCTACTTCGGCGGCCAGTGGCTGGGCGCCACCTGGACCGGCGTGGCCGTCTCGGTCCTCGCCCTCTTCCTGGCGGGCACCCTGGCCGCTTACCTCATACGCCGCCCCCCGGCCCCGCCCCGGCCCGCCGAACCGGCCGCGACGCCGACGGATGCCGCCCCGGCCAGGGCGGCCGTCCCCAGCCAGCCGCTCCCGCCCCCGCTCACCCCCCAGCCCCGCGCCTGACCCCCGCCCCCGCCAGGGCAGCCGTCCCCAGCCGGCCGCTCGCACCAGCCGTCCCCAGCCCAGCCGCTCACCCCCCAGCACCCGCGCCTGCCCCCGCCCGGGCCCGGGCAGACGTCCGCAGCCGGTCGCTCCCACCCCCCGCTCGCCCCCGCCCGCACCAGCCCTCCCCGGCCCAGCCCCGCGCCTGCCCCCCGCCCGGGCCGGCCGGCCACGCCGCCCCGGCCCCGGGACGCCACCCGGTCGGTCTACTGGCGCTGTCCCGCCCGGGCGGCGCCCCGGACCTCGAGTCCGTCGAGCAGCCGGCGGGTCGCCTCGGCGATCTCGTCCACGGCCTGCTCGAAGACCTCACGGTTGTGCGCGGCGGGCGCGCGGAACCCGGACACCTTGCGCACGTACTGCAGAGCTGCGGCGCGGATGTCCTCCTCGGTGGCCTCGGTGGGGAGCACGGGCGGGCGGAGGGTCTTGATGCTGCGGCACATGCCCCCAGTGTGCGCCCGCCGTGCCCCGGGGTCACCGCTTCGGTCGCTTGCGGGCCCTCTCCCCCTCCCGCTCCCTGTCCCGCTCGATCGTGTAGGTCGCCCAGTCCCCCCGGTGCAGGTTGCACCGCGAGGCCCCCACCATGGCGAGCCGCTGACAGCGCCCACCGTGCTTGGTGTGCGCGCCGCACTTGGACTGTGTACGAGCCATGTCGCCTCCTGGTCTCCGCCGTTTCCCCCAGGGCAGAGTCCCGCCACGCGGAATCGCCCGGCCAGGGCGCACGGCGGGCCCACGAAGGTGCGCTCCGTCGCATGCGCGGTTCGGCGTCCGCTGCGCGACGCATGGACGGAACCTAGACTGACGATGGAGGTACGACCATGTCGAAGCGAGGAAACAAGCGCCGCGCCCGTAAGAAGAAGGGCGCCAACCACGGCAAGCGTCCTAACGCCTGATCCGGTCCTCCGTCGCCGGCAGGAGCCGCCGCTCCAGCACGGGTATGTGTTCGGGGCGGCGCATGCGGGCGCACCGTAGCAACCGGTCCCGGGCCGTCGCGCCGACCCGGCGTTTCTTGGGGTGGCGGGCGGTGAAGTGCTCGCTCGCGAAGAACTCCACGGCGCCGTCCAGCCCCGCCGCGTCGGTCTCGCGCACCGCCCAGGCCAGTTCGTCCGTCGCCGCGGCGCCCAGCAGGGCCAGGGGTGCGAGGCGGGCCAACGCCCGCGCGGCATCACCCCCGCCCCTTCCGTACGCCGGTGCCGTGCCGAGCCAGGTGAACACCAGGCTCAGGGGCACGGTCACCGTCCCGGGTGCGGGCGGTTCGCCGCGCGCCCACTCCTCGGCGTACCGCCGCAGCGGCTTAGGGGCGGCCGCGGCCCAGGCCGCGCGGTGGCGCCCCGGTATGGAGTGCGGGTCCCCGGGGTCGAGCAGCGGGAGGGGACCGTGCCGGTCGACGGTGCGGATCAGCTGACCGGAGGCGTCGTGGAGCGCGAAGCCGTACTCCCCCAGGCACATGCACTCGAAGCCCTGCCCTCCCTGGGGCCCCGGTGCGAGCTCGCTCGCCAGGGCGGCCGTCACCTCTGCGACCTCCCCCGGCTCCGTCACCTCGTACGTATCGGGATGACCGGGGAGGACGGCGGTGTGCTCCCGGTCCGAGACGACGATCCGTACGGTCCTGGGCGGCTGACGGCTCACAGCACGGCCCCTGCCTCGTCGTGGAACACCTCGGGCCAGTACCGGTAGTCGTCCGGACCGCTCGCGGGCAGGCACGCGGTCGGGTCGACCGAGGCGAGGACGGCGATCATGGTGTCGGCGAGCTGGTGGTAGAAACCGTCGGTCAGGCGGTGTTCCTTGTCGAGTGTCTGCTGACGGCTGTGCATCCACACCGTGAAGGCGAGCGTCGAGATGTCGGCGTTCACCGGCGTCACCCTGTCGGCGCCCCACTCCACGTAGTGGACCTGTCCGGTGCGGCCGTCCAGCACGACCTCGAAGTCGTGCATGAGCCCACCCAGCACCAGCAGCCGGTCCGCGTCGGGCGGCAGCGCGTCGACGCGCCCCAGGTGCCGCAGCCTCGGGTCCCTGCCGAACCGCTCACGCTCCCGGCTCAGCGTTTCCAGCAACGTCTCCTGATCGTCCAGACCGAACATCAGGCCGTCCTTCGGCAGCCCGACCTCACTGAGGAACCGTCGTGTCGGCCCGTGCTCCAGTCCGGCCGGCAGGTGTTCCGGACCCACCCTCACGACGTCCCCGGCCCCGAACTCGTCCTCCATGAGCCCCGACGGCAGATCGAGCAGCAGCCCCCTCCCCGGCCGGGCGATCAGCGCCAGGGGCCGTATCAACGCGGCAATGCGCCACAACGCCGGGATCTCGTCCACCCACCCGGCCCCCTCCGCCTCGAACACGGACAGCAACCGCTCCGAGGCGGCCTCCACCACGTCGGCCCCACGCCTTCCCGCCAGGTCGGCGAACCGCCCGCGCAGGGCGACCAGTTCGTCGACGGCCTCCAGGAAGCGCGCGAGCACCTCCAGCGACGGCGCGAGCGGAACGATCTTCGCGTGCCGCGGCGCGTACATCTCCAGGCTGAACACCCGCCCGGTCTCCCCGTCGACCACGACGTCCTGCGCGTCGAGCGTCTCGACCGGCACATTCCCCACGGCGACCAGGCCCGCGACGTACGGATCGAGTTCCGCGGGGTCGAACCGCTCGTCGACGAGGTGCGACACCGTCACGGCCCGCCCCTCGGCCTGCCGTGTGAAGCGCATCAGCTCGTGCGTGCACGGCAGTCGGCCCTCGGCGAGGAACCGCCGCGTCGGCGCATGCGTGATCGCCGGGTGGATGACGTCCATGGTGCCCCCGTAGTACCGCGTGTGATCTCCACTGCCACCACGATAGGAGCGACCACTGACAACACGGCTCCCCGCCCCGTAAGTTGGAGCACCGCTGATGACCAACGTTGCCCAGGAGGTTCTTGTGCCGGACCGTGACGACATACACGCCCGGATCGACACCAGCAGGCCCCACTCGGCCCGCTTCTGGAACTACTTCGTGGGTGGCAAGGACTACTACGAGGTGGACCGCGAACTCGGCGACCAGATCAAGGCGATCTTCCCCGGTCTCGTCGACGTGGCCAGAACGAGCCGCCACTTCCTCGGGCGCGCCGTCCGCCACCTGACCGCGGAACAGGGCGTCCGCCAGTTCCTCGACATCGGTACCGGCCTGCCGACCGGCGACAACACGCACGAGGTCGCGCAGCAGGTCGCCCCGGACACCCGGATCGTGTACGTGGACAACGACCCGCTGGTCCTGGCCCACGCCCGCGCACTGCTCACCAGCACCCCCGAGGGCCGCACCGCGTACATCGACGCCGACCTGTACTCGCCCGACACCATCCTGGAAGCGGCCTCGGCCACCCTGGACCTTTCCCGGCCCGTCGCCCTGATGATCCTCAACACCCTTGGCCACGTCGCCGACTACGACGGCGCCCGCTCCCTGATCACCCGCCTGATGGCGGGCCTGCCGTCGGGCAGCTACCTCACCATCTGCGACGGCACGGCCACCAGCGAGGGCATGATCGCCGCCTCGGAGGCCTACAACAAGAGCGACGCCATCCCCTACTACGTACGCCCGGTCGACGAAATCGCCGGTTTCTTCGACGGCCTCGACCTGGTCGACCCCGGGATCGTCCGCGTCACCGACTGGCGCCCCACCGCCGACACCCCGATGCCCTCGAACCCGGTCGACGCCTATGGCGGCGTGGGCCGCAAGCCGTAGGCCCCCCGGGGCGTCAGGGGCCGGCGGGCTCCCGCCCCGCCCATTCCACGGCGTTCAGCGCCACGGTCCACGGATACCCGCCGGGCAGATCCCGGCCCGGCGGGTTCGCCACGTAAACGCCCTCCCCGTAGAGCACCGTCACGCCGGTCGCCCGAAGCGTCGCCACCGATGTGCCGAAGGCCGGGTGCTGCACATGGGCCTCGTTCACGCACGGCATCATCACCGTGGGAACACCCTTGCCGACACCCTGGACCACCACGCTCACGACGAACTTCGCCGTGAGACCCAACGCCCACTCGTTCATCGCGGTGAACGTCGCGGGAGCGAACAGGATGACGTCCGCCTGGGGCCACACGTCCGGCTGCCCGGGCAGGTCGTACTCGAACCGGACCGGATGCCCCGTGAGCGCCGCCAGACCGTCGAGACTGTGCTCCAGCCACCGGGCGGCGGTCGGCGTCAGACCGAGGCACACGTCCCAGCCCCGGCTCTGGGCGTCCTCGATCGCACGGGCGACATCGAACACGGGCGGTGCCGCCGAGCAGAACAGATACAAGGTCCTCGTCATGGCGCTATCCGATCACACCCAACGGACGCCGCCACCCGAGGCCTTGGCCCACACACGCCACCCCCGGGCATCCGCTCACGCATCCGCGCCACCCCCCGCGACCAGGTGCTCGAGCCCCAGCTTCGCCAGACGCGACCGGATGGCACTCGGCTGCCGCCCGAACTCGACGGCGAGTACGGCCGGGTCCTTGGTGCCCTGCCGGTACAGGGCGAGCAGCCGCTCCTCGTCCTGCGGCAGCCATGGCTGATACGCGTTGGGGTACGTGCCGCGAATCGCCGCCGCGTCCTTCGGCCGCCGACCGTTCCCACGACTGTCGGTGACCCCGACCGAGGCGATCACGCCGAGCGGGTACCGTGCGACCTCGGTCCCCGTCAACCACAGCACCGCATGGCCGTCCTCGAAGGTCAGCAGATCAGCGGCCACGTTGACAGCCCTGCGGAGACAGTCGTCGTCGTGGGGGTCGGGTAGGTAGTCGGTGAAGGTCACACGCATGGTCGGCGGCGAGTCGCTGTTCCCCATGGAGGCAGCCTTCCCGATGATGATCATCGGGAAAAGACACTCTTGCGCCAAGCCGCCCCCCTGCGGCCCCCGGCGTTGATCGACCGGGGCCCTTCGTGGTGGTGGGCGCGGACGGTTTCGAACCTCCGGCAATCCGCGGCTGTTCGTAGCCGTTGATGTCAGCGTTGGATGTCGCAGATCATTCAGAGAGCACCAGGAGGATGAGTTGTAGGGGCATCATGACGAACGCGAGCGACAGCAGCAGTCCGCCGGCCAGCGTCACGCCCGCTGTGCGCCACAGCAGGGTCGAGACTGTCAGTGAGCAGACGGCCTTGTCGGGCTGCTCACGGTCGTAGACGACTTCGATCCGTCCCGCGCCGCCGCCGACGCGTCTGGCCGCGTAGTCGGGCTCGATCTCGTGCGTCCCGCCCTCCAGGTCGGTGTACCGGAAGAACGTCCGCTTGCCCTCTTTCCGGGCGAATGCCGCGACGACCGTGACACCCCGCCTGCGCACGGTCCACCGCTTCCACGCCCACCGGAGCGAGGGCACCACGATCAGCAGGCCGAAGAGGGCGGGCGCCACCCCGAGCAGCCACAACACCGCCTGCTGTGGTTCGCCGGCCCAGGCCAGCAGGGCGAGTCCGCCGACGTACACGAGAAGGAGAACGATTCCCGCGGCGCGTTCACGGCGTGTCAGCCCCAGGCCCTTCTTCCGCCCGGAGGTGCTGACCGGCCGCTCCTCGACCAGGGCCGCCCCGCCCTGCGCCGGACCGCTTCCGGACCGTGCCCCGTTGACCACCTCGACGATCCGGCCCACTTGGGCGGCGTCGCGGCCTTCCAGGATGAACACGGGCCCCGGAGCGCCGTCCACGCCCCACAGCGCGATCTCGACCGAGCGCCGCCCCCGGCCCACGGCCCGCACCTCCTCCACGGCCTCGACCGGTATCCGCCGCCGCAGACCCTTCTGCTCCAGCACTACGGCCCGGCCTTCCAGCCACATGGTCTCGCCGTACCCGCGCAGCGTGATCGACGGCAGTGGCGACAACGGCGGTGACGGCTCATGCCGACGGGACATCAGGACCTCTTTCCTCGGATCCGGAGGGGGTGGCACCCGCAGATGCGCACCAGAATGGCGGACGTCGGCCTCCTCGACATGGCCGACGTCGTCGTCTTGTCCTGCGAGGTCGGATACGCCAAGCCCGACCCCCGCATCTACACCACGGCCCTCCAGCGCGTGGGGCCGTCCCTCATCAGACACTCTTCATCGACGACACCCCAGGACACGTCGCGACCGCGAGGTCACTCGGCATGGCCGGTCACGTGCACACAAGAACCGAGGACACCATGGCCCGGATCCAGGAATTCCCGCAGCCGCGGGACTGAGACAGGCCGCCGTCCGCACCGACCGAGCCCCCATCCCCTGGCGATCCTCCCTCGATATTGCCGGTCGGGGGCGCATCGATGAGGAACACGGTGATCAGCGGAGGGACTCCGGATTCTTGAGCGGCCGGTTGCCGTGCGGGAGAAGGGCGTTGCCGGTCCGGGCGAGTGCGGTGTACGCGGCCCAGGCGTCCAGGAAGGGCGGGACGACCGTGCGGCGGGGGCCGACGGCGGTGAGCAGGAGGGCGGACCGGACGTCGGCGGGTGGGGCGGCGGGGAAGGCGGACAGGAGCAGTGCGAAGGCGCCGGCCACGAACGGGGCGGCCGCGCTCGTGCCGGTGACCGCCAGCGGGCGGCCGTCGACGCCGAGGCCGAGGCCGACGACTCCCTCGCCCGGAGCACCGAGGCCGCGTGCGCCGATCGAACCGCCCAGATTGGAGAGGTTCATCGGCCGGCCCCGCCGGTCGTACGCGACCACGGGGACGGTCCACGGGTGGCGGGTGAGGACGGAGGTGCCGACCGCGCCCTGGTTCCCGGCGGCCACGATCGTGATCACGCCCCGGTTGGCCGCGTGGTCGAGCGCCCACTCCAGCTCGCGGTGGTCCGTGCTGGAGGGGCGGTCGGGCGCGACGCTCAGGTTCAGCACCCGGGCGCCGGCGTCGACGCACTCGACGATGGCAGCCGCGAGGTCCTCCGGCCGCGCGGCCGGGGTGACCGGGAGGGCGGGGGCGGCGGGTCGGCCGGTGACGCGGCCCGCCCCGAAGATGGGGCGCAGCAGGAAGGTGCAGCCTGGGCAGATGCCGGGCGGCCGCGAGGTGCGGCCGGCGCCGAGGAGTCCGACGACGTAGGTGCCGTGGCGGCAGGACGCGTCGTCGCCCGTCGGACGGCAGGGATCGTCACCCTGCCCGCCCCGGTCGCCGGCCCCGCCGGGCAGCACGCGCAGGTGTCCGCCGGCGAGTCCCGGGTGGCCGAGGGCGACGAGGCCGTCGACCACCGCCACGACGATCTCCGGCCGGCCGGCGCGGGGGGGGGGGGGGGGGGGGGGGGGGGGGGGGTGTTGGTGGTTTTGCCCCGCTCCCCCCCTTATTTT